>JBQTIT010000049.1:0-13891 GCA_052387855.1 Paracoccaceae bacterium
CGTGTGGACGCCTGTCCGATAGACCGGTTCCGCATCGTCCACAGAGGCCGGCGCCCGACCTGGCTGGCGCGAAGCGCCTGCCGGGGGAAGGGCAGGCGCTGGCGACGGGCCTTTGGGGCCCTCGGACGGGGATGGGGCGGGCGGCTCGCATGACCTCGGCCAAAGTCGGGCGAAAAGGAAAACGCACCGCGTTTTTCCGCCCGTGTGGGAACATGTCCGGTAGACCGGTTCCGCATATCTGACAGAGGCCAGCGCCTGACCTGGCTGGCGCGAAGCGCCTGCCGGGGGAAGGGCAGGCGCTGGCCGAGGGCCTTTGGGGCCCTCGGCCGGGATGGGGCGGGCGTCCCGCATGACCTCGGCGAGTGCCTCGGTCAAAGTCGGGGGGGGGGGAATAAAAATGCACCGCGTTTCCCCGCCCTTGTGGGAACACCTCCGGTTCACCGGTTCCGTTTACGATCCAGAGGCCAGCACCTGACCTGGCTGGCCCTGGCCGATCGCTTCAGGACCCAGTCCGCGAGGCGGAACCGTCCTGCATGCCCCGGGCCTGCCGCCCCCGGCCGCCTGCTAGAGGCTCGCGTTCAGCGCCGCCACGATTGCATTGCCCATCTGGCTGGTGCTGACCGGCACGCCGCCGGCCGGGCCCATCAGGTCGGCCGTGCGCACGCCGTCCGCCAGCACCTTTTCCACCGCCTTCTCGACCCGCGCGGCCTCGGCCCCCAGATCAAAGGAATAGCGCAGCGCCATGGCAAAGCTGAGGATGCAGGCGATCGGGTTGGCCTTGCCCTGCCCCGCGATGTCGGGGGCGGACCCGTGCACCGGCTCGTACAGCGCCTTGGGCCGGCCGTTGGCCATCGGCAGGCCAAGGCTGGCCGAGGGCAGCATGCCAAGGCTGCCGGTCAGCATCGCGGCCATGTCCGACAGCAGATCGCCAAAGAGGTTGTCGGTCACGATCACGTCGAACTGCTTGGGCCAGCGGCAAAGCTGCATCGCGCCGGCGTCGGCATACATGTGGGTCAGCGCGACATCGGGATATTCGCGGTCGTGCACCTCTTGCACCACCTCGCGCCACAGGATGCCCGATTCCATCACGTTGGCCTTTTCCATCGAGCAGACCTTGCCCGCCCGCTTGCGCGCCAGTTCAAAGGCCGAGCGTGCGACGCGGGCGATCTCGCTTTCGGTGTAGCGCTGGGTGTTGATGCCGACGCGCTCGTTGCCTTCCTTGAAGATGCCGCGCGGCTCGCCGAAATAGACGCCCGAGGTCAGCTCGCGCACGATGACGATGTCGAGCCCCGCGACCACATCCTTTTTCAGCGACGAGAAATCGGCCAGCGCGTCAAAGCACTGCGCCGGGCGCAGGTTGGAAAACAGGTCCATCTCCTTGCGCAGGCGCAGAAGGCCGCGCTCGGGCTTGACGGAAAAATCCAGCTTGTCGTACTTCGGCCCGCCCACGGCGCCCAGCAGCACCGCGTCGGCCGCCTGCGCGCGCGCCATGGTGTCGTCGTGCAGCGGGGTGCCATGCTTGTCATAGGCGCAGCCGCCGACCAGATCCTCGGACACATCGAACCGGATGCCGCGCGCGGTGTCGAACCAGGTGATGATCTTTTTCACCTCGGCCATGACTTCGGGGCCAATGCCGTCGCCGGCGAGGATGAGGATGGAGGAATTGGCCATGGGGCGCCCCTTGAAGATTTTCTAGGCGCTGGACTAGCCAAAGGGCAGGGCGGGGTCAAGGATGCCGGGGGCTCGGGGCAGGGGGAATGCTTCCGGCAAGGCCCCCCACCCCATCCCTCCCCACGCGGGGGAGGGATGGGGTGGGGGACTTGGACCAATTGCCATGGACCACCGGCTCAGGGCGGCAGCGACAGGTCCACCCAGACCGGCCGGTGGCGCGAGGCGGCGCCAAGCAGCGGCGCAAGCGGATCGGCATCGGGCGGCCAGAGCACCCCCGCGCCGCGCAGGACCAGATCGCGTGAGGGCAGCAGAATGTCGGTGCGAAGGCCCCCGGCGCCGGTGTCGAAAAAGGCGGTGTCCAGCGCCGGATCGCCCAGATGCCCCGGCTCGGTTCGCCCCGAGGTGCCCCTTGGCGCGGGGTCTTGCAGGCGGGGATGGGACAGCAGCGCCCGGATCGCCCCCTGCCGGCCCTCGCCATCCACCGGG
The DNA here is from genome assembly GCA_052387855.1 of Paracoccaceae bacterium. Lineage (GTDB taxonomy): Bacteria > Pseudomonadota > Alphaproteobacteria > Rhodobacterales > Rhodobacteraceae > CAIYZT01. Next base: position 2,158 of record JBQTIT010000049.1, read on the forward strand.
TCCAGGTTGGACTTGCCCAGCAGCACCAGCGGCCCCTCGGGCGGCGGCGCGGGCAGGTTGCCGTCCAGATAGGCCAGCCACAAAGCGGCCTCGTCATGGTTGTGCCGGCCGTTGCGGTCCTCTGGCCCGTCAAAGACCGGGGGGCCGGCGGAATAGGCCAGAACGCGCAGCACCCTGCCGCCGGGCAGCAGCACGGGCACATCCCAATGCCCGACCGAGGACAGGCGCTGAACCTCGGCCACGCGGGGCGGGACGGGGGGCATCAGATTGCCCGGCAGGTCGCGCCACAAGAGCGCGGTGAAATCGCGGACCGCGCCCGCGTCGATCGGGTAGCGCGACAAGAGCGCCATCGCCTCGGCCCCGGCAAAGCGCCCGTAGCCAATGGCGTCGCGCGGCCCGCCCAGCGCCCCGTCGCCGTCCAGGTCCAGCCCCGAAGCCACGCCCGAATTGGGTCGCAGCGCCAGAAGATGCGGATAGGTCAGCCCCCGCTCGTCCAGCCGCGTCGCCAGCGCCGACAGGGCAAGGCCGCCGGCGTCATAGTCGAAATCTGTCAGCAAGAGGATGTCGGCGTTCAGCCTGACCAGCACCTCGACCAGCGCGCCAACCTCTGCGCTGCGGCCGGCCCGCAGATCGGCGTACAGCAGTCCGGGGCCAAAGCGGCCCAGATCGGCACCGTAGGTCGCGATCCGTAAATCCTGCGCCGGCGCCGGCGCGGCCAGCAGCGCCGCGACCAGGGCCAGCGCAAGGCGCCGCACAAGGTTCAGGCCGCGACAAGACCCGCTTCGGCCCCTTGCGCCGAAAGGCGGCGCTTGTCGGCGATCATCGCGGCCACGCGGCCCAGTCCCACACCGCGCATGAACAGGCTTGCTGGCAGAAAGGACCATGCGGTGACCGTCCAGATCAGGGTTTGCGGCGAGGCCACGGACAAGGGCTGAAACCCCGGCGCGGCTAGGTTGATCCCCACCGGCATCCAGAATGGTAAAAGAAACCCTAACGCAATGTTAACGCGCGCGTCGCGGCGCAGGCGGGCCACCACGTCGCCCCCGGCCGAGGGGTCAAAGGTCGGCAGGTTGACCCAGACGTTGAACGCCCCGTTCCGGCGCGGCCAGGCGCCGGGCCGCAGCACGAGCACAAACACCGACAGCGAAAGCAGCGCGACCAGCAGGGCCATGCCTGCCGCGGTCCGCACCGGCTCGGTCCCCTGCCCGGGGTCGGCCCGCGCCATGAGGTCCGTCGCCAGACGCACCGGACTGCCCGGAAAATCCATGGCGGCGCCGATCAGCGCCCCGACGGCGCGCAGGAATTCGGTCAGCGGGGTTGGCGCGGTGCGGCCGGCCTCGATCAGGCTGAGCAGGACGACCGTGGCGCACACCATGGCAAAACGGATGCGGTTAAAGGGCTTGGCCTCGCGAAACCCCACCAGCCCCGGCGTTGCGCCGCGATATTCGACCCAGGTCAACCCACCCGCGAAAACGGCGGCCAGCGCCACCATCTGGCGCGCATCGGCACTGGCCACACCCAGCAGAACCGACGGCGCCGCGATCGTGGCCATCACCAGCAGGGCACGCAGCCCCGCCCCGGTCATGCCCGGAATATCCAACGTCCTGCCCCCTCGCGCCCCGAGCCTTGCCGCCCGTACTTTTCAGAGGCCGGCTCGATTGTGGCATTGTGCCTTGTTTTGGCCACATTCTTGCCAAGATCGGCCAGCCCGGGCAACGCCCCGCACCGCCCCCGCGGCGGCGGGGGGCGGATTATTGCGGACCATGTTGCAGGAAAGGAACAAACGGCGGCCGATCCCGGCCGCCCGTCGCCCTCAGGCCCAGGGGCGAAGCGTCTGGGCCCGCGCCTCGAACGAATTGATGGCCGAAGCCTTTTCCAGCGTCAGCCCGATGTCGTCCAGACCGTTCATCAGGCAATGCTTGCGGTGGCTGTCCACCTCGAAGCCAAAGCTGACCCCGTCCGAGGTCGTCACCGTCTGCGCCTCAAGATCGATGGTCTGGCGGGCATTGGCCCCCTTGCGCGCATCGGCCATCAGCACATCGACCGCCTCTTGCGGCAATACGACCGGCAGGATGCCGTTCTTGAAGCAGTTGTTGTAGAAGATGTCCGCGAAAGAGGTCGCGATCACGCAGCGGATGCCAAAGTCCAGCAGCGCCCAGGGCGCATGCTCGCGGCTGGAGCCGCAGCCGAAATTGTCGCCCGCAACGATGATCTGCGCCCCCCGATACGCCGGCTGGTTCAGCACGAAGTCCGGGATTTCCGCGCCGTCGGGCGTATAGCGCATCTCGTCGAACAGGTTCACCCCCAGACCCGAACGCTTGATCGTCTTCAGGAACTGCTTGGGAATGATCATGTCCGTGTCGATATTGACCAGCGGCATGGGCGCGGCGACGCCGGTGAGCTTGGTGAAGGGGTCCATCGGATGCTCCTGACTTTGGCCGCTCTTACCGCAGCGGCCCGGGCGCTTCAAGCGTTCAGGGCACCTGATAGGTCAGCGAGGCCCAGTCCGAATGCCAGACCGGGCCCCTGTTGGTGTCCCCGTTCGCCAGCGCGTACATGTCCACCGCATCGGCCAGATAGCTGTGCCCGGCCAGCGCGGGCACGGTCACCTTGCCCTCGGCATCGGTCAGGTAAAAGGTCTCGCTCACCGTTCCGTCCGGCGCGGCGGCAAAGAGCGACACCTGCGTCTGCGGGCGCGGCTGGCCATCAAGGAAAAGCTGCAACGGCATCCCGCCCGACAGATCGTCGGTATAAGGATTGGCCAGCGCCACGATCTCGATCCGCAGGCCCATCGGCCGGTCGGCGCCCTCGCCATCCCCCACGGCGACCAGCGCCTTGGTGAAGCGACGATAGGATTCGCCGAAGCCGACCTGCGGCAGGCCGCGCGCCGCATGCTGTTCCAGCACATCGCCCAGCCGCTTGTGGGTCACGAAACGCTCGAACTTGGCAAAGTCCTCATAGGTCAGGACCGTGTCGATGGTCTCCATCACCACCACGGCAAGACCGGGGCCGGGCGGCGTCATGGTCAGCGCGGGCGAATCGCCGAGGCGGCCCTTGTAGGGCAGAACCTGATCGCCGATCATCACGTTAAAGCTGACCGGGCCCTGCGGCAGATAGGGAATCTCGACCCCCTCCATCATCTCGCCGTTGCGCCATTCGACCTGCATCGGCGCGCCCGGATCAAGCGTGTAATCCAGCGGCTGCAACCAGAATTCATGGGCCTGCGCCGCGAGGGCGCTGGACATTGCCGCAACAAGCCCCAATTTGACCGAAATCCAGAAGGATCGTTTCATGCCCCAAAGTCCCCTGCGCCGTTTCCTTGCAAAGGTGGTCTTATTGCTGACCCTGTCAATGGCCGCCGCGCCCGCCGGCGGGCACGAGGTTCGCCCCTCGGTCGCGGATGTGACGGTCGGGGCCGAGGTGGTCGATCTTCGCATCCGCATGACGCTGGAGCCGATGCTGGCGGGCATGGACGTGGCCGGGCTTGAAGACACCAGCGACTCGCCCCTTGCCGCGCGCCACGACGCCCTGCGCGCCGAAGCGCCCGCCACCCTGGCGGCGGACCTGAGCCGGGCCTGGCCCGCCCTGGCGGCGAAATTCGTGATCCTCGCCGGTGAGACCACGGTTCTGCCGCGCCTGGTCGAGGCGCAGGTCCCCGCCGTCGGCAACACCGACCTGCCCCGCGATTCGGTGCTGATCCTGCAAGCCGACCTGCCCCCCGACGGGTCGGCGGTGCGGATCGGCTGGACGGCCGATCTGGGCTCCCTCGTCGTCCGCCAGGCCGAGGGCGACATCGATTCCTATGCCGCACTCTTGTCGGGCGGCGCCCTGTCGGACCCGCTCCCGCGAGAGGCGCTGGCGGCCGACAGCGCCGGTGCGGTCTTTGCCCGCTACATCGTCTCGGGCTTTGAACACATCGTGCCCAAGGGGCTGGACCACATCCTGTTCGTGCTGGGCCTGTTCCTGTTCTCGCTGCGTCTGCGTCCGCTTCTGTGGCAGGTCAGCGCCTTTACCCTTGCCCATACCGTCACGCTGGCGCTGGCGAGCCTTGGACTGGTCAGCGTGCCGGCGGCGATCGTCGAGCCATTGATCGCCGCCTCGATCGTCTATGTCGCGGTCGAGAACATCCGCGGCGGGCAGATCGGCCTGCCCCGCGTCGCGGTGGTGTTCGGATTCGGCCTTCTGCACGGGCTCGGCTTTGCCTCGGTTCTGGGCGATGTCGGCCTGCAAGAGGGCAGGTTCGTCATCGGCCTGATCGGCTTCAACATCGGGGTGGAACTGGGCCAGCTTTCGGTGATCGGGGCCGCGCTGGCGCTGGTCGCCCTGCCCTTCGGCAGGCGCCCCTGGTACCGCGCGCGCATCGCCATTCCGGCCTCTGCCGGGATCGCGGCCATCGGGGCCTGGTGGGCATTCGAGAGGGTGTTCCTGTGACAAACCCCGGGGGGTTTTGCACCCCCCGACCCCCGCAGGATATTTTTGCAGAGAAGAAGCAGGGGTCCAGCACCCCCCACGGGAGACAGGGTCAAGCCGAGGGGGTGCCTTCTCCTCCGGCGGTCATCGGCGTCCCCGCCTGTACCGCAGTTCCGATCCTGGCGGAGAAGGGTTAACAAGACCTTTCGGGCTTCTTCTTCGTGCAAATATCCCACGGGGGTCCGGGGGTGTGAAACCCCCGGCCTTGCGACGGGATGGGTCAGACGGTCTCGCCCATCATCTCGCGCACATCGGTCAGGTGCCCGGTGATCGCCGCCGCCGCCGCCATGGCGGGTGACATCAGATGCGTGCGGCCGCCGCGGCCCTGGCGGCCCTCGAAATTGCGGTTCGAGGTGGCGGCGCAGCGCTCGCCGGGCACGAGCTGGTCGGGGTTCATCGCCAGGCACATCGAGCAGCCCGCAAGGCGCCACTCGAAGCCGGCGTCGATGAAGATCTGCGCCAGTCCCTCTTCTTCGGCCTGGGCGCGCACCAGGCCCGAGCCAGGGACCACCATGGCGCGGATGCCGTCCTTTTTCTTCTTGCCCTTCAGGATCGCCGCGGCGGCGCGCAGATCCTCGATCCGGCCGTTGGTGCAGGAGCCGATGAAGACGGTGTCGATCCGGATGTCGCTCAGCTTCATGCCCGGCGTCAGGCCCATGTAGTCAAGGCTGCGCTGGGCCGCCTCGACCTTGCCGCCAGTGAAATCGGTCGGCGCGGGGACGGTGCCGGTGATCGGCAAGACATCCTCGGGCGAGGTGCCCCAGGTGACGACCGGGGCGATGTCCTCGCCCCTCAGGGTGATGACCTTGTCCCAATGGGCGCCCTCGTCGCTGAACAGGGTCTTCCAATAGGCCAGCGCGGCCTCCCATGCCGCGCCCTTGGGGGCGTGGGGGCGGCCCATGCAATAGGCATAGGTCTTGTCGTCCGGCGCGATCAGGCCGGCGCGGGCGCCGCCCTCGATCGCCATGTTGCAGACGGTCATCCGGCCTTCCATCGACAATTCGCGGATCGCCTGGCCGCAGTATTCGATGACATAGCCGGTACCGCCCGCCGTGCCGGTGGCGCCGATCACCGACAGGGTGATGTCCTTGGCGGTGACGCCGGGGCGAAGGGAGCCGGTGATCTCGACCTTGAAATTCTTCGCCTTGCGCTGGATCAGGGTTTGCGTCGCCAGCACATGCTCCACCTCGGAGGTGCCGATGCCGTGCGCCAGCGCGCCAAAGGCGCCGTGCGTCGCGGTGTGGCTGTCGCCGCAGACCACGGTCATGCCGGGCAGGGTCCAGCCCTGTTCGGGACCGACGATGTGCACGATGCCTTGGCGCACATCGGACACCGGGTAATAGTTGATCCCGAAATCCCTGGCGTTCCTGTCCAGCGCCTCGACCTGGATGCGACTGTCCTCGGTCATCGTCGCGGCATTGGCGCGGTCAAGCGTGGTGGGCACGTTGTGGTCGGGCACCGCGATGGTCTTTTCCGGCGCGCGCACGCGGCGGCCCGCCATGCGCAGCCCCTCGAACGCCTGGGGGCTGGTCACCTCGTGCACCAGATGGCGGTCGATGTAGAGCAGGCAGGTGCCGTCTTCGGCCTGGTGGGCGACGTGGTCGTCCCAGATCTTGTCGTAAAGGGTGCGCGCGATCATGGCGTTGCTTTCGTGAATGCAGGGGATGGGGGTGACGGGCCGGCGCGGGATCAGGCGCGGCGCGCGTTCACGGACCTTGCCCGCGCGGCAAAGCGCCAAGGCAGGCGGTCGTGGTCGGCGATGTCGAAAACCGGGGTCATGGCCGCCTCATACGACGATCCGGCGCCGCTTTCAATGCTGGCGCTTGCAAAGCGGGGCAAAGGCGGCTATCCGCCCCGGCTTGTCGTTGAACCGGCCTGCCGGCAATGGTAGGTTTGCAAGAGGCCCAGCGCCCGGGCCAAGGCGGCGCCTTATAGGAGGACCCAGTCCTGTCTCATTCTGACCCCGCCACCGGATTGCCGGTGGGACCGCGCCTTGTGCGGGCCGGCGCCGCCGAAGACTACAGCGCCGAACAGGTCCTTGCCGCCGTTCTGGCCTCGCTTGAGGATGACAAGGCCGAGGACGTGGTGCAGATCGACCTGCGCGGCCGTTCGGACGTGGCCGATTACATGGTGATCAGCTCCGGCCGCTCGTCGCGGCAGGTGGCGTCGATCTCGGAAAAGCTGGTCGACCGTCTGCGCCACGACTTTGGCATGAGCGCCAAGATGGAAGGCAAGGAAACCGGCGACTGGGTGCTGATCGACGGGCGCGACGTGATCGTGCATGTCTTCCGCCCCGAGGTGCGCGAATTCTATCAGCTTGAAAAGATGTGGCTTCCGGGAAGCGCGCATCGCGGGGCCTGAGGCCTTGCGCGTCCACATCTGCGCCGTGGGGCGGCTGCGGGCCGGGCCCGAGCGCGATCTGGTGGACGACTATCTGAAGCGGTTCGACCGGACCGGGCGGCCGCTGGGCCTGGGTCCTGTGCAGCAGCACGAGGTCGAGGACAGGCGCGGCGGCGGCATGGCGGCAGAGGCCGATCTTCTGGCGCGCGCGGTGCCGGCGGGGGCGGCGCTGGTGGCGCTGGACGAGCGGGGCAGGCTGATGTCCTCACCCGAGTTCGCCGCAGAGATCGCACGCTGGCGCGACGGCGGGCGGCAGGATCTGGCCTTTGTGATCGGCGGCGCGGATGGGATCGATGCGGCCCTGCGGGGGCGTGCCGACGCCGCGATCAGCCTTGGCGCGATGGTCTGGCCGCATCTGCTGGTGCGGGTGATGCTGGCCGAACAGCTTTACCGTGCGGCAACGATTCTGGGCGGCGGGCCCTATCACAGGGTCTGAGGCGGGCTCTGGACAGGCTGCGCCTGAATGCGGCCGGACCGGCGGGCGCCGGCAACCACCGATCGGCACATGGCCCGCTCGCCGCCGGCCCCGCTTGACCCCACCCGCCCCTGCGGCCTATTGACCGCCGATGGTCGCCGCAAAGACACCCGTCCGCCGCAAAAAGCCCGCTGCCCCCAAGGCGGCCCCCGTCCGCACGCGCTGGCAGCTTGTCCGTCTGTGGGCCCGGCGCGGTCTGGCGGGGCTGGGCGTGCTTTATGCCGCGATGATCCTTGGCTTTGCCGTGGTGCCGCCGCCCATCAACCTGTTCCAGATCGGCGAGGCCTGGCGGCTCGGCGGCATCGAAAAGGACTGGGTCGGCTGGGACCGGATCGCGCCCGAGATGGCCCGCGCGGTCGTGGCGGCGGAGGATGCCAATTTCTGCCTGCACTGGGGCTTTGACATGGCCGCGATCCGCGTCGCCATCGAAGAGGGCTCGGGGCGCGGCGCCTCGACCCTGACGCAGCAGATGGTCAAGAACACCTTTCTCTGGCACGGCCGGTCCTGGCTGCGCAAGGCGCTGGAGGCGGGGCTGACCCCGGTGGTCGAGGTGGTCTGGACCAAGCGGCGCATCCTGCATGTCTATCTCAACACCGCCGAATTCGACGAGGGCGTCTTTGGCGTGCAGGCGGCGGCGCGGCATTATTTTGGCGTTGACGCGGTGGACCTGACGGCGGTGCAGGCCGCCCGGCTCGCGGCGGTCCTGCCCGACCCCAAGGGGCGCGATGCGGCCAACCCGTCGTCCTTTGTGCGCGGCCGCGCGCGGGCGATCCTGTCGGGGGCCGAGACCATCGCGCTGGACGGCCGCGCGGACTGCTTTGCACCGCAGGATTGACCAAGGCACCCCGGCAAGGCAATGAAGGGCAGAGCCCCGAGGACAAGTCCCCCAGATGATCCGCCTGTACCATTTCCCGCTGTCGCCCTTTTGCCGAAAGGTCCGCCTGACGCTGGCCGAAAAGAAGCTTGAGGTCGATCTGGTGGACGAGAGGTATTGGGAGCAGACGCCCGAATTCCTGCGCCGCAATCCGGCCGGAAAGGTGCCGGTCCTGAGGATCGAGGGCAGGCTGCTGACTGAAAGCCAGGCGATCTGCGAATATCTGGACGAGACCTATCCCACCCCCGCCCTGATGCCGCAGGGCGCCGAGGCGCGCCACGAGGTGCGCCGCATCTGCGCCTGGTTCGACGACAAGTTTCATGCCGAGGTCACCTCGAAGCTGCTTTACGAACGGGTCAACAAGAAGGTGATGGGCCTGGGCTATCCCGACAGCCGCGCGGTCAAGGCCGGCGCCGTGGCCATCAAGTTTCACCTCGATTATCTGGCGGCGATCCTGGACCAGCGGCGCTGGCTGGCGGGCGAAGCGATGAGCCTGGCGGATTTTTCGGCCGCCGCGCATCTGTCGTGCCTTGACTACATCTCGGATGTCGACTGGAACCGGCATGCGGCGGTCAAGGACTGGTACGCCAAGATCAAGTCGCGCCCCTCGTTCCGCACGCTTCTGGCCGACCAGATCACGGGCTTTCCGCCGCCGGCGCATTATGCCGATCTGGACTTCTGAGGCCGCCGCCAGAGGGGGCGCTGCCCCCTCGCCGGAATTTCGTGGAAATTCCGGCCCTCCCCCGGGATATTTGACCAAAGTGAATGGCCATGAAGCAAGAGCTTGAGGCCCGCGCCTTGGCCGAGGGGTTTTCCAAGATGCGCATCTGCGCGCCGGGGGCCGTGCCCGAGGCGGCGGCGCGGCTGCGGGCCTTTCTGGCCGAGGGGCGGCAGGGGCAGATGGGCTGGATGGAGGCGCGCGCGGACTGGCGCGGCGATCCGGCGGCGCTGTGGCCGCAGGCGCGGTCGGTGATCATGCTGGCCGAGGTCTATACCCCCCAGGGCGATCCGATGGCGGGGCTGGCGCAGAGGGACCGGGGGCTGGTGTCGGCCTATGCGCAGGGGCGCGATTACCACGATCTGGTCAAGCGCCGGCTCAAGCGGCTGGGGCGCTGGCTGCTGGATGCGGCCGGGGGCGAGATCAAGGTCTTTGTCGACACCGCGCCGGTGATGGAAAAGCCGCTGGCGCAGGCGGCGGGGCTGGGCTGGCAGGGCAAGCACACCAACCTTTTGTCGCGCGATCTGGGCAACTGGTTCTTTCTGGGGGCGATCTTTACCACGCTCGATCTGCCGCGCGATCTGCCCGAGGTCAGCCATTGCGGCACCTGCACCGCCTGTCTTGACATCTGCCCCACGCACGCCTTTCCCGCGCCCTATCAACTGGATGCGCGGCGCTGCATCTCGTACCTCACGATCGAGCATGCCGGGCCGGTCGAGCCCGCGTTGCGGGCTCTGATGGGCAACCGGGTCTATGGCTGCGATGACTGCCTGGCCGTCTGCCCCTGGAACAAGTTCGCCGCCGCCGCGCGCGAGACCGGCTATGCCTCGCGGGTGGGTCTGCCGGAACTGGCCGATCTGGCGGCGCTGGACGACGCCGCGTTTCGCGCACGGTTTGCCGGCAGCCCGATCAAGCGGATCGGGCGAGGGCGGATGGTGCGCAACGCCCTCTATGCCATCGGCAATTCCGGCATGCCGGCGCTGCGGCCCGCCGCAGCCCGGCTGACCGAAGACGCCGATCCGGTGGTGGCCGATGCGGCGCGATGGGCGCTGGCGCGACTGGACGCGGGCTCAGCCCAGGCTTGAGCGGATCACGGCGGCGATCCGCGCCATCGCCGCCGGGTCAAGGTCATGCGCCATGGGCAGGCCCAGCAGCCGCGCGCCCAGATCTTCGGTCACCGGCAGCGGGGCCGGCCGGCCGCTGCGGCGCTGGAAATGCGGCATTGTGTGCAGCCCCTTCTCGTACCACTGGCGCGAATCGATCCCGGCCGCGGTCAGGGCCTCTTGCGCGCGGGTCAGGTCCCGGGCGCCGGGGGCCTGCCAGATCACATAGACCGAGGCCAGATCGGGGGCGAGGTGGCAGCGGCCGGGCAGGGCGGCAAGGGCGGCGCGCCAGTGGTCCAGCGTGCTTGCATAGTCGGCGCGGCGCCGGGCAAGGCTGTCCAGCATGGCCAGGCCGACGGCGGCGCTCATCTCGCTCATCTTGGCGTTGGTTCCGCCCTCTTCGGACCGGCGCGAGTAGTTGAAGCCGAAGTTGGCGGCGCGCACCAGGGCTTCGGCGCCGGACGCGCTGTCCCAGATCACCGCCCCGCCCTCGCCGGTGGAAAAGGTCTTGGTGGCGTGGAACGACAGGGTGACCGGCACCGTCGCCGAGGCGGCGCGCGGGGCATCCAGGAGCGACTCGAACGAGGCGGCGGCGTCGATCACCACCGGGATGCCGGTCTGCCGGCAGAGCGTCTCGGCCGCGTCGAGGTTTGGCAGGCGGCCCAGCGGCGCCACATCCAGGATCAGCCCGACGCGGTCCAGGTCGGGGTGGCGGGCTGCGGCGGCGTGATCCATGGACCAGGTGTCGGGGTCGACGTCGACAAAGACCGGGATGTACCCCAGCCGTTCGGCCGCGAGCCCGGTGGCGGCAAAGGTGTAAGAGGGGATCAGCGCCAGCGGGCGGTCGGGCGTGGCGGCGCCGGCCCGGGCCAGCACCGCGATCTCGATGGCCGATGTGCCGTTCGAGGCGGTGCGCAGGGCATGGGCGGGCAGGCGCATGGCCGCCGCAAGGCGCTGCTCAAGCTGCAGCACCAGCGGGCCGCGGTTGGTGTATTGGCGCACCGCGTCGGTCAGGCGCAGGTAACGGGCGACCTCGTCGGCTGGCGGAAGCTGCGGACGGCACACCGGAAGAAACGGGGCGGGGCGGGGGGCTGACATCGCCGGCAGCATAGGGTCCTGCCGGGGTGGGTTCAAGGCGCGTCCGAAGGGGATGCAGGGGCCGGGGGTTGGTTTTTGGGGGCACCGCGTTGTGCTTGGTCAGGGCGGCGCGCATGGGCTCGGTTTCTGCCTCGGTCAAAGTCGGGCGGAGATGGAAACGCACCGCGTTTCCCCGCCCGTGTGGGAACATGTCCGGTAAACCGGTTTCGCATAGCTGAAAGAGGCCGGCGCCCGACCCGGAGGGCGTGGAGCGCCCTCCCTGCGGGGGTCGGGCGCTGGCCGAGGGCCTTTGGGGCCCTCGGCTGGGGATGTTGACGGGCCTTCGCATGGCCTCGGCAACGTCTGGCCGGGCGGAAAAGGAAAACGCACCGCGTTTTCCCGCCCGTGTGGGAACGGCTCGGCACAACCGGTTCCGCATCAGTGACAGAGGCCAGCGCCCGCCAGGGGCGGGGCGGGCGCTGGCCGAGGGCCGTTGGGGCCCTCGGCGGGATTTTAGCGACCGGAACGCAAGTACACGGCGATGGCCTCGGCCACGTTTTGCCGGGCGGAGAAGAAAAAGCACTTCCTTTTACCGCCCCGGGGGGAAAGGCGCGGCA
>JBQTIT010000050.1:0-16954 GCA_052387855.1 Paracoccaceae bacterium
TGTGTTGCCGCAGCCCGGCGCCCCCAAACCCTCGGGGCCCCCCCCTAAACCCCCCCCCCCCCCCCGGGCGTCCCCGGGGCCCCCGGCCCGCCCCCGGGGCGAGGTGTGCCTGATCCGCCCTAGCCCAGCGCGTAGCCGGTTCCGCGCACCGTGCGCAGGGGATCGTTGCCGCCTGCGGCCATCAAGGACTTGCGCAGGCGCCCGATGTGGACATCCACCGTGCGGCTGTCGACATAGATGTCGCGGCCCCAGACCCGGTCCAGCAGCGCCTCGCGGCTAAAGACCCGGCCGGGCCGCTCCAGAAAGGTCGACAGCAGGCGAAATTCGGTCGGGCCAAGCTTGATCTCGGCCCCCGCCCGCGTCACGCGGTGGGTCTCGCTGTCCAGCCGCAGGTCCTGCCATTCCAGCACCATGCCCGAGGCGGCCGGCCGCACCCGGCGCAGATGGGCGCGCAGCCGCGCCATCAACTCGACCACCGAATAGGGCTTGATCACATAGTCATCGGCGCCGGTTTCAAGGCCCCGCACCTTGTCGACCTCTTCGGACCGCGCCGAAAGCATGATGATCGGAATGGCGCGCGTCTCGGGGCGCATCCGCAGACGGCGGCAGACCTCGATCCCCGACAGATGCGGCAGCATCCAGTCCAGCAGGATCAGGTCCGGCGGGCCCTCGGCGATCCGCTCCAGCGCCTCTTCTCCGTCGCGGGCCGAGATCACCGCAAAGCCTTCGGCTTCGAGGTTGTAGCGCAGCACCTCGCGCTGCGCCGGCTCGTCCTCGACCAGAAGAACGCTGGGCTGGGTCATTCGGCCGTCCCGCTGGAAACCGAATCGACCTTGGGCCGCGCCTCGTCCGGCATCTCGCCGGTCGTCAGGTAGATGATCTGCTCGGCGATCGAGGTGGCGTGATCGCCGATCCGCTCGACGTTCTTGGCGATGAAATGCAGGTGCATGCAGGGCGTGATGTTGCGCGGGTCTTCCATCATGTGGGTCAGGAACTCGCGGAACAGGGCGTTGTACATCTGATCGACCTCGCGGTCGCGCTGGCGCACCTCTTCGGCCAGCTTGGCATCGCGCGCGATGAAGGCGTCCAGCGCGTCCTTGAGCAAGAGCCCGACCTGCCGCGACAGGCGCCGCAGCGCGCCCGCCGCCCCGGGAACCTGCGGCAGCGTCGACAGCACCTGGCTGCGTTTGGCCAGGTTCTTGGCATAGTCGCCGCAGCGCTCCAGGTTGGTGGCGATCTTGATCACCGCCAGCACGATGCGCAGGTCGGTGCCCATCGGCGCGCGCAGCGCGATCAGGCGGGCGCATTCTGCGTTGATCTCTTCCTCGATCGCGTCCACCGCCTTGTCGCCGGCGCGCACCCGCTCGGCCAGCTCGCCGTCCTGCGTCTCAAGCGCCTTGGCGGCATCGGCCAGCGCCGCCTCGACCATGCCGCCCATGCGCATGATCAGCGCCTGCACGGCCTCGAGGTCGCGGTCAAAGGCCCGCAGGATATGTTGGGAATTGTTCATCTTGCCCCCTTAGCCGATCTTGCCGGTGATGTAGGATTCGGTCCGCGGATCCTTCGGGTTGGTAAAGATCTGCCCGGTCTGGCCATATTCGACCAGCGAGCCGAGGTGGAAAAACGCCGTGTGCTGGCTGACGCGCGCGGCCTGCTGCATCGAATGGGTCACGATCACCACCGAGAAATCGGCGCGCAGCTCGTCGATCAGCTCTTCGACCTGCGCCGTGGCGATCGGGTCCAGCGCCGAGCAGGGCTCGTCCATCAAGAGCACCTCGGGCGATGTCGCGATCGAGCGGGCGATGCAGAGCCGCTGCTGCTGGCCGCCCGACAGGCCGGTGCCCGGGGCTTGCAGGCGGTCCTTGACCTCGCCCCACAGCGCCGCGCGGCGCAGCGAGGTTTCCACGATCTGGTCAAGCTCGGCCTTGCTTGCCGTCATGCCGTGAATGCGCGGGCCATAGGCCACGTTGTCATAGATCGACTTGGGAAAGGGATTGGGCTTTTGAAACACCATCCCGACCTTGGCGCGCAGTTGCACCGGGTCGACCGACTTGTCGTAGATGTCCGCGCCCTCCATCCGGATCGACCCCTCGACCCGGCAGGCGGCGATGGTGTCGTTCATCCGGTTCAGGCAGCGCAGAAAGGTGGACTTGCCGCAACCCGAGGGGCCGATGAAGGCGGTCACGGCCCGGTCGCGGATGTCGACGTTGACGTCCTTGATGGCATGGGTGGTGCCGTAATGCACCTGCACATGCCGGGCCTCGATCTTGTTCACGGTGCTGTCCACACGGCTCTCCATTCGAATGTCTTTCATGGCTCTCTGCGCCCCCCTACCAGCGCCGCTCAAAGCGGCGGCGAAGCCAGATCGCCAGCCCGTTCATCATCACCAGAATCGTCAGCAGTACCAGGATCGCCGCCGAGGTCCGGCTGACAAAGCCGCGCTCGGGGCTGTCGGCCCAGATGAAGATCTGCGTCGGCAGCGCCGTGGCGCTGTCCAGCGGCGTCGCGGCGGCACTGGTCATGAAGGCGTTCATGCCGATCAAGAGCAGCGGCGCCGTCTCGCCGATGGCATGGGCCATGGCCAGGATCGTGCCGGTCATCACCCCCGGCATCGCCAGTGGCAGGACATGGTGAAACACCACCTGCTGGCGCGATGCCCCGACCCCCAGCGCCGCCTCGCGGATCGAGGGCGGCACCGCCTTGAGCGCGGCGCGCGTGGCGATGATGATCGTCGGCAGCGAGATCAGCGCCAGCGTCAGCCCGCCCACCAGCGGCGAGCCGCGCGGCAGGCCGAACCAGTTCAGGAACACCGCCAGCGCCAGAAGGCCGAACACGACCGAGGGCACGGCGGCCAGATTGTTGATGTTCACCTCGATGAAGTCGCTCATCCGGTTGCGCGGCGCGAATTCTTCCAGATAGATCGCGGCGCCGATGCCAACGGGCAGCGCGATGGCAAAGCAGACCAGGAGCAGATAGCCGGTGCCGATGAAGGCGCCCTTGAGGCCGGCAAGTTCGGGAAAGCGCGAGTCCGCGTTGGTCATCAGCCCCCAGTTCACCGGCGCCGAGATGCGGCCGGCATCGGTCAGGCTGTCAAAGGCCAGGATCTGGGCATCGTCGACCCGCCGGTCGCCCTCGGCGGTGTTTCGGTCGATCAGGCCCTTGGAAAGCTGATCAAAGGGGTCCGAGACCGGAACCTTGATGGTCAGCACCCCGCCGATCAGCGACGGATCGGCGATGACCGCATCGCGCACCATGTACTGCGCGCCGTCCGACAGGATCTCGCCCGCCGCTTTCAACCCGTCCTTGTCCAGATCGGGGAACATCTGCGCCACCGCCTCTTTCATGACGACGCGCCACTTGCTGCCAAAGATGTCGGCGGCATCGACGTTGTCGGCGCTGATCGGCACCTCGATGGTCACATGGGTCTGGGTAAAGGCCTTGTAGCCCGTCGAGGCCAGCGAGGCCACCATCAGGGCCAGAAAGCCCAGGGCCAGCGAAATCGAAACCACGCCGGCGACCTTGAGCCGGAACTCGGCCCGGCGGCGCTTGCGGATGCGCTCCACATAGGCCGGGGCGGTCCAGTCGAAACGCGCCCTGGTGTCGGCAGAGGGGGCCATGTCCGGCATCGGGGGCATCCTAGTCATATTGTTCACGGTATTTCCGCACGATGCGGAGCGCAAAGATGTTGATGCAAAGCGTGATCACGAAGAGCAGCGAGCCCAGCGCAAAGGCGGCCAGCGTCTTGGGATTGTCGAACTCGGTATCGCCGATCAGCAGGGTCACGATCTGCACCGTCACCGTGGTGACGCTGTCCAGCGGATTGATCGTCAGCTTGGCGATGATGCCGGCGGCCATGACCACGATCATCGTCTCGCCGATGGCGCGGCTGACAGCCAGCAGGACGCCGCCGACGATGCCGGGGATCGCGGCCGGAAACAGGACCTTGAGCATGGTCTCCCCCCGCGTCGCCCCCAGCGCCAGCGAGCCGTCGGCCAGCGAGCGCGGCACCGCCGACAGCGCGTCATCGGCAAAGGACGAGATGAAGGGGATCAGCATGATCGCCATGCACAGCCCCGCCGCCAGCGCCGTGGTGGGCGAGACCGCCAGCCCCAGGCTTTCGCCCAGCCCGCGCAGAAAGGGCGCGACGACCAGGATGGCAAAGAAGCCGTAGACGATGGTCGGCACCCCGGCCAGAATCTCCAGCGTCGGCTTGACGAGGTTGCGCACTCGGCTTGAGGCGAATTCGTTGAGGTAGATGCCCGCGAACAGCCCGATCGGCACCGCAAGGCTCAGCGCGATCAGCATGACCAGGACCGAGCCCATGATGACCGGGATCACGCCAAAGGCGCCCTGCCCCGCGACCTGATCGGCACGGATGGCGATCTGCGGCTCCCAGCGCAGGCCAAAGAGAAACTCGTGCATCGGCACCAGGGAAAAGAACTTGATGCTCTCGAACACCAGCGACAGCACGATGCCGATGGTGGAAAAGATCGCGATGGTCGAGCAAAAGACCATCAGGCCCAGGAGCATCCGCTCGACCCCGTGCCGGGCGCGAAAGGCGGCCGAGACGCGGCTGCGGGCAAAGACCACGATTGCCGCCGACATCAGCGCGATGACGACCACCAGCGCCAGGCTGGCCGATGCAGAGCGCGCGACCAGCATCTCTGCCGCGTCCAGCTTCCAGGGCTCGGGTGTGCCAAAGACCTGCCCGCCCGCGATAGAGGTGATCTCGGCCTGGATCAGCGACACCTGGCCCAGGTCAAGCCCGTCCAGCACCCCGGCAGGCAGGGCGGACATCACCGACCGCTCGACGATGGTCGGTTGCAGCGCCAGCCAGGCCAGAATGACGATGATGCCGGGGATCCCGACCAGAAGCGCCGAATAGGCGCCGTGAAAAGACGTCAGGGAATGCAGACGCCCGCCGCCCGACTTGATCCCGTTCGCGGCCATCCGGTTCAGCCCGTAGCCGGCAGCGGTGGCGACAAGAAGGATGAGAAATGCAAGCCCGGTCACGTCGGCCCCTTTTCAAGATCGACGCCGCCCGAGGCCTTGGCCCCGGGCGGCGCAGGTTGTCTTACTTCGCCGGAGCGGCCATGTTGACGGCGTTGGTCAGCGCGTCCTGCACTTCGGCCAGCTTCTCGTCCGACAGCACGACCAGGCCGCGCTCGGACAGATAGCCGCCCGCGCCCATGGCGTCATCCGAGGAATAGGCCGCGAGGAATTCGTTCAGGCCCGGGATCACGCCGCGATGCGCGTTCTTGACGTAGAAGTAGAGCGGACGCGAGATCGGGTAGTCGAACGAGGCGATGGTGTCCAGATCGGGCGCCACACCGCCAACCTTGACCGGCTTCAGCTTGTCGAGGTTCTCGTAGAGGAAGGAATAGCCGAAGATGCCGACGGCCGAGGGATCGGCCTCAAGACGCTGCACGATCAGGTTGTCGTTCTCGCCGGCTTCGACAAAGAGACCGTCCTGGCGCATGCGCGAGCAGTCTTCCTCGACGAACTTGGCATAGGCATCCGCGTCGCCAGCCTCTTTCAGAGCCTTGGCAAAGTCGGTCGCGCCGCAGCCGACATGCATTGCCAGCTCGACAAAGGCGTCGCGGGTGCCCGAGGTGGGCGGCGGGCCATAGGCCAGGATCGGCGCAGCCGGCAGCGCGGCGTCGATGTCCGACCACATCTTGTAGGGGTTGTCGACCAGCGCGCCATCCATCGGAACCCTGGCGGCCAGCGCCAGGTAGACCTGGGTCAGCGACAGGTCGATGTCGGTGGCGTTGGCGCTCGACATGGCGATGGCCAGACCGTCATAGCCGATCAGCGCCTCGGTGATGTCGGTCACGCCGTTGGTGGCGCAAAGCTCGTGCTCCGACTTCTTCATCGCGCGCGAGGCGCCGGTGATGTCGGGATGGTCAGCGCCGACGCCGGCGCAGAACACCTTCATGCCGCCGCCGGTGCCGGTCGATTCGACCACCGGCGCCGCGCCGCCCTGGTTGGCGAATTCCTCGGCGACCGCCTGGGTATAGGGGAACACGGTGGACGAGCCGACGATGCGGATCTGGTCGCGCGCGGCGGCAACGCCGGCCGACAGCGCCAGAACGGCAAGGGTCGAGGTTGAAAGCTTCATGAGGGACATCTGATTCTCCAGTCCTGTGGCAGAGCAAGTGGCAGCCCGAATGGCCGCCTCTCCCATGCCCGGATAGGGCGTGCGCGTTTCGCTTTTGCGACACATCTGTAACACTTTCATGACAGGGGTCCCCCGGACACCCTGGCCGCCCCGGTCAGCCAAGCGGCAGCAAGACACTGAACCGGCTGCCTTTTCCCGGCACGCTTTCAATCTCAAGCCGCCCGCGATGGCGGTTGACGATGTGCTTGACGATGGCCAGACCCAGACCCGTGCCGCCCTGCTCGCGCGCCCTGTGACCGTCCACGCGGTAGAATCGCTCGGTCAGGCGGGGCAGATGGCGCGGATCGATTCCCTCGCCGTGGTCGCTGACCGACAAACGCAGCATCTGCCCGCGCGGCCCCTCTTCGCGGCTCAGCGCGATGTCGACATGCCCCCCCCGCGCCGAGCCGTATTTGACCGCGTTCTCGATGAGGTTTGACAGCACCTGCAGGATCTGGTCCCGGTCGGCCCGCGCGCGGTGCGCCGCCTCTGCCCCCGACAGGCGCAGATCGACCCCGGCCGCCTGCGCCATCGGTCCCAGCGCCGAGACCGCCTCGCGCGCCAGAAACGACAGATCCTCCTCGCGCTCGGGGCGCAGCCGTTCCTCGGCCTCGACCCGGCTCAGGTGCAAGAGATCCTGCACCAGCCGGCGCATCCGCTCGGCCTCGGCCGCCATGATCGACAGGAACCGGCCGCGCGCCTGCGGATCGTCCCGGGCCGGGCCGCGCAGCGTCTCGATGAACCCCAGAAGCGAGGTCAGGGGCGTGCGCAGCTCATGGCTGACATTGGCCACGAATTCGCGCCGCATCTGGTCCATCTGCGCCAGCGCGGTCTGGTCCTGAAACACGATGACGACCGAGCCGCCGACCGGGATCACCCGCGCCTGCAGCACGGTGTCCTGCGCCTGCTGCGCCAGAAAAACCTGCGCCTCCAGCACGCGCCGCTCGGCCCGGGCCCTGCCGATCGCGGCCAGAATCTCGGGCTGCCGCAGCGGAATGGCATAATGCCGGCCCAGCGCCTGCGCGCCGAACAGCTCTTGCGCGGCGGGGTTCAGCAGCGCCACGCGGTCATCGGGGCCGATGCGCAGCGCCGCCATCGGCAGCGCCGCCAGAACGGTGTCGTCAGTGTCCATGGCGCCTCTGCCGCTTTTGCATCATGCTTGGGACAAAGCCGCCCCCGGCGCAAGCCGGCATGCGCCGCCGCTCAGGCGCCGGCAGTGTCGCGCCGATAAATCCAGTCGTGATCGGGGTCGTTCTGGAACCGCCACTTGCGCAGCGGCCCGGCCATGACGTTGAGGTAATACATCTCGTAGCCATAGGGCGCGGCACAGGGATGGTGCCCGCGCGGCACCAGCACCACATCGTGGTTCTTGACCGTCATCGTCTCGTCCAGACTGCCATCCTCGGTATAGACCCGCTGGATGCCAAAGCCCTGGGCCGGGTTCAGCCGGTGGTAATAGGTCTCTTCCAGATAGGTCATGCGGGGAAAGTCGTCCTCGTCGTGCCGGTGCGAGGGGTAGGACGACCAGTTGCCCGGCGGGGTAAAGACCTCGGTCACCAGGAGGCTGTCGGCGACGTCCAGCCCTTCCATGGCGATGTTGTTGATGAATCGGCTGTTCTGCCCCTGCCCCCGCTGCGTCAGGGTGATGCCGTCCGGCCCCAGACGGCGCGCGCCGTGCCCGCCCTTGCCGGGCGCCGAGCAAATGGCCAGCGTGCAGTCCGTCTCGGCCCGCGCGGCCCAGTCGCTGCTCGGGGGCAGGTACAGGCAATGCGGCG
Source organism: Paracoccaceae bacterium (assembly GCA_052387855.1). Taxonomy (GTDB): domain Bacteria; phylum Pseudomonadota; class Alphaproteobacteria; order Rhodobacterales; family Rhodobacteraceae; genus CAIYZT01. The sequence goes on from JBQTIT010000050.1 coordinate 7,936, forward strand.
GGGTCTTTTCGAACACGTCCATCCGCGCGCCCAGCACGCCCCAGTCCTGCCCCGCGCCGGTCAGATGCGCCTTGCCCTCGACCAGCACCGCGATGATCTCGCGCCCGCCCGTGACGCTTGAAGCCACCTCACCCCGCCGCAGCCGGTAGAGCGCAAAGCCGACATGGCCCCAACCCGCGCTCTGCGGGGTGACATCATGCACCAGACCCCGCTCGCCCCGCGGCTTCAGATGCAGATCGGCCATCGGCGCCTCCTTCTTCTTCGTCCAAATATCCCGGGGGTCCGGGGGCTGGCCCCCGGCCCGCCCGCCGCCCCGCGCCTCAGCCGGCCAGCACCTGCGCGCCCTGCGCCGCCTCATAGGCCGCGCGCGCCGCCCGCACCTCGGCCCGTTCCGAGACCTCGGGCACGCCGACCTGCCACCAGGACCCGCCCGCCTTGGTCGTGTGCCAGGGGTCGCTGTCGATCACGATCACCACCGGGCGCGAGGCGCCCTTGGCCCGCGCCAGTTCCGCCTCAAGCTCGGCGATCGAGCCGGCCTTGACCGCGAGTGCCCCCATCGCGGCGGCATGGGCGACAAAGTCGATGGCGCTGGGATTGACGTGATAGGCATCGTCCAGAAGGTTGTTGAACCCCGCCCCGCCGGTGCCCCGCTGCAAGCGGTTGATGCAGCCAAAGCCGCGGTTGTCGGTGATCACGACGGTAAAGGGCACCCCCATCATCACCGCCGTCGCCAGTTCGGAATTGGCCATCATGTAGCTGCCATCCCCGACCATGCAGATCACATCCGCCCCGGGCCGCGCCATCTTGATCCCCAGCGCGCCGGCAATCTCGTAGCCCATGCAGGAAAAGCCGTATTCCATGTGATAGCCGCCCTGGGCGGCATCCCAGATCTTGTGCAGCTCGCCCGGCATCGTGCCGGCGGCGCCCATCACGATGGTCTGCGGCCCCGCGCTGCGCTGCACCGCGCCGATCACCTGGCCGTCGGTCGGGAGCGCATTGGCCTGCGCCGGCGCGGCTTTTTCGGCGGCGGTCGCGGCCAGCCATTCGGCCTTGAGCCCGGCATCGGGCGCCCATTTCTGCGCGCCAAGGCCCCTGTCCAGCGCCGTCAGCGCCACCTTGGCATCGGCCACCAGCGCCAGGGCGCCATGCTTGCCGGCGTCATAGGGCTGCACGTTGACCGACAGCATCCGCAGGTCCGGGTTCTTGAAAACCGACCAGGACCCGGTGGTGAAATCCTGCAGGCGCGTTCCCAGCGCCACAACCACATCGGCCGCGGCGCAAAGCGCATTGGCCGAAGAGGCCCCCGTCACCCCCACGGGGCCAAAGTTCATCGCGTGATCATGGGCCAGCGCCGACTTGCCGGCCTGGGTTTCGACCACGGGAATGCCATGGCGCGCCGCGAAATCCGCCAGCTCACCCTCGGCCCCCGAATAAAGCACCCCGCCCCCGGCCACGATCACCGGGCTGCGGGCGGCCTTCAGCATCGCCACCGCTGCGGCAAGCTCATCTGCATCAGGCTCCGGCCGACGGATTTTCCAGACCTTGGGGGTAAAGAAGCTCAGCGGGTAGTCAAAGGCCTCGGCCTGCACGTCCTGGCAAAAGGCCAGCGTCACCGGGCCGCATTCGGCCGGGTCGGTCATCACCCGCAGCGCGCGCGGCAGCGCGGTCAAAAGCTGCTCGGGCCGCGTGATACGGTCGAAATAGCGCGACACCGGCCGAAAGCAGTCGTTGGCCGAGACGGTGCCGTCCTGAAAATCCTCGATCTGCTGCAAGACCGGATCGGGCGCGCGGCTGGCAAAGACATCGCCGGGGATGAACAGCACCGGCAGGCGGTTGGCATGGGCCAGCGCCGCCGCCGTCACCATGTTGGTCGCGCCCGGACCGATCGACGATGTGACCGCCATCGCCTGCCGCCGCCGCTGCGCCTTGGCATAGGCGATGGCGGTATGGGCCATGGTCTGCTCGTTGTGGCCGCGCCAGGTGGGCAGCACGTCGCGGTGCGCATAAAGCGCCTCGCCCAGGCCGGCGACATTGCCATGACCAAAGATCGCCCAGACGCCCTCGACAAAGCGCGTCCCCTCTTCGGTCATCTGCACCGAGAGCCATTTCACCATCGCCTGCGCGGCGGTCAGTCGAACCATTGTCATGCGGCTTCTCCCTTTTTTCTGCGGCTCTCGGCGCGGGCATCGTCCCAGAGGGTGCAAAGACGCCGGAAATTCTCGGCCATCAGCGCGGTTGCGGCGGCCTCGTCGATCTGGCCGGCCAGAAAGGCGCGGCCGGTGTCGGCGTGGATCGTCCGGCCCACGGCAAAACCCTTGACCAGATCAAAGGGCGCGGCAAGCCGGAACGCGGCCGCAAGCTCGGCTTCGCTCTGGCCAAGGCCCAGGATCACGATGCCCTGCACATAGGGATCGCGCGCCTCGATCGCGGCGCAGGTCGCGGCCCAGGCCTCGGCGCTCTGCATCGGCTCCAGCTTCCACCAGTCGGGAAAGACGCCGATGTCGTAGAACCGGCTGATCAGCCGCGCGGTGGTCAGATCATCGACCGGGCCGACCTTGGACGGGATCACCTCAAGCAGCATTTCCAGCCGGTTGCGCCGGCAGGCGTGGAACAGGCGGCTGACGGTCTCTTCCTGCGCCGCGCGCATCGCGGTCTCATCCTCGGGGTGGCAAAAGCACAGCACCTTGACCACATGCTCCAGCGGCCATTCGGCCAGGCCGCCAAAGTCGGGGCCAAGCTCTGGCTCCAGCGTCAGGGGGCGCGAGCCGGGCCATTCCACCGGACGGCCGATCCACAGCCCCTGCCCGGCCGCCCGGTGCAGCGCCGCGCGGCCCAGACGGTTGTCGCACAAGAGCCCATAGCCCGGCCGCCCCCCGGACACCGCCAGCGTGGCGTCAAGGCACAACTCCTTGAAGCGGCCGATCTTTTCCACCGTCGCGCCCGGCAACTCCTCAAGCTGCATCCGGTGGTCGAAGGCAAAGGCCCGCACCTCGGTCCAGCGCTTGCGCCGGTTGGTGGACCAGTGGATCTGCTCCAGCGCCGCATCCTGGCGCAGCGCCGGGGTGACGACGCCCCGCGACAGGAAGAACTGAAGCTCCTCCCACGAAGGATAGGCCGGCGTGCAGCCGTGCCGGCTGACCGCGAAGGCGCCGCAGGCATTGGCGTATTTCAGCGCCACCGGCCAGGGCGCATCCTCCATCCAGCCCTTGACCAGACCCGACATGAACCCGTCGCCCGCGCCCAGGACGTTGAACACCTCGATCGGAAAGCCGGGGCCGGTCTGCCCCGCGTCCAGACTGTCCGGAATAGGACCTTCAAAGGCCGCCGCCCCCGCCGCGCCGCGCTTGCAGACCAGCGTCGCGCCGCTGACCGCCCGCACCGCGCGCAGTGCCGCGATGGTGTCGGTGGTGCCGCCGGCGATGTGAAATTCCTCCTCGGTGCCGACGATCAGGTCGAAATGGTGCAGGCTGGCCTGCAATTTCGCCGTCACCTTGGCGCTTTCGATGAACCGGCTTTCCCCCGCGCCATGCCCGGCCAGCCCCCACAGGTTGGGCCGATAGTCGATGTCCAGCGCCCGCCGCGCGCCGTGCTTGCCGGCCAGCGCCAGCGCCTTGAGCACCGCCGCCTCTGTGCGCGGGTGCGACAGATGCGTGCCCGTCGCCACCACCGCCCGGGCCGAGGCGATGAATCCCTCGTCGATGTCGGCCTCTTCCAGCGCCATGTCGGCGCAATTCTCGCGGTAGAAGATCAGCGGAAACTGGTGCTCGTCGCGGATGCCGAGGATGACCAGCGCCGTCAGTCGTTCGGGGTCGGTCCTGACCCCATCCACGTTGACGCCCTCGCGAACCAGTTCCTCGCGGATGAAGCGGCCCATATGCTCGTCCCCGACCCGGGTGATCAGCGCCGAGCGCATTCCCAGCCGGGCCATTCCGGCCGCCATGTTGGTCGGACTGCCGCCGATGTATTTCTGGAACGAGCCCATGTCCTCAAGCCGGCCGCCCACCTGCATGCCGTAAAGATCGACCGAAGAACGTCCGATGGTGATGACATCCAGCGCTTTCATCGACGCCCCCACAGCCTGAGTACATGCCTGACTTTGGTCCATGAGACTCAGTCGTCAAAGGACATTTGGAATTTTTATTCCATTTCGCGACAAAGCGAAAGAACTTTTATTCCCGCGCCGTTCCCACCGCCACCGAAAGCGCGATGGCCAGCGCGATGGTGGCCGACAAAGAGCGAAAGGCGCCGAAATCGACCTCGGCCACGGTCAGGACCACATTCGCCACCTTGGCCAGCGGCGAGGTCGGCCGGTCGGTCAGCGCCACCACGCTCAGCCCACGGGCGCGGGCATCGGCGGCCAGCGCGATGGTCTCTTCGGAATAGGGCGCAAAGGTGATGGCCAGAACGGCATCCCCGGCGCGCAGCGCGTGACGATGGTCAAGCTTGCCGACCCCATCGTGCAGCATCGCCGGCACGGCCATCTTTTCAAACACATAGGCCAGATAACAGGCGACCGGAAAGGCCCGGCGCAGGCCGATCAGGTGCAGCGTCTCTGCCGTCTTGAGCGCATCCACCGCCTGCGCCAGCGCGCGCTCGTCGACCGAGGCGGCCAGCGATTCCAGCGACAGCCGCCCCGCCTCGATGAACTCGCCCAACAGGACCGAGGGGCTGCCCACCGCGCCCTCCTTGAGGTTGCTCAGCCGCGTGGCATAGTCGGGCCATCCGGGCACGAAAGCGCCGCGAAACAGCCGCTGCATCTCGGAAAAGCCGCTGAATCCCAGAATCTGGCAAAACCGCATCACCGCCGAGGGCGGCACATCGGCCCCGGCGGCCAGTTCCGCCACCGTCGAGACCGCGATCCGGTCGGTGTTGGCGGCGATGTAGTCGGCGCATTGCCGCAACCGGCGGGGCAGATCGTCGATCACCTCGGCCAGACGCTCGCGGAACTCCTCGACCGTCGCAGGGGCCGGGGCCGCCTCGTTCTGTTCTGCCAGATCCATCCCGGGTCCCTGTTGCAAATTGCCCCCGGGGCGCAGGCTATCATGTGGAACAAATATTCCAACAGGAAAGCGCCGGTCCGCGGCGATAGGCCCTATTTCCGCCCGTAGCGCGCCCGCAGCGCCTCTTCGATGGCGGGCGGGACGAACTTTGACACATCCCCGCCCAGCCGCGCGATTTCCTTGACCAGCTTGGAGGCAATCGCCTGCCGCCGGGCGTCGGCCATCAGGAACACGGTCTCGATCGAGCTGTCCATCGCGCGGTTCATGCCGACCATCTGAAACTCGTATTCGAAATCGGCCACCGCGCGCAGGCCGCGGATGATGACATTGGCCCCCAGCTCGCGCGCGCAGTCGATCAGCAGATTCTCGAACGGATGCACCACGATCTGCCCGCCCGTCCGCGCGGCGATGGCGGCGCATTCGGATTCGAGCATGGCAACGCGCTCTTCCAGCGGAAAGAGGGGCGATTTGTCCCGGTTGATGGCCACGCCGATCACCAGCCGGTCGACCAGCACCAGCGCCCGCTGGATGATGTCGATATGGCCCAGCGTCACAGGGTCAAAGGTGCCGGGATAAAAGCCGATCCGCATCTTGCGCTCCGCCAGGGATTTCATGGCACGCAACATTATTGCGCCGGCCGTGGCAAGCCCGAATTCGTCCCGCCACCGGCCCGCCGCCTCAGTTGCCCTTGATCATGCCTTCCAGCGCGTCGCGTTCCATCGCCAGCTCGGACAGGCGCGCCTTGACCACATCGCCGATCGAGATCAGCCCGACCAGCACCCCGGCCTCGATGACGGGGATGTGGCGAAAGCGTCCGTCGGTCATCTTTTGCAGAACCGAATCGACCGGGTCGGCGCGAGAGCAGGTGACAACACGCGAGGTCATGATCGACCGGCAGGTGTCGGTCAGGCAGGCACTGCCCCGGCGTCCCACCTCGCGCACGATGTCGCGCTCGGAGACGATGCCGGACAGGGTCTTGCCGTCTTCCGAGATCACGATGGCGCCGATCCGCTTCTGGCTCAGCATTTCCGCCGCCCGGGACACCGGCAGAGCGGCCGACATCGTCACCACACCTTCGGACCCCTTGGATTTCAGGATTTGGCTGACAAGCATGGCTGTTCCTCCCTGTTTGTCCAAAGGATCGTCGCGCCGGCGCAAGATTCTGTCAAACAAAAACGGGGATATTTCCGAAAGTTACGCCGCCAGCGCCTCAAGCCGCAGGATCTCGGCCCTGGCCTGCCGCACCAGCAGGTCGGCAAAGCGGTTCAGCCGCTCGGCCCTTGTGTCGTCGGCATGGCGGATCAGCCAGAAGGCGCGCTTGAGGTGGATCTTGTCCGGCAGCACCCGCACCAGTTCCGGCGCGGCCGGAAGGGCAAAGTCATGCACCACCCCCACCCCGGCCCCGGCGCGCAGAAAGTTCAGTTGCACCGAGACCGAGTTCGACGCCAGCGGCGGCGGCCCGGCGCCGATCTCGGCCAGATAGTCCAGCTCCTTGTCAAAGATCATGTCCGGAATATAGCCCACCAGCCGGTGCCCCCCCAGATCGGCGGGGGCCAGGATCGGCCGATGCCTCGCCAGATAGTCGCGCGAGGCGGACAGATGCAGATGATAGTCCGACAGCTTCTGCACCGTCAGCCGCCCGGCTTCGGGGCGCGAGACGCCCACCGCCATGTCCGCCTCGCGCTTTGACAGGTTGAACACGCGCGGCAAGGCGACAAGTTGCACCTCAAGCCCCGGATTTTCATCGCAGATCCGCGCGATGATCTGCGGCAACAGGTAATTGGCGCAGCCATCCGGCGCGCCGATGCGGATCTGTCCGGTCAGCCCGCTCGTCCCGCTCAGCGTATCGCCCGCCGACAAGAGCGCCGCCTCGGCGCGTTCGGCATGGGGGATCAGGCGCAGCCCCTCGTCCGTCAGGGCATAGCCCTGCGGCGATTTCTGGAAAAGTCGCGCCGAAAGCCCCTCTTCCAGCCGGCCGATGCGTCGGCCCACCGTGGCCGGGTCGATCCTGAGAAGCCGCGCCGCCCCCGACAGGCTTTCGCTGCGTGCCACCGCCAGAAAGATCCTCAGATCGTCCCAGTCCATCGCCACCCCTGCAAAACTGCAAAATACTTTTGAAATATTGCCTCTTTGTCGGGCGATTTTGCAATGGTAAACCGCTGGCAACCCATAAGGAGAGTCGCGATGAAAGAGATTGGTCACTGGATAGGCGGCAAGCATGTGGCGGGCACCTCGGGCCGCTTTGCAGATGTCTTCAACCCGGCCACGGGCGAGGTGCAGGCAAGGGTCGCCCTTGCCTCGAAGGCCGAGCTTGACGCGGCCACCGCCGATGCGGCCCGCGCGCAGGTCAAATGGGGCGCCACCAACCCGCAGCGCCGCGCGCGGGTGATGATGGAATTTGTCCGCCTTTTGAACCGCGACATGGAAAAGCTGGCGCTGGCCCTGTCCAGCGAGCATGGCAAGACCGTGCCCGACGCCAAGGGCGACATCCAGCGCGGGCTGGAGGTGATCGAATTCTGCATCGGCGCGCCGCATCTGTTGAAGGGCGAGTTCACCGATTCGGCCGGCCCCGGCATCGACATGTATTCGATGCGCCAGCCGATCGGCGTGGCGGCGGGCATCACGCCCTTCAACTTCCCCGCCATGATCCCGATGTGGAAGATGGGCCCGGCGCTGGCCTGCGGCAACGCCTTCATCCTCAAGCCGTCCGAGCGTGACCCCTCGGTGCCGCTGATGCTGGCCGAACTGATGCAAGAGGCCGGTCTGCCAGATGGCGTGTTGCAGGTGATCAACGGCGACAAGGAAAGCGTTGACGCGATTCTGGACAATCCGCAGATCGCCGGGGTGGGCTTTGTCGGCTCGACCCCGATCGCCGAATACATCTATTCGCGCGGCACCGCCAACGGCAAGCGCGTGCAGTGCTTTGGCGGCGCCAAGAACCACATGATCATCATGCCCGATGCCGACATGGATCAGGCCGCCGATGCGCTGGTCGGCGCCGGATATGGCGCGGCGGGCGAGCGCTGCATGGCGATCTCGGTCGCGCTGCCGGTGGGCGAGAAGACCGCCGATGCGCTGATCGAAAAGCTGATCCCGCGGATCGAAAAGCTGAAGGTCGGCCCCTACACCGCCGGCAATGACATCGACTATGGCCCGGTCGTCACCGCCGCCGCCAAGGCCAACATCCTGCGGCTGGTGGAATCGGGCGTGGCGCAGGGCGCCAAACTGGTGATCGACGGGCGCGGCTTCAAGTTGCAGGGCTACGAGAACGGCTTTTTCGTCGGCCCGCATCTTTTCGACCATGTCACCACCGACATGGACATCTACCGCAAGGAAATCTTTGGCCCCGTGCTGTCGACGGTGCGCTGCAAGAGCTACGAAGAGGCGCTTGGCCATGCGATGGACCATGAATACGGCAACGGCACCGCGATCTACACCCGCGACGGCGACACCGCGCGTGACTTTGCCAACCGCGTCAACGTCGGCATGATCGGCATCAACGTGCCGATCCCGGTGCCGCTGGCCTATCACACCTTTGGCGGCTGGAAGAAGTCGGCCTTTGGCGATCTGAACCAGCACGGGCCGGACAGCTTTCGCTTTTACACCCGGACCAAGACCATCACCGCCCGCTGGCCGAGCGGGATCAAGGAAGGTGCGAGCCTGAACTTCAAGCAGATGGACTGAAGGCCCGCGCCCGGTCGGTCAAAAGGTCCGGGCGCGCGCAAGGGGCGGGCGGATCGGGAAACGCACCGTGTTTCCCCGCCCGTGTGGGAACGCATCCGATAGACCGGTTCCGCATAGACCACAGAGGCCAGCGCCCGACCCGGAGGGTGCGGAGCGCCCTCCCGGGGGGGGTCGGGCGCTGGCCGAGGGCCTTTGGGGCCCTCGGCCGGGGATGGGGCGGTCGGCTCGCATGACCTCGGCGAGTGCCTCGGCCAAAGTCGGTCGAAAAGGAAACGCACTGCGTTTCCCCGCCCGTGAGGGAACCCGTCCGGTAAACCGGTTCCGCAAGAGACAGC
>JBQTIT010000051.1:0-74407 GCA_052387855.1 Paracoccaceae bacterium
CGCGCGTCTTCATGGTGTCGGCGTCGAACAGCCAGGCGGGATCGTCGGGATGCTTGGCATAGGCGGTGGCGCGGCTGCCGAGGACATAGAAGGCGAAGCCGCCCCACGGCTTGGTCGGGTCGAGGTAGCCGTAGAGATCCTGGCCGTTCAGCTGCTTGCCCTTGAGGAACTTGGTCACGGCCTGGACCTGCTGCCAGGTCTTGGGCACGCCCCAATCGCCCTGGCCGCCCTCGGCCGTCCACGCCGCCGCGAGGTCGGGATCGGCGAACACGTCGGTGCGGTAGTTGAAGTTGTGGCAGTCGCCGTCGATCGAGATGCGGTAGGTCTTGCCGTCCCAGGTGCCGACCGGCGCCTTGAGGTAGCCGACATAGTCGTCCATCTCGATCTGCGCCTTGACCCAGTCGGGCATCTCCGACGCCAGGCCCTTGCCGCAGACGTCGCCCTCGAAGGGCGCCCCCATCTCCAGGATGTCGAAATCGACCGTGCCGGTGGCGATCGCCTGCTGGAGCCGCGGGTTGTAGTCGGCCTGCGCCAAGTCGATCCAGGTGATCGTGGCGCCGGTATAGGCCTCCCACGGCTTGAGGAAGCCGCGGAACAGGAAGTTATGCAGGTTCTGGTTGTTCAGGCCCATGAAGGTCAATTCGACCCCCGCGAACTCGCCCTCGGCGACATTGGCCTTGGTCGGGCCAAGGCAAAGCTCGCCCACCTGCTGCCAGTGGGCATCGGTCGGGCTGCCCTGTCCGACGCCGGGAATGGCCAGGATCGCCGCGCGCACGTCGCCATGCGCCGCGCCCGCCGCCATCCGGGGGCCAAGTCCGCCCATCGCGGCCATGCCGCCCAGGGCCGTGGCACCCTGCAAGAGCCGCCGGCGCGTCATCGCGCGCTGCGCGGCGTAGTGATACAGTGCTTCCTTCATTCGGTCCTCCCTTTGTTCGGTCCTCCCTTTGAATCCTTTGGTTCTCAGGCCGGCCGAAAAGGGCATCCCGCCCCGGTGCCGCACCTTATGACACTCCCGCCGGGAACACATCAGAACAGGCCTTCCTCTCCGGTTTCCCCGCGCGGCAAGTCCACTGTCTCAGCCTTGTCCGGGCGAGTCAATAACCTAACATGTTAGCATGTTCAGGTGGTGGACAGGCCGCCCGGGTTTCGCTACGACTGAACCCAAGGGGTGGGTGCGTCAGGCGCCGGGGGGGATGGATGGCAGAGGTCACGGTCCGCAGCTTGCGCAAGTCCTACGGGGCCCAGCAGGTCGTGCATGGCGTCGACATCGACATCGCCGATGGCGAATTCGTCGTGCTGGTCGGCCCGTCCGGCTGCGGCAAGTCCACGCTTTTGCGCATGATCGCCGGGCTTGAAGAGATCACCGCCGGCGCCATCGCCATCGGCGGGCGGGTGGTCAACAACCTGCCCCCGGCCGAGCGGGACATCGCCATGGTGTTCCAGAACTACGCACTTTATCCGCACAAGACGGTGGCGGCCAACATGGGCTTTGCGCTGAAGATGCGCGGCATGGCGCGGTCCGAGATCGACACCCGCGTCGCCCGCGCCGCCGGCATTCTGGGCCTGACGCCCTATCTGGCACGCTATCCGCGCGAGCTGTCGGGCGGCCAGCGCCAGCGCGTGGCCATGGGCCGCGCCATCGTGCGCGACCCGCAGGTGTTTCTGTTCGACGAGCCTTTGTCGAACCTTGACGCCAAGCTGCGCGTGCAGATGCGATCCGAGATCCGCGAGCTGCAACAGCGGCTGCGGACCACGACCGTCTATGTCACCCATGACCAGATCGAGGCGATGACCATGGCCGACAAGATCGTGGTGATGCGCGATGGCCATATCGCGCAGGTCGGCTCGCCGCTGGAGCTGTACGACCGGCCTGACAATCTGTTCGTGGCCGGGTTCATCGGCTCGCCCGCGATGAACGTCTTTGCTGGCGAGATCGGTGCGGGCGGCGGCTTTGCCGGGCCCGACTTTGCCCTCGACCTGCCGCCCGGCCCGGGGCGCGAGGCGGGGCGCAAGGTGACGATGGGCATCCGGCCCGAGCATCTGGCGCTGGGCGGGCCGGGCATTCCCGCCGAGGTGGTGGTGGTCGAGCCGACGGGGTCGGAGACCCATGTTCTGGCCCGCACCGGCACGCAAGAAATCGTCGCGGTCTTTCGCGAGCGTCACGGCTTCAGGCCCGGCGACAAGATCACCCTTGCGCCCGATCCGGCGCTGATGCACCTCTTTGACCAGGCCAGCGGCCAGCGGATCGCCTGATCCGCGCGGCCCGTCCCCGCCGATGCCACCAGGAGCCCCCCCCGCATGCTGAAATCCATCGACAACCGCCTGAATGCCGAAGTGCTCTATGCCCTGCGCGCCATGGGGCATGGCGATACGCTGGTGCTGGCGGATACCAATTTCCCTTCGGAGTCCATCGCGCGGCAGACCGTGACGGGGCAGCTCTTGCGGATGGACAATCTGACCTGCGGGCAGGCCGCCAGCGCGATCCTGTCGCTCTTGCCGCTAGACACCTTTGTCGACGATTTCGCCGGGCGGATGGAGATCGTGGGCGATCCGCACACCGTGCCGCCGGTGCAGGCCGAGGTGCAGGCCGCCATCGACGCCGCCGAGGGCCGGGCGCGCCCGATGATCGGCATCGAGCGGTTCGACTTTTACGAGCGCGCCAAGGACGCCTTTGCGGTGATCCAGACCGGCGAGCGGCGGTTCTATGGCTGCTTCATCTTTCGCAAGGGCGTGATCCCGCCGGAGGGCTGAGCCATGGGGACCGTCGTCAACCTCGGCGTCTTTGTCGCCGACACCGCCTATCGCGCCGCGCGCCAGCCAAGGATGGGCGAGACGATCCTGGGCCGCAGCTTTGCGCTGGGTCCGGGCGGCAAGGGGTCGAACCAGTCCGTCGCCTCGGCCATGGCGGGGGCGCGGACGCATTTCATCTCGCGCCTTGGGCAGGACGACTTCGCCCGCATGGCGCTGGACATCTGGGCCAGGACCGGCGTCATCCCCGAGGTGGTGCAGGACCCCGGCAGCTACACCGGCGCGGCCTATATCTTCATCGAGGATGCGACCGGCAACAATGCCATCATCATCAGCCCCGGCGCGGCGGCGCAGATCTCCAACGCCGATGTCGACCGCTGCCGCGCGCTGATCCAGGGGGCGGATGTCTTCATCACCCAGCTTGAACAGCCGATCGAGGTGGCCCGCCACGGGCTGGCGATGGCCCGCGCGGCGGGGGTGACGACGATCCTCAACCCCGCGCCGGCGGCCAGCTTGCCAGAGGGGATGCTGGCGCTGTGCGACTATGTCACCCCCAACGAATCCGAGGCCGAGGCCCTGACCGGCATCCCTGTCACTGGCCCCGAAACCGCGCTGGCGGCTGCCCGCGCGCTGCGCGCGGCAGGGGCGGGGGCGGCGATCATCACGCTGGGGGCGCAGGGGGTTCTGTACCACGACGGCGCGCAGACCCTGCACCTGCCGATCATCCCCGCCGGCCCGGTGGTCGAGACGACGGGCGCGGGCGATGCCTTTAACGGCGGCTTTGCCGCTGCCCTGGCCGAGGGGCAGGACCCGGTCGCGGCGGCCCGGTTCGGCAATGCCACGGCCGGCATTTCGGTCACGCGGCCCGGCACCGCCCCCTCGATGCCCGCGCGTGCCGAGATCGACGCGCTTTTGGCCCGGGCCTGACCGCGCCGGATCAGTGCGACAGCAGGACCGGCAGGCGAACGGACCCAAGCACGGCCCGGGTCGCGCCGCCCAGGACAAAGTCGCGCAGGCGCGAGTGGCCAAAGCCGCCCATCGCCAGCATGCCCGCACCCTCGGCCAGCGCGCGGTCTTGCAGGGCGGCGCCGATGGTCTTGCCGTCAAGGGAAAGCGTCACCGCGCGCGCCTGATAGCCGCGACGGATCAGCGCCGCCGCCAGGGTCTCGGCGATGGTCTCGTCGCCCAGCTTCTTTTCGTCCCGCACCGTCAGGACGCTGACGCGCCCTCCGTCCGGCAAGAGCCGCAGCGCATCGCCCAGGGCCCGCGCGGCCACCGGGCTTTCATCCCAGGCGATGGCCAGATGGTCAGGCGCTGCGGCGGCCTGGGTCTGCGGCACCAGCACCACCGGGCGGCCGGAGCCAAAGACCAGCGCCTGCGTCAGGTCGGGGCCGGTCTGGCTGTCGGCGGTCCAGGGCAGGATCGACAGGTCGAAATAACGCGCCTCGCTGGCGGCGGCGTCAGCCACGCCGCCCAGGACCAGCCGGTGCGCGGTGAGTTGAACCGGCTCGGCGCCGGTCTGGGCGCCCAGCACCAGCTTGCCCAGATGCGCGGCGGCGGCGCGGCTGCGCTCTTCGGCCGCGCGCACCAGTTCGGGCACGTCGATGAGCATGACGCCCAGCGTCGGCGCGACCTGCGGGATGTCGACGCTGAAGGTCGAGACATGCAGCGCATGGCCCAGGACGCGGGCAAAACCGGCCGCCGCAAGGATCGCGGCGTCAGGCAGCACGTCGGGATAGGTGCCAAGCGGCATGTAGGCAACGGGGTGTGGCATCGGGGACCTCTCGGGGATCAGGCGCCCTGGGGCCGGACGCCGTCCCAACCTGCCTTGCCCGGGGCAGGGGCGCGTTGACACAGATCAACGGCCAGGTGATGCTGATCGCGGCAGGGGCAGGACCCGGCGGCGCGGTCAGCCGCGCTGGCGCGAGGTGCTGAAGAGGGCCGCCTGCGAGACGGTTCCATCGGCGGCAAAGCTGGGCCCGACGGCGACCGCATCCAGCCCCAGACGGCGCAGCCAGCGCGACCAGACCGCCGGAACGATCCCGATCACCTGCCTTGCCCCCATGCTGAGCGCCGCCGCGCTGAGCGCGCGCATCAGCTCTTTCTGCACGGCGCTGCGCCGGGCCGCTGGAACGTTTTGGGAAACAAAGAGTCGAGAGGCCTCCCAGATCGTCTCGGAAACCGGAGCCTCGAAATAGAGAACGTCCGTCGGGATCTCTTTCAAAAGACCCTGCTGAGCATCCCGCAACATGTAACTGTAGATTCCGCACCTGGCCGTTGTCGGTGAAATCCGGATGCCGCCGATCACCTCGCCAAGTTCGTGGATCACGACCCAGCGGCAGGCCGGCGTGTCATATTGGTCGTATTCCATCTCGTCGGTTTCGGGCAACTTTCAGTTGAGCCGGTCGATGAAGGTGTGATGGCGGGCCTTCATGAAGCGAACCAGAAGATCGCCGTGCAAATGCATGTTATGGAACGACAAGACCGTTGCCCGGATCTGGCTGATCAGATGGTCGCCCTCGGGCTTGAGATGTCCCGAGGGGAGCAAAAGCCCGTCGGCCTCTGCCGCACGGGTGATCCCGGTGGCCGGAGCCGGCGCGGCATGGACAGCCAGGCTCGCAAGAGTGGTTGGACGGTTGTGCTGCATTCAAACGGGCCCTGACTTCACCTCTGGTTAACCCACGAAGCGTGAATTGCGTCAAATATTTTCTGGCCAAATATTCCAAAACCAATTGGCTTGTAGTTTTCGAACTGCGCATCACCGCAACATGTTGATCGGCGCCGTCGCGCGTCTGGTGTGGCGGGCTCTGGCAAGGGGCGCCGGACTGTCGAGAGACCGGAAACAGTCGGGTCCTTGGGTCAGACCATCGCCGGTTGATTCGCGGGCCTGCCGGCCCCGGCAAAATCTGCCCCGGCCGGCCGAGCCGTCGCGCAGCCCGCCGTCGCCGCTTCGGTCAAATTTGCCTGAAATGATCACAATGCGGCCGCAATCTGGCCCGCATTCCGCATGAGCCTGAGGCTCTGCACCTCTCCTTGCGGTCAGGTGCGCCCGGCGGATCGGCCCTTTGGGGTGCGGGGGCAGGGTGGACAACTTTCAAGGGGCGGGACCTGGGCATGAAACTCCTCGCGGTTGACGACGAACCCAGCATTCTGGAACTTCTCACGACGTTCCTGGAGGCCGAGGACGACAACGAGATCGTGACTGCCTCCTCCGGCGCCGAGGCGCTGGCCGCGATCGAGACGGCCGTGCCGCCCTTTGACTGCATCCTGCTCGACATCCAGATGCCCGAGATGAACGGCATCGTGCTGTGCGAGAACATCCGCGCCATCAAGGGCTATTTCGACGTTCCCATCATCATGCTGACCGCGATGTCGCAAAAGAGCTACATCGAGCGGGCCTTTTCGGTGGGGGCGACCGACTGTGTGACAAAACCTTTTGATTTCCTTGAGTTGCGCTGCCGCCTGCGCGCTGCGGCAAAGATGGTGTTCGAGCTGGGGCGCGCCTCGGACGCCGTGGACAGCGCGCGCAAGATCATCCAGGACAGCGGCGAAGAGCCCAAGCCCCGGATCGAGGACCCGATCTCGCTTGACGATGTCGACCGGCTCGTCGGCTATTCGGCCTTTGAAAACTATGTCCTGGCGATGAGCCGGGCCAAACTGCTTTTTGCGACCGTCTTTGCCGTCAGGATCGCCGATTTTCCCGACATTCACCGCAGCATGAGCCCGCGCGGCATTCGCGGCGTGCTCAAGTCGGTGGCCGAGGTCTGCGCCGGCATCGCGCCGGAGTCGGGCAACCTGATCTGCTATCGTGGCGGCGGGGTGTTCCTGTGCTTCAAGCTGCGCAAGTCCGCCTTTGCCCATGCGCCGCGCGTGCTGCGCGTGTCGATGCCGCTGCCCTATGCAACCTCGTTCTCGGGCAGCCGCCCCGAGGTTCTGGCCGTGATCGGCGACGAGGTCTCGCTTGTCTCGATCTCCAAGTCCGGCGTTCTGGTGGCGCTGCACCGGGCGGTGGATCTGGTGGAGCCGGACCAGCTTTCCCCGGAACGGCAGGTGGAGCTTGCGCGGGTCGCGCGGAAGCTGCCCATCGAAAGCGAGGATCAGGCCAGCCGGGCGCGGCAGGCCTACGAGATGGTCCTGCAGGACATCATCCAGGAAGAGAACGGCCGCGGCGGCCTCTTGCGCGGCACGGCGGGGCGATGAATTGCGGGCGCCGCGGTGGGCCGCGGCGGCGGTCCCCGGCGGACAACAGGGCAGGTTGAGATGATGCATACCGAGGTCCCGACCCAAATTGCCGCCCCGGCGGAGCCGATCTCGCACCGCGAGCAGGCCTTGCGCGACTATGTCGACATCGGCCGCCGTCTGCTCCTGCAGCGGCAGGCGATCTTTCTGGCCGCCACGGTTCTGGGCGTGGGCTATTTCGACCCCGTGGTCGCCATCACCTGCTATCTCGGCGTGCTGACGACCGAGATCATGGACATGGTCCTGTTCCGCAACGTGGTCGCCTGGAAGGATCACAGCGCGGTCAAGGCCTGGCGCTTTCAGGCCTGGGTGATGTTCAACACCGTCTGCTCGGCGGGCTCGATCAGCCTTTTCGTCACCATGATCGCCTTGCAACAGCACGACGGCGGGCACTTCACGCCGCTCTTCTTTCTGTTTGCCGCCTCGCTCTTTGCCGCGATGAACAACCACCAGATCATGGCCGCGCTCGCGGTACGGCTGACGATCTATGGCGCGACCTTTCTATACATCTCGCTGATGGACGTGCTGCCGCATCTTCCGCCGCTGTCCGATCAGGGGTGGCTCCAGTTCTTCACGGCCATTTTCGTGATCTACTTCATCCTCGACTGCTCGTTCGAATTCCTGAAACTGTACCGCAAGAACCTGCGCCAGATGGACGCGCTGCGCATTGAACATGACCGGGCGGTGCGCGCCTACGAGGTCAAGTCCAAGTTCGTCTCGACCGTCAGTCACGAGCTGCGCACGCCGCTGACCTCGATCAAGGCATCGATCGACCTGATCAACATGGGGCTGGTCGGACAGGTCAACGAAAAGCAGGCGGCCATGCTCAAGACAGCCGGCAAGAACGCCAAGCGTCTGGCCGATCTGATCAACGACCTGCTGGACGCGCAAAAGATCGAGGCGGGCGAGATGAGCTATCATTTCGCCCCCGTCAACGTGCGGGCCCTGGTGCTGGAATCGGTCGAGGCGAACCGGGGATTTGCCGATCAGGCCAGCATCGGCTTTGAATGCACCTTTCCCGACCAGAGCGCATTCATCCTGGGCGACGAGGCGCGGCTGATGCAGGTCATGGCCAACCTGATCTCGAACGCGATCAAGTTCTCGCAAAAGGAGTCCAGCGTGATCATCGCGATGACGGTCAGGGATGGCCGGGTGCGGATCACGGTCAGGGACAACGGCGCGGGCATCGACGCCGAGGCGCGCGATCTGGTGTTCGGAAAGTTCACCCAGGTCGACAACACCGACCAGCGGCGCTTTGGCGGCACCGGGCTTGGCATGCACATCTCGAAACAGATCGTCGAGCGGCACGACGGCATCATCGACTTTGACAGCACGCCGGGCCAGGGCACCAGCTTTTACATCGACTTTGCCGCAATCCGCGCCCCCCAGGCCCAGGCCCAGCCCCAGGACCGTGCGGCGGCCTGATCCCGGCAGCCGAATCAAGGCGGAAAGCACGGTCTCTTAACCCTATTGTTTCAGCCTTGGCGCCAATGCTGGCCCCCGGCTTGCATTGTCGCCGCACGGGCGCGGGGGCGGCCCCGATGCGGCCACAATTGGCGCCTGTTTGGATCACATTTGGGCCAAGAAGTCCGGCTAACCGGGAGGGGGCGCGCGCTGCGGAACTTGCTGCCGCTGCGGGCCGGCTGGGGGGAGGTGGTCTTTGTGAGTTTGATGTTTGCCCTCGACGAAAAGAACGCCGACGAGCTTGCGCCCGGAACCCGTTTGCTGGGCGGGCTCTATCAGATCGAGGAACCGCTGCAACAGGGCGGCTTTGCGCTGACCTATGTCGCCCGCGACAGTCTGGACCGGCATGTCGTGATCAAGGAATGCTTTCCCTCCGAGATCGTCGAGCGGCGCGAGGGCCGCGTGCTGCCCCGCTCGGCCGAGCTTGACTCGCAGTTCACCGCCGTCAAGGCCCAGTTCCTGCGCGAGGCGCGGGGCGTGGCCGCGCTCAAGCATCCCGACGTGGTTGCCGTGCACCAGGTCTTTGAAGAGAACAACACCGCCTACATGGCGCTTGACTACGTTGCCGGGATGGACCTGATCTCGGTGCTCGAGGACGAGCCGGAGCGGCTGACCGGCGCCTTCATCGAAAAGACGTTGATCGGCACGCTTAAGGCGCTACGGCACATCCATTCCAACGGCGTGCTGCACCGCGACATCGCGCCGGACAACATCCGCGTCGACGGCGCCGACCGCATCACCCTGATCGACTTTGGCGCTGCCGGCGCGCGCGGATCAAGGTCGGGCGCGGCCGATGGCTCGGTTCCCTCGGTCAAGGATGGGTATTCGCCGCCCGAATTCTACACCGCCGGCGAGACGCAGGACATCTCGTCGGACCTCTACGCGCTGGGCGCGACCTTTCATCACCTGGTGAGCGGGCAGGTGCCGCCCTCGGGCCCGAGCCGCCGCGCGGCGCTGGAGGCGGGCGCGCCCGATCCCTACTCGCCGCTGGCCGCCGGCGATTGGGGCTGCGGCCATCATGTGCTGGTGACGATCGACATGGCGCTGACGCTCTCGCGTGAGGCGCGGCCCCAGTCGGCCGATGCCTGGCTTGACGCGCTGGAGCGTCACCCCAGGGTCAGGCCGGCGCCGCTGCCCGCCTCGGTCCTGACCCCCCGGCTCAACGCGGCCATCGGCGATCTGGTGCGCGATGTGAACAGCTCTCTGTCGCAGGCGGCCGATGCGGGGGCGGGGGCGCCGCGCCCGGTGCCGGGCGCGATCCGCCTGACCGCCGGGCCCGCCCGCGTCGGCGAGGCGCAGGTCCGCCGGATCAATCCGGGCTACGATCTGCTGGCCCGCCCGCCGCTGGAGGGCGTCTTGGCCGCGCCCGCCAGCGAACGTGCCGCGCCCGCGCCCGCCCCACAGGCCCCGCCCGCCCGCCGTTCGTTCTTCAGCGCGCTCTTCACCCGCTACCTGGCCAGGGGCCAGCAAGCGCTTCCCTCTTGACGTCGGCATCGAAGGAGATCCCCGGATGGACTTCATTCACAAGATCATCGCAGAGCGCCGCGCCGCCCGCATGACCCCGCCAGGCCTCCCTGCGGATGAGCCCGAGGCGGGCCTGGCCGACTGGGCGGCTGGGCAGGGCAGCGACAGCGATCTGCCCCGCCCGCAGGCGCGCCCGCCGCAGGCGCTGGTCGCGCCGGCCTGGACCAATCCCAACGCCGCCGACCTGCCGCCGCTGCTCTTGACCCCGCAGGAGCGGCTGGACCCCGCGCCGCCGCGCTCTGCGCTGCCGGCCGCCGTCGCCGCGCCGGTCCGTGTCCCCGATCCCACCCCAGCCTCCGCCGCCCGGCTGCCCGCGCCGCCGCCCGCCTGGGACCACCCGCTGCCCCTGCGCGCCGCGCCGCCGCCCATGGCCGTCGCCGCGCCTGAGCCGCTGTTTGACGACGAGGCCGCGTTTGCCCCGTCGCCGGCCGCCGCGGCCTTTGCCCCGCCGCCGCGCGCGGACGAGGTGCTGACTGCCGCCGCCCGCGCGGCGCGCCGCCCGACCGGGGTCCTGAACGATGCCGGCGTGCAGATGCCGCCGCCCGCCGCCGGGCGCGGGGCGTCGCTGTCGGGCCATGTCAAGACGCGCATGCTGGGCTTTGACCCCGAAACGCTGGGACTGTCCGATCCCTTCACCGGCCAGACGGCCCCTGCGGCGGGCCGCTTTCCGGTGGGCTGGATGGTGGTGGTCGGCGGCCCCGGTCTGGGCAGCGCCTTCATGCTGCGGGACGGGGTGGCGCGGATCGGCCGGGGCGAGGATCAGGAGGTTTCGCTGAACTTCGGCGACAACGCCATCTCGCGCGACAACCATGTCTCGGTCGCCTTCGATGCCGAGCAAAAGGCGTTCTACGTCGGGCAGAGCGGCCGCAGCAACATCGCGCGGCTGAACGAGCGCCCGCTCCTGAGCACCGAGCGGCTGACCTCGGGCGACCAGATCCGGATCGGCGAGACGACGCTGCGCTTTGCCGCCCTTTGCGGCGAGGACTTCGCCTGGTCGGAAAGAGCCTGAGCGCCGCATGATGTTGGATCAGGCGCTTTCCCCCCGCTACGATGTCGCCAGCCTGGCCGCGATCGGCCGGCGCGAGGTGCAGGAAGATGCGATAGAGGCGCATTTTCCGGCCGGCGCCGGGGCGGGGTTTGTGGTTCTGGCCGACGGGATGGGGGGGGCATTCGGCGGGCGACGTGGCCAGCCGGATCGTGGTCTCGGCCGTCAGCGAGGAGATGCGGGACCTGATCGGGCATCCCGAGCGTCTGGAACGCAACATCGGCCCGGCCCTGCGCGGTGCGGCGGACGCGGCGAACCGTCAGGTGCGCACCCAGGCCCAGCAGCGCCCCGACCAGCGCGGCATGGGCGCGACCCTGGTGGCCACGGTGATCCTGGGCAACCGGCTTTACTGGATCTCGGTCGGCGACTCGCCGCTGTTCCTGTTGCGCGGCGACCGGCTGCGGCGCCTGAACGTCGATCACTCCATGGCCCGCCTGCTTGACGCGCAGGTCCGCAGCGGCGCGATCAGCCGCGACCAGGCCGACCGCGACCCCGACCGGCATTGCCTGACCTCGGTTTTGTTCGGCCATCCCGTGCCCGAGATCGACTGCCGCGAAAGCCCGCTTGAGCTGGGCCAGGGCGATGTCCTTCTGGCGGCGAGCGACGGCATCCTGGCGCTGGGCGAGGCGGGCATCGCCGCGACGCTGTGGCGTTTGCGCGACCAGCCCAGCGCCGAGATCGGCGCGCGCCTGATGCAGCAGATCGCGGAAAAGGACGATCCGGAGCAGGACAATGTCACCCTCTGCGTGGTCAGGATCGCCCGGCCCGAAGCCGCCGCACGGCGGGCCGAGATCGTGGCGGCGCGCGCGCTGGCACACCGGGTCGGCGCGGCGCCCGCGCCGGTGGCCCCCGCCCCCCAGGGCGCCTTTGCCCCGGCGGTCCGCGTCTTTTGCAGAAACGAGGGGTGATCCCATGGCCACGGCAGAACAGGTCATGCACCACCTGCACCGCGCGCTGAAAGAGGGCGCGTTGCCGCCGCAGGGCCGCAAGATCGGCGCGCAGTTGATGGCGCAGTTGCAGCGCCCCGCGCGGATCGCGGTGATCGGCCTGCCCGGCGCCGGCAAGTCGCGGCTGATCAACCTGCTGATCGGCGCCGACCTGATGCCCGATTACGGCGCCCTGCCCGTGGTCGAGCTTGCCCATGGCCCGGCGCCGCGCACCCAGTTCACCCTGGCCGACGGCACCATCGCCCAGCGCGAGGGGCTGGCGGGCGCGGCCGAGGTTCCGCCCGGAACGCAGCGCGTCTCGGTCCTGCTGTGCCACGCGGCGCTGCGGGGCCGCAGCTTTGCCGAGATCAACCTTGCCGGCGCGTCCGGCGCCCAGAGCGCGGCCCTGGACTGGATGGCAAGCCGCGCCGACCTTGCCCTGTGGTGCAGCACCGGCTTTGACGAGCGCGAGCGCGCCCTGTGGTCGGCCGTGCCGGAGCGGCTGAAGGACAACAGCTTTCTGGCGCTGACCCGCGCCGACCGGCTGTTCATGCGGGGCGAGCTGGACGCGCAGCTTGCCCGCCTGGCCCCGGTCGTCGCCGACGAATTCCGCGCGCTCTTTGCCGTGGCGACGCTTCAGGCCGCCGCTGCCCGTCCGGGCGGGGTGGTCCGCGATGCGCGGCTCTGGCGCTCCAGCGGCGGGATGGCGTTGACCCTTGGCATCGAGGCGCAGCTTGCGCAGGCGCGCGCGGCCGATCTGGACCACGCCAGCCTGCTGCTGGAGCGGTTCAAGGCGCCGCTGGGGCCCGCGCCGCGCGCCGATCTGGCCCTGGCCGGCGGTCCGGGCATGGCGCCGGCGGCCGGGGACCGGGCAGAGGCGGTGATCCGGCAGGCGCTTGCGGCCTTGCGCGGCTGCGCCCAGGACCTGATCGCCGCCGGCGGCACCGCACGCGCCGACGCGCGCGAGCGCATCCTTGACCGCTGCGGCGCCGCAGCCGGCGAGCTTGTCAGGCTGCTGGGCGACCAGGGGGCGGCGCCGGGCGCGCTCGACCCCCTGCGCCGCGACATCGCCGAGGGCGAGCGGATGCTGGCCGGGCTGCGGCTTGAGCGGGGCGAGACCGTGCTGGAGGACAGCCTGACGCTGCTCTTGCAGATGAAAAAGGACCTTGGCGAAAGGATCGCGGGATGATCCGCCGGCCCCTCTGCACGCTGCGCCGCGCGGCCCTTGTCCGGCCGCCGACCGGTCCGCGCGGGGGGCCGGCATGACCTATGTTCCCCAGGACCTGCGCGCCGAGGCCATTGGCCCGGCGGGCGGCCTTGGGGCCGGGCCAGAGCCGCTGGCCGATTTCGCCGCCCTGCAAACGCGCCTGCGCGCGGCGCTGCACACGCTCCAGCGCCTTGCCGGCGGGACCGTGCAGCCCGCCGCCGAACGGCTTTTGCAAGAGCTGGCGACGTTCGAGCCGGCGGTGACGGTTCTGGGGCAGGTGAAATCGGGCAAGACCCTGCTGGTCAATGCCCTGGCCGGTTGGCCCGACCTCTTGCCGACGGATGTCAATCCCTGGACCTCGGTCGTCACCGCGCTGCATCTGGCGCCGGGGCCGGAGCGGGACAAGGTCGGCGCCCGGTTCCATCTGATGCGCCCCGAAGAGTGGGACCGGCTCCTGTCCCGGGGCGGGCGGTTGGGCGAGCTTGCGCAGCGCGCCGATGCCGCGTCAGAGCTTGAGGCGATCCGCGCCCAGATCGAGGCCATGCGCGAGAAATCGCGTCGGCGTCTGGGCAAGAGGTTCGAGCTGCTCCTGGGTCAGGTCCATGAATACGGCCAGTTCGACAGCGCGCTTCTGGAGCGATACATCTGCCTCGGCGATGATTTCGCGGCGCCCGAAACGGCGGCCGAGGATCCGGGCAAGCAGGGCTGGTTCGCCGACATCACCCGCTCGGCCGAGCTTTACCTGCGCGCGCCTTCGGTCGCGGTGCCGATCTGCCTGCGCGACACGCCGGGGGTCAACGACACCTTCCTGATGCGCGAGCAGGTGACGATCGGCGCTTTGCGTGACGCAAGGGTCTGCGTGGTCGTGCTGTCCGCGCAGCAAGCGCTCAGCGCGACCGACCTTGGCCTGCTGCGCCTGATCGCCACGCTGAGCGCGCGCGATGTCATCCTGTTCGTCAACCGCATCGACGAGCTTTCCGATCCGGCCGCCCAGGTGCCCCAGATCGAGGCGCAGGTTCGCCAGACCCTGGCGCGGCACAATGGCCCGGCGGGGGCCGAGATCGTCTTTGGCAGCGCCCTGTGGGCCACAAAGGCGCTTGCCGGCGCGGTCGGCGATCTGCCGCAGGCCAGTGGCGGGGCGCTGGTCAACTGGGCCGAGGCGGCGCTGGCCGAGCCGGACCAGACGCCCGAGCCGGCCGAGATGGTCTGGCACCTGTCCGGACTGCCGGCCCTGCACCGCGCGATCTCGCGGCGGATGGTCACCGTGCTGGGCCGGCCGCACCTGCTGCGCGTCGCTTCGGCGGCGGTGACGCTGGCCGGCGGGATCAAGGCGGCATCGGTGGTTCAGGTGGGCGAAGGGGCGGGACGGCCGGCGCCGGCCGCGCCCGCCGATCACGGCGCGATCGCTGGCGCCTTTGACGCCCTGCGCGCCAGCCATGCGGCGGCGCTTTCGGCGGCGCTCGCCGATGCCGCCGCCGCCCATCAGGACCGCATCCAGCGCGCCCATGCCGGCTTTCTGGACCGCGCCACCCAGTCGCTGCTGCGCCATCTGGAACAGCATGGCGACAAGGCGCTGTGGAGCTGCGATCCCAACGGGCTGCGGATCCTGCTCAAGTCGGCCCATGCGGTCTATGCCAGCCGCGCCGCCGCCATCGCGGGCCGGGCCTACAAGGCGGCGGTCGAGGATGTGGCGGGCCTGCTTTTCGACAGCTTCGGCGATGCCGCCGGCGAGATCGAACTGGCGCTGCCCGAGGTGCCCGAGGCCCCGGCGCCGGTCGCGCTGGCCCAGACGATCATCCTGGATTTCAACGATGGCTGGTGGGCGTCGTGGTGGCGGCGCGCCCGGGGGTACCGCGCCTTTTCCGACCGCTTCGCGCGCATGATCGCCGATGAGACGGCCGAGTTCATCGCCCTGTTCGGCTCTGACCCGCCGCGCCATTACGGCGCGCAGCTCATGGCGGTGCTGGGCGACATTCTGGGCCAGGGACAGCAGATCGCCGCCGCCATCGCCGGTGAGCGCGGCAAGGATGCGCCGGGCAGCCTGTCCGGCTCCCAGGGCCACCGCCGGCAGATCGAGGCGCTGCTGGACGATCTGCGCGGCATCGTGCGGCTGTGCGATGTCCGGGACGCTGCGCCATGACCCCGCCGCCCGGACCGGACCGCGCCGCCGGCGCCAGACCGCGCCTGGTGCTGATGGGCGAATTCAGCTCGGGCAAGAGCACGCTGGCCAACATCCTGCTGGGCGGGCCGTTCCTGCCGATGCAGGTCACCGCCACGCGGCTGCCGCCGGTCTATGTCTCGTACGGCGCGCCGTCGGCGCTTGCCGTGGGGCAGGGGGGAGAGACCCGCGCGATCGACCCCTTTGATCTGGGCGCCCCGTGGTGGGGCGGGGTTTCTGCCCTGCATGTGACCCTGCAGGCCGAGCTTTTGCAGCTTTGCGATCTGGTGGACCTGCCCGGCATATCCGACCCCGACCTTCCCGAGGGCGCCTGGGACGGCATCCTTGGCGGCGCCGACATCGTGCTGTGGTGCACCCACGCGACCCAGGCCTGGCGCCAGTCCGAGGCCGCGATGTGGGAGCGGCTGCGCGGCGCGACATCCGGGCGCGATGTGCTGGTGGTGACGCAGATCGACAAGCTGCAAGCCCCGCGCGACCGCGCGCGCGTGCTGGCCCGGGTGGCGGCCGAGACCGCCGGCCGTTTCGCCGCTGTCCATCCCGTCGCGCTCTTGCAGGCGCTGGGCGCCGGTGGGGACGAGGCGCTCTGGCGCGCGAGCGGGGTGCAGGGCCTGATCGAGGGGCTGATCGAGACGCTTCTGGCACAAGAGCCCGCGCCGCCGGCCCCCGTGGCGGCCGCGCCCGCCCCCGGTCCGGCCCGGGCCCCGGTGCGTCCGGTTCGCGTCCAGCGCCCGGTGGCCGCCAGCGGCGCGGCCGTTCCGGCCGACCGCGAGGGGCGGGCCTGAGATGCGCATATCAGAGGCATTTCAGGCGGCACTCGCCGCAACGCCGGGGGTCGATCTGCTGAGCTATGACGATCTGTCCTCGGGTCTGGCGCTGACGGCCTGCGGGCGCGGTTCCTGCGGGCGCGAAGAGCTTGACCGTCTGGCCGCAAGGGCCGTGGAAGGCTTCGCGCTGGTGGCCGGCACGCCGCTGCCCCCGGGCGTTGACGCCGGGGCCTTTGGCTCTTGCCTGATCGGGTTCGGCCCGGGCGGGGCAGAGGTCTACGCCCGCAGCCCCGCCGCTCCGGGTGAAGCGGTCAGCGCCCGCTGCGTCCCGGGCACGCCGCTCTTGCCCTCGGTTCGGGCGGTGCTGGGGCTGGCCTTTCGCCTGGCGGAGGGGGAATGAGAGCGGCCGGCACCTTTACCCGGGCGCTGCGCCTGCCCGCCGGGGGCCGCGCCGACGCGCTGCTTGCGCTGCTGGCTGGAGAGGGCGCCGCCGAGGGCCATCTGCTGCCGCCCGATCCCACCGCCCGCCTGGCCCGGATCACGCGCGAGATCGACGAGACCGCGCTGCCCCGGGCCTTGCTGCTGCGGACGGGCGCGGTCGAGATCGGCCGCATCGCGGTGGCGCGCCGGCGGGTGGGGGCGGTCACGCTGCCCGGCCTGCCCGACGAGCCGCCGACCGCGCGCAGCCTGGCCGCGCGTCTGGCCCGGATCGCCGCCGAGCCGGGGGCCATCGCGCTGACGGTCCTGCGCGCCGCGGCCGACCCGCTCGCGACCGGAACCGGCTGCCCGGTTGCCGATCTGCGCGCGGCGCTGGCCAGCACGGCGAGCCACGGCAGCCTTGAGCGGCTGACTGCGCGGCTCCTGTCCCGCGACGCCGCCCGCCTGACCTGGGCCGGGCAGGACGTCGCGGCGCAGTTTTCCGGCGCCGCGGAGTGGCGACCGGCGCTGATGCACCTGTCCGCGGCCTTTCGCACCGCGCCCTGGCGCGGGCCGGGAGCCGAAGGGATGGCCATTCCGCTGTCGGGCCAACAGGTCGTGATCCTGGCCCGGCAGGACCGCCAGGGGCTGGCGGCGGTGCTGCCGCTGGTTTTTGGCCTTGACGCCATCGGCGCCTGGCTGCGCGGTGAAGCGTCCTGACACTGTTTCCCGGGCAGAGGCCCCCCCGGCCCCCCCAAACCCCACCCCGGGCCTGACCCGGGGCCCCGGATCAAGTCCGGGGCGGGGAGAGGGAAGGGAGCCCACCGCAGCGGTTGGCCTTGCCCGGGTTGGGGTCTGCTTCCCGGGGCATCACCAGCCAGGACCGGCGCAGCCCGTTCCCCCCAGTCCCCGCCCCGGGCCTGACCCGGGGCCCCGGATCAAGTCCGGGGCGGGGTGTGGGAAGGGGGGAGCTCGCAGCGGTTGGCCTTGTCCGGGTTGTGGTCTGCTTCCCGGATACCGGCTGCCCGTTCCCCCAAACCCCGCCCCGGGCCTGCCCCGGGGCCCCGGATCAAGTCCTGGGCGGGGAGCGGTAAGGGGGCTTTCGCTGCGGAGGGTCGCGATTGTGGTCCGGGCGCCGCGCGAATTCTGGGTGAGCCGGCGGCGACCATTCGCCCACTGTCCCGCCCCGGGCCTGACCCGGGGCCCCGGATCGGGTCCGGGGCGGGGTCCGGAAGGGGGGCTTTCGCTGTGGAGGACCCCGGTCGTGGTCCAGTCGCGGCGCGAGGGCTGGGCGGACCGGCGGCGCCTTTTCCCCCCGTCCCCGCCCCGGGCCTGCCCCGGGGCCCCGGTTCAAGTCCGGGGCGGGGTGTGGGAAGGGGGGCGCTCGCAGCGGTTGGCCTTGTCCGGGTTGTGGTCTGCTTCCCGGATACCGGCTGCCCGTTCCCCCAAACCCCGCCCCGGGCCTGACCCGGGGCCCCGGATCAAGTCCGGGGCGGGGTTCAGGAAGGGGCCCATCGTTGCGTCCAGCGACGACTGAATTGAGGTCCCCCCCCGGGGCATCGCCAGCCCGGACGGGCGCCGCCCGATCCCCCCAAAACCCAGACCCCGGGGCCCCGGATCAAGGCCGGGGCGGGGATCGGGCGGCGGGCGGTCAGCCGTCCTGGACGATCATTCCGACCACGATCAGCACCTGGTAATCCTCCTTGTCGCAGCCCTCGATCGACGGCATCTCGCGGTCCGGCGACATCGGAAAGACACCGGTCGGGGTCTTGTCGGGGGTGCAGCTTTGGCCGGCCCGGGCGGTATAGACCGCCGCGCGGCAGCGCAGATGCGTCACATCGTAGATCGTGGCGCCGCCCTCCAGCCGCCAGTCCTGCCGGCCGGTGGCGTCCGGCGCGCCCACGGTCAGGATCGAGGTGACCTCGCGCCCGCCGGTCACCACATACTGCCCGGCCCGCAGCGGAAACACCGGCGCCTCCATGATCAGCCCATGCTCTTCAAGCCACCAGGCACGCGGATCAAAGCGCCAGCCCGCCGGGGCCCGGCCGCCGCGCGAGACAAGTTCGGGATAGTCGTCGGTCCAGACGCCGCGCGGGCCGGGGTCGACCGGCCACAGGCCCCAGGTCTGGGCATCCTCGCCGGCGCTGGCCATCCGCTCGCCCAGCGCGGCGATGTACTGGGTGGGGATCTTGACCATCCGCGCCTCGGCCAGGGCCGCTGCGCCGGGGGCCAGCAGAAAGGCCAGCAGCACAAAGGCCAGTTTTCGCTTCAGGGCAATCGTCATGGCGCGCACCTCTCAAGACGGGGCACCCAACTGAGCGCGCCACCGCCGATCGGCCAAAGATAGAGCCGCGCGCCCCGAAAGCAAGGCGCCGCGCGGGCCTAGCGGATGCGCTGCCCCTGGGGCGAAAAGAGCAGCACCGCCGCCGGGTCGAACTCGGCCCTGATGCGGTCGCCGGCGGCCCAGCCGCGCCCGCCGTTGGTCGCGATGGTCAGCACGTTCGAACGGCCCTGCCGGGCATAGGCAAAGCTTTCGCCCCCCAGATGCTCGATGATCTCGATGGTCAGGTCCAGCGCGGCCGAGCCGCCGGCGCGGAAATGCTCGGGCCGGATGCCCAGCGTCACGGCGGCATCCTCGGCCAGCGGGGTGGTAATAGGGGGCATCGGCAGCGCCTGGCCGTCGAAATCGGGCAGGACCAGGGACTTGCCCCTGACATGGGCGCTGATGAAGTTCATCCGGGGCGAGCCGATGTAGCCGGCGACGAACTGGTTGTCAGGGTCGTCATACAGCTTCAGCGGCGCGCCGATCTGTTCCACCAGCCCGTCGCGCAGCACGACGATCTTGTCGGCCAGCGTCATCGCCTCCACCTGGTCATGGGTGACGTAGATGATGGTGGTCTGCAACTCCTTGTGCAGGCGCGCGATCTCGATCCGCATCTGCACGCGCAATTCGGCGTCAAGGTTGGACAGCGGCTCGTCGAACAGGAACACATCCGGGTGGCGCACGATGGCGCGGCCGATGGCCACGCGCTGGCGCTGCCCGCCCGACAGATCGCGCGGCTTGCGGTCCATCAGCTTGTCCAGCTC
This sequence comes from Paracoccaceae bacterium, assembly GCA_052387855.1. GTDB lineage: Bacteria > Pseudomonadota > Alphaproteobacteria > Rhodobacterales > Rhodobacteraceae > CAIYZT01. The sequence goes on from JBQTIT010000051.1 coordinate 19,601, forward strand.
CAGGATTCGCGCCGCCTCGTCGACCCTGCGCTGGATGTTGTCCCTGGTCTCGCCGGCGTATTTCAGCGCGAAACCCATGTTCTCGCGCACCGTCATGTGCGGATAGAGCGCATAGGACTGAAACACCATCGCGATGCCGCGCCGCGAGGCGTCGACCTCGTTCATCCGCACCCCGCCGATGGCCAACTCGCCGCCGCTGATCTCTTCAAGCCCGGCGATCATCCGCAAAAGCGTGGACTTGCCGCAGCCAGATGGGCCGACAAAGACCACGAACTCCTTTGGTTCGATGTGCAGATCGACGCCCTTGATTACCTGATGCGCCCCGAAGGACTTGCGCAGGCCCGTCAGTTTCAGTCCGCTCATCGGAGGGCTCCTTTACATGGCCGTCAGGCGGACGGTGACGCTGTCCAGCCGGTCGTGGGAAACGGTCAGGGTGATCTCGCCGGCGCCGGTGGCTTGCAGCCAGACCCCGGTCGATCCGGCCCGCAGCGGCAGAACCGCCGGGCCGATGCGCCGGGCCGGGCCGGTCACGGTGACGCTCACCGGTTCGGACAGGAAGGGCAGCTTGTTGCCGGCCTGATCCAGCACGCGCACCATGATCCGCACCGCATCGCGCGCGCCAAGGGTCACGGCATCCGGCACCACCGCAAGAGTGGTTGGCAAGGCATTGTCAACAAAGTCCTTTTGCGCAACCACCTCGCCGTTCAGATAGCCGGTCACGCGGGCGGGTTGCCAGCTCATGCCCCAGACGCCCAGCTCTTCGGGCGTGAAATGGCGGTGGTCCAGCACCACTGGCGGATGCGGCAGATGGGGATAGGCTTCGCGGTCGGGCTTGACCCGCTTGGGCGGGTGATTGCCATAGGCCAGCTCCACCTCGTCGCAATTGGTCAGAATGATCAAAGGCAACACGCCGCCGATGTTGCGCTCGCCCCGCGCCCAGAAGGTGACGGGCTGCATCACGATGCCCTCTTCGGGCGCGCCCTGCGCGGCATAGGCGTAGGCGGCGAACTTGGGCTCGCGGTACATGTCCATCACCCCGTGATGGCAGATGCGGTCGCCCGAGCCGAAATCCTTGTGCGTGTTGTAGTCAAAGGCGCACCAGCCGATGGCCCCGGCGATCTGCGGATCGCCGTACATCGCGTTCAGCACTTGCAGATGGCGCGTCACATGCTCGGCCTGCCGCTGTTCCTGATCGGTGGACTTGGTCGGGTACATGTGGCCGCCGAATTCGGTGATCATGTAGGGCACCGGCTGGGGCAGGCCGGTCACCTCGGCCTGCGGGCGCAGCGGCGTGCGCGGGCGGTTGCCGCCCTGCTCCTCGTTGCCAAGGATGAAGTCGTTCATGGTGTAGACGTCTTCCAGCATCTCGCTGTCGGTGATGTAGCGCACCCCGCCGGTCGGGCGCGTGGTGTCAAGCTCGCGCGCAAGGGCGTTGGTGCGGGTGTAAAAGTCGTGATTGTCCGCGCTTTCGTTGATCCGCACCCCCCAGATCACGATCGACGGGTGGTTCCAGTCGCGCGTGATCATGCGCGCCACGTTCAGCACCGCCTCGTCCTGCCACTCCGGCCCGCCGATGTGCTGCCAGCCGGGGATTTCCTCGAACACCAGCAGGCCAAGCTCGTCGCAGCGGTCGAGAAAATACTTGGACTGAGGGTAGTGCGAGGTGCGCACCGTGTTGACGCGCAAATCGTGCTTGAGGATCTCGGCATCGCGGACCTGCGCCGCCTTGCCCAGCGCGTAGCCGACATGCGGAAAGGACTGGTGCCGGTTCAGGCCCCGCAGCTTGATGTGCCGCCCGTTGAGGTGAAACCCCTCGGCGGTAAAGGCGATCTGGCGAAAGCCGAAGCGGTGGTCCGCGCGGTCCGTGCCGGCGGGCGTGTCAAGGGTCAGGCGCAGGGTGTACAGCGCCGGGGTTTCGGGCGACCAGAGGGTGACGCCCTTCAGGCCGGCAAAGGCAAGGCTGACCTCGTTGCCGCTTAGCGCAGCCACGGCGCGCGCGATGACGGCCCCGTCCAGCCCCACAAGCTCAGCCCGCACCGCGCCGGTCAGCGGCAGGCCCTGCGGGTTGTCCAGATGCACCTGCGCGGTGACGCGCTTTTCGGGGGCTAGCACCTCGGGCGTTTCGATCTTGACGTTGGCGATGTGGATCGCGGGCGCGGTGATCAGCCAGACCTCGCGGTAGAGCCCGGCATAGGTCAGATAGTCGATCACGTTGCCAAAGGGCGGGATTGCCGGGTTTTCGCTGCCGTCGATCTCGACCCGGACAACATGGGTGCCCGGCGAGATGCCGGTCAGCCGCGCGGCAAAGGGGGTATAGCCGTCGCGGTGCGCCGCGACCTCGGCCCCGTCCAGAAACACCCGCGCATCGGCCATGGCGGCATCAAAGCGCAGCCAGACCTCTTGCCCCGTCCACGAAGGTTCGGCGGCAAAGGACTTTTCATAGACAAAGCCGCGCTGATAGCTGGTCTCGTCAAGGTAGGAAAAGGGCAGCTCGACCGCCGTATGGGGCAGGCGGACGGTCTCAGCGCCCTGAAACAGCCAGCCGTCGTTGAAATCGGTAGGTGTCGGCATCGGCTTTCCTATTTGACCCCGCCGAGCATGCCTTCGACAAAGCGGCGCTGCAGCAGGAAAAAGACCAGGATGGTCGGCAACGTGGCCAGGACATTGGCCACCATGATCAACCCGTAATCGGGCGTGTAGGCGGTCGCGAGCGAGGCGACGACAAGCTGGATCGTCTTCATCTCGTTGGTCTGCAGCACGATCAGCGGCCACAGATAGGCGTTCCAGTTGGTCATGAAGAGGATGATCATCGCCGCCGCATAGGTCGAGCGCATCACCGGGATGTAGATGCGCAGGAAGATCTGCCATTCCTTGAGCCCGTCCATCCGCGCCGCGTCGCGCAGCTCTGACGGGAAGGCCTTGGTGTTCTGGCGGAAGTAAAAGATCATGAAGATCGACGCGACACCCGGCAGGATGATCGCCAGATAGGTGTTCATCAGCCCCGCGCCCGAGAACATCACGAAGAGCGGGATCATCATCGCCGCAAAGGGCACCGAGAGCATCAGCAAGAGCCCGCCGAACACCCGGTCGCGGTTTCTTGACCGGAACACCTCGAACCCGTAGCCGGCGAGCGAGGAGACCGCCAGCGTCAGGACCGTGCCCGCGATGGCGACGAAGAACGAGTTGAAGAACACGCGCGGCACGTCGACCAGTTCAAGGAACTTGGCGATGTTCGGGATCAGGTTGGTGCCGGGGGTGAACTTGCCGCCGGTGATGTCGTTGGCCGTGTTGGTGGCCCCGGCGATCATCCAGTAGAACGGAAAGACCGAGATGAAGGCCGCCAGCCACAGAAGGGCCTGCACGAAAACGCTGGTCAGTCGGGCGGTGATGGACATCGCTCAGCGCTCCCTTGCGACGCGGAACTGCACCCAGGACAGGATGCCGACCAGGATGACGATGACCCAGGAGACCGTTGCCGCGTAGCCGAACGAGGGCATGAAGCGGAAGGTGAGGTTGTAGATGTACAAGGACAGCGTCAGCGTCGAATCGGCCGGCCCGCCGCCGATGCCCTGGCTGGCGGTGATGGTGTTGACCTCGTCGAAAAGCTGCAAGGTGCCGATGGTCGACAGCACCGTGGTGAACAGGATCACCGGCTTGAGCATGGGCACCGTGATGCGGAAGAACCGCGCATGGGCCGGCACCCCGTCGATCCGCGCCGCCTCATAGATCGAGGGGTCGATGTTCTGCATCGCGGCCAGGTAGAACACCATGTTGTAGCCGGCCCAGCGCCAGGTGATCGCGAGGATGATCAGAACCTTGGCCCAGAAGGGCTCGATCATCCAGCGGATCGGCACGGCGGTCAGGCGCAGGAACATCAGCGTGTCGTTGACCACCCCGTCGATGGCGAACATCGACTTGAACAGCACCGAATAGGCCACCAGCGACGTGACGCAGGGCAGAAAGATCGCCGTGCGCAGGATCGCGCGGCCGCGCAGCTTGGGATTGTTCAGCGCGGCGGCAAAGAGCAGCGCCAGCACCAGCATGATCGGAACCTGGATCACAAGGAAAAGAAGCGTGTTCGACAGCGCGCGCTGGAACACCGGGTCCTGCGTCAGGCGCAGGATGTTCGCCATGCCGCCGAACTTGAAGTTCATCCCCTTGCCGGTCTGAAAGCTCATGTAGAGCGACCACAGGATGGGATAGGCCATGAAGATGCCAAGAAGCGTCAGGGCAGGGGCGACAAAGGCCCAGCCCGTCAGGTTCATGCGCGTTTCGCTGCGGTGTGCGGCCATGCTCTTTCCCGGCTCCCTTTGGCGATCTGCGGATCATGCCCCGGCGCGGGCCGGGCGGCAATCGGCGGTGGATGGGGCGAAAGAAGGTCCCGCCGGGCCGTGACGGCCGGCGGGACCATTGGGTCCGGCGCGATCCTACTGGATCTGCAGCGCGACCTGCGCGTCGATCGCGGCAATCGCCTCGTCGATGTCGCCGCCCGCCAGCAGGCCCGGGATCTGCGCCACGATGGCCGCATCCACCTCGTTGGTGAAGATGCCATAGTTCACGCCCGGAATCGCGGCCTGCCATTCCGAGAAGTTGGCCCAGACGGCCTGACCGCTGAAGTACTCGTCAGAGGCCGAATAGGCCTCGCCGTCGCGCGCCGGCAGATAGGCGCCAAAGGCCCCCTGGCCCACCAGGATCTTCTGGTAGAAGTCGGCGTCCCCGGCCCAGACCGTGTTCAGGAAGTCGATGGCGACATCCTTGGACGGGCCGGAGGAGAGCACATACCAGGACGATCCGCCCAGGTTCGAGGCATGGCCCGCGCCCTCGATGTTCGACAGCTTGGGCAGCGGCGCGACGCCCCACTTGCCGGACATGTTGTTGTTCTTGATGCCGCCGGTCATCCAGACGCCGGTGTAGACGCCCGCCACATCGCCGTTGTTGAAGGCGCCGGTGTAATCGCCCCAGCCCGAGACCGCCTTGTAGAGGTCGGCCGTGCTCAGCATCTTGACCCAGGTTTCCAGCGAGGCCTTGAACACCGGGTTGCCGACGATGTTGGCGCTGCCGTCGTCGTTGAAGTACCAGGATCCGGCAGATTGCAGCATCATCCGCATGGTGCCCGCATCCGCCTGGTCCATCGAGAACATCGGCTTGCCGGTCTTGGCCTTTACCGCCAGGCCGATCTCGATCATCTCTTCCCAGGTGGTGTCGGCCAGGGCGGCGGCGTCATAGCCGGCCTCGGCCAGCAGGTCGGTGCGGTAGAACAGGCCCGTGACGCCGGAATCGAAGGGCAGCGAATAGGTCTGCCCCTCGACCGTGGCGAGCGAGACCTTGTAGTCGGCGAATTGGCTGTAGTCGATCTTGTCCGTCAGCGGCTCGAAGGCGCCGGGGAAGGACAGAAGGTATTTCTGGGCGCCGTAATCCTCGATCAGGACGATGTCCGGCAGGCCATCGGTCGTGCCCGAGGCAAGCTGGGTCTGAAGCTTGGTCTCAAGATCGCCCTTGGCGAAGTCGACGACGGTGATGGTGTGCTCGGGGTTGGCGGCGGTGAAGCGGGCAATCGCCTCGTTCATCGCGGCGCCGTTGAATTCGGGCGCCCAGCACCAGACCGTCACCTCCGCGGCCCAGGCCGAGGACATCGCCAGAAGGCTGACACCCGTGGCGATGCCGGCCATGTTCCGCAAGCGCGGAGTAAAGAGTCGCATGTTTTCCTCCCATGTCGAAGGCCCGGCCCATGCCGTCCCTGAAGGAAGGTTAGCGAAGGATCGGCATTGCGGCAACAAATTTAGTAAAAATTTTAGTAAAAATTTACGGGCGGGATTTTGGGATGGAAAAACAGATGGATGGGATGGGCGGCGTCCCTTTGCCGCGCAGGGGATCGGTTCCCTCTGCGTTTGCCCCGTGTGGGAACGGGTCCGGGTGAACGGTTCCGCAGGACCACAGACGCCAGCGCCCGACGATGACAGGGCAGGCGCTGGCCGAGGGGCTTTGGGGCTCTCGGCAGATTGCGGCAGTCGTGTCGCATGACCTCGGCGATGGCCTCGGCCAAAGTCGGGCGAAACGGAAAACGCACTACGTTTTCCCGCCCGTGTGGGAACGCCTCCGGTAAACCGGTTCCGCCGCCCTGACAGAGGCCAGCGCCCGACCCGGCGGGTGCGGAGCGCCCGCCAGGGGCGGGGCGGGCGCTGGCCGAGGGCCTTTGGGGCCCTCGGCCGGGGATGGGGCGGGCGGCATCGCATGACCTCAGCAATGGCCTCGGTCAGGCCCGGGCGAAAAGGATAACGCACCGCGTTTCTCCGCCCGTGTGGGAACGGTGCGGCACGACCGGTTCCACCCTCACACCAGAGGCCAGCGCCTGACCTGGCTGGCGCGAAGCGCCTGCCGGGGGAAGGGCAGGCGCTGGCCGAGGGCCGTTGGGGCCCACGGCGGGGGGTGGGGCCACGGTCCCACAAGACCTCGGCGATGGCCTCGGCCAATTCGGGCGAAAAGGAAAACGCACTGCGTTTTCCCGCCCGTGTGGGAACATGTCCGGTAAACCAGTTCCACCCTCACATCAGAGGCCAGCGCCTGACCTGGCGGGTGCGGAGCGCCTGCCGAGGGCGGGGCGGGCGCTGGCCGAGGGCCTTTGGGGCCCCCGGCCGGGGATGGGGCGGGCGGCATCGCATGACTTCGGCGCGTGCCTCGGTCAAAGTCGGGCGGAAAAGGAAACGCATTGCCTTTCCCCGCCCGTGTGTGAACGGCGCGGCACAACCGGTTCCGCCCTCACGACAGAGGCCAGCGCCCGACCCGGAGGGCGTGGAGCGCCCTCCCTGCGGGGGTCGGGCGCTGGCCGGGGGCCTTTGGGCCCAAGGCTGGGAAGGTGCGGGCGGCTCGCATGACCTCGGCGATGGCCTCGGCCAAAGTCGGGCGGAGAAGGAAACGCACTGCGTTTCCCCGACCGTGTGGGAGTCTGTCCGGTAGACCGGCTCCGCCCTTACCACAAAGGCCGGCGCCCTCCCTGGGGAGGTCGGGCGCTGGCCGAGGGCCTTTGGGGCCCTCGGCCGGATAGCCGCAACCGTCCCGCAGGACCTCGGCCAAAGGCGCGCGGAACAGAAAAACGCACCGCCTTTCCCGGCCAGCAGCACGACGGTCATGCACGACCGTTCCCGCCCTCACGCCAGCGGCCACACCCCGCCGCAACGTTCGGGGCGCCCGTTCAGACCTCTTTCGGCAGGGTGCTGCCGCGCCAGACCGGCTTGCTGTCCAGCACGACCTTCTTGGCCACGCTTCGCCCCGACATTCTTTCGACCAGCAAATCCACCGCCGTCTCGCCGATCTCTTCGGCCGGCAGGTGCACCGTGGTCAGGGGCGGGGTCATGAACCGCGCGACCGAGATGTCGTTGAAGCTGGCCACGCTGATGTCGGCCGGAATCCGCAGGCCCAGCTTGTGGATGGCCCGGTACGCCCCGACCGCCATGTTGTCGTTGGCGGTCACCAGCACGTCCGGGCGCGGCCCGTCCTGCAAGAGCCGCAAGGTCAGATCAAAGCCGCTTTCGGCGGTGTTGGTGCCAAGGTGGACCAGCCCCGTGGTGGGCCGGCCCTGCGCGGCCATCCAGCCTTCAAAGGCCAGATGGCGCTTTTCCTTGCGCTCGATGCCCTCGCGCTCCTGCCGGTCGGTCCAGCCGACAAAGCCCATGCGCGCATAGCCCATCCCCGACAGCGCATCCAGCAGCGACAGCATCGCAGCCTCGCAATCGTTGACGACGCAGTCCACACCCTCCTGCGCCGGGGCGTAATCGGCATAGACGATGCTGCGGGCGTGCCGCGACAGCCAGGCCTCTTCCTCCGGCGAATGCCAGCCGATCACGATCACCCCTGCCGCCGCGCGCAGCACGCGGGCATCGGGAAAATCCCTGGTCTGGTAGACCTTGGCATATTCGATCTTGAGCGCGGCGCAGCGCCGTTCGATCCCCAGGCGCAGCGCGACGTAATAGGGATCGCTCAGTTCCTGCTCGGGGCGCAGGAAATGGACCAGCGCGATCTTGGGCGCCGTGGTGCGGCCGGCCTGGCGGCGCTGGCGCGGCGAGGCATAGCTCATCGCTTCGGCGGTCTCGATGATGGCCTGGCGCGTCTGCTCGCTGACCGCGAGGGTCCAGTCGAAATTCAGCACCCGCGACACCGTGGCGACCGATACGCCGACCGCGCCGGCGATGTCCTTGAGGGTGACCGCGCCGGTGCCGGCCTTGGGGGAAGGGGCAAGCTTTTGCATCGGGTCTGGATTGCATACCGCCGGCGCAAAAGCAACCGGGCGCCCGAGCGGGCCGGCATCAGAGCCGGCCGGGGCGATTCACCCCTTGCATGGCGGGCCGGGGCGGGCGATCAAGCCGGGCGGGCCCGTGGCGGCGCCCGCCGGGGCAACAACAGGGGGCGGCCATGTACATCGGCCTTGATCTTGGAACCTCCAGCCTGAAGGGGGTCCTGATCGGCGAGGATCAGGCGCTGCTGGCCGAGGCCTCGGCGCCGCTGAGCGTCGAGCGGCCGGCCGAGGGTTGGTCCGAACAGGCGCCTGCAAGCTGGATCGCGGCGGCCGAGGCGGTGCTGTCGGCGCTGGCCGTTCAGGGGCTGGGCGGTGTCCGGGGCATCGGCCTGTCGGGCCACATGCATGGCGCCACGCTCCTGGACAGCGCCGACCGGGTGCTGCGCCCCTGCATCCTGTGGAACGACACCCGCGCCCATGCCGAGGCGGCGGCGATGGACGTCGATCCGCGCTTTCGCGCCATTTCCGGCAACATCGTCTTTCCCGGCTTCACCGCGCCCAAGCTGGCCTGGGTGCGCCGGCATGAGCCAAAGCTCTGGGAGAAGGTCGCCAAGGTGCTGCTGCCAAAGGATTATCTGCGCCTTTGGCTGACGGGCGAGCATGTGGCCGAGATGTCGGACGCGGCAGGGACGAGCTGGCTCGACACCGGCGCGCGGGACTGGTCCGACACGCTTCTGGGCGCCTCCGGTCTCAGCCGTTCGCAGATGCCCCGCCTGGTCGAGGGCGCGGCCGTCTCGGGCCATCTGCGCGCCGATCTGGCCCGGCGCTGGGGGCTCGGGCAGGGTGTGGTGGTGGCGGGCGGCGGCGGCGACAATTCCGCCTCGGGCGTCGGCGTGGGCGTGGTGCGGGCGGGCGAGGCCTTTGTCAGCCTGGGCACCTCGGGCGTGCTCTTTGCCGCCAATGACGGATACCGGCCCGATCCGGCCACCGCCGTTCACACCTTTTGCCACGCGCTGCCGGGCACCTGGCACCAGATGGGGGTGATCCTGGCCGCGACCGACGCGCTGAACTGGTTCGGCCGCTTCACCGGCCTGGATGCTGCCGCGCTGACGGCCGATCTTGGCCCGCTGCGCGCCCCCGGCAAGACGCTGTTCCTGCCCTATCTGGGGGGCGAGCGGACGCCGCTGAACTCCGCCTCGGTGCGGGGCGCCTTTCTGGGGCTGGAGCATGTGACCAGCCGGCAGGACGGGGCGAGGGCGGTGCTGGAGGGGGTGACCTTTGCCATCCGCGATTGCCGCGATGCCCTTGCGGCCACCGGCACGCGGATCGACCGGCTACTGGCCGTGGGCGGGGGGTCGCGATCCGACTACTGGCTGCGGGCGATCGCGACGGCGCTGGGGGTGCCGGTCGATCTGCCGGCGGCGGGGGACTTTGGCGGGGCCTTTGGCGCGGCGCGGCTGGCGATCATGGCGGCGACCGGCGCGGGGGCCGAGATTGCGACCCGCCCGGCGATTGCCCGCAGCTTTGATCCCGATCCGGCCCTGGCTGGCGCCTTTGACGCGGCGCATCGGCGCTATCGTGCCGGGGCGGCGGCGGTGCTGTCGCCGGGGCTGGACGGCGCCGGATGACCCCGCCCATGCCCGCCCCCAAGCCCCGCGCCCGCGACCTTGGCCTGCCGTTCGACGGCACGCCCGGCCCGTTCAACGCGATCACCGACGTTGCCGGCGTCACGGTCGGAATGACCACCCTCATCGACCCCGCGCGCCGCTGCCGCACCGGCGTCACCGCCATCCGCCCGCGCCAGGACGCCGATTTTCCCCAGCCGGTCTGGGCCGGGTTCCATTCGCTGAACGGCAATGGCGAGATGACCGGCACGCACTGGATCGGCGATGCCGGCTATTTCGAAGGCCCGGTGCTGATCACCAACACCCATGCCATCGGCGCCGCGCACGAGGGCGCCACGGCTTGGATGCAGGCCCACTACGCCGGCGCCTATGCCGAGGGGCGGGATTGGGCGATGCCCGTGGTCGCCGAAACCTTTGACGGTGTGCTGAACGACATCACCGCCCTGCATGTGCGCCCCGCGCACGCCGTCGCGGCGCTGAAGGCCGCAGCGCCCGGGCCCGTGGCCGAGGGCTCGGTCGGAGGCGGGGCCGGGATGATCGCCTATGAATACAAGGCCGGTACCGGCACCGCGAGCCGCGTGGTGCGCATCGGCGGGCAGGACTATACCCTCGGCGTGCTGGTCCAGGCCAACTACGGCCGGCGGCCCTGGTTCCAGATCGCCGGCGTGCCGGTCGGCGCCGAGATGCCCGAAGGCGCCTATGCCAGCCGCGAGCAGGGCTCGATCATCGCGGTCATCGCTACCGACGCGCCGCTGTCGGATGCGATCCTGAGGGGGTTGGCGCGGCGGGCGGGCCTGGGCATCGCGCGGTCGGGCAGCCCATCGGGCAATTCCTCGGGCGATCTCTTTCTGGCCTTTTCGGTGGCCGACCCGATGCCCGGCCCCGGACAGGCCCCGGCCGTCATCACCCGCCGCTCGATCAACTGGACCCTGCTTGACCCGCTTTACCTGGCGGCGGTGCAGGCGGTGGACGAGGCGGTGATCAACGCCATCCTCGCCAATGCAGACGAGCGGTTCGCCATGGTCCGCCCCGGCGGCGGCGAGGTTCTGGGCATCCCGACGGCGCGGCTGATGCAGGTCATGGCGCGCTACGGGCGCGGGCCGCGCTGATCATTCCAGCGGCGTCTCGGCCCGGGTGATGTGGACCGCCAGCAGGCAGCCTGTCGGGCTGTGGGAATTGTGCTCGGTCCCGTCGGCATACCAGACCATGTCGCCGGCGCGAAACACCGTGCCGTCGCTTTCGTGCAACTCGCCCTCAAGGATCAGGAACTGCTCGGCGCCGTTGTGCCGGTGCCCGCGCGTTGTCATGCCCGCCGGCATGCGGTAGATGTGAAACCCCTCGCCGAGCGGCTTGCTGTCGTCCAGTTGCAGGACCTGATCACCCAGCGCCACGCCGTCGTCATAGACGAAGGGCCGGAAGTCGGCACGGTGGATGTTGGCGATGCGGCGGTCTGTTGGGTCAATAGGCTTCATCCCTTTGCCTCCCGTTGTCCTGGCCCTTGGCCGGCTCTGCGCCGGCCCGCAGCCGGATCAGGGCATGGGCGGTGATGGCCACCAGGATGACCGCCCCGCCGATCAGACTGGCAGGTGCGGGCACCTCGTTCAACACCCACCAGACCAGCGCCGGGCCGATGACGATTTCCAGCATGGTGATCAGCGTGACCTCTGCCGCCGGCAGATAGCGCGGACCGATCGCCAAAAGCCCGACCCCGCCCGCCAGGATCACCCCTCCGGACAGGAACACCAGCCCCCACTGGCGCGGATCGAGCGGCGAAAGCGGCGCCAGGGGCAGGGCGATCAGGCTGGTCAGAAAATAGCCGACCGCGATGGGCAGCATCAGGTTGCGCCCCGGCACCGCGCGCAGGACGATGTAATAAAGCGCGATGGTCAGCGCATTGGCCAGCGCCAGCGCATCGCCAATCAGCCCCCCGCCGCCCAGCGAGCCGCTGGCGATGATCGCGACCCCGGCAAAGACCGCGACGATGGCGCCCCAGGTCGCGGTGCCGACCCGCTCGCCCAGAAGCCGTGCCGAGAGGAGCGCCGACAGAAACGGCGCCGAAGCCAGGATCAGCAGCGCATTCGCCGCGCTGGTATGGCCGATGGAGCCAAGAAAGAACACCGAGCCGACCCCTTGCAGCACCATGATCGCGATCGCCGGTCCGCTCGCCAGCGACCGCCAGTCGGCCAGCACGCGGGGCGCGAACAGCGCCAGTCCCGCCAGCGTGACCACACCGGCGAAAAGCCCGCGCCAGACCGCGATGGTCATGGTGTCGGCCCCGACCAGCCGGATCACCAGCGCGTCCGGGAAGAAAAAGGCGACGCCAGCAAAGGTGACGGCAAAGCCGAAAAGCTGCGGATGGGTGCGGGAAAGGGTTTTCATGACGCCGGGATAGAGGGCGGCGCGGCGCCTGGCAAGATGCGCCCGCGCCGCCCGCAGGGCCGCCCATGGGGCTGGGCACGCAGTCGGCCGGCCTCTGGACCTCGGCCGCGCTTTCGGCCATAGAGGGGCACGGACTTTCGGAGGACCCCATGAGCTTTATCCTGCGCATCCTGACCTGGTGGAACGGCCAGACGCTCGGCACCCAGATCTTTACCTGGCGCCGCGGGATCCGCGTGGGCGAGGATGGGCAGGGCAACGTCTTTTACCGCACCCGCGACGACAAGCGCCGCTGGGTGATCTACAACGGCGAGAGCGAGGCAAGCCGCGTCTCGCCCGACTGGCACGGCTGGCTGCACTTTACCTGGAACGAGCCGCCCACCACCGCGCCCCTGCCGCACAAGCCCTGGGAGGCGCCGCACCACGAGAACCTGACCGGCAGCGCGGCGGCCTATGCGCCGCCCGGCTCGATCCGCCGGGCCGGGCTGGCCGCCGCCGCCCGGCGCGACTACGAGGCATGGAGCCCCGAATAATGGCCCACGACCGGCTGGAAGTCCTTGCAGGCGCGGTGGTTCTGGCCATCGGCGTCGGCTTTGCCCTGTTCGCCTCGCGGGAGACCGGGATGGGCGCGCAGGCCGGCAGCTATCCGCTGACCGCCTCGTTCCGCGCGCTCGATGGCGTCTCGGTCGGCTCCGAGGTGCGGCTGGCCGGGGTCGATGTGGGCAGGATCACCGCGATCACGCTCAACCCAGAAACCTACATGGCCGACATGGTGGTCGAGATCGACTCCAGGATTCAACTGCCCGACGACACCGCGATCCTGATTTCCTCCGAAGGCCTGCTGGGCGGCAATTATGTGGAACTTCTGCCCGGCGGCTCGCCGGACACCCTGCAACCGGGCGACGAGATCGAGGATACCCAAGGGTCGGTCTCGCTGGTCTCGCTCTTGATGAAATTCGTCTCGGGCTCTGACGGCGGGGCGGCGTCTGCGCCATGATCGGGCGGCTTTTCGCCAGCGCTGTGGTGCTTGTGGCCGGGCAAGCCGCCGCGCAGGACGCGGTGGAGGCGCCGGGCGGGCGGGTGCGGGTGCTGGACCGCCTGACGGGCGAGCTCAGCGATCTTGACCTGTCCCGGGGCCAGAGCATGACCGTCGGTCGCCTGACGGTCGGTCTGCTGGAATGCCGCTATCCGGCCGAGAATCCGGCGGCCGATTCCTGGATGCATCTGGTCATCACCGATGTCGCGGCCAAGGGACCGGTGTTCAGCGGCTGGATGCTGTCGTCCAGCCCGGCGCTGTCGGCGCTGGACAATCCGCGCTACGATGTCTGGGTGCTGGTCTGCGTGCTGCCCGAAGGCGCCATGCCGGCCACGTCCGAGGGCGAGGGCTGATAAAGCGGCGGGTCGAACCGCGCCTTGCCGGCAATCGCCCGGGCAAGCCGGCGCCGATAGTCAGCGCGGCTGATCTCGATCCCGCCAAGGCTGGCCAGATGGGGGGTCAGGAACTGGGTGTCGAACAGCGCAAAGCCCCCCGCCCGCAGCCGGTGGACGGCCCAGGCCAGCGCGGTCTTTGATCCGTTCGTGCGGCGCGAGAACATCGACTCGCCGCAAAAGGCCGCGCCGATCTGCACGCCGTACATGCCGCCCGCCAGGATGCCGTCCTGCCAGACCTCGACGCTGTGGGCATGGCCCAGGGCGTGCAGCGCGCCGTAACCCTCGACGATCGGGCGGTTGATCCAGGTCTCGGCCCGCGCGGCGCAGGCCGCCATAACGCCGGCGAAATCGTGGTTCACGGTGACCGTGTATTCGGCCGTCAAGAGATGCCGGCGCAGCGAACGCGAGATGTGAAAGCCCTCAAGGGGCAGGATCCCGCGCCGCAGCGGATCGACCCAGTGCAGCGCCGGGCTGTCCGCCGCCTCGGCCATGGGAAAGATGCCCATGGCATAGGCGGCAAGCAGGGTCTCGGGCGGCAGCGCCGGGCCGGTCATGGCCGGGTGCGGGGCGCGGCTGTCGGGGCCCGGGTCGTCAGGCCCCGAATTTGTCGAGCAGCCATTTTTCCAGCCAGTGGATGTTGTAGTCCCCGGTCTGGATGTCGGGCTCGTCCAGCAGGGCGTGAAAGAGCGGAATGGTGGTGTCGATGCCGTCGATCACCAATTCGCCCAGCGCCCGCTTGAGCCGGGCCAGCGCCTCGGGCCGGTCGCGGCCGTGGACGATCAGCTTGCCGATCAGGCTGTCGTAATGCGGCGGGATCCGGTAGCCGTCATAGATCGCGGAATCCATCCGCACCCCCAGCCCGCCCGGGGCGTGGAACTGGGTGATCTTGCCCGGCCGCGGCGCGAAGAGCGGCAGCTTTTCGGCGTTGATCCGCACCTCGATGGCGTGGCCGTAGAGGTCCAGGTCTTCCTGGGCAAAGGACAGATCCATCCCCGCCGCGACCCGGATCTGTTCGCGCACGAGGTCGACGCCAAAGATCGATTCCGTCACCGGATGCTCGACCTGAAGGCGCGTGTTCATCTCGATGAAGTAGAACTTTTCATCCTCGTAGAGGAATTCGATCGTGCCGGCGCCGATGTACTTGATCTTTTGCATGGCTTTTGCACAGACCGCGCCGATCTCGGCGCGAAGGCGCGGGGAAATGGCGGGGCCGGGGGCCTCTTCGAACACCTTCTGGTGGCGCCGCTGCAAGGAGCAGTCGCGCTCGCCCAGATGCACGGCCTTGCCGCGCCCGTCGCCAAAGACCTGAATCTCGATGTGCCGGGGGCGCTGGAGGTATTTTTCGATATAGACTTCGTCATTGCCAAAGGCCGCCTTGCTTTCGCTGCGGGCGGTGCGAAAGGCGATCTCCAGCTCTTCGGCGTTGCGCGCCACCTTCATGCCGCGCCCGCCGCCGCCGGCGGTCGCCTTGATGATCACCGGATAGCCGATGGCCGCCGCCACGCTGACCGCCGTCTCATAGTCCGGCACGCCGCCGTCAGAACCGGGGACGACAGGGATCCCCAGCTCCCTGGCGGTGACCTTGGCGGTGATCTTGTCGCCCATGATGCGGATATGTTCGGCCGAGGGGCCGATAAAGGTGATGCCGTGATCCTCAAGCGCCTGGGCAAAGGCGGCATTCTCGGACAGAAAGCCATAGCCTGGATGCACCGCCTGCGCGCCGGTGATCTCGCAGGCCGAGATGATGGCAGCCTTGGACAGGTAGCTTTCGGACGAGGGTGCCGGGCCGATGCAGACCGATTCGTCGGCCATGCGCACATGCATGGCGTCGCTGTCGGCGGTGGAATGCACCGCGACCGACTTGATCCCCATCTCCTGGCAGGCGCGGACGACGCGAAGGGCGATCTCGCCCCGGTTGGCGATCAGGATTTTGTCGAACATGGGATCACTCGATGATCATCAGGGGCGCGCCGTATTCGACCGGATGGCCATCGGTCACCAGGATGCGCTTGACGATGCCGGCCTTCTGCGCCGCGATGTGGTTCATCGTCTTCATCGCCTCGATGATCAGGACCGTCTGCCCCTCGGCGACCGAAGAGCCGACCGCGACAAAGGGCGCGGCGCCCGGCTCGGCCGAAAGATAGCAGGTGCCGACCATGGGCGAGGTCAGGCAGCCCGGATGCTGGGCCGGATCCTCGGCGGCGGCGGGCGCTGCGGCGGCGGCGGCCGGGGCAGGGGCGGCGGGCGCTGCGTGAGCCGGGACATGGTGCGACGGCGCGGGCGCGTGATGGGTGACGACGTTGGCCTGCTTGACCACGCGGACGTCAAGGCTGCCCTCGTCGCCATATTCGCGCTTGACCGAAAGCTCGGTCAATTCGTTCTTGTTCAGCAGTTCCGCCAGGGCGGCGATGAATGCCACGTCCGCTTCGTTGGTGTTTTTGCTCATGCCGTCCTCGATTGGCGTTTTCTCTGCGGGCCGGTCTGCCGCCCGCCAGCCCCCGGGCCGGTATACGACAGCCGCAGCCCGGAAAAAAGCCCAGTTGTGTGACGCGCCGGGGAGCGGGAAAACTTCCCGCAATAAAATTTACCGTTTGATAAAAAAAATCACCTGTGGCAGCCTGACGCAGCAAACACGTTGGGCGGGCCCAAGGGAGGTGGAAATGTCGAATTCGCCGATGACGCCAGGTGTGGTGGCCGGACGCCTGGCCGCGCCCGACCTGGCGCGGAATTTCTCGGACCACGCGCCGCTGCTGGCAGCGCACGAGGCGCGCGTGGCGGCGGACCGCTGCTATTTCTGCCACGATGCGCCCTGCATGACCGCTTGCCCGACCTCGATCGACATCCCGCTCTTCATCCGTCAGATCGCCACGGGCACGCCCGATGCCGCCGCCCGGACCATCCTTGCCCAGAACATCCTGGGCGGCATGTGCGCCCGCGTCTGCCCGACCGAGACGCTGTGCGAAGAGGCCTGCGTGCGCGAGACGGCCGAGGGCAAGCCGGTCGAAATCGGCCGCCTGCAACGCTTTGCCACCGATGGGCTCATGGCCAGGGGCACGCATCCCTTTTCCCGCGCCAGGGCCACCGGCAAGACGGTTGCCGTGGTCGGCGCCGGCCCGGCCGGTCTGGCCGCCGCGCACCGCCTTGCGATGAAGGGTCACGCCGTCACCGTCTATGACGCCCGTCCCAAGGCCGGCGGCCTCAACGAATACGGCATCGCCAGCTACAAGGCGACCGATGATTTCGCCGCGCGCGAGGTGGACTGGCTGCTGGGGATCGGCGGCATCACGGTGCAGAACGGCAAGGCGCTGGGCCGCGATGTGCAGCTTGCGGACCTGCAGGCGGCGCATGACGCGGTGTTTCTGGCCATCGGCCTTGCCGGCGTCAACGCGCTGCGCGCGCCCGGCGAGGATGCGCCCATGGTGCGCGACGCGGTCGACTTCATCGCAGAGCTGCGCCAGACGCCCGACAAGGCGCGCCTGCCCATCGGCCGCAACGTGGTGGTGATCGGCGGCGGCATGACCGCCGTCGATGCGGCCGTGCAGTCGCGTCTGCTCGGCGCCGAGAATGTCACCATCGTTTACCGGCGCGGGCAGGAAAAAATGAGCGCCTCTGCCTACGAGCAGGACCATGCCACGACCGCCGGCGTGCGGATCATCACCCATGCCGCCCCGGTGGCCGTGCATCACGGGGCCATCGAGCTTGCCTATACCCACGAGGGGGCAGGCGGGCTTGAGCTGACTTCGGAAACCTTTCGGCTCAAGGCCGATCAGGTGTTCAAGGCCATCGGCCAGACCCTGGCGGGCGCGCCGGCGGGGATCAGGATCGAGGGGGGCAAGATCGCGGTCGACGGCGCGGGCCGCACCTCGGTTGCCGGCATCTGGGCCGGCGGCGACTGCGCGACGGGCGGCGAGGATCTGACCGTGACCGCCGTGAAAGAGGGCCGCGACGCGGCCGAGGACATTCACAAGGCTTTGATGGGGTAAGGCACCA
Organism: Paracoccaceae bacterium; assembly: GCA_052387855.1. Lineage (GTDB taxonomy): Bacteria > Pseudomonadota > Alphaproteobacteria > Rhodobacterales > Rhodobacteraceae > CAIYZT01. Next base: position 37,253 of record JBQTIT010000051.1, read on the forward strand.
TGGCAGACCTGACATCGAACTTCATCGGCATCAAATCGCCCAACCCGTTCTGGCTGGCCTCGGCCCCGCCGACGGACAAGGCCTATAACGTCGAACGCGCCTATGAGGCCGGCTGGGGCGGGGTGGTCTGGAAAACGCTCGGCGCCGAGGGACCGCCGATCGTCAACGTCTCGGGCCCGCGCTATGGCGCGATCTGGGGGGCGGACCGCAGGCTCTTGGGGCTGAACAACATCGAGCTGATCACCGACCGACCGCTGGAGGTGAACCTGCGGGAAATCAAAGAGGTCAAGCGCAAGTGGCGTGACCGGGCGCTGGTGATTTCCCTGATGGTCCCTTGCGACGAAGAGTCGTGGAAGGACATCCTGCACCGCATCGAGGACACCGAGGCGGACGGGGTCGAGCTGAATTTCGGCTGCCCCCACGGCATGGCCGAGCGCGGCATGGGCAGCGCCGTGGGGCAGGTGCCGGAATACATCGAGATGGTCACCCGCTGGGTCAAGCAGTACAGCCGCATGCCCTGCATCGTGAAGCTGACGCCCAACGTCACCTCGATCCTGCCGCCGGCGGCGGCGGCCAATCGGGGCGGGGCGGATGCGGTTTCGCTGATCAACACGGTGAAATCCATCACCAATGTCGACCTTGACCACTTTTCCCCCTTCCCGATGATCGACGGCAAGGGCAGCCACGGCGGCTATTGCGGGCCGGCGGTCAAGCCCATCGCGCTGAACATGGTGGCCGAGATCGCGCGCCACAAGGACACAAGGGGCCTGCCGATCAGCGGGATCGGGGGCGTGACGACCTGGCGCGATGCGGCGGAATTCCTGGCCCTGGGGGCGGGCAACGTGCAGGTCTGCACGGCCGCCATGACCTATGGCTTCAAGATCGTGCAGGAAATGATCTCGGGCCTGTCGCAGTACCTTGATGAGAAGGACATGCGCCTGGACGGTCTGATCGGCCGCGCCGTGCCCAATTTCGTCGAGTGGCAGGACCTGAACCTGAACTACGTCACCAAGGCCAGCATCAACCAGGACGACTGCATCAAGTGCGGCCGCTGCTATGCCGCCTGCGAGGACACCAGCCACCAGGCCATCGCCATGGGCCCCGATCGCACCTTTACCGTCAAGGACGAGGAATGCGTCGCCTGCAACCTCTGCGTCAACGTCTGCCCGGTCGAGGACTGCATCACCATGGTGGAAATGCCGAAAGGCGCGCTGGACCCGCGCACCGGCCGCAAGGTTGCCGATTACGCGAACTGGACCACGCATCCCAACAACCCCTCGGCCACGGCGGCCGAGTAGGGCGGGGGGCAACTTTGGAGCAGGGCAGCGGGGCAGGGGGCAACCTCTGCCCCGTTATCCTGTGCCGACCTCAAATCGCGATCTGCTGGCCCATCTCGACCACGCGGTTCGAGGGCAGGCAGTAGAACGCGGTCGCGTCGGCGGCCGAGCGTGACATCGCGACGAACAGGCGTTCCTGCCAGAACGGCAGCCCCTTTTGCCGCGCCGGGCGGAAGGTGCGGCGGTTGAGAAAGAACGAGGTGGTCATGATGTCGAACTTCTCGCCGCGCCGCCGGGCCAGGGCCAGCGCCTTGGGCACGTTCGGGGTCTCCATATAGCCAAAGTGGATCTTGACCCGCAGGAAGTTCTCGGACAGCCGCTCCATCTGGATGCGGTGTTCGTCGGGCACGGTCGGCGTCGTGGTCACCGACACCGTGACGATGAAATTCTGCGCGTGCAGCACCCGGTTGTGCTTGAGGTTGTGCATCAGGGCCGAAGGCGCCGTCTCGGGGTCCTGGGTCAGAAAGACGGCGGTGCCGGGCACCTCGATCGGGTGCGACTTTTGCAGCATGCCGATCAACTGCTGCAGCGGCACGGCGGCGTCGGAGGACTTGCGCGCAACATAGGTCGTCGCCCGCACCCAGGTATAGATCATCAGGCAGATCGCGCCGGAAAGCAGGATCGGCACAAAGCCGCCGTCGGCGAACTTGGCCACATTAGCGCCGAGGAACATCACCTCGGTCGCCAGGATCGGCAGCATCACCGCGCCGACCAGCCAGACCGGCCAGCCCCAGAGCTTGCGGAACAGCACCATGGCCAGGATCGAGGTGATCACCATGTCGCCCGTGACCGCGATGCCATAGGCCGAGGCCAGACGCGAGGAGGACCCGAACGCGATCACCAGCGCCAGCACCCCGACCATCAGGATCAGGTTCACGCGCGGCATGAAGATCTGGCCAAGCTGCGTCTCTGACGTGTGGCGGATCTCGAGCCGCGGCAAGAGCCCCATCTGCACCGCCTGACGCATCATCGAGAAGGCGCCCGAGATCACGGCTTGGCTGGCGATCACGGTCGCGGCGGTCGCCAGGATCACCAGCGGCAAGAGGGCCCAGTCCGGCGCCATCAGAAAGAACGGGTTCTCGGCGGTCTCGGGCTGGTGCAGCACCAGGGCGCCCTGGCCAAGGTAGGACAGCGCGAGCGCGGGAAAGATCAGAAAGCCCCAGGCCAGACGGATCGGCCTGCGCCCGAAATGGCCCATGTCGGCATAAAGCGCCTCGCCCCCGGTCACCGCCAGAAACACCGACCCCAGCACAATGAAGCTGGCCAGCCCGTTGTGGGCCAGGAATCCGGCCGCATATTGCGGGTTCAGCGCCTTTAGGATCTCAAGATCGTCGCCGACATGGCGGATGCCCATGGCGGCCATGGCCAGGAACCACACCACCATGATCGGCCCGAACAGGATCGAGACCCGCTCGGTTCCCTGCGACTGGAACAGGAACAGACCCAGGATGATCAGCACCGTCACCGGCACGACATAGGGCGCAAAGGCGGGCGTGACCAGCGACATGCCCTCGACCGCCGAGAGCACCGACATCGCCGGCGTGATCATCGCATCGCCAAAGAACAGCGAGATGCCCACCACCCCGACCGCCAGAAGCCAGGCCGGACGCTTGCGCAGCGCCTGCTGCACCAACGCCACCAGCGACAGCGTGCCGCCCTCGCCACGGTTGTCGGCGCGCATGACCAAGAGCACATACTTGACCGTCACGATCAGGATCAGCGTCCAGATCAAAAGCGAAATCACGCCGATCACCTCGGCGCGGGTCAGCCCGTCGCGGCCGGCGGCGTGCAGGGATTCGCGCATCGCGTAGATCGGGCTCGTGCCGATGTCGCCGTAGACGACACCGATGCAGCCAAGCACCAATTTCCACAGTTTTCCCGGCACATGGCCGTCTTGGGCCGGCTGTTCGGGTGAGGGCTGCTCAGCGGAAGACGTCACTGTATCGCCTTTGGTATTTCCGCCCCGCCGGGGCCCGGGAACGCTTGGATCGGAACGGCTGGTTACACCCATCGGCGCCCAAGGTCCAGCGCAGTGACGTCAGGTCAGGGCCTCTCGGCGCGGAGCAGCCGGTCAAACAGCATGTCCAGAAACGGCTCTGCCTCGGCATAGGGGTCGTGGCCCTCGCCCAGGATCGCGCGCACCTGCACGTCGAAATCGGCATAGTGCTGGGTCAGGGCCCAGACCGAAAAGATCAGGTGCTGCGGCGGCACGCGGGCCAGGCGGCCCTCGTCCATCCAGCGTTCAAGAAGCTGGCACTTGTCGTCCACCAGCGTTTTCAGATCGCCCGAGATCGCCTCCATGATCCGGGGCGCGCCTTGCAGGATCTCGTTGGCGAAGAGCCGGCTCTCGCGCGGAAAATCGCGTGAAAGCTGCAACTTGCGCCGGACATAGGCGCGAAATTCCCCGATGGGCTCGCCGTCCGGGTCCAGGGCGCGCAGCGGGTCGAGCCAGGTCTTGAGCAGCCCGTCAAGCAGGGCGCGGTGCACCGCCTCTTTCGAGGGGAAATAGTACAGCAGATTGGGCTTGGAGAGGCCGGCCTGCTCCGCGATCTGGTCCAGCGTCGCGCCGCGAAAGCCGTGCTGGGAAAAGACCCAGAGCGCGGCCTCAAGGATGGCGGCCGAGTTGCGCTCCTGAATTCTGGTCCGTTGCTTCTTCATGCCTGCCCCTGTTCGCGGCCGCCGCCCGCAGGGGCAATCTTTGCCCCCGCCCGCCCCCCGGCGCAAGCCGGCAATGCCGGGGCGGGGCGCGCGCTACATCACCTCGCGCAGGCCCGCGACCACCAGCGCGTGATCCTCGGCCTCGGGCAGGCCGGACACGGTGGCCACCGCGACCATCCCCGTTCCGCGCACCATCACCGGCACCGCGCCGCCGCTGGCGGCATAGTCGGCGCTGTCCAGGCCATTGTCGGCCAGACTTCCACCCTTCAGCGCCAGCCGTCGCGTGACCAGGAGCGAGGGCTGCTGAAACATCAGCGCCGTGGCCGACTTGCGCCGCGCCCACAGATCGTTGAGCGGCGCCGAGCCGGGCAGGGCGGCGTGAAAGAAGGTGCGCTGGGCCGAGCGGATGTTGACCACCACCGGCAGGCCCGCGGCGCGGCGCACGATCGCCTGCCCCAGGGCCAGCGCCCGGTTCTCGTCAAAGCTGTCAAGGACGAGGCCGGCAAATTCGGTCGAGAGGGCTTCAAGCGCGTCGTTCATGTCCGGGCCTTTCAGGCAAGCAGGGGGGGGCGGCGTGGCCGCGGGGATCACAGCGCGCCGATGCCGCGCAGGATCATGGTCTTGACCGATTTCTTGGCGTCGAGCCACTGCTGATCGCTCAGCGGACGCCCGCCGTTCAGCGTCTCGATCTGGTGGCCGAAGTCGGCATAGTGCTGCGTGGTGGCCCAGAGCATGTACAAGAGATGCTCGGGGTCGACCGGGGCCATCTTGCCCTCGTCGATCCAGCGCTGGATCAGCCGCGCCCGCCCCGTGGTCCACTCGCGCAGCGTGGTCTCCAGATAGTCCTGGATCACCGGCGCGCCATGCATCACCTCGGACGCCCAGACCTTCGATCCGTCCGGATGGCGCCGCGAGATTTCCATCTTGGCGTCGATATAGGCGCCGATCCCCTCGATGGGCCCGGGGGCATTGTCCATGCTGTCGGCCGCGTGCAGCCAGAAGTCGAAGATGTTCTGCACCACGCGGCGGTACAGGTCTTCCTTGGTGGCGAAGTAATAGAGCAGGTTGGCCTTGGGCAGGCCCGCGACATCGGCGATAAGCTGCACCGTCGCGCCGCCGAACCCGGCCTCGGCAAAGACCTTTTCCGCCGCGCGCAGGATCGCCGCCTCGTTCTGCTGGCGGATCTCGTTTCGGCGCAGCGGACGCAGGGTTTCGGACATCGCATTGCCCCCAAGATTTTCATTGACCGGATGGTCAGGTTGTGGTGCGCTTCAACTTGACCATACGGTCAGGAAAAGATTCGCCGCAAGGGGCATCAAGACCCCGCCGCGACAGGGAGATCTGGCATGAGCGCACCGGGGGCGAACGCCCGCATCAATTCCGCGCGCCTGTGGGACAGCCTCGATCAGATGGCGCTGATCGGCCCCGGCGTGGCCGGCGGCTGCAACCGTCAGACCCTGACCGATGCCGATGGCGAGGGGCGGCACCTGTTCCAGCGCTGGTGCGAGGGGGCGGGCATGACCATGGGCGTCGACACCATGGGCAACATGTTCGCCACCCGCCCCGGCACCGATCTCGCCGCGCTGCCGGTCTACATGGGCAGCCATCTAGACACCCAGCCCACCGGCGGGCGCTATGACGGGGTGCTGGGCGTTCTGGGCGCGCTGGAGGTGGTGCGCACGATGAACGACCTCGGCATCCGCACGCGCCATCCGGTCGTGGTGACCAACTGGACGAATGAGGAAGGCGCCCGCTTTGCCCCCGCCATGCTCGCCTCCGGCGTCTTTGCCGGCATCCATACCGAGGAGTATGCCAAGGCCCGCCGCGACCTTGACGGCAAGGTCTTTGGCGAGGAACTGCGGCGGATCGGCTGGGAAGGGTCAGAGCCGGTCGGCGCGCGCCGGATGCACGCGATGCTGGAGCTGCACATCGAACAGGGCCCGATCCTGGAGGCCGAGGGCAAGGACATTGGCGTTGTCACCCATGGTCAGGGCCTGTGGTGGCTTGAGATCACGCTGACGGGCAAGGACGCCCACACCGGCTCGACCCCGATGAACATGCGGGTGAATGCGGGGCTGGGCATGGCGCGGATCACCGAGCGGGTGCACCAGATCGCGATGGCGCACCAGCCGGGTGCCGTGGGCGCGGTGGGGCAGGTCAAGGTCTTTCCGAACTCGCGCAACGTGATCCCCGGCAAGGTGGTGTTCACGGTCGACATCCGCTCGCCCGAGCAGGCCAAGCTTGACGCGATGAAGGCCGAGGTGATGCGGGCGGCCCATGCGGTGGCGGCGGAGCTGGGGCTGGGCTGCGCGATCGAGGACGTGGGCCATTTCGACCCGGTGACCTTTGACCCCGGCCTTGTGAAGATCGTCCGGCAAAACGCGGAAAAACTTGGTTATTCCCACATGGACATCGTTTCGGGCGCCGGACATGACGCCTGCTGGATCAACCGCGTGGCGCCCACGGTGATGATCATGTGCCCCTGCGAGGGGGGGCTGAGCCACAACGAGGCCGAAAAGATCAGCCCGGAGTGGGCGGCGGCGGGGACGGATGTGCTCTTGCACAGCGTGTTGCAGGTGGCGGAGGTGGTGGGGTGAGCGTTCAGGGAACTCTCGTCCCGGGCTTGACCCGGGACCTCTATCAGCAACCGGCACTGCCCTTTATAAGCAGAGGCCCCGGATCAAGTCCGGGGCGGGGTTTACCTGCTATTAACCTTGACGCGCCAGACTGCGGGAATGGCGCATTTCGTCTACATCCTGGCGTCGCGGCCTTGCGGAGCGATCTACATCGGGCGCAGCGCAAACCTTCCCGCACGGGTCGAAGCCCATCGTGCCGGGCTGTCGGTGCATACGGCGAAATACAAGATATTTACCCTGGTCTGGTTCGAAACCCACGAGGATTTCTCCACAAGCCTGCAACGCGAGCGCGCCATCAAGCGCTGGCCGCGGGCATGGAAGAATGCGCTGATCGCCGAGCGCAATCCGAACTGGCAGGATGTGTCGGCGCATTTCCCCTTGTGATTCCGCGTCCCGGGCTTGACCCGGGACCTCTGCCTGCCATCTGCGCAACACTGAACCAGAGGTCCCGGATCAGGTCCGGGACGGGGATTGTCTTGACCAGCAGAGGCCGCCCATGACCGCTGTGATCGACCGCAGCCCCGCCACATCCCGCCCCGGGCTTGACCCGGGGTCTCTGTCTGTTGGAGCCACCCCGAAATGTACGAGGTCCCGGTTCAAGCCCGGGACGGGGATTGTCTTGTCCAACAGAGGCCACACATGACCACTGTCATCGACCGCAGCCCCGCCACATCCCGCCCCGGGCTCGACCCGGGGCCTCTGTCGGCTGGAGGCACCCGGAATGGCACGAGGTCCCGGATCAGGTCCGGGACGGGGATTGTCTTGACCAGCAGAGGCCGCCCATGACCGCTGTCATCGTCCGCAGCCCCGCCACATCCCGCCCCGGGCTTGACCCTGGGTCTCACTCAACCCGGGTTACCCGGCTTGCCCCGAGGTCCCGGGTCAAGCCCGGGACGGGTATTCCTTTTTTCCGGAGGGTCCACACATGACCACCATCATCCGCAACGGCACCATCGTCACCGCCGACCTCACCACCAAGGCCGATGTCCGCATCGAGGGTGGCGTGATCACCGAGATCGGCCCGAACCTGCGCGGCGGCGCCGAGCTTGACGCCACCGGCTGCTATGTCATGCCCGGCGGGATCGACCCGCATACGCATCTGGAGATGCCCTTCATGGGCACATACTCCAGCGATGACTTTGAATCCGGCACCCGCGCGGCCCTTAGTGGCGGCACGACGATGGTGGTCGACTTCGTCCTGCCGGGGCAGGGGCAGGGGCTGATGGATGCGGCCCAGATGTGGCACAACAAATCCACCCGCGCCAATTGCGACTATTCCTATCACATGGCCATCACCTGGTGGGGCCAGAAGGTGTGGGAGGATATGGAGGCCTCGGTCAAGGCCGGCATGACCTCCTTCAAGCACTTCATGGCCTACAAGGGCGCGCTCATGGTCAATGACGATGAGATGTACCAGTCCTTTCGCCGGGTGGGGGACCTTGGCGGTCTGGCCATGGTCCATGCCGAGAACGGCGATGTCGTGGCCGAACTGACCGCCAGGCTGATCGCCGAGGGCAACACCGGCCCCGAAGCCCACGCCTATTCGCGCCCGCCGCAGGTCGAGGGCGAGGCGACCAACCGCGCCATCATGATCGCCGACATGGCCGGCGTGCCGCTTTACGTCGTCCACACCTCTTGCGAAGAGGCGCACGAGGCGATCCGCCGGGCGCGCCAGCAGGGCAAGCGTGTCTGGGGCGAGCCCTTGATCCAGCACCTGACGCTGGACGAGAGCGAATATTTCCACCCCGACTGGGACCATGCCGCGCGGCGGGTGATGTCGCCGCCCTTCCGCGACAGAAAGCACCAGGACAGCCTTTGGGCCGGGCTTCAATCGGGTAGCCTGTCCGTGGTGGCGACGGACCACTGCGCCTTTACCACCGAACAGAAAAGGTTCGGGCTGAAAAGCTTTGCCCAGATTCCCAACGGGACGGGGGGGCTGGAGGACCGGATGCCGATGCTCTGGACAACCGGCGTGAACACCGGGCGGCTGACGATGAACGAATTTGTCGCCGTCACCTCGACCAACATCGCCAAGATCCTGAACTGCTACCCGAAAAAGGGCGCGGTTCTGGTGGGGGCCGATGCCGACCTGGTGGTGTGGGATCCGGAGCGGGAAAAGACCATCACCGCCGGCGCGCAGCAATCTGCCATCGATTACAACGTGTTCGAGGGCAAGCGGGTCAAGGGCCTGCCGCGCTATACCCTGACGCGGGGGCAGGTCGCGGTGACCGAAGGCGCGGTGACGACGCACGAAGGCCACGGCCGCTTTGTCGGCCGCGAGGCGCGCCCGGCGGTGAACCGCGCGCTGAGCGCCTGGAAAGACCTGACCGCCCCGCGCCCGGTGGCGCGGACCGGCGTGCCGGCGACGGGGGTTTGATGCGCGACACCGCCGCCCCCCAGCCCGTCATCGAGGCCAAGGGCCTGAACCTGGTGTTCGACACCGGCGACGGGCCCGTCCATGCGCTGAAGGATGTCGACCTGACCATCGGCAAGGGCGAGTTCGTGTCGTTCATCGGCCCCTCGGGCTGCGGCAAGACCACCTTTCTGCGCGCCATCGCGGCGCTGGAGCATCCGACGGGCGGCTCGCTGACCGTCAACGGCATGACGCCCGACCAGGCGCGGCAGGCGCGGGCCTATGGCTATGTGTTTCAGGCGGCGGGGCTTTACCCCTGGCGCACGATTGCCGGCAACGTCCGGCTGCCGCTTGAAATCATGGGTTTTTCCAGGGCCGAACAGGACAGCCGCGTGGCCCGCGTGCTGGAGTTGGTGGAGCTGTCGGGCTTTGGCAGGAAATTCCCCTGGCAGCTTTCGGGCGGCATGCAGCAGCGCGCCTCGATCGCGCGCGCGCTGGCCTTTGACGCCGACATCCTCTTGATGGACGAGCCCTTTGGCGCGCTGGACGAGATCGTCCGCGACCGGCTGAACGAGGAGGTGCTGAAGCTCTGGGCGCGGACGGGCAAGACCATCGGCTTTGTCACCCATTCGATCCCCGAGGCGGTGTACCTGTCGACCCGGATCGTGGTGATGTCCCCCCGCCCGGGGCGGATCACCGACGTGATCGACAGCCCCCTGCCGCGCGAGCGCCCGCTTGAGATCCGCGACAGCCCGGCGTTCATCGAGATCGCGCAGCGGGTGCGCGAGGGGCTGAGGGCGGGGCATGCGGATGACTGATCGCGCGCCTTGCCTCACCCAGGGCGGGGGGCTGCCTGCCCCCCGCGCGGCAATGGGCATTGCCGCCTCCCCCCGGGGATATTTGGGCACAGAGGATGGGGGCGAAAGGTGAGCGCGACCTACCTTTGGCTCATCTGTTCGACGGCGGTCTTCATGGCGGCCAATACGGTGCTCAAGCGTTTCGCCGAAGGGGCGGGGCTGTGGGTGCTGGCCCTGGCGCTGGTGCTGTTCTCGGTCGGCAACACGCTGATGGTGCAGGTCATGCGCGGCGAGGGGCTGGGCGTGGCCATCGTGCTGTCGGCGATCTTTCAGATGGTGGCGATCACGCTGCTGGCGGCGGTGGTCTTTGGCGAGCGCCTGGCGCCGATGCAATGGGCCGGGCTGGCGCTGGGGATCGTGGCGGTGACGATGATCGCCTGGCCAAGGGGGGCGGGGGCATGAGGCATCTGGTGCCGGTCCTGACGGTGCTTCTGGCGATCACGCTTTTGTGGTATGGCGCGGCGGTGCGGCTGAACAGCCCCTGGGAGCAGGACCAGGCCGCGCGGGCCGGGGTGCCGGCACCGGGGGGGGGCGGCGCTTGTGGCGCTGACGCTGAACCAGGAGCGCCCGGTGCTGCCGGCGCCGCATCAGGTGATCGGCGAGCTGGTGAAATCCACCCTTGGCATGGCCCCCACATCCAAGCGTTCGCTGGTGTTTCACGGTTGGGTCACGCTTTCGGCGACGCTTCTGGGCTTTGCCATGGGCACGGGTCTGGGCATACTTCTGGCCGTCGGGATCCTGCACAACCGCGCGATGGACATGAGCGTGATGCCCTTTGCCATCGCCAGTCAGACCATCCCGATCCTGGCCATCGCGCCGATGATCATCGTGGTGCTGAACTCGGTCGGGTTGCAGGGGCTGGTGCCCAAGGCGATCATCTCGGCCTATCTGTCGTTCTTTCCGGTGGTGGTGGGCATGGTCAAGGGGCTGCGCAGCCCCGAGCAGATGCAGCTTGACCTGCTGTCCACCTACAATGCCTCGGCCGCTTCGGTGTTCTGGAAGCTGCGGCTGCCCTCGTCGCTGCCCTATCTTTTCACCTCGCTGAAGGTCGGCATGGCGGCGAGCCTGGTCGGCGCGATCGTGGGCGAGCTGCCGACCGGGGCGGTGGCGGGCCTGGGGGCGCGGCTCCTGAGCGGGTCCTATTACGGGCAGACGGTGCAGATCTGGGCGGCGCTCTTTGCCGCGGCCATCGTGGCGGCCGGCATGGTGATGCTGATCGGCCTTGCAGAGCGCGGCGTGCTGCGCCGGATGGGGATGGCGCGATGAGCTGGGTTCTTCTGGCACTGGCGGTCTGGGCGGCGGGGTGGTGGATCAACGCCCGCATCGCCGCCTCGCCCCTGGCCGGGCGGCGCGGCGGGCGGATCGCGGTGCCGGTGGTCTTTGGGCTGACGGTGCTGGTGCTGTGGGAGGGTCTGGTGCGCGGGCTTGGCGTCTCGCCCGTCATCCTGCCGCCACCCTCGGACGTGGCGCTGCGCTTTGCCGGCGCGCTGCCGGTCCTGTGGAAGGACTTCGTGCAGACGGCGCTGAAGGGGGCGCTGTCGGGCTATGCCATCGGCTGCGGCGCGGCCTTTCTGACCGCCATCGCCATCGACCGCAGCCCGTTTCTGCAGCGCGGCCTCTTGCCGGTGGGCAATTTCGTCGCCGCCCTGCCCATCGTCGGTGTCGCGCCGATCATGGTGATGTGGTTCGGCTTTGACTGGCACTCCAAGGCGGCGGTCGTGGTCGTGATGGTGTTCTTTCCGATGCTGGTGAACACGATCTCGGGGCTTGGGGCCTCGGACGCGATGCAGCGCGACCTGATGGCCACCTGGTCGGCCAGCTATTGGCAGACGCTGGTCAAGCTGCGCCTGCCGGCGGCCATGCCCTTTGTTTTCAACGGGCTCAAGATTTCATCGACCCTGGCGCTGATCGGGGCCATCGTGGCCGAATTCTTCGGCAGCCCGACACTTGGCATGGGGTTCAGGATCACCGCCTCGATCGGCCAGCTTGCGCTGGACATGATCTGGGCTGAAATCGTGGTGGCGGCGATCGCCGGCTCGGCTTTTTACGGGCTGGTCGCCATGGTGGAAAAGAGGGTGACCTTCTGGCACCCGTCGCAACGGCATTGACTGCGGTACCAACAGGGGCAAATGCCCCGCAACATGGGAGTTGAAGATGAAGAAGTTCCTGACAACTGCGCTGCTCATGGCCTCGGCCGGCGGCGCGCAGGCGGCCGATGACGTAACCTTGCAACTGAAATGGGTCACGCAGGCCCAGTTCGCCGGCTACTACGTGGCCCAGGCGCAGGGGTTTTATGAAGAAGAGGGTCTGAACGTCACCATCCTGCCCGGCGGACCCGACGTGGCCCCGACCCAGGTGATCGCCGGCGGCGGCGCCGATGTGGTGATCGACTGGATGCCCTCGGCCCTGGCCGCGCGCGAAAAGGGTCTGGCGCTGGTCAACATCGCACAGCCGTTCAAATCCTCGGGCATGATGCTGACCTGCCGCAAGGACAGCGGCGTGGCCAGCCCGGCTGACTTTGCCGGCAAGACGCTGGGCGTCTGGTTCGGCGGCAACGAATACCCGTTCCTGAACTGGATGAACAAGCTGGGCCTGCCGACCGACGGCTCGGCCGGCGGGGTGACGGTGCTCAAGCAGGGCTTCAACGTCGATCCGCTGTTGCAGGGGCAGGCGGCCTGCGTGTCGACCATGACCTACAACGAATACTGGCAGGTCATCGACGCCGGCCTGTCGCCCGACGACCTGGTGGTCTTCAAGTACGAGGACGAGGGTGTGGCGACGCTTGAGGACGGGCTTTACGTCATGGAGGCGAACCTGGCCGACCCGGCGTTCGAGGACAAGATGGTGCGCTTCGTTCGCGCCTCGATGAAGGGCTGGAAGTGGGCGGAAGAAAACGCCGAAGCCGCCGCGATGATCGTGCTGGACAACGACGCCACCGGCGCCCAGACCGAAGCGCATCAAAAGCGCATGATGGGCGAGATCGCCAAGCTGACCGCCGGATCGAACGGCGCGCTGGTCGAGGATGACTACAAGCGCACCGTCGCCGCGCTGATGTCGGGCGGTTCCGATCCGGTGATCACCGCCGAGCCGGTGGGCGCCTGGACGCACCAGATCACGGACAAGGCCCTGCAATAGACGGCAGCAAGGCCGATGGGGCGCCCGGGGCAACCCGGGCGCCGCTTTCGTTTGCGGGGGGCACCGCAGATTTCCCTTGGCCCCGGCCGCGCTGTCAGTCAATTTGCTGACAGGAGCGCCCGATGCAGATCCACACCCTTTCCGGAACCCGGCTGCGCGAAAAGCGCCTGTCGCTCGGGGTCAAGCAGGCCGATCTGGCGGTCCTGGCCGGGATCTCGGCGTCCTATCTGAACCTGATCGAGCACAACCGGCGCCGCATCGCGCCCGCGATCCTGTCGCGGCTGGCCCGCGCGCTGGGGGCGGACGAGGCGCAGTTTCAAGAGGGCGCGGGCTCGGCCCTGGTGGACGATCTGCGCGCCGCCGCCGCCGATTTCGCCGAGCGCGGCGCCGAGGTCGACCGGGTGGAGGAATTCGCCGGCCGCTATCCGGGCTGGGCGGGGCTGCTGGCGGCGGTGCATCAGCGCGGGCTGGGGCTGAACCGGGCGGTCGAGGCGTTGAACGACCGGCTGGGGCACGACCCGCACCTGTCGGCCGCGCTGCACGAGATGCTGTCGGTCGTCTCTTCGGTGGCCTCGACGGCGGCGATCCTGGCCGAGACGCCCGACATCGATCCCGAATGGCGGGAGCGTTTCCTGGTCAACCTGAACACCGACGGCCAGCGCCTGTCGGAAAGCGCCGAGACGCTGGTGGCCTTTCTGGACACCGCCGCCTCGCCGCAGACGGCCGACCCGGTCGCGCCGCAGCAAGAGCTGGAATCCTGGCTGGCCCGGCGCGGCTGGGACCTGGGCGCTGTCGAGACGCCCGGGGGCCGCGCCCTGCTGGACGCCGAGATCGCCGATTTGCCCGGCAGCGCGGTGCGCAGGCTGGCGGCCGAATTTCTGGACCGCGCCGCGCAGGATGCCGCGCGCCTGCCGATGGCACGGCTTGCCGCCGCGGTGGGCAGCCAAGGCCTTGACCCGATCCGGCTGGCGCAGGCCCTGGGTGTGCCGGTGATGCAGGTCTTTCGCCAGCTTGCGCTGATGCCGGGGGGGCAAGCGGGGCTGGTGCTGTGCGACGGCTCGGGCACGCTGACCTTTCAGCGGCCGGTTCCCGGCTTTGCCATGCCGCGACTGGGGTCCTGCTGCCCGCTCTGGCCGCTCTTTGCCGCGCTGTCGCGGCCGATGGCGCCGGTCGCGGCGCTGGTCGAGACGCCGGCCTCGCGGCGGTTGCGCGTGCTGGCCTATTGCGAGGTCACCTCGCCCGAGGGCTTCGGGGGGCCGGAACTGCGCACGGCGGCGATGCTGGTCCTGCCGCCGCCACCCGGGGCGCCGCCGCAGGGCGCGCCGCTGCGGGTCGGTCCGACCTGCCGGATCTGCCCAAGGGCCGCCTGCGCCGCCCGGCGCGAGCCCTCGATCGTCTCGCTGCGGGAGTGAGCGTTTGACAGGGCCCGGATTTGCCCCGACAGTCTGGCCTCAGGGGAGGGGCAGATGGCTGGCCGCGTGCTGTTGATCGAGGATGAGGCCGGTATCGCCGAGGCGATCCGCTTTCTGCTGACCCGCGACGGGCACGAGGTGATCCATCACGCCGAGGGCACCGGCGCCATGGAGATCCTGCGCCGGGTCGGGGCCGATCTGGTCATCCTAGATGTCATGCTGCCGGGCCGGTCGGGGTTTGACATCCTGGCAGAGCTGCGCGCCGATCCGGCCTGTCAGGCGCTGCCGGTCATCCTGTTGACCGCCAAGGGCCAGGAGGCGGACCGCGCCACCGCCCGCTCGGCCGGGGCCTCGGTCTACATGACCAAACCCTTTGCCAACGCCGAGATTCGCGCCGCGGTTCGCGATCTTCTGGCCGGGGCCGGGCGATGACCGAGCCGAGGCCGCTGTTCCTGGCCAAGTCGACCTACCGCAGCAGAAGGTTGGCCGACGCGGCGCGGCTCTTGCCGGTGGTCGCGGCCTTTCTGGTGGCGCTGCCCGCGCTGTAGTCCGCGCAGGACGGGGGGCGGTGGGGCTGTCGGGAACCATCGTCTATCTCTTCGCGGTCTGGGCCGGGCTGATCCTGGCCGCGGCGCTGATCGCGCGCGGCCTGTCGGGGCCAGAGGCCGGCGGCGGTGGCGGCGGCGGGTCGCCCGGGGACCTTGAGCCGGGGCAGGGGCCCGGCCCGGACCCGGCAGAGCGGGGCGAGGGGATCTGAGATGCCTTTCAACCTGCTGGCCCTGACCTGCCTGGCCTATGTGACCTTCCTCTTTGCCGTGGCCTTTCTGGCCGACCGGTCGGCCGGACGGCGGGGGCGGGGCTTTCTGCGCTCGCCCCTGCTCTACACCCTTTCGCTGTCGATCTACTGCACCGCCTGGACCTTTTACGGCGCCGTCGGCTATGCGGCACGCTCGGGGCTGGAGTTCGTCACCATCTACCTGGGTCCGACCCTGGTCTTTGTCGGCTGGTGGTGGCTCTTGCGCAAGCTGGTGCGGATCGGCCGCCAGCAGGGCGTCACATCGATCGCGGACCTCATCTCCAGCCGCTACGGCAAGTCGAACGGGCTTGGCGTGCTGGTCACCGTCATCATGGTGGTCACGACGACCCCCTATATCGCGCTTCAGCTTCAGTCGGTGACGCTCAGCTTTGGCGTCTTCGCCTCGGACGCGCCGCAGACCTGGGCCCGGCCGGGCAGCGCCGCGATGGCGACCTGGGTGGCGGCGGGGCTGGCGCTGTTCACCATCCTGTTCGGCACCCGCAACCTAGACGCGCACGAGCGGCACCACGGCATCGTCATGGCCATCGCGGTCGAGGCGGTGGTCAAGCTGGTGGCGCTGCTGGCGGTCGGGGTCTTTGTGGTCTGGGGGCTGGCGGGCGGCGTCGGGGCGGTGCTGGAGCGGATCGACGCCTCGGGCCTGGCGCAGGCGCCGATCCGGGCGGACCGGTGGACCAGCCTGATCGCGGTCTCGGCCCTGGCGGTGCTGACCCTGCCGCGCATGTTTCAGGTGATGGTGGTCGAGGCGCCCGAAGAGGGCAACCTCGCGCGCGCCTCCTGGGCTTTTCCGGCCTACCTGTTCCTGATGAGCCTCTTCATCCTGCCGATTGCGGTTGTCGGGCTGGAACGGCTCGGCCCCGGCGCCAACCCCGATCTTTACGTGCTGACCCTGCCCCTGTCCGAGGGCCACGGCTGGCTGGCGATGCTGGCCTTTCTGGGCGGCTTTTCGTCCGCGACCTCGATGGTGATCGTCGAGGCGATCGCGCTGGCGACCATGGTGTCGAACCATATCGTGGTGCCGTTCTGGATTCGCCTGCGCCCGCGCACCGAAGGGGCGGGCGATCTGCGGTTGGTGATCCTGACGGCGCGGCGCCTGTCCATCGCGGCGATCCTGGCGCTGGGGCTGGCGTATTTCCGGCTGTCCGGCGGATCGGCGGCGCTGGCCTCGATCGGCCTGATCGCATTTTGCGGCGTGGCGCAGGTGATCCCGGCGCTGGTGGGCGGCATCTTTTGGCGCGGCGCCAGCAAGATCGGCGCCGCCGCCGGCATGGGCCTGGGCTTTGCGGTCTGGGCGGTGACGCTGCTCTTTCCCTCCTTCGGGCCGGACGCGATCTTTTCCGCCGAGGTCCTGACTGAGGGCTTCCTGGGCCAGCCCTGGCTGCGCCCGCAGGGCCTGTTCGGCACCTGGGGAATGGACCCGCTGGTGCATTCGATCCTGTGGTCGCTGACGCTGAACGCGGCCGCCTTTGCGCTCTTGTCGATCCTCAGCTTTCCCGGCCCGGTCGAAAGGGTCCAGGGCGCGGTCTTTGTCAACGTGTTCGATCTTGACGCGCGCGGCGGCGGCCTGGGCGGGTCGCGCGGCCAGCCCGAGCCCGAGGCGCTGTTGGAAATGGCGCAGCGCATCCTGGGCGAAGAGCCGGCGCTGGCGTTTTTTGAGGCCGAGGCGCGGGCGCAGGGCAAGGCGGGCTATCTGCCCGATCCCACACCCGACATGGTCTCGGCGCTGGAGCGGCGCCTGGCCGGCGCGGTCGGGGCGGCGACGGCACATGCGATGATCGCGCCGCTGTTCGGCCATGCCACCGTGACGGTCGAGGATCTGATGGCGGTCGCCAACGAGACGGTGCAGATCATGGAATATTCCGCCCGGCTTGAAGCGCAGCAGGACCAACTCAGCCGAACTGCCCGGCAACTGGGCGAGGCCAATGCCCTGCTGACCCAGCTTTCGGCGCAGAAGGATGCCTTTCTCAGCCAGATCAGCCACGAATTGCGCACGCCCATGACCTCGATCCGGGCCTTTTCCGAAATCCTGACCGAGGGCGGACTGGAGGCGGCGCAGGTCCAGGGCTTTGGCAGCATCATCCACGAAGAGGCGATCCGCCTGACGCGGCTGCTGGACGATCTGTTGGACCTGTCAGTGCTGGAGCATGGCAAGGTCCAGCTCAACATCGCCACGGTCGAGCTTTCGGGGCTGATCGACCGGGCCCTGGCGGCGGGCGCCCACATCCGCCCCGACCGCGACTTTGAAATCATCCGCAACCGCCAGCACGAGGCGCTACACCTGACCACCGACCCGGACCGTCTGGTGCAGATCCTGATCAACCTGATCTCGAACGCGCGCAAGTATTGCGACGCGCCCCAGCCGCGCCTGCAGATCGTGGTCCGGGCGCGCGCCGGCCGGGTGACCATCGACGTGATCGACAACGGCTCGGGCGTCGCCAAGTCGCATCAGCCGATCATCTTTGAAAAGTTCACCCGCCTGGCCGATGCCAACCGCTCGGGCGGGGCCGGGCTGGGGCTGGCGATCTGCAAGGAGATCGCCCAGAACCTTGGTGGCACCATCGCCTATCTTCCTGGCCGCAAGGGCGGAGCCTTTCGGCTGACCCTGCCGCTGCAATTCGTCGAAAGGCCGCCGGCGTCAACGCTTTCCTAACCTGATCGCGGCTTTAGTGGGGCGGTTCAAGGGGGGCAAGGCCATGGCGGGGACGGCGGGCAGCGTGATCCGGCGCAAGACGCGCAAGGCAACTCGGGTCGACCCGTCGCCAGAGGCGGCGCAGGGCGCCGAACGGTCCTGGCGCATGGCGCTGGCGCGCACCGCACGGGACCAGCTTCGGGTGCCGCTGGATGTCGTCCAGACCTCCATGGCCGAGCGGAGCCTGGCCGAGCTTCTGGATCTCGCGCCGGAACGCGGCTTTATCGCGGTGCTTGAAGGGCCGGCGCAGGCGCTGGGGGTCATCCTGCTGGCGCCCGATGTCCTGGCCGCCATGACCGAGGCGCTGACGACGGGCCTGGTGTCCGCCCAGCCCGCGCCGGACCGCCGCCCGACGCGCACCGACGCGGCCATGCTGGCCGTGGTGATCGACGCCGCCCTGGCAGAGCTTGACGCGGGCCTGGCCGAGCCGGGCCTTGCGGACTGGGCCCGGGGCTATCGCTATGCCGCCTTTCTTGAGGAAATCCGACCCCTTGGCCTGCTGCTTGAGGATGCGCCCCTGACGGTTCTGTCTTGTGAGGTGCGCCTGTCGATGGGGGCAAAGGCCGGCGCGATCCTTTTGGCCCTGCCTGCCGGCCTGTCCCGCCCCTTAGGCGCGCAGGCGGCGGCCGACGGGGCTGGCCCCCACGACTTCGCGCAGGGCCTGGCCGCGCAGGTCATGGGCGCCGAAGGGCTGCTTGACGGGGTGCTGGCGCGCGTGTCGATGACGCTGGCACAGGTCATGGACCTTGAGGCGGGGCAGATCGTGGCGCTGGGCGGCGCCACGGTGCAGCGGATCACCCTGGCCGGCCTAGACGGGCGCCAGGTCTGGGAGGGGCGGCTGGGACAAAGCCGGGGGCTGCGCGCGGTGCGCCTGACCGAACGGATCGGGGCGGAGGCTGTCAGCGCGCCGGCGCGCTCGGTGCCGGCCGCCTATGATCTTGTGACCGCGCCGCCGGACTATCAGGCCACCGGCACCGACTGACCGGCGCGCCCTGCCGATCAGGTCGACAGCGCGCCGCGCGGATGGTCGGTGTCACAGCCGAACCGGGCCGGCATCGCGCCCTTCGGCGCCGGCGCCATGACAGTCGAACAGCGGTTGCCCGAGGCGCCTCAGTCAACAGCCAAGCCCGGCGCGCCCTGCCGATCTGGTCGACAGCGCGCCGCGCTGATGGTCGGTGTCATAGCCGATCCGGGCCGGCATCGCGCCCTTCGGCGCCGGCTCCATGATGATCGAACAGCGATTGCTTTAGGCGCATCAGGCAACAGCCAAACCCGGCGCGCCCTGCCGATCAGGTCGACAGCGCGCCGCGCGGATGGTTGGTGTCATAGCCGAAGCGGGCCGGCATCGCGACCTTCGGCGCCGGCGCCATGACGGTCGAACGGCGGTTGCCCGAGGCGCGTCAGGCAAGAGACATGCCCGGCGCGCCCTGCCGATCAGGTCGACAGCGCGCCGCGCAGATGGTTGATGTCACAGCCGAACCGGGCCGGCATCGCGCCGTTCGGCGCCGGCGCCATGACGGTCGTACGGCGGTTGCCCGAGGCGCATCAGGCAACAGCCAAGCCCGGCGCGCCCTGCCGTCAGGTCGACAGCGCGCCGCGCAGATGGTTGGTGTCATAGCCGAACCGGGCCGGCATCGCGCCCTTCGGCGCCAGCGCCATGACGGTCGAACGGCGGTTGCCCGAGGCGCGTCAGGCAAGAAACATGCCCGGCGCCCCCTGCCGATCAGGTCGACAGCGCGCCGCGCAGATGGTCGATGTCATAGCCGAACCGGGCCGGGATCGCGATCAGATCCTCGGCCGGCATCGTGCCCTTGAGCGCCAGTGCCCAGATAATCGAACAGCGGTTGCCCGAGGCGCAATAGGCAAAGACCGGGCCCGGCGCCTCGGCCATGGCGCGCGCCTGGGTCTGGATCTGAACCTCGCCAAAGCCGCGCGGCACGATCGGGTTTTCGACATAGACCAGGCCCAGCGCTTCGGCCGCGGCCTTCATCCTGTCGCCGTGCAGCTCTTCCGGGATCTCGCCGTCGGGGCGGTTGTTGATGATCACGCGGTATCCGGCCGCCTTGATGGCGGGCAGGTCCGAGGGGTCGATCTGCGGCGAGACGGCGTAGGTCGCGGTCAGGGGTCGAATGTTCATCGGGCTTCTCTTGGTTGTGATGCGGTCGATGGGCGCACGGAGCGCGGGGGCAATCATCATGCCCGCCAGCATGGCCAGCACAAAGACCGCGCCGCCCCAGCCGCCAAAGGAAAGCGAGGCGATCGCCGGACCCGGGCACAGGCCGGCCAGCGCCCAGCCCATGCCGAACAGGACCGAGCCGATCACCAGATTGGGCCCCACCTCTCGCCGGGGCGGCGGGGGAAAGGCGCCGCCCAGGACCGGGTGGTACATGCGTTCCGAAACGCGCCAGGCCACCGCCATCGGCAGGATCGCCCCGCCCATGACAAAGGCCAGCGTCGGGTCCCAGTCGCCAAAGACGTCAAGCCAGCCCTGCACCTTCAACGTGTCGGTCATGCCGGACAGGGTCAGCCCCAGGCCGAACAGGCCCCCGGCACCGAAACTCGCGATCAGGCGGCGCATCAGATCACCCCCCACAGATGGCGCATCGTGGCCAGCATGATCCCGCCGGCGATCACGTAGAACACCGTGGCGACGATGCCCCGCAGCGACAGGCGCGAGATGCCGCAGACCCCGTGCCCCGAGGTGCAGCCGTTCGCGAGCCGGGTTCCGACCCCGACCAGCAGCCCGGCCGCGACGATCACCACCCAGTTTCCGGTCAGGTGCGTGGCGGTGTCCCAGATCCCCGGCACGATCAGGATCGGCAGGGCAAGCGTGCCGATCAGAAAGGCGGAGCGCTCGGGCCAGTCCTTCCAGCCGGTGCGGTCGACAAGGCCGCCCAGCACGCCGGACACCCCCATGATGGTGCCGTTCATCAGCAGAAGGAACGTCGCGGCGAGCCCGATGGCCAGGCCCCCCACCAATCCCCAGATCCAGTCAACGGGCATCGGCAACCTCCTTTTTTCCGGCCTTTAGCAGTTTGGGGGGGCGTTGACCAGTCCGCCCGCGCGCCGGGGCGCTTGATCCCGATCAAGGCGCGGCGGAAAGGCAGCGGGCACAAGGGACCCAACCACCGCAAAGGAGATGGTCATGGATGACAGCGCAAGACACAAGGCCGGGATCGAGGCCCGCCTTCAGGACCTTACCCGGCGCATGCAGCGGATCGAGGCCGAGCTTGACGCCCCGCCGGCGCAGGATTGGGAAGACCTGGCCATCGAGCGCGAGGATGACGAGGCGCTGGAAGGGGTCGGTCTGGCCTTTCAGGCCGAAGAGCGCCGGCTGCGCGCCGCGCTGGCCCGCATCGCCGATGGCAGCTATGGCACCTGCACCCGCTGCGGCGGCGCGGTCGAACCCGAACGGCTTGCGGCGGTGCCCGAAACCCCCTTCTGCCAGTCTTGCGCCATAGGGCAGGCCGCCGGGACGGGCGGCTGACCTGTCCCTTGCGGCGGGGGCGGGGCGGGCTATTCCAGCGCGATGCCGACGATCACCACGATCAGCCCCAGCGCCGAAAGCATCAGCGCGCCCAGGTTCAGCGCCACCAGCCGCTGCAGCGCCGCGCGCAGGGCGGCGTCGGTCAGGCCGGACCGCCGGGCCCGCAGCGCCAGCGCGACGCAGGCCAAGAGCAGCACGACCCCCGCGATGGTCAACCCCGCGCCGATCCAGACCATGGCCGACATGACTGCGCTCCTCCTGCTTTCAGCGATCCGCGCCTAACCCGCCGGGCGGGTTCTGGCAAGGCTTGGATTTTCCCCAAGGCCGCGCTAGGGAGACGGGGCACATCAAAGCCCAGGGAATGAGACATGGACGACACCGGCAGCGCCTTCAACGTCACCGCGGACGAGCTGCGCCAGTTCATCGAGCGGTTCGAGCAGCTCGACGCCGAAAAGCGCGACGTTGCCGAGCAGCAAAAAGAGCTGATGGCCGAGGCAAAGGGGCGCGGATATGACACGCGGATCATGAAAAAGGTGATCGCGCTGCGCAAGCGCAAGCCCGACGATCTGGCCGAGGAAGAGGCGATTCTGGACCTGTACAAATCCGCGCTGGGGATGAC
The DNA here is from genome assembly GCA_052387855.1 of Paracoccaceae bacterium. GTDB lineage: Bacteria > Pseudomonadota > Alphaproteobacteria > Rhodobacterales > Rhodobacteraceae > CAIYZT01. The sequence goes on from JBQTIT010000051.1 coordinate 59,250, forward strand.
CTGACGGCGCGGCCTCAGGCCGACAGGAACCTGATCTGCGGCATGGCCTGGATGCTGGCCACGTCGCGCTCATAGGTGTCGGTCAGGCGCCTTACCGTGTCATCGGTCCATCCCGGCAGGGCGACGTCCTGCGCCAGGCGGTCGGCCAGCGCGAACTTGTCCAGAAAGGTCGAGACGATCTTGCGCCGCATCTGGGCGGTCTCGGGCGGATGGGCCGCAAGATAGGCCTTCATCCGCGCCATCCCCTCGGCCGACATGATCTGCTCCAAAAGCTCGTCGGTATCTTCCAGCACGGTGTCCGGCGCATGGTCGGTGATGGCCTGGAGCACCTCGGGCCAGATCAGCGGCGTGTCCTCGTCCGACCAGACGGTCAGGCGCAGGCCCGGATTGTGGTCCAGCACCGATTGCAGCGTCTGCGACCAGCGCAGGGCATGGATGTCGACGCCGCCAAAGAAGTCGGCCAGGGTCCGCCCCCTTTCCCGGTCGGCCGCCTGCTTTGCGAAAAGCCCGGGCAGCAACGTGGCGGGGTTGCGGATGGCCAGAAAGAATTCGCAGCCGAACTGGGGAAAGATGTTGCGAAAGGCGCGCACCCTTTCGGCGGCCGAGGGGTAAAGCACGTCCCCCCGGATCGACCAGTGCGGATAGGCCAGGAAGTGATCCCACGACAGCACCAGCCGGCGCGGCGCCTCGGCCTCCATGATCTGTTCCAGCACCATTTCCTGCGTGTCGCGGTTGGCCGGCGCGCCCTTGAGCGCCAGCGCCGTGTCGCGCATCAGCTTGCGATAGCGCGCCGGGCCCGGAATGACGATGCCCTGTTCGGCCAGCACTGCGCGGTTCTTGAGCAGGCAGCGCATCAGGCGCTCTTCGTCGGTGCAATGGGCGCCGAAGTGGTAGATGATGTCCATGACGGCTGCCGTCTGCCCGCTTGCTTTTTGCCGGCCAGACTACACGCGCTTTCTTTACATGGAAACCGGATTTCTGATAACCAGTGGCATGTTTTCCAAGAAAAACGCTCAGGTAATCGCCCCGCAGCGGCAGGCCAAGGTTCCCTCGGCCCTGGTGCTGTCGGGCCTCTTGATCACGGCCCTGGCGGTGTTGCCGATCCTTGCCGTGATCGCGATTGCGCTGGGCGCGCAGACCAACGTCTGGCCGCATCTGATCCAGACCGTCCTGCCGCGCTATTTGTCGAACACGCTGGTGCTGATGCTGTCGGTCGGGGCGCTGTCGGTGGCGATGGGCACCGGCGCGGCCTGGATCGTGACCATGTACCGTTTTCCCGGGCGGGCGGCGCTGCGGGCGCTGCTGCTGTTCCCGATGGCGATTCCGGCCTATATCGGCGCCTATGCGCTGGTCGATTTCCTGGACTATTCGGGGCCGGTGCAGGCGGGCCTGCGGGCGCTGATGGGCTGGACCTCGGCCCGCGACTACTGGTTCCCCGAGACCCGGTCGATCTGGTTCGCGGCGCTGGTCCTGGCTTCGGCCTTTTATCCCTATGTGTACCTTCTGGTCCGCAACGCGCTGCAAGAGCAGTCCGGCGGGCTTTATGAGGTGGCGCGGGCGCTGGGCACCGGGCCGGCGGGGCTGTTCCTGCGCGTGGGGCTGCCGCTGTCGCGGCCGGCACTGGCGGCGGGCCTGGCGCTGGTGCTGATGGAGACGGTGGCCGATTTCGGCGCGGTGCAGCACTTTGGCGTGCAGACGCTGACCACGGGGATCTTTACCACCTGGCTGGACGGCGCCAATGCCGCCGGCGCGGCGCAGATCGCGCTGGTGCTTCTGGGGATGATCCTGCTCTTGCTGCTGGCCGAGCGTCAGGGCCGGCGCAATGCGCGCTTTTTCCGCCCGGCGCGGTCAGATCGGCCGGTCGTGCCCAAGCCGCTGGGCGGGCTTTCCGCCGCGCTGGCCCTGGGGCTTTGCGCGGTTCCGGTTGGCTTGGGCTTTGTGCTGCCGGTGGCGGTGATGGCCTGGCACGCGCTGAAGCGGCCCGAGGTCTGGCTGGACCCGGGCCTGGCGGCGGCGCTGGGCAACACGGTGCTGGTCGGGGGTCTTGCGGCGCTGGTGACGGTGGCGGCGGCCTTTCTGGCCGCCTATGCGCTGCGAAGGCTGCACCGGGGTCTCGTTCGGGTGCTGGTGCCGGTCAGCATGCTTGGCTATGCCGCGCCGGGGGCGGTGCTGGCGGTGGGGGTGCTGATCCCGCTGGCGGCGCTTGACCATTTCCTGGCCGACACGATCCTGCTGGTGACTGGCGTCGAGCCGGGCCTGTTGCTGACCGGCACCGCCTTTGCGCTGGTCGTGGCCTATTCGATGCGCTTTTTCGGCATCGCGCAATCCGCGCTTGACGCCGCCTTTGGCCGCATCCCGCCCTCGCTGTCGATGGCCGCCCGCTCGCTTGGCCGCAGCGAGGGCGAGGTCATCGCCGCCGTCCATGTGCCGCTGATGCGCGGCTCTGTGGTCACCACGCTGCTGGTGGTCTTTGTCGAATGTGTCAAGGAACTGCCCGCGACGCTGCTCTTGCGTCCGTTCAACTTTTCGACCCTGTCCACCCGCACCTATGAGCTGGCCAGCCTTGAGCGCCTGGGCGAGGCGGCGCCGGCGGCGCTGGTGGTGATTCTGGTCGGCATGCTGGCCGTGCTGGCGCTGCTGCGGGCCGAGGGGCGCGCGCGAAATTCTGGGCCCACCCCTTGAAACCGCCCCGCCGCAGGGCTATCCCAGCCGCAGTGCCTCTATAGCTCAGTTGGTAGAGCACCTGATTTGTAAGCCGCCGGGTCTAATCGGGTAACGACTTTACAGTAAACAGAAAGTGCAGTTAAGACGGTGAACAAAGACGGGTTTTAAGACGGTAAGCCGGTTTAGCTCAGTTGGTAGAGCGCTTGATTTGTAATCAAGATGTCGCGGGTTCAAATCCTGCAACCGGCACCAAACCCCCTCAAATCACTCAGCCGCAAGCCCAAGCAGCCCGGCCTCTCCCCTCAGGTCAAGCATCTGGCCCGCCGTCAGCGCGGCGTGAACCTCTGTCAGCCGTGCCGCCTGGGCGTCCTTGTCAAGGAACCGGAAGGCGGAGGCGGCAAGATATTCTGCGCTCAGCTCATAGGACAGCCACCGGCGCCCAAGGTCCTCAGCCGCCCGGCCCGTGGTGTTGGAGCCCGCAAATATGTCCACAACGAGGTCGCCCGGGTCGGTCAGGAACTTGATGAAGAACTCCGGCAGCTTGGCCGGGAAGCGGGCGGGGTGGCCCTTGGCCCCCACTGTCTTGCAACCACGCAGGTAGCCCCCGTTGCTGTCTGTGTTGGGTATCTGGAGGAGGTTGGACGGGATGGCACCGCCGTTGTCCTTCCCGAAGCCCTCACCGATGGCGTGGCCGCTGGGCCTGTCCTTGGGCGAGAAGAAGGCCCCGGGGTCCTCTATCAGCTTCTTCATGCGGTCGCTGTAGGGGGCCAGCACCTTCGACACATCCGCCTTCGGCCATTCAGTCTTGCTGAACCACCAGACGTTGTTGACGGCATCTTTCGCCCTGATCTTGCGCTTGTTCACCCACTCAATCGGGCTGGGGAGCTTGGCCGGGTTGAACCAGTAGAAGTCCTCAGCAAGGTAGAAGCCCAACTCATCACAAAACTTGATGGGGACGCGGAAGTTGTAGAGGCTCCGAGACGGGACCCCCTTCTGGTAAGCCCCCCCAAGGTCCAGCACAAAGCTGCCGTCATCCCGGAGCTTCTGGCGCACGACGGCGGCGAACTCCGCCAGCCACTCCACATACTCGTGCTGGTCCCGGTTGCCATACTCCTTCTTGCGTTGCAGGGCGAAGGGGGGCGACGTGAACACGAGGTTGACGCTGTTGTCGGGCAGGGTCTTGAGGAGGTCCAGCGCGTCACCGCACCACGCTTCCCCGTTGGGCGTTCTGTAAGCTAGGTGTTGTGCCACGAATCATTCTCCCCACTCTCATTGCTACTCATACGCTGTAGACGCATTTGCATCAACACGCGCCCATGCAACTCATGGAAAAGTCTGATTCGCCTCTCCGCCAAGCACTTGCAAAGAACCTGCGTGACCTTAGGGGGGAGCGCGGCCTGAGCCAAGAAGAACTCGCTGACCGTGCGGGCCTGCACCGCACTTTCGTCGGTGCCGTGGAGCGCTGTGAGCGTAACATATCCGTGGACAACATCGGCAAGCTGGCCGACGCCTTGGGCGTCCCAGCATCGGTCCTCTTGGGAGAGGTGTCCAAGTGACGCCGCACCCCGACAAGGCCAAGATGGACGCGCTTATGCCAGCCGTCCGGGAGTATCAGGCGCTGGCCGAACAGCACGGCATCAACGACATTTTCCAAGACAACGGCGGGAAGCCCTTGCAGGTCATCCTGACGATGGGCCTGACGGTGCTGAGCGGGCGGGAGGGCAACGACGCCCGGGACGATGCAGGGCGGGAGTATGAGCTGAAGTCGGTGAACCTTAACCTGACCAAGAGCTTCTCCACCCATCACCACCTCAACCCGGTGATCCTTGAGAAATATCGTCAGGTGGGATGGGTGTTCGCCGTCTACCGGGGCATTGAACTGACCTGCATCCACGCTGTGGAGCCTGCCAAGTTGGAACCGCTGTTCACCAACTGGGAGAACAAGTGGCACCGCGACGGCGGCAAAGACATCAACAACCCCAAGATACCCGTGTCATTCATCATGGCAAACGGCACATTGGTCTATGGGGCAGTGCCTGAGATCAAAACTGCCCGAGGAAGGTGAAGCCGCCGATTGAGGACATGTTCGCGGCGGAAGGCTGAGGGCGGGCCGCCGGAGCGGTGGAAAATATGCCCAGAGGCTCACCCCGCGCGATGAGCCCGTGGTAGGCCCGGAGGGACTTGAACCCCCAACCAAGGCGTTATGAGCGCCCTGCTCTAACCATTGAGCTACAGGCCCCCAAGGTCACCGGTTTCAGATAGCGGCGGGCGGGCGCGCTGCCAAGGGCGAACTTTGCCGCGTTGCGCCGCTGGCGCCGATGGTCTATTGCGCCGGGGCAGGATTCCAAGCTTTCGGGGGCGCAAGATGACCAAGGGGCCAAGCGGGCTGACCTATGCCGAGGCGGGTGTCGACATCGACGCCGGCAATGCGCTGGTCGAGCGGATCAAGCCGGCCGCGCGGGCCACCGCGCGCCCCGGCGTGATGGGCGGGCTGGGCGGGTTCGGCGCGCTCTTTGACCTCAGGGCGGCAGGCTATCAGGACCCGGTTCTGGTGGCCGCGACCGATGGCGTCGGCACCAAGCTGCGCATCGCGATCGACACCGGCCATCTGGACACCATCGGCATCGACCTTGTCGCCATGTGCGTCAACGATCTGGTCTGTCAGGGGGCGGAGCCGCTGTTTTTCCTGGACTATTTCGCGACCGGCAAGCTGGATGTGCCGCAGGCCGCCCGCATCGTCAACGGCATCGCGGCGGGCTGCGCCGCCTCGGGCTGCGCGCTGATCGGCGGCGAGACCGCCGAGATGCCGGGCATGTACCACGGCGGCGATTTCGATCTGGCCGGTTTCGCGGTCGGCGCGATGGAGCGGGGCGAGGACTTGCCGCAGGGCGTCGCGGCGGGCGATGTCTTGCTGGGCCTTGCCTCGAACGGGGTGCATTCCAACGGCTATTCGTTTGTCCGCAAGGTGGTGGAGCGGTCCGGCCTGTCCTGGGCCGATGCCTCGCCGTTTTCTGCCGGAACGCTGGGCGAGGCGCTGCTGGCGCCGACGCGGCTCTATGTCAAGCCGGCGCTGGCGGCGATCCGGGCGGGCGGGGTCCACGGGCTGGCCCATATCACCGGCGGCGGGCTGACCGAAAATCCGCCGCGCATCCTGCCCGAGGGGCTGGCCTGCGAGATTGACCTGGGCGCCTGGGAGTTGCCGCCGGTGTTCCGCTGGCTGGCCGAGACGGCCGGGATGGCCGAGCCGGAACTGCTCAAGACCTTCAACTGCGGCATCGGGATGATGCTGGCGGTGGCGCCGGACCAGGCGCAGGCGCTGGCGGATCTTTTGGCCGCCGAGGGCGAGATGGTGGTCGAGATCGGCCGCGTCGTGCCGGGGCAGGGCGTGGTCACCCGGGGCCGCCTGCTGTGAGGCGCATCGCCGTCCTGATTTCGGGGGGCGGGTCGAACATGGTGGCGCTGGCGCGGGATCTGGCCGGGTCCGACCTGGGGCGCGTGGTGCTGGTCCTGTCCAACGTGCCGGGGGCGGGCGGGCTGGACAAGGCCGCGTCGATGGGCATCGGGACCGCCGTTGTCGACCACCGCGGCTTTGGGTCGGGTCGAGCGGGATTCGAGGCGGCCTTGCAGGCCGAGTTGCTCCGCGCCGGTGTGGATCTTGTCTGCCTCGCGGGCTTCATGCGCGTCCTGTCCGCCGGCTTCGTCCGCGCCTGGGCGGGCCGGATGCTGAACATCCACCCCTCGCTGTTGCCGAGGTATCCGGGTCTGCATACCCATGCCCGCGCGCTGGCGGCAGGCGATGCCGAGGCGGGCTGCACGGTGCATCTGGTCACCGAAGAGCTGGACGGCGGCCCGATCCTGGGTCAGGCCCGGGTGCCGGTTCGGCCGCAGGACAGCGCGGCAACCCTTGCCGCGCGGGTGCTGGAGCAGGAACACCGGCTTTACCCGGCCGTCCTGCGGCGCGTCCTGGCGGGCGATCTGACAAGGCACGATACCTGACGCGCCCCGAGGGCGGCGGGGGGGCGTTCCCTTCTGTTTGCGGCCGGGCCTGGCCGAGGCCACCGCCGAGGTCTTGCGACGCCGCCTGCCCCATCCCCGGTCGAGGGCCCCAAAGGCCCTCGGCCAGCGCCCGCCCCCCCAGGGAGGGCGCTCCACGCCCTCCGGGTCGGGCGCCGGCCTCTGTCACCGATGCGGAACCGGTTGTTCCGAGCCGTTCCCACACGGGCGGGGAAACGCGGTGCGTTTCCTTCTCCGCCCGGCCAAACGTGGCCGAGGCACCAGCCGAGGCCATGCGGTGTCGCCCGTCCGCATCCCCGGCCGAGGGCCCCAAAGGCCCTCGGCCAGCGCCTGCCCTTCCCCCGGCAGGCGCTTCGCGCCAGCCAGGTCAGGCGCTGGCCTCTGTGGTCTCATGCGGAACCGGTTTACCGGATGCGTTCCCACACGGGCGGAAAAACGCGGTGCGTTTTCCTTTTCGCCCGACTTGGCCGTGGCGCCAGCCGAGGCCATGCGCTGCCGCCCGCCCCATCCCGGCCGAGGGCCCCAAGGGCCCTCGGCCAGCGCCCGCCCCGCCCGGTTCGGGCGCTGGCCTCTGGTGTGATGGCGGGACCGATCACCCGGACAGGTTCCCACACGGGCGGAAAAACGCGGCGCGGGTCCTGATCCGTCCGGGTCCGGCCGTCCGCCACCGCACAGCCCCGGCTTACAGCCCCAGCACATCCGTCATGGAATAATGCCCGGGCTTCTGCCCCTGGCCCCACAGCACGGCCCGAAGCGCGCCGCGGGCAAAGATGGCGCGGTCGGTGGCGATGTGGCGCAGCACGATCCGCTCGCCCGTCGCCGCGAACATCACGTCATGCTCGCCCACGATGTCGCCGCCGCGGATGGCCGAAAACCCGATCGCGCCGGGCGCGCGCGGGCCGGTGATGCCGTCGCGGCCGCTGACCATCGTCGCCTCCAGCGAGACGCCCCGCCCCTCGGCGGCGGCGCGCCCCAGCATCAGCGCGGTGCCCGAGGGCGCGTCGACCTTGCGGCCATGATGCGCCTCGATCACCTCGATGTCCCAGTCCTCGCCCAGTGCGGCGGCGATCCTGCGCGTCAGGCCAACCATCAGGTTGACGCCCAGGCTCATGTTGCCGGCCCGGATGATCACGGCATGGCGGGCGGCGGCCTCGATCCTTGCGATGTCCTCGGCCGTCAGGCCGGTGGTGCCGATCACATGCACCGCCCGCGCCTGGGCCGCCAGCGCGGCAAATCCGGTGCTGGCCGCGGGGGCGGTAAAGTCGATCACACCCTGCGCCCTGGAAAACGCGTCAAGCGCATCGTCGGTCACCGTCACGCCCAGCGCCGGCCCGCCCATCGCCTCGCCCACATCGCGGCCGATCCAGGGATGGTCCGGGCGCTCAAGACAGGCCACCAGCCGCATGCGGTCCGACGCCGCGACAAGGCGCGTCAGCGTCTGGCCCATGCGCCCCGAGGCGCCGGTGATCACGATGCCCGGCAGGTCGGTCATGTCTTTGCTCCTGGCTTTTGGCCGGTTTAGCGACTTTTGCCCGGCGCTGAAAGCCATCCGTTGCGGCTGGGCGTTGCGGGCGGGCGCGAAAGCGATTATCTGGCCGCCATGTCAAGCAAACGTACCCCTTCGGGCGGCGGCCCCTCGCAGCGCCAGCTTCGCGTCGGCGAGCTGATCCGCCGCTCGCTCTCGGACGTCCTGAACCGGGCCGAGATCCACGATCCGGACCTGAACGCCATGTCGATCACGGTGGGCGAGGTGTCCTGCTCGCCCGATCTCAAGGTCGCGACCTGCTATGTCATGCCGCTGATGGGCGGGGCAAGCGCCCAGGACGCCATCGCGGCGCTGGCACGCAACAGGGCGGAACTGCGCCGGCGGGTGATGCACGGCCTGACGCTGAAATACGCCCCCGACCTGCGCTTTCGCCCGGACGAGACCTTTGACCGTCTGGACGAAACGCGCCGTCTGTTTTCCGATCCACAGGTCCAGCGCGATCTGTCCGCGCCGGATGAGGACGGGGAAGGCGCGTGAAGCGGCTGCTTTGCGCCCTGCCCTTGCTTGCGCTTTCCGGCGCGGCGGGGGCCGTGTCCTGTGCGGACATGGAGTTTGACGGCGCCAGCTATACGGTGTGCGAGGTGCGGGCCGGCGAGGATCTGCGCCTGTTCGCCGAGGGTCCGGCCGGCCCCTTTGGCTCTTTCGCGGCGCTTGAGGCGCATCTGGCGCAGACCGGCGCCACGCTGGCCTTTGCGATGAACGCCGGCATGTTCGACGCGGCCTACCAGCCCATCGGCCTGTTCGTCGAGGCCGGCGTCGAGCGCAAGCGCATCGTCACGCGCGAGGGGCCGGGCAACTTTGGCCTCTTGCCCAACGGCGTCTTCTGCATGGCAAAGGCGGGCGACGCGGGCCCGGCCTTTGCCATCGTCGAAAGCCGCGCCTTTGCCCAGGCGCCGCCCGCCTGCTGGATGGCCACGCAGTCCGGCCCGATGCTGGTGATCGGCGGAGACCTGCATCCAAGGTTTTCCGCCGGGTCACAGTCGCTCAACTACCGCAACGGGGTGGGGGTTTCGGACGACGGGGCGCGGGCCCTGTTCGCAATCTCGAACGACGCGGTCAATTTTCACAGCTTTGCCCGGCTCTTTCGCGACGGGCTGGGGATCGCGCAGGCGCTGTTTCTGGACGGCTCGATCTCGCGGCTGCACGCCCCGGCGCTGGGGCGCAGCGATCTGGGCTTTCCCATCGGCCCGATCGTGGCCGTGATCGAACCCAAGGAGTGAGCCGTGGCCAGATCGAAGCGGGGAAAGCCGGTCTCGGGCTGGCTGATCGTGGACAAGCCGGCCGGCATCGGGTCGACCGATGTCGTGGGGCGCGTGCGCTGGGCGCTTGAGGCGCAGAAGGCGGGCCATGCCGGCACGCTCGACCCCGCCGCGACCGGGGTTCTGGCCATCGCGCTGGGCGAGGCGACCAAGACGGTGCCCTACATCACCGACGCGATGAAATGCTACCGCTTCATGCTGCGGCTTGGCGCCGCCACCAGCACCGACGATGCTGAGGGCGCGGTGCTGGAAACCTGCGCGCTGCGCCCCGACACCGGCCAGATCGCGGCGGCGCTGGCCGGCTTTCGCGGCCAGATCGCGCAGGTGCCGCCACAGGTCTCTGCGGTGAAGGTCGAGGGCGCGCGGGCCTATGATCTGGCGCGCGAGGGGGTGGCGATGGACCTGGCCGCCCGCCCGCTGTGGGTGGAGCGGCTGGAGATCATCGAGCGGCCCGATCCGGACCATGTGCTTTTGGAGATGGTCTGCGGCAAGGGCGGCTATGTCCGCGCCATCGCGCGCGATCTGGGCCGCGCGCTGGGGTGCCTCGCCCATGTCGCCTGGCTGCGCCGCGAATGGTCGGGGCCTTTTCGCGCCGATCAGGGCGTGAGCCTGGCCGAGATTGACGCGCTGGCCCGCACGCCCGGCCTGGCCGCGCGGCTTTTGCCGCTGGAGGCGGGCCTTGCCGGCCTGCCCGAGATGCGCGCCACGCCCGAGGGGGCGGCGCGGCTGGCGTATGGCAATCCGGGGCAGGTGCTGGGCCATCTGGACTATGGCAGCGAATGCTGGGTCAGCCATCAGGGCCGCGCGCTGGCCGTGGGCCGCTACATGGGCGGCGAGGTGCATCCCGCGCGGGTCTTTTCAGTGGACTGATCCCGCCGCCGCCGCGAAATCGCTGGCAGAATCGCCGGTTCGGCCTAGAATGTTCTTCTTGTGTTCTCATCGTCCGGCCCTCCCATGCCCTTCGTCGAGCTTTCGGCGCTGTCGAACTTCACCTTTCTGACCGGGGCCTCGCACCCCGAGGACTATGTGCTGCGCGCCGCCGATCTGGGGCTGAGCGCCATCGCCATCGCCGATGTGAACTCGGTCGCGGGGATCGTGCGGGCCCACACCCGGGCGCGCGAGTTGGCGCGGGACGGGGGGCCGCGCGTGCGGCTGATCCCGGCGGCGCGGATGGTCACGCGCGATGGCTTTGCCGCCACGGCGCTGCCGCGCGACCGCGCCGGCTGGGGGCGGCTTTGCCGGCTGATCACGCTGGGGCGCCGGCGGGCGGTCAAGGGGGATTGCGATCTGGGCCTGGCGGACCTGCTGGACTGGGGCGAGGGGATGGAATGGCTGATCCATCCCGAATCCGGCGCGGACTGGCGGGACGGCGCGCGCCAGCTTGCCGGCGCCTTTCCCGGCGCCTGCCATCTGGTGCTGGCGCCGCGCTATGACGGGCAAGACCCCGCCCGTCTGGCGCGCCTGACCGCGCAGGCCGCCGATCTGGACCTGCCCGCGCTCGCCTCCGGCCTGCCGGTGATGCACCACGGTGCGCGGCGGCGGCTGCTGGACGTGCTGACCGCGATCCGCCTGGGCTGCCGGGTCGAGGAACTGGGCCGCCGCGCCGCCGCCAATGCCGAGCAGCGCCTGAGGTCTGAATCCGAAATGCTTCGTCTTTTCAGGGGAAAAGAGGACGCTGTTCACAGATCGGGTGAGGTCGCCGCGCGCCTGGGCTTTTCGCTGGACGAGCTGCGCTACGAATACCCCTCCGAGGTGACCGGGGGCGAGACCGCCGCCCAGCGCCTGGCGCGGCTGGCCCAGGACGGGCTGCACTGGCGCTATCCCTACGGCATCCCCGAGCGGGTGCAGACCCAGGCCGCGCACGAGCTGGCGCTGATCGGCAAGCTGGGCTACGAGCCCTATTTCCTGACCGTCCACGACATCGTGCTGTTCGCGCGCGGCCGGGGCATCCTGTGCCAGGGGCGCGGCTCGGCGGCCAATTCGGTGGTCTGCTACGCGCTTGGCGTCACCTCGGTCTCTCCCGAGATCGGCACCATGGTGTTCGAACGCTTCGTCTCCGAAGCGCGGGGCGAGCCGCCCGACATCGACGTCGATTTCGAGCACGAGCGCCGCGAAGAGGTGATCCAGCACATCTATGACCGCTACGGCCGCCACCGCGCCGGCCTTTGCGCCACGGTGATCCATTATCGCGGCAAGCGCGCGGTGCGCGAGGTTGGCCGCGTCATGGGCCTGTCCGAGGATACGCTGGCGGCCATGTCCAGCCAGATCTGGGGCTTTGGCGCCAAGGGCGCGATGATGGCAGAGCGGCTGGCCGAGCTGGGGCTTGACCCCACCGACCGGCGCCTGCGCATCACCTTGCAACTGATCGAGGAAATCCAGGGCTTTCCGCGCCACCTGTCGCAGCATGTCGGCGGCTTTATCATCACCGAGGGCCGCCTGGACGAGCTGGTGCCGATCGAGAACGCCACGATGGAGGACCGCACCGTCATCTGCTGGGACAAGGACGACATCGACAGCCTTGGCATCCTCAAGGTCGACGTGCTGGCGCTGGGCATGCTGACCTGCATCGCCAAGGCCTTTGACCTGATCGACCGGCACCACCAGACCCGCTACAGCCTGGCCTCGCTGCCGGCCGAGGATCCGGCCACCTATGACATGCTGTGCCGGGCCGACAGTCTGGGGGTCTTTCAGGTCGAAAGCCGGGCGCAGATGAACTTTCTGCCCCGGATGCGGCCGCGCAGCTTTTACGATCTGGTGATCCAGGTCGCCATCATCCGCCCCGGCCCGATCCAGGGCGACATGGTGCATCCCTACCTGCGCCGGCGCAACAAGGAGGAGCCGGTCAGCTTTCCCTCGGACGCGCTGGGCCGGGTTCTGGGCAAGACGCTGGGCGTGCCGCTGTTTCAGGAACAGGCGATGCAGATCGCCATCATCGGCGCCGGCTTTTCCCCCGAAGAGGCCGACCGCCTGCGCCGCTCGCTCGCCACGTTCAAAAAGCACGGCTCGGTCAGCGAATTTCAGGATCGCTTCCTGTCGGGGATGGCCGCCAACGGCTATGATCCGGACTTTGCCGCCCGCTGCTTTGCCCAGATCGAGGGCTTTGGCAGCTACGGTTTTCCCGAAAGCCATGCCGCCAGCTTTGCGCTGCTGGTCTATGCCTCGGCCTGGCTCAAGCGGCATCACCCGGCGGTTTTCGCCTGCGCCCTGCTCAACAGCCAGCCGATGGGCTTTTACGCCCCGGCCCAGATCGTGCGCGACGCGCGCGAGCATGGCGTGGTGGTGCTGCCGCCCTGCATCAACCGCAGCCACTGGGACAACGTGCTGGAGGAAAGCCTGGACGGGCTGCGCCTGCGCCTGGGCTTCCGCCAGATCCGGGGCATGGCCGAGGACGAGGCGATGTGGATTGTCGCCAGCCGGGGCAACGGCTATCCGGGGGTCGAGGATCTGTGGCGCCGCGCCGGCACCCGGCCGCCGACGCTCGCCCGTCTGGCCGAGGCGGATGCCTTTGCCAGCCTCGGGCTGAACCGGCGCGAGGCGCTCTGGGCCGCGCAGGGCATCTCCGGGCTGGAGCCGCTGCCGCTTTTCGCGCGCGACATCGACGGCGAGGGGCTGTCAGAGGCCGCCATCCGCTTTCCCGACCTGACCGAGGGCGAGGCGGTGGTCGAGGATTACGTCGCGATGCGCCTGACGCTGCGCAGCCATCCGATGGCGCTCTTGCGCCCGCTGCTGACGCCGCCTCTGGCCGCCTTGGGCGCATAGCGCGCCGCGCCACACCACTTGCCAATCCGGCGCAGGCGGCTATCAGGGGGGAATGAGCCTCCAGCGCACCCATCTCAAGGGCGATGCCGCCAGCCTGGCCGTCTATTCGGACTGCGAGCGCTACCGCTATCTTCTGTGGCGCCGCTGGGGTGGGCCCGGCGGGCGCCTGGTGGGTTTTGTCATGCTCAACCCCTCGACCGCGACCGAGGTGCAGAACGATCCCACGGTGGAACGCTGCGAGCGGCGGGCGCGGGCGCTGGGCTTTGACGGCTTCGGCGTGGCCAACATCTTTGCCTTTCGCGCCACCGATCCGCAGCGGATGCGCGCGCAGGCCGACCCCGTGGGGCCGGACAACGATGCCGCGATCCTCGATCTGGCCGCCGCCGCGCAGATGCTGGTCTGCGCCTGGGGCACGCATGGCGCCCATCTGGGGCGCGGCGCGGCGGTGGAACGGCTGCTGCGCGCGCGCGGCCTGCCGCTCTGCCACCTTGGCCTGACGCAGGCCGGCCACCCCAAACATCCGCTCTATATCCCCTACACCCAGGCGCCCCAGGTCTGGGCCTGATCTGGGAGCGGCGGCGGAAAAGCCGTTTGCCAAGCCGCCCCCGCCTGCCTATAGCGAAACCGGCGGGATGCCCCCGCGACCAGCACGAAAGGCGCCCGATGCGCACGATCACCACCACGGCCGAGCTTGCCGACTTCTGCGCGGCCGCAAAATCCGCCCCCTATGTCACCATCGACACCGAATTCCTGCGCGAACGGACCTATTGGTCAAAGCTCTGCCTGATCCAGATGGCCCTGCCCGGCAAGGACGGCGAGGCGGTGCTGGTCGATCCGATCCTGGGCGATCAGATGAGCCTTGAGCCGCTCTATGACCTCTTCCGCCACGAGGCGACGGTCAAGGTGTTCCACGCCGCGCGCCAGGACCTTGAGATCTTCTTTGTCGAGGGCGGCGTCTTTCCCAAGCCGCTGTTCGACACCCAGATCGCCGCCATGGTCTGCGGCTTTGGCGAGCAGGCCGGCTACGAGACGCTGGTCAAGCGCATCGCCAAGCAGACCCTCGACAAGACCTCGCGCTTTACCGACTGGTCGCGCCGGCCGCTCAGCGCGGCGCAGTCCGAATATGCACTGGCCGATGTGACGCATCTGCGCATGATCTACGAATGGCTGGCGGCGCAACTGGCCAGGAACGGCCGCACCCACTGGCTCGAGGACGAGTTGCAGGTGCTGCTGGACCCCGAAACCTACATCACCCGCCCCGAAGAGGCCTGGATGCGGATCAAGACCCGCACCACCTCGGGCCGGTTCATGGCCATCGTGCGCGAACTGGCCCGCTTTCGCGAGACCTATTGCCAGGCCCAGAACATCCCCCGCAGCCGGGTGATGAAGGATGACGCGCTGCTGGAGCTGGCCTCAAGCCGGCCGACCAATGTCGAAGAGCTGGGCCGCTCGCGGCTCTTGCTGCGCGAGGGCCGCAAGGCCGAGATCGCCGAAGGCATCCTCGCCGCCATCAAGACCGGCATGGAAACCCCGGACCTGCCCAAGGTCGAGGCGGAACGCGAGCAGATGCAGGTCAACCCCGCGCTGGCCGACCTCTTGCGCGTGCTGCTCAAGGCCAAGTCGGAATCGCTTGGCGTCGCGCCCCGGCTGATCGCCTCGGCCGCCGAGCTTGACGCGATCGCCGCCGGCAACCGCAGCGGCACCGTGCTGACCGGCTGGCGGGCCGAGGTTTTCGGCGATGACGCGCTCAGCCTCTGCCGGGGCGAAATCGCGCTGGCCGCCAAGGGCCAAGAGGTGCGCGTCGTCCGTCTATAGACCGCCGCAGGCTGCCTGCATCCTCCGTGCAGAAATATCCCACGGGGGAAGCCCCATCGGCACGATGGTGCGCGGGGGTGTGAAACCCCCGCTCCCCGGCT
>JBQTIT010000052.1:0-4024 GCA_052387855.1 Paracoccaceae bacterium
GCGCTCCACGCCCTCCGGGTCGGGCGCCGGCCTCTGTAACGATGCGGAACCGGTTTACCGGACATGTTCCCACACGGGCGGGAAAACGCAGTACGTTTTCCTTTTCGCCCGATTCTGACCGAGGCCATCGCCGAGGTCATGCGGGGACCGTTCCGCAATCCGGCGGAGGGCCCCAAAGGCCCTCGGCCAGCGCCCGACCCGCCCATGGCGGGCGCTCCGCACCCGCCGGGTCGGGCGCTGGCCTCTGGTGTGAGGGCGGAACCGGTTTACCGGACGCGTTCCCACCCGGGCGGGGAAAGCCAGTGCCTTTCCTTTTCCGCCCGACTTTGGCCGAGGCCATGCGAGCCACCCGCCCCTTCCCCGCCCGAACCTCCTGCGTTGCCCCCGGGTTGATCTGGACAGCGCATCGCCGTTTCGGCATTGTCGGCCCAGCATCCGCAACCCCAGTGAGACCCTCCCATGGCAGCCCCCGTCCGTCGTCCCGTCGCCTCGCTCTGGATCGGGGAACGGCTGCATTACCTCAACCAGATGTGCCTGCTCAGCCATGTCCGCCAGGGGCATCCGACCACGCTCTACTGCACCGACAAGGTCCCGAACGTGCCCGAGGGCGTGATCGTGCGGCCCGCGTCCGAGATCATGGACATCGACATGACCATCGTGCAGCAGACCTCGGAATCCTTTCTGTCCAACGTCTTTCGCTACAAGATGATCCAAAAGACGGGTGCGGTCTGGATCGACTGCGATGCTTATTGCCACGCGCCCTTTCCCGACGAGATGACCCATATCTACGCCGGCCACGGCTTTCGCGGCGCGCTGAACTGCGGGGTGGTCTATATCCCGCAAAAGGGCGCGCTGATCGAACAGCTTCTGGACTACTACGAAAACCTGCCCGCGGCCCCGGCCTGGTTCAACAAGCAGCAGCGCAAGCGGATCGAGAAGCAGGACACCAGCCTGCCGCAGGCCGTGCGCATCTACAACGCCGAGCGGACGGCCTTTGGCCCGCAGGCCTTTACCTGGTTCGCGCAGCAGACCGGCGATTATGACAAGGCGCTTAGCTCGGATGTGCTGTATCCGGTGCCCTTCCAGCTCAACGATGTGTTCTTTGACCCCCATGGCCGGGTCGAGGGGCATTTCACCCCCGCCACCCTGTCGGTGCATCTGTACACCAACGGCACCCGGCCCTGGTGGCGCAAGAACCCGCCGTTGCCCAACTCCTACGCCGCGCGCATGTGCGCGGTCGAGGGGGTGGACCCGGCCGGGGCGCTGGAGGAATGATCGAGGACGATGAATTCGTCGAACTCCAGATCGCGCATTGCCTGGGATCGGTCGCCGGGCCCGGCCTGGGCCAGGACGGGCCGGCGCTGGAGCATGCCAAGGCGGTTTCGGCCGTGGGTGCCCTGCTTTGGGATTGCTCGCAAGGCAGGCCCGCCCCGTGGAACGGCTGGCACGAAGTTTCCGATGGCGCAGCAGGGGATGCACCCCGGCTTGTCGGCCCGCGCAAGGTCAATCCCGAAAAACACGTCGGCGCTTTGCGGGTCCTTCAGCAAAGCGGGCTTGATTTCAGCGCCATCATCGACATGCGCGACTGCCGCACGCGCGGGTTGCGGCTGGCGGATGGCACTGTCTTTCCGGTCTTTTCCTTTCATCGGCACAAGGGGCTGACGGACCGGGTGATCTGGCCCCTGCCGGGCTACCAGGATCTGGACGACGAAAATTTTGTGGGTCATGTCCACCCCGATCACGTTCCCTGGTCGCACAAGGCCCCCAGGGTGACCTGGCGCGGAATTCCCGGCGGCAGGGCGCAGCCCAAGGGCCCCGAGGGGCACGAGGGCTATCGCTTTGGACCGCTTCTGCGCAAGGCGGCCAGGGGGGAATGGCCGCCGGAGCAGGCCCGCGCCGTTCTGTCCAGCTTTCCGCGCCACAGGTTTGTCGAACACCTCTATGCCGACCCCCGGGCGGATGTCGGCTTTGTCGACCGGGGCAAGCTCAGGCTTGCCGAAGTTCCGGTGCTGCGCGACTGGGAAAAGCCGCGCCTGACGCGCCAGCAGATGCAGGGCGCGCGGTATCTGGCGGTGGTCCGGGGCAATGATCTGGCGTCGAATTTCTTCTGGACGATGAATTCCGGCTCGCTTGCGCTGGTGATGGATGGACCGTTCGAAAGCTTTGCGGCCTGCCATTTTCAGCCCTGGGCGCATTACCTGCCCTTCAAGGCCGACATGAGCGACTTTGACCAGATCTTTGACTGGGCCGAGGCGCATCAGGACGAGTGTCAGCAGATGGCGCGCCGGGCGGCCGAGGTGTTCCGGCAGCTCGCCCGGGCCGACCTGCGGCAGCGGGCGCTGTCGGGTGTCGTCTCGCGGCTGGGCGCCGCGCTCCGTCGGGGCGGGCAGGCCGGGGCTGGCCCATGGGCGGCGCAAGGACCAGACGGGTTGTTCGCGCCCCGCGAAGCTGATTGAAGGAGCGGGCCGTTGACGATTGGACAGGGTGACCGGAATGGCTAGGAAATCGAAGGACCCGGGCGAGAGCCCCGCAAGCCCCCCGCTGTCGCAGGCCGAGCGCAAGGCGGCGACGCTGATCCGCCGCGCCCGGCGCAATCTGCGCAAGGCCGGGGCGCTTGGCTTTCTGTCCGGGGTCTGCGCCATGCTGCGGCCGGGCGATCTGGTGCTGGACTGCGGCGCCAACATGGGGACCGTGACGCGGGTGCTTGCCGCGACCGGCGCCGATGTCATCGCCTATGAGCCGGACCCCTATACCTTTGAAAAGCTGCGCGCGGCCTTTGAGGGTGTGGCCAATGTGACGCTGGTCAACGCCGCGGTCGGCGTCGGGTCGGGCACGGTGCGGCTGATGCGCGCCAATACCTTTGGCCAGAACCCCGACGGAGCCTCGGTCAGCAGCACGATCCTGGATGGCGGGCGCGGCATCGACGCGGACAATGCGGTCGAGGTGCCGCTGATCGACTTTCCGGGTCTGGTGCGGGAGGCGGCGGCGCGGCGCGGCGGGATCGCCTTTGTCAAGATGGACATCGAGGGGGCCGAGCTGGACATCCTGGAGGCGATGGAGGCCGACGAGCTTTTTGCGCATGTCCGCTGCCTGGTGGCCGAGACCCACGAAAAGAAGTTCGCCGACCTGCGCGACCGCTACAGCGCGCTGCGCGCGCGGCTGGCCGGCAAGTACCCCGCCGGCCGCGTCAACCTGGACTGGATCTAGGCGGCGTCTGGTTCAAATTGGAACCCGGCCATCGAAAATCGCGTTCGAGCGCAGGCGAGAGGCCGCGAATATCGAGAAAACTTGAACCAGACCTGTGTTGGCGGGCTGCCCCCCGGTGGGGGACCTTTTGACCGGGCGATGGGGCGGGGGGTGGCCCTCGCGTTTTTCGCCGGCGACCATGGCCGAGGTCATGCGAAGGCCTGTCGGTCCTCTCGGCCGAGGGCCCCAAAGGCCCTCGGCCAGCGCCCGACCCGCCCCCAGGCGGGCGCTGGCCTCTGGTGTGAGGGCGGAACCGGTCACCCGGACACGCTTCAACACGGGCGGGGAGAGGCAATGCCTTTCCTTTTCGCCCGACTTTGACCGAGGACATCGCCGAGGTCATGCGAGGCGGTTGCGGCAATCCCGGCCGAGGGCCCCAAAGGCCCTCGGCCAGCGCCCGACCCGCCCAGGGAGGGCGCTCCGCACCCTCCGGGTCGGGCGCTGGCCTCTGTAACTGATGCGGAACCGGTCACCCGGACATGTTCCCACACGGGCGGGAAAACGCGGTGCGTTTCCTTTTCCGCCCGACTTTGACCGAGGCCATCGCCGAGGTCATGCGGGACGGTTGCCCCATGCCCCGGCCGAGGGCCCCAAAGGCCCTCGGCCAGCGCCCGACCCCCGCAGGGAGGGCGCTCCACGCCCTCCGGGTCGGGCGCTGGCCTCAGCGGTCTCATGTGGAACCGGTCCTGCCGATCCGTTCCCACACGGGCGGGGAAACGCGATGCGTTTCCTTCTCCGCCCGACTTTGGCCGAGGCTATTGCCGAGGTCATGGTGAAA
>JBQTIT010000053.1:0-77420 GCA_052387855.1 Paracoccaceae bacterium
TTGCCCCCCCCGTGGGGCACCGCCGATGGTACACGGGTCCCCAATCCACACCCGCGCCCCGCGCCCCCCCGGGGGGGTGGGGCGCCCCCGCCGGGGGCGGGGCGGGCGCTGGCCGAGGGCCATTGGGGCCCTCGGCCGGAGATGGGGCTGGCGGCTCGCATGACCTCGGCAATAGCCTCGACCCATCGGGCGGAACCGCAACCCCCCCGCCTGTCCCCGCCCATTTGATCGCGCGCCCGGGTGGCCGGCTCCGATCCCGGCCTGACCGCAATCCCGCTGGCCTCGACCCTTCCAATTGCGGGGCAAAATGGCTAGGTGAGGACAGGTCCAGGGGGAAACGCCGCCGATGTCGTTCTTCAAGAAGCTCAAGGAACGGATGTTCCGCTCGTCCGACAAGCTGGGCGAGGGGCTGGAGGCCCTGGTCGCAGAGGCGCCCGATCCGGGCAGCGCGGTCGCGCCGGACGGGACCGACCCTGATCCGGGCGCTTCCGCTCCGGCCGACCGGCCCGGGCTTCTGGGCCGCCTCCTCGGCCGCGCCGAGGGGCCGCGCCGGGTGCTGGACGATGCGATGCTGGAGGCGCTCGAAGAGGTGCTGATCGCCTCTGACATGGGGGTCGAGACGGCGGCGCGGCTGACGGCCCGGATCGCCGAGGGGCGCTTTGGCCGGCGCATCTCGACCGCCGAGCTGCGCCAGGCGCTCGCGGAGGAGGTGGCGCAGATCATGGAACCGGTGGCGCGGCCGCTGCCGATCTATGCCACCACGCCGCAGGTGGTGCTGGTCGTGGGCGTGAACGGGTCGGGCAAGACCACCACCATCGGCAAGCTGGCCAGCCAGTTCCGCGCCGCCGGCAAGTCGGTGATCATCGCGGCCGGCGACACCTTTCGCGCGGCGGCGGTCGAGCAGCTTCAGGTCTGGGGCCAGCGCGCCGGCGTTCCGGTGATGACCGCGCCCGAGGGGTCGGACCCCGCCAGCCTGGCCTTTGACGCGCTGAGCCGGGCGCAGGACACCGGCGCCGATCTGTTGCTGATCGACACCGCCGGGCGGCTTCAGAACCGGGCCGACCTGATGGAGGAGCTGGCCAAGATCGTGCGCGTGATCCGCAAGAAGGACCCCACCGCGCCGCACAACACGCTTCTGGTCCTCGATGCCACCACGGGCCAGAACGCCCTGACCCAGGTCGAGATCTTCCGCAAGATCGCCGATGTCTCGGGCCTGGTGATGACCAAGCTTGACGGCACCGCCAAGGGCGGCGTGCTGGTCAGCCTGGCCGACCGCTTCGGCCTGCCGATCCATGCCATCGGCATCGGCGAGCAGATCGACGATCTGGCCCCCTTCGACCCCGTGGATTTTGCCCGCGCCCTGGTGGGGCAAGACCAGTGACCCGGGCCGCCCTGCCCGCAGCCAAAGGACACCGCACGCCATGACCACGCCGCAAAAGACCATCAACCCCTGGCTCAAGCTCGCGCTGGAGCTTGGCCCGGTGGTCCTGTTCTTTCTGGTCTTCAGCCGGCTCAAGGACCGCAGCTTTACCATCCTGGGCACCGAATATTCCGGCTTCATCGTCACGACGGCGCTGTTCGTCGGGCTGATCCTGGTGACCTCGGCCATCCTGTGGCGCCTGGTCGGGCATCTGTCCAAGATGCAGATGGTCACCCTGGTCATCGTGGTGGTGATGGGGGGCATGTCGGTCTGGCTCAACGACGAGCGGTTCATCAAGCTCAAGCCGACGCTGATCTACGCCATCTTTGCCGGCGTGCTGCTGTTCGGCCTGGCCCGGGGGCAAAGCTATCTGCGTCTGGTGATGGAAGAGGGCCTGCCGATGCAGCCCGAGGGCTGGATGAAGCTGACCTGGCGCTTTGCCCTCTTTTTCGTCGCGCTCGGCCTGGCGAACGAGATCGTCTGGCGAAGCTTCTCGACCGAGACCTGGGTGACGTTCAAGACCTTTGCCCTGACCTTCGCGCCGATGGTGTTCATCTTCGCGCAGTTCCGCCTGATCGCGCGGTACGCCCTGCCGCCGGCCGAGGCCGAGGGGGCGGCCGGGCCCGATCACGACCCCAGCGCAGGCCATTGACCCGCCGGGCAAGAAGCCCTAAGCAGCATCCCGTGGTGCTTTGTTGCCGGATTGCGGGCCACGTTAAACATTCCGCTAAAGAGGTCTCGTGGCCCGACTGCCCCGGAACCTCTGGTTTTCCGGGGCTTTTCATTGGCCGCAACCGGCCCGGGACATTGCGATGACGAAAAAGACCTGGAAACCCCGCACCAGCCTCGTGCACGAAGGCAGCCGGCGCAGCCAGTATGGCGAGATGGCCGAGGCGATCTTTCTGACGCAGGGCTTTGTCTATCCCTCGGCCGAGGCGGCCGAGGCCCGTTTCGTCAAGGCCGGCGAGGATGAGTTCATCTATGCCCGCTACGGCAACCCCACCACGCGCATGTTCGAAGAGCGCATCGCGGCGCTTGAGGGCACCGAGGACGCCTTTGCCACCGCCTCGGGCATGGCGGCGGTCAGCGGCGCGCTGATGTCCATGCTGCGGGCGGGCGATCATGTCGTCTCGTCCCGCGCGCTGTTCGGCTCGTGTCTTTACGTTCTCGAAGAGGTGCTGGGCAAGTTCGGCGTCAAGGTGACCTTTGTCGACGGCGCCGACCTTGACCAGTGGCGCGCGGCGGTCACGCCCGGCACAAAGGCCGTTTTCTTTGAATCCATGTCGAACCCCACGCTGGAGCTGGTCGACATCCGCGCCGTTTCCCAGATCGCTCATAAGGTGGGCGCGCTGGTGGTGGTGGACAACGTCTTTGCCACCCCGGTCTTTTCGCGCGCCGTCGATCAGGGCGCCGACGTGGTGGTCTATTCCACGACCAAGCACATCGACGGACAGGGCCGGGCGCTGGGCGGTGTGGTCTGCGCCAGCCAGGAGTTCACGCGCAAGGTGCTGGAACCCTACATGAAGCATACCGGCGGCTCGATGAGCCCGTTCACCGCCTGGATCATGCTGAACGGCATGGCCACGCTCGACCTGCGCTGCCGGGCCATGGCCGACAGCGCCGACAGGATCGCCCGGGCGCTGGAAACCTTGCCGCAGGTGACAAGGGTGATCTTTCCGGGGCTTGCCAGCCATCCCCAGCACGATCTGGCCATGGCGCAGATGGGCTCGGGCGGCACGTTGGTGACCTTCGAGGTCAGGGGGGGCAAGGAGGCGGCCTTTGCCTTTTGCAACGCGCTGGAGATCATCAAGATCTCGAACAACCTGGGCGATGCCAAGTCCATCGCAACCCACCCCGCCACCACCACCCACCAGCGCCTGCCCCAAGCGCAAAAGGATGCCCTGGGGATCACCCCCGGCCTGATCCGCCTGTCGGTCGGGCTGGAGGACACGGACGATCTGATTTCCGACCTGACGGCGGCGCTTTCGTTGATCTGATGTCGCCTTTCCGGCGTATACCTTCGTGCAAGCCACTTGGGGGCGGGGGCGGATTGACCTATATATCCGGTCTTGCCACCGACGAACGCGGGAGAGCGACATGAACATTCACATGCTCGAAGCAAACGGCCGGCCGACGCAGGCGGATGCCGAGGCGGCGCTTGCGCTGCTCAGGCTCTGGGCGGCGCGGGCCTCGGACGCGGAACTGGTGGCGCTGGACCCCGGCGCGCCGTCGATCATCGGCGGCGGCTATCCGGTGCTGGCACGCGACTATCCGGCCGATTTCCACGCCGATGCCGCCTACAAGGCCAGCCTGCCCGATCTGCAGAACGGTCCGGCCAGCCTGATCGTCGGGGCGCGCCAGACCATCCAGCACGTCGGCATCTCGAACTTTCGCCTGCCGATCCGCTACCGGACCCGCGCCGGCGGCCCGCTGACGCTGGAAACCTCGGTCACCGGCACGGTCAGCCTTGAGGCCGAAAAGAAGGGCATCAATATGAGCCGCATCATGCGCTCGTTCTATGCCCATGCCGAGCGCGACTTTTCCTTTGGCGTGATCGAGCACGCGCTTGAGGATTACAAGCGCGACCTGGGCAGTTTCGATGCGCGCATCCAGATGCGGTTTTCCTTTCCGGTCAAGGTGCCCAGCCTGCGCTCGGGCCTGAGCGGCTGGCAGTATTACGAGATCGCGCTGGAACTGGTCGACCGGGCCGGGGTGCGCAAGCGGATGATGCATCTGGACTATGTCTATTCCTCGACTTGCCCGTGCAGTTTGGAGCTGTCCGAGCATGCGCGGATGACGCGCGGCCAACTGGCCACGCCGCATTCGCAGCGCTCGGTCGCGCGGATCTCGGTCGAGGTTCGGGACGGGCCCTGCCTGTGGTTCGAGGATCTGATCGACATCGCCCGCCGGGGCGTGCCGACCGAGACCCAGGTCATGGTCAAGCGCGAGGACGAGCAGGCCTTTGCCGAGCTGAACGCCGCCAACCCGATCTTTGTCGAGGATGCGGCCCGCAGCTTTTGCGCCGCCCTGTTGGCGGACCCGAGGATCGGCGATTTCCGCGTTGTCGCCAGCCACCAGGAAAGCCTGCACAGCCATGACGCCGTATCGGTCCTGACCGAGGGGCCCAGCTTTGCGGCCGACAGCCTGGACCCCCGGCTGTTCGCCTCGCTCTATCAGGTCGGTTAGCGGCAGGGGCCGTCAGCCCCAGCAGTCCACGCGCAGGGTCATGTCCAGCGCCCGGCGCTCGGGATCGGGATCGGGCTCTGCGGGGACGGGCGTGATGCCGTTCGCTTGCAGGAAGCTGGCCAGCGCGCCGGCGCCGGCCGCCAGCGCCACGCCCTCGGGCAGGGCGCGGCCGGTGGGGTCGGTGGCCGCGCCGAGCATGCCGATCACCTCGCCCTGACGGTTCAGGATCGGCCCGCCCCGGTCGCCGTCCAGCGCGCCCAGGCGCAGGCGCAGCGCGCCGACCGCCTCGGCGGAAGCTTCGAGCAGGCCAAAGGTCTGCACCGGCGCCGGAAGCCGGTCGCCGTAGGAGTAGCCGGCCAGCACCACCTCTGTCCCGGGGCGGGTGCTGGCGCCGGTCAGGCGGGCAAAGGCGTCCGGGGCCAGGGCCTGCGCCGGGATCAGCAGCGCCGCGCCCGTGCCCGGATCGGTGGCCGCCAGCCGGACCGGGGCGCCGCCGTCGATGCTGATCGAGCCGCAGGTGCCCAGGTCCTGCGCCAGCGTCAGGACCGCCCCCGCCGCCGAGACGTAAAAGCCCGACCGCGAAAAGACCGGCACGCGCGGCGCAAGGCCGCTGATCAGCCCCAGACGCACCGCCTCGTCCAGCGGTACAAGTCCGGGGTCCAGCACCTTGTCACCAAGGGCCGAGAACGAGGCGCCGATCACCTCGGCCATGCGCGACAGTTCATCGCCCCTGTCCGGCGTCCAGAAGAGGGCAAAGCCCTTGATCTGGCCCCGGCTCAGCCTGGCCCAGGCCCTTAGCGCCAGCGTCGGGCCGGCGATGTCGATGGAAAAGCTGTCCGGCTCCAGCACAAGGCCCGCCTCCTGGCCGGTGACGCCGGGGGCCAGCGCCATCGAGGTCAAGAGGTCGAAAAGACCCGCCAGGCTGGCCGCCTCGCCCGGTTCCGAGATCAGCATCAGGCGCGGGCCACCGGCTACGCGGGGCGCGAATTGCACAAAGGGCGGCTCGTAGCCGTGAGGCGCCACCAGACCCAGGGGCAGGCGGGCCGTGATGCCGGCGGCCTCTTCGCGGACCTCTTCAAAGCCGTAGAACGCCCGCTCTTCGGCCTCGGCCGCCAGAAGCGCGGCGCGCTCGGCGCCCAGCAGGATGCCGGTGGGCGGGTGGCCTTGCGCCTCTTGCCAGGCGGCAAGGGCGGCGCGGGTGCCGCGGCCAAAGGCGCCATCGATGGCGCCGTCGTAATGCCCGAACCAGGCCAGCGCCGCCTGCACCGCCTTGCGCTCGTCCAGGGTCATCTCTGCCTCGGTCGCCCCGTCCCGGGGCCCGGGCGCGGCGGCGATCCCGGCCGGGGCGGGCTGCGCACCCTCTTCGCCGAAAAACGCCGGTCCATAGCGCGTGCCATCGGCCAGAAAGCTGTCAGCCGGGATCAGCCCCTGCGTGGTCAGGGTCAACAGGCGCAGCCGTGCCCCCTCGCGGTCCATCGGGCCAAGCGCGATGGCGTACCAGTCCGCCGCCCGAAAGCCCCGCACATCGGCAAAAAGCGCGCCGTAATGCGCCGCGCGAGCCTGGGCGGTGGGCAGATCGGGCTGGGCCTCGACCTGGATCCAGACCTGCTCCTGGGCGCGCAGAGGGGCGGAAAGCGACAGAAGGATGAGCAGCAGAAAACCGGCAAGGGCCGAAATGCGCATGACAAAGCCAATATCTTGAACAACGGGCGCCCCGGTCGGGGCGGCGGGGACAGAATATCACCGCCGCGCGCCGGTGCATCCCCCTTTTCGGCGCCGCCAAGATTGACCCTTTTGCCCCCGCCCCATATGGAGGGGCCGACGAAACAGGGCTGGCGGGTCAAAGCGATGTCCACACCGAAGAGCTTTCAGGAAATCATCCTGCGTCTGCAGGCCTATTGGGCCGGCAAGGGCTGCGCCATCCTGCAACCCTATGACATGGAGGTGGGCGCCGGCACCTTTCACCCCGCGACCACGCTGCGCTCGCTTGGCTCCCGCCCCTGGGCGGCGGCCTATGTCCAGCCTTCGCGCCGGCCGACCGACGGGCGCTATGGCGAAAACCCCAACCGGCTGCAACATTATTACCAGTATCAGGTCATCATCAAACCCTCGCCCCCCGACTTGCAAAACCTGTACCTCGGCTCGCTCGCCGCGATCGGGCTGGACCCGGCGCTGCACGACATCCGCTTTGTCGAGGACGACTGGGAAAGCCCGACACTCGGCGCCTGGGGTCTGGGCTGGGAGGTCTGGTGCGACGGGATGGAGGTCAGCCAGTTCACCTATTTCCAGCAGGTCGGCGGGCATGACTGCAAGCCGGTCTCGGGCGAGCTGACCTATGGGCTGGAGCGGCTGGCGATGTATGTGCTGGGGGTGGATCATGTGATGGAGATGCCCTTCAACGATCCCGCATCGCCCATCCCGCTGAAATACGGCGACATCTTCCGGCAGACCGAAGAGGAATACAGCCGCCACAATTTCGACGGCGCCGACACCGCGCAGCTTCTGCGCCATTTCGAGGATGCCGAGGCCGAATGCGGCCGGCTGCTGGCGTTTGACGCAGCGGACCCCAAGACGGGCAAGCGCATCATCATGGCGCATCCGGCCTATGACCAGTGCATCAAGGCCAGCCACCTCTTCAACCTGCTGGACGCGCGGGGCGTCATCTCGGTCACCGAGCGGCAGGCCTATATCGGCCGCGTCCGCGCGCTTGCCAAGGCCTGTGCCGATGCCTTCCGGCTGACCGAGGCCGGGCGCGATCTGGAGGGGGCGGCGTGAGCGCGGGCAAGATCATCGCGGGCGGGTTGGTGCTGACGGCGGCGGTCGCGGGCGTGGCGATGTATTGGCTGCAGGAATACGCCTATTATGTCGAGGTGGACCTTGCCGGCGCCGGCGGCATCGGCCTGGTGCCGCTGTCCGGCGGGGCGCCGGCGTCGATCCCGGCCGAGGATCTGCGTGCCATCGACGCGGAAAGCTCTCCGCTGCGGTTTCGCGCCTGCTTTACCACGCCGCTTGGCCTGCCAGAGCTGTCCGAAACCTATCAAAGCTATGCCGGGCCCGTGCCGCTGAACGCGCCCTCGTGGTTCGACTGCTTCGATGCCGGGGTCATCGGCGCGGCGCTGGAGGCGGGGCAGGCGCTGGCGTTTCTGGCTCAGGCCGGCATCGCGCCGCAGACCGACCGCGTCGTCGCGGTGTTTCCAGACGGCCGGGCCTATGCCTGGCACCAGATTGCCCCCGGGGGGGAGGAGTAGGCCATGGACCTGTTGATCGAGCTTTTTTCCGAGGAAATCCCCGCCCGCATGCAGATGCGCGCGCAAGAGGACCTGAAGAAACTGGTCACCGTCGGGCTGGTCGAGGCCGGCCTGACCTATGGTTCGGCCGGGGCCTTTTCAACGCCGCGCCGGCTGGCCCTGTCGGTCGAGGGGCTCTCGCCCCGCTCGCGCCCGCAGCGTGAAGAGCGCAAGGGCCCCTCGGCCAGCGCCCCGCAGGCCGCCATCGAGGGGTTTCTGCGGTCGACCGGGCTGACGCTGGACCAGCTTGAACGCCGCGCCGACAAGAAGGGAGAGAGCCTGTTCGCCGTGATCGAGCGCCCCGGCCGCGAGGCCCCGGCAATCGTGGCAGAGGTGCTTGAGGCCGCCATCCGGAATTTCCCCTGGCCAAAGTCGATGCGCTGGGGGGCGGGCAGCCTGCGCTGGGTGCGGCCGTTGCAGTCGATCCTGTGCATCCTGACCGACGAGACCGGCGCGCAGATCGTGCCGCTTGAGGTGGACGGCATCCGCGCCGGCAATGTGACCCAGGGCCACCGCTTTCTGGCGCCGCAGGGCTTTGCCGTGCAGTCCTTTGACGACTACGCCCTGCGCCTGAAACGCGCCTTCGTGGTGCTGGACCCGGCCGAGCGTGCCGCCGCCATCTGGCAAGGCGCGCAGAACCTGGCCTTTGCCGCCGGGATGGAACTGGTCGACGACAAGGGTCTGTTGGCCGAGGTGGCGGGGCTGGTGGAATGGCCCGTGCCGCTGCTGGGCCGGATCGGCGCGGAGTTCCTGCACCTGCCGCCCGAGGTGCTGCAAACCTCGATGCGCGAACATCAAAAGTTCTTTTCGGCCCGGAACCCGAAAACGGGGCGGATCGAGGGCTTTGTGACCGTGGCCAACACCGAAACCGCCGACCACGGGCAGACGATCCTGAAGGGCAACCTCAAGGTGCTGAACGCGCGTCTGTCGGACGCGCGGTTCTTTTATGAAAACGATCTGCGGGTGGCCAAGGCGGGGATGGGCGAATGGCTGGAGGGGCTGAAGGCGGTCACCTTCCATAACAAGCTGGGCTCGCAGGCCGAACGCACCCAGCGTATCGCGGCGCTGGCGCGCCAGATTGCACCGCTGGTCGGGGCGGATGCGGACCTTGCCGAACAGGCGGCGCGGCTGGCCAAGGCTGACCTGCGATCTGCCATGGTGGGGGAATTCCCCGAGTTGCAGGGGATCATGGGGCGCTATTACGCGATGGCTGCCTTGCAGTCCGACCCGCCCCGGCCCCCGAGCCGGGGCCTCGATGAGCCCGCCGGAGGCCCCGGGTCAGGCCCGGGGCGGGTGGAATCAATCGCCAACGCCGTGCGCGACCATTATTCGCCGCTCGGTCCGACCGACGAGGTGCCGACCGAGCCGGTGTCCGTCGCCGTGGCGCTGGCCGACAAGATCGACACGCTGACCGGGTTCTGGGCGATTGACGAAAAGCCCACGGGCAGCAAGGACCCCTTTGCCCTGCGCCGGGCGGCGCTGGGGGTGATCCGGCTGGTGCTGGCGAATGGGGTGCGGACTTCATTGGTGACGGTCATCCAGCACCACAAGGCCGCCGTGGCGACGCCCGGGGATTCGCATGCATTCAGTCTGACAGAGAGTGACCTCCTCGCCTTCTTCCACGACCGCCTCAAGGTTTTCCTGCGCGATCAGGGCATCCGGCACGACGTGATCGACGCCTGCCTCGCCATGCCCGGCAATGACGATCTGACCCTGCTGGTGGCCCGCGCCCGGGCCCTGTCGGCCACGCTCAAGACCGAGGACGGGGCCAACCTGATCGGCGGCTTCAAGCGCGCGAGCAACATCCTGACCCAGGCCGAGGCCAGGGACGGGGTTGAATATTCCTATGGCGCGGACCCGAAGTTTGCCGAGAGCGATGCCGAGCGCGCCCTGTTCGCCGCGCTCGATGCCGCCGAGGCGCTCATCACCCCGGCGCTGCGGGCCGAGGATTTTGGCGCCGCGATGGCCGCGATGGCCGCTCTGCGCGCGCCGATTGATGCCTTTTTCACGGCGGTGCAGATCAACGCCGACAACCCCGTCATCCGGCGCAACCGGCTGAACATGCTGTCGCGCATCCGCGCCATCTGCGGCGGGGTGGCCGACCTGACCCTGATCGAGGGCTGAAGGCGACGCCGCAAGGCGCGGTTTTTCTTGCGCATTGGGCGCCCGGCGATATGCTGCGCGCGCAAAGACAGGTGCCGCAGTGCCGAAAAACCAGCCGACCCTCGACTTTCTTCTGGTCACGCCCAGCGCCAAGGTGACGGCGCAGGCGCATGGCTGGCGTGCGAAATGTCTGCAGCGGCTGGTCCGGCTTGACCTTCCGGTGCCCACGACCGTCGCGCTGCCGGCCGCCACGGTGCGCGGCATCGCGGCGGGCCAGTCGGTCGATGTCGGCGCGATCCTGGGCCATTTCGGGCCGATGCCGCTGGTCTCGGTCCGCTGTAGCCCGGAAAACCCCGACTGGGGCGGGCCGGCGACGATCCTCAACATCGGCATGAACGCCGCCCGCCACGCCGCCCTGGCCGCCACCCACGGCCAAGAGGCGGCCGATCTTTTGTATCTGCGCTTCGTGCAGGGCTACAGCACCCATGTCGCGCGGCTTGACCCCGACATGTTCCAGCTTGGCGGCGCCGATGGCGCGGCGCTGCGCGAGGCGCTGCGCCAGTACGAGCGCGAGATGGACGAACCCTTTCCCCAGGACCCGGCCCGCCAGCTTTCCGAGGTGCTGCGCTCGATGGCCCGCGCCTGGGAGGGGACCTCGGCCCGGCTCTTGCGCCAGGCCAAGGGCGCCCCGGCTGAATCGGCGCTGGGGCTGGTGGTGCAGTCGATGGCCCAGGGCATCGGCCACGGCATTTCCGGCTCTGGCGTGATCCAGTTCGTCGATCCGGCCACCGGGCAGAACCGCGTGACCGGGCGCTATCTGGGCCAAAGCCAGGGCCGCGACGCCTTGCGCCGGACCGAGGCGCTGTACCTGACGCGCGATCCGCGCGGCCCCTCGCTGGAGGAACTGGCGCCGCAGATCCTGGACGAGCTGGTGCGCCACGGCGCGGTGTGCCGGCAGCGGCTGCGCGAAGAGATGCAGATCGAATTCACCGTCGACGACGGGCGCCTGTCGGTGCTGGACGCGGTCAAGGTGACGCGCTCGTCGCGCGCGGCGCTGCGCATCGCCGTGGCCCTGGCCGAGGATGGGGTGATCAGCCCTGACGAGGCGCTGCTGCGGGTGGAACCCCGGGCGCTGAGCGAGCTTTTGCACCCGCAGGTCGACGCGCGCGGCCCGCGCGACGTCTTTGCGCGCGGCATCGCGGCCAGTCCGGGCGCGGCGGTGGGGCGGATCGTGTTTTCCTCGGACGCGGCCCAGGCCAGCGCGGCGCGCGGCGAGCCTTGCATATTGGTAAGGCGCGAGACCGAGCCCGAGGATATTCGCGGCATGCATTCGGCCGTGGGGGTGCTGACCGAACGGGGCGGAATGTCGAGCCATGCGGCGGTGATCGCGCGCGGGCTTGGCGTGCCCTGCGTGGTGGGGGCCAGCGGGCTGCGTCTGGACATGAAAGAGCGCAGGCTGGCCGCCGCCGATGGCCGCGTGCTGGGCGAGGGTGACCTGATCACGCTGGACGGCACGCTGGGCGAGGCGCTGGTCGGCTCGGCCGAGCTGTTGCCGCCGGCGCTGGACGGCGCCTTTCAGACCCTGCTGGGCTGGGCCGACGCGACGCGCGACATCGGCATCCGCGCCAATGCCGACACCCCGGCCGACGCCGCCACCGCGCGCCAGTTCAAGGCCGAAGGCATCGGTCTGTGCCGGACCGAACACATGTTCTTTGACGAGGACCGTCTTGTCGTGATGCGCGAGATGATCTTTGCCGACACCGCGCCCGACCGCGCCGCCGCCCTGACGCGCCTTTTGCCGATGCAGCGCGACGATTTCATCCAGCTCTTTGAAATCATGTCGGGATTGCCGGTCTGCATCCGCCTGTTCGACCCGCCCCTGCACGAATTCCTGCCGAAAAGCCGCGAGGGCCTGCGCAAACTGGCCGAGGCGCTGGACCGCCCGCTGTCCGAGGTCATGCGCCGGGCCGAGGCGCTGTCCGAATTCAACCCGATGCTGGGCATGCGCGGCGTGCGGCTGGGCGTGGTGCTGCCCGAAATCTACGACATGCAGGCGCAGGCCATCTTTGAGGCCACGGTCGCGGTCGCCAAGCGCGGCGCCCCGGTGGTGCCGGAGATCATGATCCCGCTGGTCTCGGCCCGGCGCGAGGTGGAACTGGTCAAGGGCAATGTCGATGCCGTGGCCGCCACGGTGCGCATCAAGTCCGGTGTCAATTTCGATTACAAGCTGGGTGTGATGGTGGAAACCCCGCGCGCCGCGCTGCGGGCGGGCGAGATCGCGCATCACGCGGCCTTTTTGTCCTTTGGCACCAATGACCTGACGCAGATGACCTATGGTCTGTCGCGCGACGATGCCGGGCGGTTCATGAACACCTATGTCCAGCAGGGCGTGTTCCGCGAGGACCCGTTCCATGTGCTGGACGAGGACGGGGTGGGCGAATTGTTGCAGATCGGCGCCGCCCGGGGACGCGCGACGCGGCCCGACCTTCAGGTCTCGCTCTGCGGCGAGCATGGCGGCAACCCCGAATCCATCGCCTTTTGCCGCGCGCAGGGTTTTGACTATGTGTCTTGCAGCCCCTACCGGGTGCCGCAGGCCCGTCTTGCCGCCGCTCAGCTTGTGGTGGCCTCGCGTCTTGAATCCACAAAAAGCGCGCCAAAATCATAGAATTATACGACGTTCTTCATAAAGAGACCCGATTTTTGGGCGGCTTTCCGCCGAAAATCCGCGAATTTCTGTTGTAAATCCGCCACAGTTCTGGCCCCGCCCGGGAAACTGCCCTAGCCCGGCCGGCGGTCAGGGGTCTTTGCCCCATGGCCCCGCCCGGCGCGATCCGCCGGGCAAGGATGGAAGGATTGGGGCAGAACATGCAGCATAAGACCCGGCTGATCGGCGCCGTCATGGCTCTTGCGATTCTGGGGGCTCCGGCCCGGGCCGAGATCAGGGAGGCCGTCGCAGCGGCACCGGTCAACTACACCCATCGCTGGCTGATGTCGCAAGACCTTGCCTTGCAGGGCGAGGACTGGGAATGCCTGCGACAGGCGCTTTATTTCGAGGCGCGCGGCCAGAGCCTGCAAGGGCAGTTCGCGGTGGCCGAGGTGATCCTGAACCGGGTGGACAGCCCCGATTACCCCGATTCGGTTTGCGGCGTGGTCCACCAGCAGGTGGGTGGTGCCTGCCAGTTCTCGTATTTCTGCGATGGTCTGTCCGACAGCCTGCACGAAGTGGCGGCGGCCGAGATCGCCGGGCGCGTCGCGGCGGTGATGCTGGCCGGCGGGGCGCGTGTGCTGACCGACGGCGCCACCTTTTTCCACTCCAGCGCCGCCGATCCTTCCTGGGCGGGGCGCTTGCAACTGACCGTCATGATCGGGGCGCATGTCTTTTACGCCGCGAACTGAAACCGCATCCGCAGCGCGTTCGGGGCCACTTCGGGCGGGCATGTCGGCGCCGGCCATGCTATGGATCGGCAAAGGCGCACCGGACGGCGCCCCTGATCAGCAGCCGGGACCGACATGACGACCGACATCCGCATGGCCTTTGCCCATCCCGAAGAGCGCTCGCTTGCCTCGGCCGCCGCCGACCCGCGCGACCGGATTTCGCTGCGCGACCATATGGTCGAGGTCGAGATCGGCGCCTTTCAGAAGGAACGCGGCACGCGCCAGCGCATCCTCTTCAACGTCGTGGTCGAGGTGCGCCCGGCGCCGCAGCCGCTGGATGACGATGTCGACCGCATCCTGTCTTATGACCGCATCACCGAGGCCATCGCCGAAGAGCTGGGCGCCGCGCGGCTGAACCTGCTCGAGACGCTGGCCGAACGGGTGGCCGAGCGCATCCTGGCCGAGCCGCAGGCGATGCGGGCCTTTGTGCGGATCGAAAAGCTGGACATCGGGCCCTACAAGCTGGGGGTCGAGATCGTCCGTTCGCGCGCCGAGGCGGCACTGAAGGTGGTGGGCCAGGACGGCAAGGAGGCGGCGGTGCATCCGCTGGTGGTCTACCTTGACAACGCCGTCATCGCCGCGCCCGATCTGGGCGCGCGACTGGACGGCTTGCAGGCGCTGGGCCTGCCGGTCATCCTGACCGTCGGCCTGCCGGATCTGCCCATGCCACGCACCGGGCACAAGCCGACGCAGCGGCGGGTCGATCTGTTGGCGATCGAGCAGAACGCCTGGGTGCTGGCGGCCCGCGATCCGCGCTGCATCGTGATGGCGACCCGGACCGAGATCGACTGGGCGGTGCGGCGGGGGCAGATGATGGTCTGGGCGCCGTCCAAGATGGTGCTGGACGCAACCGACGGGCCGAACGGCCACGAGCCGGTGGCCCTGGCGCTGTGGCTGGCCGAGCAGATGGCGGCCGAGCGGCTGATCGTTCACGGCTCTGTTGCACTTCCGGCGGGAAGCCGCGTGAGGCTGGAGCGCGCCTGACGCTAGCCCCTTGCGCCCGGCGGCGGGCTTGGGCTTACTGCGGTGGCGGTGGCGGTGGCGGTGGCGGTGGCGGTGGCGTTGGCGGCGCGCGCCGGGGGTTTCACACCCCCGGACCCCCGTGGGATATTTTTGGACGGAAAATCCGGTTGGGAACGAAAACCTATCTTCGGGCCATCGCCATGACCGATCCGGCGCGGGCGCCGGGGGCCCTGCCGCTGGCGGGCGGCTGGTGCTGGTTCGCGCAGATCGAGGTGCTTGAGCGGGGCCGTCCCGCCCTTGTGGTGCCCGCGTCCGAGCTTGCCCCGGCCGATCTGGCGCGCCTGACCGCGCCGCGCCCCGATTTCGGCGGGCTGGCGATGGACCGGCCGCGCATCATGGGCATCCTCAACGTCACGCCCGACAGCTTTTCGGACGGCGGGCTGTTTCAGAAGCCCGAGGCGGCGCTGATGGCCGCGCGGCGCATGGCGGCAGGGGCCGAGATTGTGGACATCGGCGGCGAAAGCACCCGGCCCGGGGCGAGCCCGGTCGCGGCGGACGAGGAGATCGGGCGCACCGCGCCGGTGATTGGGGCCCTGCGCGCGGGCGGGCTGGAGCTACCGATCTCGATCGACACGCGCAAGGCCGAGGTCGCCGGGGCCGCCCTGGCCGCCGGGGCCAGCATCCTGAACGATGTCACCGCTTTGCAGCACGACCCGGCCATGGCCGCCCTGGCCGCCGCGCGCGGCTGCCCGGTGATCCTGATGCATTCGCTGGGCGATCCAGCGACGATGCAGGACGATCCGCGCTATGACGATGTGCTGCTGGATGTCTTTGACGCGCTGGCCGCCCGTGTGGCCGAGGCCGAGGCGGCCGGCATCGCGCGGGCGCGCATCGCGGTCGATCCCGGCATCGGCTTTGGCAAGACGCTGGAGCACAACCTCGCGCTGCTTGCCCGCCTGTCGCTGTTCCACGATCTGGGGGTGCCGGTGCTGCTCGGCGCCAGCCGCAAGCGGTTCATCGGCACCATCGGCGCCGAGGCCGAGGCGGCGCGGCGCATGCCCGGCTCGCTTGCCGTGGCGCTTCAGGGGTTGGCGCAGGGGGTGCAGATGCTGCGCGTCCACGATGTCGCCGAGACGCGGCAGGCGGTCAGCCTGTGGCAGGCCGTGACAAGGGGAGAGGCAAGATGAGCCGCAAGCTGTTTGGCACCGACGGGGTCCGGGGCAGGGCGAACACGCCCCCCATGACCGCCGAAATGGCCCTGCGCCTTGGTGCGGCGGCGGGGCGGTACTTTCGCCGCGACGGGCTTTCCTCGCACCGGGTGGTGATCGGCAAGGACACGCGCCTGTCGGGCTACATGCTGGAAAACGCGCTGACCGCCGGTCTGACCAGCACGGGGATGAACGTGCTCTTGCTGGGGCCGGTGCCGACGCCGGCGGTCGGGTTTCTCACCCGGTCGATGCGGGCGGACCTGGGGGTCATGATCTCGGCCAGCCACAACCCGCATCATGACAACGGCATCAAGTTCTTTGGCCCCGACGGCTTCAAGCTGAGCGACGAGGCAGAGGCCGAGATCGAGGCGATGCTGGAAGGCGAGATCGCGCTGGCCCAGCCGCAGAACATCGGCCGGGCCAAGCGGATCGACGACGGGCGCGGCCGCTATCAGGAGTTCGTCAAGACCACCTTTCCCGGCGGCCTGCGGCTGGACGGGCTCAAGGTCGTGATCGACTGCGCCAACGGCGCCGCCTATCGCACCGCGCCCGAGGTGCTGTGGGAACTGGGGGCCGAGGTGATCGCGGTCGGGGTCAGCCCCAACGGCACCAACATCAACGACAACTGCGGCTCGACCCATCCCCAGGCCGCGGCCGAGGCGGTGGTGGTGCATGGCGCCCATGTCGGGATCAGCCTGGACGGCGACGCCGACCGCGTGGTGATCCTGGACGAGGCGGGCCATGTCGCCGATGGCGATCAGATCATGGCGCTTCTGGCGGCGCGCTGGGCCGAGGAGGGGCGGCTCAACCGGGGCACGCTGGTGGCGACGGTGATGTCGAACCTGGGGCTTGAGCGGCACCTCGCCGGGCGCGGCCTGCGGCTGGAGCGGACGGCGGTCGGTGACCGCTATGTGGTTGAAACCATGCGCAACGGCGGGTTCAACCTGGGCGGCGAGCAGTCGGGCCATATCGTGATGACCGACTATGCCACCACCGGCGACGGGCTGATCGCGGGGCTGCAATTCCTGGCCGAAATGGCCCGCAGCGGCAACTCGGCCAGCGCGCTGATCCGCCAGTTCGAGGCGGTGCCGCAACTTTTGCGCAACGTCCGTTTTCAGACCGGCGCGCGGCCGCTGGAGGCGCCGGCGGTTCAGGCCGCCATCGCCGCCAGCGAGGCGCGGATCGCCGGCAAGGGCCGCATCCTGATCCGCAAGTCGGGCACCGAGCCTCTGGTGCGCGTGATGGCGGAATGCGAGGACGAGCGCCTGCTGCACGCCGTGGTTGACGAGATCGTCGGCGCGGTGGAGTTGGAAGTCAGCCGCTGAGCGGCCCCCAGACGACGTGCCAGACCACGTCGGTCCAGAAATGGATCCCCGCCGCCGCCACGAGCCCGTGGTCGCGCAGCGCCCTGGCCGCCACCAGCGAGAGCGCGCCGTTCAGGATCACCACCTCGGCCACCAGCGCCGGGGGCAGGGCGGCCACGGCCTCGGGCGTGACCTCGCGGCCCAGGATCGCCAGCAGCGCCGGCAGGTGACCCATCGCAAACACCAGCGCCGAGGCCACGGCCACGACCCAGAACAGACCGCTCTGCCCGCGCCCGCGAAAGATCAGCCGGTCGAGCAGCCAGACCCAGAGCCCGATGAAGAACAGCCGAAAGATCACCTCTTCGCCGATCCCGGCGGCGAGAGAGGCAAAGACTGACTGCGGAAACGGCGGATGGGGCAGCGGCCGCAACCCGTGCAGGGGCGTCAGCACCAGATCGACGGCGACAAAGCCCGCGCCAAGGACGACGCCCACCAGCGCGGGGCGCAGGAACAGGGCGGCGCTGTCGATCCGCTCCGGCCAGACCGGCGCAAAGCCGATGCGGCGGCCAAGCCGCAGCCCGATCAGCCCCAGGATCCCGTAAAGAACCAGCGCAGAGCCGCCGTTGACCGCCGCGATGACCCATTTCGGCGGCATCGGCCCGGGGGCAAGCGGCAGCCACTGGGGCAGGACGCTGATCGCCACGGTCGCCGCGACAAAGACCAGCAGCAGGGCGGCAAGGGCCCGCGTGTCTCGGTCAAGTCTGCTCCAGGTGGCCATGGCGCCCGCCGATCACGCGGCGGCCGACCGGGGCGGCTCCGCCGCCGGCGCCATCCGCAACAGCAAGAGCGACAGCGCCCCCGCCCCGACCAAAAGCCAGAGCCCGCTCAGCCAGAGCGTGGTAGAGGCGCCCGTGACGTCAAAGATATAGCCGCCAAAGGCCGCCGCCGCCGCCGCGCCCAGCGCGTGCCCGGCCGAGATCATCCCCATGGCCTGGCCCATGACCGGCAGGCCGACATGGCTGGCGGTCAGGCTGGCGGTGATCGGCACGGTGGCGTAATCGACCATGCCGAACAGCACCGCGAAGATGAACAGGACCTCGATCGTGGTGCCGGGCAGGTTGATCAGGATGATGTAGGTCAACCCCCGCAGCACATAGATCGACCCCAGCAGGATCGGCCGGTTCACCCGGTCGGTCAGCC
Organism: Paracoccaceae bacterium; assembly: GCA_052387855.1. GTDB lineage: Bacteria > Pseudomonadota > Alphaproteobacteria > Rhodobacterales > Rhodobacteraceae > CAIYZT01. The sequence continues at coordinate 18,107 of JBQTIT010000053.1, forward strand.
AGCCCGCGCCGATCATGCCGGCAAGGTTGACCAGCGACAAAAGCCCGTAGGCGGTGGCGCTGGGCAGGGGCGGAAAGCCGCAAAAGGCGGCAAAGGGCAGAAGGTGCGTCTCGATCGCGCCGGATGAGGTGAAGCCGCAGATCAGATAGCTCCAGAACAGGGCGTGAAACGCCGGGCGGCGCAGGATGGTGCCGAAATCCTGCGCCATGCTGGGGCTGGCGCCGTGGCCGGCCACCGGCGCCGCCTGGCCCTGCATGATCATCCGGATGCAAGGGATCAGCGCCAGCGAGGCCAGCGCCAGGGCGCCAAAGCTCCACCGCCAGCCGACGGTGGACAGCAGCACCGCGATCAGCGGCACGATCAGGAACTGCCCCCCGGTCGAGCCCGAGGTGGCGATGCCGGTGGCCAGGCCGCGCTGGCTGTCAAAGGCCCGGGTGACGGCGGTGGCCACGGCATGGGTGGCGACGATGCCGAACCCTACCCCGCAAAATCCGGAAAAGCCGATGATGAACAGCGCTTTGGAGGACATCGTTGCCACGATGGCGCAGCCGATCCCCAAAATGCCCAAGCCCAGGTTCAGCGTGAATCGCGGCCCCATGCGGTCAACCAGCCGCCCGGCGAAAGGCGCGACAATGGCCATGACCACCAGCGCCCCGGCCCCGGCGCCGGACAGAAAGGACGAGGACCAGCCCAGCTCGGTCTGCCAGACCGGCATGATCAGCCCCAGCGCCGCCCGCGCCGAAAACGCGAGCGCCAGCGCCAGAAAGCCGAAGCCGACCAGAGCCCATGGACGGGAGGGGCGGGGGCGATCTGAACCTGCTGCCGATGTCATCCTGCGCTCCGTTTGGCTGAAGCTGGCACGAAACCGGGCTGCTACCTAGCGGATTCTGATGTGCAAACGGGCCGAGGCTTTCGCCCCGGCCCGGTAGGGTGGGGTTTCACCCCACCAAGGATCAGTTCCGCGCGCGGTCCACCATCTTGCCCTTGGAAATCCAGGGCATCATGGCGCGCAGTTTTTCGCCGACTTGTTCGATCTGGTGCTCGTCATTGATGCGCCGCGTCGCTTTGAAGAAGGGCTGGCCGACGGCGTTTTCCTGCATGAAGTCGCGCACGAACTTGCCGGTCTGGATGTCGCGCAGCACGGCCTTCATCCGCGCCTTGGTCTCGTCATAGGGCAGGATGCGCGGTCCCGAGACATATTCGCCATATTCGGCGGTGTTCGAGATCGAATAGTTCATGTTGGCGATGCCGCCCTCGTAGATCAGATCGACGATCAACTTGACCTCGTGCAGGCATTCGAAATAGGCCATTTCCGGCTCGTAGCCGGCTTCGACCAGGGTTTCGAAGCCCATGCGGATCAGTTCGACCAGACCGCCGCACAGCACGGCCTGCTCGCCGAACAGGTCGGTTTCGCATTCCTGGCGGAAGTTGGTCTCGATGATGCCCGACCGACCGCCGCCGATGCCCGAGCAATAGGACAGACCCAGTTCCATCGCGCGGCCGGTGGCGTCCTGGTGGACGGCCACAAGGCAGGGCACGCCGCCGCCCTTGAGGTACTCGCCGCGCACGGTGTGGCCCGGGCCCTTGGGCGCCATCATGATGACGTCGACGCCCTTTTTCGGCTCGATCAGGCCAAAGTGGATGTTGAGCCCGTGGGCAAAGGCGATGGCGGCGCCGTCGCGGATGTTGTCGTGGACATATTTCTTGTAGGTCGCGGCCTGAAGCTCGTCCGGCATGGTGAACATGATCAGGTCGGCCCAGGCGGCGGCCTCGGCGATGCCCATGACCTTGAGCCCCTCCTTCTCGCACTTGGCGGCCGAGGGCGAGCCCTCGCGCAGCGCGATCACCACGTTCTTGGCCCCCGAATCGCGCAGGTTCAGCGCATGGGCGTGACCCTGGCTGCCGTAGCCCAGAATGGCGACCTTCTTGTCCTTGATGATGTTCACGTCGCAGTCGCGGTCATAGTAAACGCGCATCGCTGTCTCTCCTTGAATGTCCGACGGGGGGACAATAGCGAAAAACGTGGTCGATGCCGTGCAATATTTGACATTATTCGGATTTTCTGCGCGAAATCATGCGCAAAATAGCAAATTAATGAAAAAACAATGCAGACCGATGACACCGACCGTCGCATCCTGCGCCATGTGCTGGCCGAGCCGGACCTGCCCCGTGCCGCGCTTGCCGCCCGCGCCGGGGTGACTGCCGCGACGCTGGGGCGGCGGCTGGACCGGCTGGAGGCGGGCGGCGTCATCCGTCCGGCGCGGGCGGTGATCGACTGGCGGCGCCTTGGCTTTGCGGTCGAGGTCAGCCTGCGCTTCACGCTCGACAAGACGCAGGCGCGCGCCTTTGACGACTTCATCGAGGCCGCCCGCGCCGTGCCCGAGGTGCTGGGGATCGAGACCTTTCTGGGCCGGGTCGATGTGCGCCTGAACGTCATCGCGCGCGACATGGCGCATTACCAGGAGGTCTATCGCGCCCGCATCCTGTCCTTGCCCCATATCGCCGAGGTCGAGGCGCTGATGCTGATCTCGACCGTCAAGGATTCCGAGGGGTTGCCGCTGTGATCGACCTTGACGATCTGGACCGGGCCCTGTTGCGGGCGCTGGCGCAGGACGGCGGGCTTTCGGCGGGCGAGCTTGGCCGGCGCCTGGGCCTGTCGCAGCCCGCCGCCTGGCGGCGCCAGCGCCGGCTGGAAGAGGCGGGCATCCTGGCCGGCCTGCGCCGCGAGGTGGACCGCGCCGCGCTGGGCTTTGGCGTGACGGTGTTTCTGGGCATCAAGCTGGCCACGCGCGGCCGCGTCAGCCTTGAGGACTTTGAACGCGCGGTCAGCGCCATTCCCGAGGTGCAGGTGGTGCAGCACGTCCTGGGCCTGTTCGACTACCGCCTGCGCGTGGTCGCCCGCGACATCGCGGATTTCGAGCGGGTGCTGCGCCGGCGCATCATGACCCTGCCCGGCGTCGGCCAGGTCGAGGCCAATGTCCTGTTGACCGAAGAGCGCAGATCCGGACCGCTGGGCTGACGGCAATGTCGGATTTGGATATTTGTGCCAAAGTGAAAGCTGTTAGGCTGGGTGCGAACAATCGGGGGAACCAGATGAAACTGCCGCACGACCACATTGATCCCGAGGGATTGCAGGAATTCTCGGTCGTCTTTACCGACCGCAGCCTGAACCACATGTCGGCGCGGTTTCAGGGGGTGATGCGCGAGATTTCGGGCCTGTTGAAAGAGGTCTACGGCGGCACATCGGTGGCGCTGGTGCCCGGCGGGGGCACCTATGCGATGGAGGCGGTGGCGCGCCAGTTCGGTCAGGGCGATGTGCTGATCCTCCGCAACGGCTGGTTTTCCTACCGCTGGACGCAGATCTTTGACGCCGGCGGCTTTGCCCGTTCGGCGAGCGTTGTCATGGCGCGGGCCAGCGGCAACGGCGCGCAGGCCCCCTTTGCACCGCCGCCGATCGAGGATGTGGTGGCGCGCATCCGCGAGGCGCGCCCGCAGGCCGTCTTTGCCCCGCATGTCGAAACCTCGTCCGGCATTATCCTGCCGGACGATTACATCGCTGCCATGGCAAGCGCCGCGCGCGAGGTCGGGGCGCTGATGGTGCTGGACTGCATCGCCTCGGGCTGTGTCTGGGTCGACATGGCGGCGCTGGGGGTCGATGTGCTGATCTCGGCGCCGCAAAAGGGCTGGTCAGCCTCGCCCGCGGTCGGGGTGGTGGTGATGGGCCCGCGCGCCGAGGCGCGGCTGGCCGAGACCGTCTCGAACAGCTTTGCGCTGGACCTGAAGAAGTGGCGCGCGATCATGGAGGCCTATGAAAAGGGCGGCCACGCCTATCACGCCACCCTGCCGACCGATGCCATCGTGGGGTTCCGCGATGCCATGGTCGAGACGCGGGCGATGGGCTTTGCCGCCGCCAAGGCGGCGCAATGGGAGCTTGGCCAGGCGGTGCGGGCGCTGCTTGAGGGGCGCGGCGTGATGTCGGTCGCGGCGAAGGGGTTTCAGGCGCCCGGCGTCGTGGTCAGCTTTACCGCCGATCCCGAGGTGCAAAGCGGCGCCAGGTTCAGGGCGCTTGGCTATCAGATCGCGGCCGGGGTGCCGTTGCAGGTGGGCGAGGGGGCGGAGTTTCGCACCTTCCGGCTGGGGCTGTTCGGGCTTGACAAGCTGCGCGACGTGCCGGCGACGGTGGCGCGGCTGGCCCGGGCCGTCGAGGCGGTGCTTTAGAGCGGTTCAGGTTTTCGCGGAAACATCCGAATCCGCAATAACCTGAACCGCTTTAACGCAGGCCAAGTCCGGTCTTCATCAGCGCCTTGCGGACGGGGGACAGCGAATAAAGCGCCTCCAGCGCCCCGGCGCGCAGATCGCGCAGCAGCGGCTCTTGCAGCATCGAGGCGCGGTTGAGCGCGTCGATGCCGCGCAGGCGCAGCGCGATGTCGCCGTGGCGGGCGGTGTGATAGGCCGCCAGCACCGAAGCGCTGCCCGGATCGGCGACGCCGGCGCGCGCCAGGTCCAGAAGGCAGCCCAGATCGGCCAGCGACATGTTCAGCCCCTGTGCGCCGATCGGCGGGACGACATGCGCCGCTTCGGCCAAGAGCGCCAGCCTTTGCCCCGACATGCGGTCCGCGATCTGCGAGATGATCGGCCAGACCGAGCGGGTCGAGACCAGTCGCAGCGGCCCCAGGATGGCGCAGGAACGGCGGGTCATCTCGTCCTCGAAGGCCTCGACCGGCAGGGCGGCCAGGCGCTGCACCTCGGGGCCCCGCTCCATCCAGACCACGGCCGAGGCGGGCTGGCCCAGATGGTCGGGCAGCGGCACCAGCGTGAAGGGTCCGCCCGAGCGGTGGATCTCGGTCGAGATGTTCTGGTGCGGCGCGGGGTGGGTGACGGAAAAGGCCAGCGCCTTTTGGCCGTAGCGGGTGGTCGAAACCCCGATCCCCGCCGCCTGCCGCAGGGCCGAATGGCGCCCGTCGGCGGCGATCACCAGCCGGGCGCGGACGCTGGCACCATCCGAAAGGCGCACCAGCGCCTCGGCCTCGCGCGGGGTCAGGCCGGTGGTGGCGATGCCGGGAAGAAATCGGACATTGGACATCTGGCCGAGCGCCGCGACCATTTCGCGCCGCAAGAGCCAGTTGGGCAGGTTCCAGCCAAAGGGCCGGTCCGAAAGCTCGGCCGAATCGAAATCCTTGACCAGACGCGGCGCCGGCGTGGGCCCGCCGGCGTCGATGATCCGCATCACCCGCAGCGGCGCGGCAAAGGGCGCGAGCCGCGCCCAGAGCCCGGCGGCCTGAAGCACCGGAATCGAGGGTTGCAGGAAGGCGGTGGAGCGCAGATCGGCGCCCGGCGCCGACCCGTCGGTGACCGGCGGGGTGGGATCGACGCAGATCACCGAAAAGCCGGCCGCGCCAAAGCCCGCCGCCGCCGTCAGGCCGGCAACGCCGCCGCCCGACACCAGCACATCGGTTGTCATCTGTTCCATAACGGCCCTCGCTGAGGGAAGATAGGGCGGCGCGCGCCTCTGTCCAAGGGGTAAAAGGCGCGCCGGATCAGCCGATACGGGCCAGGAAGGCGGCCAGATCGTCTGTGTGGTGGTGGATATGGCCCGCCTCCAGCGGCGCGGGGGCGACAAAGACGGTGCGCATGCCCATGGCGTGCGGCGCGCGCAGGTTGCGCGCATCGTCCTCGAACATGGCGGCGCGGGCGGGATCGAGCCCGTCCAGCGCAAACACCGTCTCATAGGCCGCGCGCTCGGGCTTGGGCAGAAAGCCGGCGTGCTCGACGCCGTAGACCGCATCGAACAGCCCGCCGAGGCCCCGCGCCTCGATCACGCGGTGGGCATAGGGGGCGCAGGCGTTGGTGTAGACGATGCGCCGGCCGGGCAGGGCGGCGATGGCCCCGGCCAGGTCCGGATCGGGGGTCAGGGCCGAAAAGTCGATGTCATGCACCTCGCCCAGATAGGGGCCGGGGTCGATCTGATGCTCGCGCATCAGGCCGGCCAGGGTGGTGCCGTAGGTGTGCCAGTAATGCTGCCGCAGATGGTTCGCGCGGGCCTGATCGACGTTCAGCGCGCGCATCACCCAGGCGGTCATGCGCCGCTCGATCTGGTCGAACAGCCGCACCTGCGGCGGATAAAGCGTGTTGTCGAGGTCAAAGACCCAGGCGGAGACGTGCTGAAACTGCGCTTTGACCATGGCGCAGGCATAGCCCGCTTTGCCGGCTGCGGCAACCGGACGGGTTGAACCCGGGCAGAAAGCCGATACTGTCGCCCTCATGCATCAAAGGATCGAGGCCATGCCCAAGGACGCCTATACGCTGATCCTCGAAGCCATCGAGCGGGGCGACTACAACCCCGGCTCGCGGCTGGTCGAATCCGAGCTTGCCGAACGGCTGGGCGTCTCTCGCACCCCGGTCCGTGAGGCGCTCCAGCGGCTTGAGACGCAAGGCATGCTGACCCGCGACGGGCGCAGCCTGATCGTGGCCTCGCTGGACCACAACCAGTTGGCCGAACTTTACACCGTGCGGGCAGAGCTTGAGGGGCTGGCGGCGCGGCTGGCGGCGCGGCACGCGACGGCCGAAGAGGTGCGGGTGCTTCAGGGCATGACGCAGGAGGACCGCAAACTTTTGGGCGGCGATCCGCGCGCGCTGAGCCGGGCCAACAAGCGGTTTCACAAGCTGATCCACCTGGCCAGCCACAACCGGTTTCTGGTGCAGCAGCTTGATCTTGTCCACCGCTCGATGGCTCTGATGGCCACCACCTCCTTTGCCGCCGAGGGGCGCGACGAGGTGGCGCTGGCTGAACATGCCCAGATCGCCGAGGCGATCGCGGCCGGCGATGGCGATGCCGCCGATGCGGCGCTGAAGTCCCATATCTCAAAGGCTTACGAGACGCGGCTGCGCGTGGACTCGGGCGAGCTCAAGACGCGCTGAGCGTGCTCAGGGCGCCAGGGGCGCCTGGGCCGGCCCGGCCGGGGCGGCGGCGGTGGCGGCGGCGGCGGAAAGGCCCCCGGTGCGGTGCAGATGGCCGTGGCGGGTCTTGTCCCAGTAGAACGGCTGCACCACCGCCTCCCACAGCGCCTTGTACGAGGCCAGGGCGGCCAGCGGAAAATAAAAGATCAGCGTCGGCAGCCAGAGCCACCCGATCGGCTGGCCCGACCGCCGGCGCCCCAGCCCCAGTACCGCCATCGAGACCAGTTCCGAGGCGATGGTCAGCGGCATCATCGCCACCAGAAGCGCGGCCATCAGCGGCGGCGCCGCCTGCGGGGCGAACAGCCCGATCAGCGCCGCGCTCCACATCAGGGGGGCCAGCAGCACCTGCACCAGACTGCCCAGGATCAGGATCTGGAACCCGACAAAGCCCCTGGGCCCCAGGTCGTGCCACAGCCGGCGGGGCGCGCGCATGTGGATGGCATAGGTCATCATGTAGCCCTTGATCCAGCGCGAGCGCTGGCGGATCCAAGGCAGGGTGCGGCAGTTGGCCTCTTCAAAGGTGACGGTCCCGATCAACTCGGTCCGATAGCCGCGGCGGGCCAGGCGCATGCCCAGATCGGCATCCTCGGTGACGTTGTGCGCATCCCATCCCCCCAGTGCCAGCAGCGCCTCACGCCGAAAGAACAGCGTGGTGCCCCCCAGCGGCACCGGCAGGCCCAGCCGTGCCAGCCCCGGCAGCACGACGCGGAACCAGGCGCCGTATTCCAGCGTGAAACAGCGCGCCAGCCAGTTCTGCGTGGGGTTGTAGAAATCCAGAATGCCTTGCAGGCAGGCAACCTCGGGCCCGCGCGCGTGAAAATGCTGCACGACCTTTGCGATCTGGTCCGGCTCTGGCGCGTCCTCGGCGTCATAGACGCCGATGATCTCGCCCCGGCAGAGGTTCAGGGCAAAGTTCAGCGCCCGGGGCTTGGTCCTGATCCGGCCGCGCGGCACCACCGCGACGCGCATCCAGGGCGGAAGGCGGGTCCGGCGCAGCGTGGCCAGCGTCACCGCGTCGTCCTCTTCGACAGCCAGGATCACATCCATCAATTCCTGCGGATAGTCGAGCCGCCCCAGCCGGCGGATCAGGCGGCCGGCGATGTCGGCCTCGTGGTAAAGCGCGACGATGATCGACACGACCGGACGGCGCGCGATGGTCGGGGCGGGGGGCCGGTCGGCGGCGCCGGGCAAGAGCCCGACCACAAGCGCCGCAAGTTTCAGCCCGATGACCGGGATCATGCCGGCCAGAACCACGACCAGCGCCGCGACATAGAGGGGGTAGGGAAACATGAGCGCCGCCGCACCGAGCGCGACCAGCCCGGCGCTGAGCGCCCTTGCGCCGCCCTGGCTCCAGTCGCGGCAACTGTCGGCGCTGTCCAGCCGCGTCTCGGCCCGCCGGGCCAGGTCGCGGCCGCGTAGCAGGTTGACGGCCGCCTCGATCCGGCTGCGCGGGGTCAGGGCAAAGCGCACCGGTCCGAAGAGTTCGGTCAGCCGGCCGCGCTGGCGCGCCATGTCCTCGGGATCGGCGCACAGGACCAGCGTGACGGCGCCCAGGTCGCGCCAGGGCAGCAGTCCCTCGGACAGGCAGGCATCGGCGCCGAGCCGGTCCAGCAGCCTGGGGTCGGGCGGCTGCGCCATTGGGTCGAGGGTCGCCATCGACCAGACCTGCGCCATGACGCGGTAAAGATCATCCTCGCCGATTATGCGCCGGGCCAGCAGGAGATCGGTCAGCGTGACGCGAGAGCGCGAAAGATCGGCCATGAGCGACAAGAGGCTGCCATGGTCGATCAGCCGGGCGGCGGCCAGATGATCCATGAGCGCCCCGGTCTTGCCGCCGTTCCCCCCGGCCGCCCGGCGCGGCCCGCCGCCCGCCGCCCGCGCCGGGGCAGGGGCAGGGGCAGGGGATGAGGCAGCGCTGGCCTGGGCAGGGGCCGCGAGGGGCACCGGAACCTCCTGTAAGGGGAGAGGTTCACCCTGACGCATCCATGGTTAACAGAAGGTTAAGGTGTCAGACCCGCCGGAGGGATAATGCCCCTGCCGACATGGCCCGCCAAGGCCCCACATGGGCGCCGCCGCTCAGGCCGCCCGGCGCGCCCGCATCGCCTCGGCAAAGCGCTCGAACAGATAAAAGCTGTCCTGCGGCCCCGGCGAGGCCTCGGGGTGGTACTGCACCGAGAACACCGGCCTGCCATCTACCGCGATGCCGCAGTTCGAGCCGTCGAAGAGCGAGACATGCGTCTCGCTGACGCCCCTTGGCAGGGTCTGGCTGTCGACGGTAAAGCCATGGTTCATCGAGGTGATCTCGACCTTGCCGGTGGTCAGGTCCTTGACCGGATGGTTGGCGCCGTGGTGGCCGTGGTTCATCTTGACCGTCTTGCCCCCCAGCGCCAAAGCCAGCATCTGATGGCCAAGGCAGATGCCGAACAGCGGCAGGTCGGCCCCCAGGACGCCCTGGATCATCGGCACGGCATAGGCCCCGGTGGCGGCCGGATCGCCCGGGCCGTTCGACAGGAACACCCCCTCGGGCCGGTGGGCCAGCACCTCTTCGGCGGTGGCGCTGGCGGGCAGGACGGTGACATCGCAGCCGACCGAGGCGAGGCAGCGCAGGATGTTGCGCTTGGCGCCGTAGTCGATGGCCACCACCCGCAGCCCCTCGCCGCTGCGCCGGCTGTAGCCTTGCGGCCAGGCCCAGCGCATCTCGTCCCAGCGGTAGCTCTGGGCGCAGGTCACGTCCTTTGCCAGGTCAAGCCCCACCAGCCCCTTCCAGGCGCGGGCGCGGGCGACCAGCGCCTCGATGTCAAAACGCCCCTCGGGGTCGTGGGCGATGGCGACATGGGGCGCGCCCTGCTGGCGGATCGCGCGCGTCAGGCGCCGCGTGTCGATGCCGCCCACGCCGATGCGGCCGATCCTGTCCAGCCAGGCGCGCAGATCGCCCGTCGCGCGCCAGTTCGACGGCTCGGTCGGGTCCCACTTGACCACCATGCCGGCGGCGGCGGGGGTGGCGGTTTCGTCATCCTCGGCGGTGACGCCGGTGTTGCCGATGTGCGGAAAGGTAAAGGTCACGACCTGCCCGGCATAGGAGGGGTCGGTCATGATTTCCTGATAGCCGGTCATGGCGGTGTTGAACACCAGCTCGGCCACCGTCACCCCGGCCCGCCCGAAGCCCTTGCCGTAAAAGATCGACCCATCGGCCAGGACAAGACAGGCGGTCGGCTTGACCTGATCGGGCATGGGGCGACTCCGTTTGGCAAACTGGCCGGAAACTACGGGCGGCGGCTTGCGGGGTCAAGGCCCCGTCGAATAAGGAATGTACAGTAAAAACAATGGTTTGACTTTTGGATGGCCGGTTGAAGTTCCGCCCTCGCCGCATTAGACTGCCCCCGGGCTGTAAAGGAGCAACCGATGCCGATCCGCGAGAGGCTGTCAGAGGCCACCAAAGAGGCGATGAAGGCCCGCGATGCGGCGCGGCTCAGCACGCTTCGGATGATGTCCTCGGCCATCAAGGACCGCGACATCTTCGTGCGCGGCGAGGGTGGCGCGGTGCCGGTGGCGGATGGCGATCTGATGGGGCTTCTGGCCAAGATGATCAAGCAGCGCCAGGATGCGGCCAGGGTCTATGTGCAGGGCGGCCGGCAGGAGCTGGCCGACAAGGAACTGGCCGAGGTCCGCGTGATCGAGGAATTCCTGCCGCGCCAGATGTCCGGGGCCGAGGTCGAGGCCGCCATCGCCGCCGCCATCGCCGAGACCGGGGCCACCGGCCTGAAGGACATGGGCCGCGTCATGGCCGCGCTCAAGGCGGCCTACGCCGGGCAGATGGATTTCGGCGCCGTCGGCGCGCTGATCAAGGCGCGGCTGGGCTGAAGGGCAAGGGCGGGGGCCAGCCCCCGCGCGGCCCCCCGGGGCCGCTTCCCCCGGGATATTTGGACGAAAGAGAAGTTCGCAGGCGCACGCCCGCATGAAAAAGGCCCCGGGGTGACCCGGGGCCTTTCGCGATCCTGCCGCGCGCTCAGTGGGCGCGGGCGTGGTCCCAGTCGGACTGCTTGGGCAGCGTCTCGAACGTGTGTTCGGGCGGCGGGCAGGGCAGGGTCCATTCCAGCGTGTCGGCGTATTCGTTCCAGTAGTTGTTCTCGGTCACCTTGCGGCCCCACTTGAGCGTGTAGACCACGACCCCGATGAAGAACACGAAGGAGGCAAAGGACAGGAAGGCGCCGTAGGTCGAGATCTTGTTCCAGTAGGCAAAAGCCTCGGGGTAGTCGATGTAGCGGCGCGGCATGCCCTGACGGCCCAGGAAGTGCTGGGGGAAGAAGGTCAGGTTCGAGCCGATGAACATCGCCCAGAAGTGCAGCTTGCCGGCCCATTCGGGGTACTGGCGGCCCGACATCTTGCCGATCCAGAAATAGATCCCGGCGAAGATGCCAAAGACGGCGCCCAGCGACATCACATAGTGGAAATGCGCCACGACGTAGTAGGTGTCATGATAGGCGCGGTCCACCGGGGCCTGCGACAGCACGATGCCGGTCACGCCGCCGACGGTGAAGAGGAACAGGAACCCCATCGCCCAGAGCATCGGCGTCTTGAACTCGATCGAGCCGCCCCACATCGTGGCGATCCACGAGAACACCTTGATGCCGGTCGGAACCGCGATCACCATGGTGGCCAGCATGAAATAGGACTGCTGGGTTAGCGACATGCCGACGGTGTACATGTGGTGCGCCCAGACGACAAAGCCCAGAACGCCGATCGCGACCATGGCATAGACCATCGGCAGGTAGCCGAAGATCGGCTTTTTCGAAAAGGTCGAGATGACCTGGCTGATGATGCCAAAGGCCGGGATCACGATGATGTAGACCTCCGGATGGCCAAAGAACCACAGGATGTGCTGGTAGAGGACCGGATCGCCGCCGCCCGAAGGCGTGAAGAAGGTGGTGCCAAAGTTGCGGTCGGTCAGCAGCATGGTGATGGCGCCGGCCAGCACCGGCAGGGCCAGCAGGATCAGCCAGGCGGTGACAAAGATCGACCAGCCAAAGAGCGGCACCTTGTGCAGCGTCATGCCGGGGGTGCGCATGTTCAGGAAGGTGGTGATCATGTTGATCGCCCCCAGGATCGAGGAGGCGCCCGACAGGTGCACCGCAAAGATCGCCAGGTCCATCGCATAGCCGCCCTCGGCCGTGGTGGTCAGCGGCGGGTAAAGCACCCAGCCCACGCCCGCGCCCGCGCCCAGATCGCCGCCGCCGCCCGGCGACAGCATCGAGGCGACGCCCAGCGACACGCCGGCGACGAACATCCAGAACGACAGGTTGTTCATGCGCGGAAAGGCCATGTCCGGCGCGCCGATCTGAAGCGGCATGAAGTAGTTGCCGAAACCGCCGAAGAGCGCGGGAATGACCACGAAGAACATCATCAAGACGCCGTGATAGGTGATCAGCACGTTCCACAGGTGCCCGTTCGGGGTGCAGACCGCCGAGGCATCGGCGACAAAGCGCGCGCCCTCCTGGCACATGTACTGAACGCCCGGCTCCATCAGCTCAAGGCGCATGTAGACGGTGAAGCACACCGAAATGAACCCGACGATCCCCCCGACAAAGAGGTAGAGGATTCCGATATCCTTGTGGTTGGTCGACATGAACCAGCGGGTGAAAAATCCGCGCTCGTGGTGGTCATGGCCATGGATGGCGGCTTCGGCCATTGGCGTCTCCCGTATTCGTTGCGTCACACCTTGCGGGTTTTCCCCAAAGGCTTTGTCCACGTCTTTAGTTTGGGCGCGCGGTCAGGGCAATCTCAGACTTTGCCCCGAAGTGCATTTTGTGCGCGGCAGAGCGCCGCAACCGCGCGCGGCTAGGGCGCCACCGACGCCAGGTAGGCCGCCACATCCTCGCCGCCGCTCTCCAGACGAAAGGCCATCTTGGAGCGGGCGGCACCATCGCCCGTCATCTGCTTGAGCCAGGCCGAGGGGTCAGCCAGATAGGCCGCCAGCATCGCCTCGTCCCAGACCAGCCCCAGCGCGCCGGCGGCCAGGATCGAGGGCCCGTATTTGGCCAGATAGGCCGGCTCAGCGCCGACGGCGCGCCCGATCACGGCGTAAAGGTTGGGGCCGACGCTGCCGCCCTTTTGAATCTCGGTCCCGTCGGGCGCGACGATGGCATGGCAGGCCTTGCACTTCTTGAAGACGGATTCGCCGGCGGCCGGATCGCCTGCAAGGGCGCCGGTTGCGGCAAGAAGAAGCGTCAGGCTGGCTGCGACTGCGGGAAAGGGCTTGGGCTTGGGCATGGGACCTCTCGGAACGGGGGAAGGGCAGGGCGCGGATGGTGGCAGTTTTCCCCCGATCGGCGGAATTGACAAGCGCCGCGATTCTGCCGGCCCGTGCGCGCGCGCTCAGCCGGGCCGGGCGCAGTCCGGCGCGGCGAGGGCGGCATCAAAGGTCGCGCGCAGCGCCGCGTCCAGATCGGCCATGCCGACAGGCAGGCCCAGGTCGACCAGGCTGGTGACCCCGTGGCCCCGGATGCCGCAGGGCACGATGCCGGAAAAATGCGACAGGTCCGGCTCGACATTGATCGAGATGCCGTGAAAGCTGGTCCAGCGGCGCAGCTTGATGCCGATGGCGGCGATCTTGTCCTCGGCCATGGCGCCGTCCGGGCCGCGCGGGCGGTCGGGCCGGCTGACCCAGACCCCGACGCGCCCGGGCCGGATCTCGCCCCGCACGTTGAAGCTGGCCAGCGCCGCGATCACCCAGTTTTCAAGCTGGCGCACGAAGCAGCGCACATCGCCGCCACGCGCCTTGACGTCGAGCATGGTGTAGATCACCCGCTGGCCCGGCCCGTGATAGGTGTACTGCCCCCCCCGGCCCACCGGATAGACCGGAAAGCGGCCGGGCTCGATCAGATCTTCGGGCCGGGCCGAGGTGCCGGCGGTATAAAGGGGCGGGTGTTCGAGCAGCCAGATCGCCTCGTCCGCGCGGCCCTCGTTCATGGCGCCGACATGGGCCTCCATCGCGGCGAGCGTCTCGGGGTAGGGGGCAAGCCCCGAAAGGTGCGTCCAGTCAACCATCGTGTTCCTCGGGCCGGCCGCCCGGCAGGGGGCGGGGCCGCGCGCTTGCGGCCCTTCCGGTCAGCGTGGTTATAGGGCCTGGATCGGCCCGGGGACAGACCCTGCCGCCCTAGGTGGCGTCAATCCTGCGCCCCGGTCAAAGCACGGATTGCCCGATGTCTGCGGCCCCGGCCTTGGTCGCCTGCCGTCCCTTGCCCGGCTGGTCCCCGGCCACCGGAAGGGCAAAGAGGCCGGCCGCCTCCACCGCCTTGAGATTAGCGCGCGAGACGGGAATCTGCGTCCCGTTCGACATCTGCAGCACCGCCTGGTCGGCCGTCCGCCGCCCGCCGGTGACCTGGCCCATCGCCACCCAATGCGAGCGGTGGACCTGCATCCCCTCGACCGGGTCCACCTCGGCGATCGCATCGGACAGGCGCATCAACAGATCGTGCATGCCCGCCGTGGTGCTGACCGAGACATAGTGATCCTTGACCGAAAGGCAGATCAGATCGCCGCGCAGGTCCTCGGGCAATCTCTCCAGCAGGCGGGGCGGGGGCGGGGGGCCTGGGGTCCGGGCGGCGGGTCCTTGCGCTGGTGCTCGATCACCTCGCGCGTGCCCTCGATCAAGAAGCACATCAGAAAGAGCAGCGGCACCTCGGTGCCGGCGTTGGCCGGGCGAGCAAAGCTGAAGTCGAGCACGGAATGCAGCGCCATCAGCACGAGCCAGACCAGCAGGGCCGACGCCAGCGAGATCATGGGCAGGCGCAGCCACAAGGTGCGCCCCGCCATCAGCCCGCCGACCAGGGCCGAGCCGGCGGCGCCGGCCAGAAAGGTCAGCGGCACGACGGCGCCCCAATAGGCCAGGCGGCCGGGCAGGCTGAGCGAGAGGATGGTGCCAAAGGGACCCGACAGCGCCAGAATCAGCGCGACCGAGGTCAGCACCGCCAGGGTGGTTGGCCCGCGGATCTGGTCGCGCACTTGGCGAAGCGTGGAATGCAGGAAGGAATTTCTCACGAAACATCCAGCGGTTGCATGGCGAGCAGGGGTGAATTGGTCAAGGTTGCCTGCTGGCTAGCATGATTCGCAGCCCTGGGGGAACACCTTGCGGTCAAAGTTTGACGGTCTGGTCGAAATTCGGCCACCTTTCGCCGCGCCGGGGTGGCGCCGCCGGCGCCCGGGGCTTTGGCAGGGGCCCGCGCCCGCGCCGCGGCGCGCCGGGCGGGCGGCCCGGCAAAAAGGCGCGAGCGCGGCTTTTTTGCCCCTTTCCTTTGCAGCCGGCCTTCGCTAAACACCGCGCACCCTGGCCGGATCCGTGCGGATGTGGCGGAATTGGTAGACGCGCAGCGTTGAGGTCGCTGTTCCTTAACCGGAGTGAAAGTTCGAGTCTTTTCATCCGCACCAATCCAGCCAGGTTTTTCCCTTTCGGGGCCCCGCCGCCCACCGCCCTTTCCCGTCATTGACCGCCTGATACCGGCCCCGCCTTGCGAGGCAACTACGGGCTGTGGTGCCGCTCTTGCATGAAATCCGGTTATGGCGCAAAGTTCCATAACTGGTCGCAATAGCGCCTGTCGCCCCGCCTGAGCGCTCTATTCCCTTGGGGAGGCGATCAGGACTTGCCCGGGCCGGCGGCTTTCGTTTGGCCTGACAAGGATCAAGGGCGGCACACCGTCCTGCAAGGGGGAGATTTCGACGGATGGCCAGCCCTCAGGAGGCTTTCGTTGCCTTTGACCGTGTTCAGAAAAGCTATGACGGGGTTGCGCTTGTCGTAAAGGACCTGAACCTTTCGATCGCAAAGGGCGAATTCCTGACCATGCTCGGGCCCTCGGGGTCGGGAAAGACCACTTGCCTGATGATGCTGGCCGGATTCGAGACGGCCACCAACGGGCAGATCCTGCTGGACGGCGTGAACATCAACCGCACCCCGCCGCACAAGCGCGGCATCGGCATGGTGTTTCAGAACTACGCGCTCTTTCCGCACATGACCGTGGCCGAGAATCTGGCCTTTCCGCTTGAGGTGCGCGGCATGGCAAGGGCCGACCGCGAGGCCAAGATCAAGCGCGCGCTGGACATGGTGCAGATGGGGGCCTTTGCCAGCCGCCGCCCGGCGCAGCTTTCGGGCGGCCAGCAGCAGCGCATCGCGCTGGCCCGGGCGCTGGTGTTCGATCCGGCGCTGGTACTGATGGACGAGCCGCTGGGCGCGCTGGACAAGCAGCTTCGCGAGCATATGCAGTTTGAAATCAAGCACTTGCACGACAGTCTTGGCATCACGGTCGTCTATGTCACCCATGACCAGGGCGAAGCGCTGACCATGTCCGACCGCATCGCGGTGTTCAACGACGGCCGCATCCAGCAGCTTGCATCGCCGGCCGATCTGTACGAGCGGCCCGAGAATTCCTTTGTCGCGCAGTTCATCGGCGAGAACAACAAGCTGATGGGCACGATCGAGGAGCTGACCGGCGACAAGGCGCTGGTGCGGCTGGCCACGGGCGAGCTGATCGACGCAACCCCGGTGAACGTTCGCGAAAAGGGCGGCCGGACGCTGGTCTCGATCCGCCCCGAGCGGGTGGAGTTCAAGCCCGAGATGATGCCCCCCGGCGCCCACACCATCGAGGCGGTGGTGCTGGAGGTGATCTACATGGGCGACATCCTGCGCGCGCGCCTGCGGGTGGCGGGATCGGATGACTTCGTGATGAAGATGCGAAACACGCTCGGGCAGACCCGCCTGAGCCCCTCACAGCGGATCAAGGTCGGCTGGCATCCCCAGGATGCCCGCGCGCTTGAGCCGATGTAGGCCAACCGGCCACCGCCCGTTCTGCAGAGGGGCGGGACGACTTTCTGCCAACCAACTGGGAGCTGACAATGAAGAAACTTCTTGTTCTGACGACCGCGCTGACCAGCCTTGCCTTTGCGGCAAGCGCCGACGTCACCGTGATGTCCTGGGGCGGTGCCTATGGCGCGGCCCAGACCGAGGCGCATGTAAAGCCGTGGATGGCCGCCACCGGCAACGCGGCGGTCATGCTGGACAGCGACAACCCCGCCCCGGCCGTCAAGGCCATGGTCGAGGCCGGCAATGTCACCGTCGACGTCGCCTCGCTTGAAATCGCCGACGCGATCCGGCTGTGCGACGAGGGCGTGCTTGAGCCGATCGACGCCGCCTCGCTGCCGCCGGCGCCCGACGGCACCCCCGCGACCGATGACTTCCTGCCCGGCGCGGTCACCGAATGCGGCGTGTCGACCGACATCTGGTCGAACGTCTTTGCCTATGACACCACCAAGTTCCCCGAGGGCCCGACGCTGGCTTCGGACTTCTTCGACCTGGAGAAGTTCCCGGGCAAGCGCGGTCTTCGCAAGGGCGCCAAGGCGGTTCTGGAATTCGCCCTGATGGGTGACGGCGTTCCGGCGGCCGAGGTCTATGCCGTTCTGGCCACTCCCGAAGGCGTGGACCGCGCCTTTGCCAAGCTCGACAGCATCAAGGACAGCGTTGTCTGGTGGGAAGCCGGCAGCCAGGCGCCGCAGCTTCTGGCCGACGGCGAAGTGTCGATGACCACCGCCTACAACGGCCGCATCTTTGCCGCCGCCGTGGGCGAGGGCAAGCCGTTCAAGATCGTCTGGGACGGCCAGCTTTACGAGAACGAGATGTACGTCGTGCCGATGGGCGCGCCGAACAAGGACCTGGCGATGGACTTCATCCGCTACGCCACCTCGACCGACGGTCTGCGCGCGCAGGCGCAGCAGATCTCCTACGGTCCGGCCCGCAAGTCGTCGATGGCGACCGAGCTGATCTTCAAGGACGGCGTGACCGTGATGGCGCCGCACCTGCCGACCGCGCCGGAGAACCTGGGCAACGCGCTGGAATCCTCGTCCGCCTTCTGGGTCGACTACGATTCGGAGCTGAACGAGCGCTTCCAGGCCTGGCTGTCGCAGTAAACGGGCATCCGCCCGAACCCGGGCGCGGAGGGTCTCCGCGCCCGGACCAACCCAAGGGATACGGCATGAGCGAGGCCACGACGCCCCTATTGACCACGGCAGACGGCCGCCCGCTGAAAGAGGCGCTGGCCGCCGCGCAGGCGCGCGCGCGGCGCCGGGCGCTGTTTCTGGTCCTGCCGCTGCTGGCCTTTGTGCTGCTGACCTTTCTCATCCCCATCGGCTACATGCTGAAACGCTCGGTCGAGCATGACGGCTTTTCGCGCTCGTCGCCGACCCTGACCGAATGGTTCGCCGCCAACCCCGATTTCGACCATACCAACCCGCCCGAAGAGGCCTTTGCCGCCCTGGTGCGGGATCTGGCCGAGATGCAGGCGACCAAGAACACCGGCATGGCCGGCACCCGGCTGAATTACACGGTCTCGGGCTCGATCAGCCTGTTCAAGGCCGGGGCGCGGGCCGCCGCCGAGATGGCCCCGCCCTACAAGCAGGCGCTGCTGGCGCTTGACCCCGAATGGGGCCGCCCCGAGCTGTGGTGGGGGATGGAGGCGGCGACCTCGAAATACACCGCCGATTTCTACCAGGTCGCGCTGGACCGCAAGCTGGGTGCCGAGGGCTGGACGCGCGGCGAGGACAACCAGCGCATCTATCTCTACCTCTTCTTCAAGACCTTCCTGGTCTCGGCGATCATCACCGCGATCTGTCTGGTCCTGGCCTTTCCGGTGGCGCACCTGCTGGCGGTGCTGCCGATGGCGCGCGCCTCGATGCTGATGATCCTTGTTCTGCTGCCGTTCTGGACCTCGCTTCTGGTGCGCACGACAAGCTGGATCGTGCTGCTCCAGGAACAGGGCGTGGCCAATTCGCTGCTGGTCTGGATGGGGCTGGTCGCCGACGACAACCGCCTGTCGATGATGTACAACATGACCGGCACCATCGTGGCCATGACCCATGTGCTGTTGCCGTTCATGATCCTGCCGCTTTATTCGGTGATGCGGGTGATCCCGCCCAGCTATGCCCGCGCGGCCCGCAGCCTTGGCGCGACCTCGTGGACCACGTTCCGGCGCATCTATCTGCCCCAGACCCTGCCCGGTATCGCGGCAGGCTCGCTTTTGGTGTTCATCCTGGCGGTGGGCTACTACATCACCCCCGCCCTGGTCGGCGGGGCCGAGGGGCAGCTTATCTCGAACATCATCAGCTTTCACATGTCCAAGTCGAACTGGTCGATGGCGGCGGCGCTGGCCGCGATGCTGCTGGCGGCGATCCTGGTGCTTTACTGGCTTTATGACCGGCTGATCGGCATCGACCGGCTGAAACTCGGCTAAGGAGGCAGACATGGCCCTTCCCACCTATGCCTCGCCGCTGGAGCGGATCTGGCACTATGCCTATCTTGTCATCTGCGGGGTGATCTTTTTCTTTCTGATCGCGCCGATCGTCGTGGTCATGCCGCTGTCCTTCAATGCCGAGCCCTATTTCACCTTTACCGAAAGGATGCTGTCGTTCGATCCGGCGGGCTATTCGCTGCGCTGGTACGACACGCTGCTGACGCTGGGCCATCCCGCGCCCGAGGGGCCGCGCGACAATGCCTGGTGGACGGCGGTCTGGGAACGGGCGACCTGGGTGCAGGCGGCGAAAAACTCGTTCTGGGTCGGGCTTTGGGCGACGATCCTGGCGACCGTTCTGGGCACCATCGCCGCGCTGGGCCTCAGCCGGCCGGAGATGCCCTATCGGCGGCTGATCATGGCAATCCTGATCTCGCCGATGATCGTGCCGATCATCATCATCGCGGTGGGCATGAGCTTTTTCTACGCGCAGTTCTGCATCGCGCCGGACACGGTGCTGGGCGCGATCCTCAGCCCCTTTCTGTCCAGCAAGGGGTGCCTGGTGAATTCGCACCTGGGGGTGATCGTTGCCCACGCGGTCCTGGGCATTCCCTTTGTCATCATCACGGTGACGGCGACGCTGTCGGGCTTTGACCAGAGCCTGATCCGCGCCGCCCATTCGCTGGGCGCCAGCCCGCGCACGACCTTTTTCAAGGTGGTGATGCCGCTGATCCTGCCCGGCATCATCTCGGGCGGGCTCTTTGCCTTTGTCACCTCTTTTGACGAGGTGGTGGCGGTGCTGTTCATCGCCGGCCCCGACCAGCAGACCATCCCGCGCCAGATGTTCAACGGCATCCGCGAGGCGATCAGCCCGGCGATCCTGGCGGTGGCCAGCATCCTGGTGGTGATCTCGGTGCTGCTGCTGGTCTCGGTCGAGATGCTGCGGCGCCGGTCGGAACGCATCCGCGGGGTCACGCCGCGCTGAGGGGGAACAATGGCCAATTCCTATGACGGCGGGCGGCTGGACCTGCCCTTTGTCGGCATCGCGACCTTTGGCAAGCGGCCCCATGTCGCCGATTGGGGGGCGATTGACGCCGACGTGGCGGTGCTTGGCGCGCCCTTTGACTTTGGCACCCAGTTCCGCGCCGGGGCCCGTTTCGGCCCGCGCGCGGTGCGCGAGGCCTCGACGCTCTTTTCCTTCGGCCATGCCGGGGCCTATGACCACGAGGACGACTGCACCTATCTGCCGCAGACGGTTCGCATCGTCGACATTGGCGATGCGGACATCATCCACACCGACACCGCGCGCAGCCATGCCAACATCCGCGCCGGGGTCGAGGCGATCCTGAAGGCGGGGGCGCTGCCGGTGGTGATCGGCGGCGATCATTCGGTGAACATCCCCTGCATCCAGGCCTTCGCCGGGCAGGGCGACATCCACGTCCTGCAAATCGACGCGCATCTCGATTTCGTCGATGTGCGCCACGGCGTGCGCGTCGGCCATGGCAGCCCGATGCGCCGGGCGGCCGAGCAGGACCATGTCACCGGCCTGACGCAGGTCGGCATTCGCAATGTCAGCTCCACCGCGCGCGAGGGCTATGAGGCGGCGCGCGCCATGGGGGCCGACATCCTGTCGGTCCGCCAGTTCCGGGCCCTGGGGCCGGCGGCGGTGGCGGCGCGCATCCCCAAGGGCGCGCGGGTCTATGTCACGCTCGACATCGACGGCTTCTGCCCCTCGATCGCGCCCGGCACCGGCACGCCCAGCCATGGCGGGTTCCTTTATTACGAGGTGCTGGAGCTGCTCAAGGCGGTGGCGCGGGCGCATGAGGTGGTGGGCATGGACCTGGTGGAGGTGGCGCCCGATTACGACCACGGGCAGGTTACATCCATCCTGGCGGCGCAGGTGCTGCTGAACTTCCTCGGCTTCATCTTTCACGCGCGCGGGCGTTGAGGCCGCGCAAGGGCGGGGGGTTAACACCCCCGCCCCCCCGTGGGATATTTTTGCACGAGAGATGAGGGCCTTCAGGGGCGGGTGCCGCCGATGGCCGCCGTCACCCGGTCGGCGGCGGCGCGGACCAGGGCGCCGATGCGCGCGGCATCCGTCAGGCCCATGCGAAAGGCCGGCCCCGAGACCGACAGGCCTGCTACCGGCTCGGCGAAGCCGTTGAAGATGGGCGCGGCGACGCAGCGCATGCCCTCGGCCCTTTCCTGATCGTCGATGGCAAAGCCGCGCGCGCGGGTGCGGGCCAGATCGAGGGCCAGGGCGTCGGCGCTGGTCAGCGAAAGACCGGTAAAGCTGGCCTGGCCGCGCCGGGCCAGCACGCCGGCGACCTTTTCCGGCGGATACCAGGCCAGAAGCGCCTTGCCGATGCCCGAGACATGCATCGGGCCCAGCGTGCCGGGCGGAAAGAAGGCGCGGATCGCCTCATGCGTTTCGACCTGGGCCAGGAACATGACCTGGTCCGACACCTCGACGCCGAGGTTGGCGGTCTCGCCGGTCTCGCGCATCAGCGCATCCATCACGCCCCGGGCGCGCTCCACCACCTTGGTGCGGCGCAGAAAGGCCGAGCCGATGCGAAAGGCGCCGCCGCCGATGTGCCAGATCTGGCCGGGTTCCTCGATCTCGACCATGCCGCGGGTCTGAAGGGTGACAAGGGCGCGGAACACGGTGGCCACCGCCTGACCCGAACGGTCGGCCAGTTCCGACAGCGTCAGGCCGGGGGTGGCGGCGAGCAGTTCCAGCAGGCCCAGCGCGCGGTCCAGCGCCTGCACCGTGTTCTGTTCGGTCTTGTCGTGAAAGGCCTTTGGCCTGCCGCGTGCCCGAGATTCCTGCGCCATTCTGTCCCCTGACATGCCGATGAAAAAGCCCTTTGCCTTGATCTTGTTTGACTTTATCACGTTTTTCACCAGATGAAAAACAATTTCGAAAAAATTGCGGACGCGGCGACACCGGCCTAGGATCGGTCGCGAAGGTCAAGGAGGCCACGATGTCCGCACAGAATCCCGTCTTCATTCCCGGCCCGACCAACATGCCGGAAGAGATCCGCAAGGCCTGTTTCATCCCGACGCTGGACCACCGCTCGCCGGCCTTTGCCAGGATCTTCCGGCCCGCCGTGGCCGGGGTTCGCCGGGTGCTGAAGATGGCCGAGGGCGAGGTCTTTATCCTGCCCACCACCGGCACCGGCGGTTGGGAGGCGGCCATCAGCAACACGCTGTCGCCGGGCGACACGGTTCTGGCGGCGCGGTTCGGGATGTTCTCGCACCGCTGGATCGACATGTGCCAGCGCCATCGGCTGAATGTCGAGATCATCGAGGCGCCCTGGGGGCAGGGCGCGCCGCTGGCGCAGATCGAAAAGGCGCTGAAGGCGGACCGCGAGCATCAGATCAAGGCGGTGCTGGCGACGCACAACGAAACGGCCACGGGTGTCGTGTCGGACATCGGGGGCATTCGCGCGGCGATGGACCGGGCGGGGCATCCGGCGATGCTGTTCGTCGATGGCGTCTCCTCGATCGGCTCGATGCCGTTCGACATGGCCGGCTGGGGCGTCGACATCGCCGTTGCCGGCAGCCAGAAGGGATTCATGCTGCCGGCCGGTCTGGCGATCCTGGGGGTTTCGCCAAAGGCGCTGGCCGCGATGCAGAGCGCGCGCCTGCCGCGCACCTTTTTCGACTTTGCCGACCAGATCCGCACCAATGCCGGCGGCGGCTATCCCTATACGCCGCCCGTGGGTCTGATCAACGGGCTCGCCGCCGCCATCCAGATGCTTGAGGATGAGGGGCTGGACCAGGTCTATGCCCGTCACCACCGCATCGCGGGGGGCATCCGGGCGGCCATCGCGGCCTGGGGGCTGCGGCCCTGCGCGGCCTCGCCCGAGCTTTATTCCGATACGGTCACGTCGGTCCTGGTGCCCGAGGGATGCAACGGCACCGATCTGGTGCAGCTTGCCGCCAGCAGATACGGCGTCGCCTTTGGCGTCGGGCTGGGCGAGGTGGCGGGCAAGGTGTTCCGCATCGGCCATGTCGGCATGCTGACCGATGTGCTGGCCCTGGCCGGCATTGCCACCGCCGAGATGTGCATGGCCGATCTCGGCTGGCCGGTGCGGCTTGGCTCTGGCGTCGCGGCGGCGCAGGAGCATTACCGCACGACCGCCGCCCTTTCGACCCCCAAAGCCGCGTGATGCCGTCATGTACATTCCCACCTATGCCGATGTCGAAGCCGCCCATGCGCGCATCGCGCCCTACATTCACCGCACGCCGGTTCTGACCTCGAGCTACCTGAACGGGCTGACCGGGGCGGAGCTGCATTTCAAGTGCGAGAACTTTCAGAAGGCGGCGGCGTTCAAGGCGCGGGGGGCCTCGAACGCGGTCTTCGGGCTGACCGAGGCGCAGGCGGCCAAGGGGGTCGCGACCCATTCCAGCGGCAATCACGGGCTGTCGCTGGCCTATGCCGCCGGGCGCCGGGGCATTCCCTGCACCGTCGTCATGCCGCGCACCGCGCCGCAGGCCAAGAAGGACGCGGTTCGGGGGTACGGCGGGCGTGTGGTGGAATGCGAGCCCTCGACATCGAGCCGCGAGGCGGTCTTTGCCGAGGTCGTGGCCGAGACCGGGGCGGAATTCGTGCATCCCTACAACGATCCGCGCGTGATCGCGGGGCAGGGCACCTGCTCGCGCGAGCTGATCGAGCAGGTGCCGGGGCTGGATGCGGTGATCGCGCCGATCGGCGGCGGCGGCATGATCTCGGGCACCTGCCTGACGCTCTCGACCATCGCGCCGGGGGTCAAGGTCTATGCGGCCGAACCGAAACAGGCCGATGACGCGGCGCGCAGCTTTCGCGCCGGCCACATCATCGCCGACGACGCGCCCGAGACGGTGGCCGACGGGCTGAAGGTGCCGCTGAAGGAGCTGACCTGGCATTTCGTCCAAAAGCACGTCACCGACATCCTGACGGTCGAGGAGGACGAGATCGTCGAGGCGATGAAGATGATCTGGAAGCGGATGAAGATCGTCATGGAGCCATCGAGCGCCGTGCCGCTGGCCGCGATCCTGCGAAACCCAAAGACCTTTGCCGGCAAGCGCGTGGGGGTCATCATCACCGGCGGCAACGTCGATCTGGACAAACTGCCCTGGATGTAGGGCCGGAGGAAAACATGAACAAGGTGACGTCTTTCGAAGGATTTGAGGTCGGCTACGACATCCCGGCCAAGCCCGGCATGCGCGAGGCCGACATCCAGACCCCCTGCCTGGTGCTGGATCTGGACGCGCTGGAGCGCAATGTGAGGAAGATGGGCGACATCGCCCGGCAGATGGGGGTGCGCCACCGAATCCATGGCAAGATGCACAAGTCGGTCGACGTGGCGCTGTTGCAAGAGCGTCTGGGCGGCTCTTGCGGCGTGTGCTGCCAGAAGGTCAGCGAGGCCGAGGTTTTCGTGCGCGGCGGCATCAGGGATGTGCTGGTGTCAAACCAGGTGCGCGATCCGGCCAAGATCGACCGGCTGGCGCGGCTGCCCAAGCTGGGCGCGCGCACCATCGTCTGTGTCGATGATCTGGCCAATGTCGCCGACCTCGCGGCGGCGGCGCAGAGGCACGGCACCACCATCGAATGCCTGGTCGAGATCGACTGCGGCGCGGGGCGCTGCGGGGTCAAGACCACGCCCGAGGTCGTGGCCATCGCCCAGGCCATCGCGGCGGCGCCGGGGCTGAAATTCGCCGGCATCCAGGCCTATCAGGGCGCGATGCAGCACATGGACCACTACGAGGACCGCAAGGCCAAGATCGACATCGCCGTGGCGCAGGTCGCCGATGCGGTGGCCGGGCTGAAGGCGGTGGGGCTGGCTTGCGACATCGTCGGCGGGGCGGGCACGGGCAGCTATTATTTCGAAGGCACTTCGGGCGTCTACAACGAGCTGCAATGCGGTTCCTACGCCTTCATGGATGCCGATTACGGGCGCATCCTGGACAAGGACGGGCGCCGGATCGACCAGGGCGAATGGGAGAACGCGCTGTTCATCCTGACCTCGGTCATGAGCCATGCCAAGGCGGACAAGGCGATCGTCGATGCCGGGCTCAAGGCGCAGTCGGTGGATTCGGGCCTGCCGGTGGTCTTTGGCCGCAGCGATGTGAAATACGTCAAGTGCAGCGACGAGCATGGCGTTGTCGAGGACCCGAATGGCGTCTTGAAGGTCAACGACAAGCTGCGCCTGGTGCCCGGCCACTGCGATCCGACCTGCAATGTGCACGACTGGTATGTCGGCCTGCGCGGCGGGGTGGTCGAGGTGGTCTGGCCGGTCTCGGCGCGCGGCAAGGCCTATTGATCCTGCCGGCCGGGCCTCCGGGGGCTTGCCCCCGGAGGCCCAGGATATTTGGACGAAGAAGAAGGAGCATGGCCCCGTGTTGATCGTTCCCGAGGCATTGATTGCCGCTCTGGTGACGCCTGCGGATGCGCTTCAGGCGGTCGAGGCCTGTTTTGCCGGCATGGCGCGCGGGCAGGCTTATAACTTTCCCGTGGTGCGCGAGGCCCTGGGCGAGGGGCGGCAATACGGGTTCAAGTCCGGGCTGGACCGGGCAGGGGGGCAGCTTGGCGTCAAGGCGGGGGGCTATTTCCCGGGCAATGCCGGCAAGGGGCTGATCAACCACCAGTCCTCGGTCTTTCTGTTCGACCCGGACACCGGGCGGCCGCTGGCCATGGTGGGGGGCAACCTCTTGACCGCGCTGCGCACGGCGGCGGCCTCGGCCCTGTCGATCGCCAGGCTGGCGCGGCAAGAGGCGCGGGTGCTGGGCATCGTCGGGGCCGGCCATCAGGCCGGTTTTCAGTTGCGCGCGGCGGCGCGGGTGCGCCGGTTCGAGCGGGTGATCGCCTGGAACCTGCATCCCGACATGCTGCCCTCTCTGGGCGCCGTGGCGGCGGAGTTGGGCCTGCCGTTCGAGTCGGTGCCGCTGGAGCGGATGGTCGAGGCGGATGTGATCATCACCATCACCTCATCGCCTGCCGCCTCGCTGATGTCGCGCCATGTCGGACCCGGCACGCATCTGGCCTGCATGGGCACCGACACGGTGGGCAAGCAGGAAGTTGAGCCGGCGCTGGTGGCCCGCGCCAGCCTGTTCACGGACGAGGTGGCGCAGTCGGTGAGCATCGGCGAGGCGCAGCATGCCGCAGCGGCGGGCCTTGTTTCGGCCGCCGACATCACCCCCATCGGCGATGTGATCATCGGCCGCCATCCCGGGCGGCGCAGCGCGGACGAGGTCACGCTGTTTGACGGCACCGGCGTGGGCTTGCAGGATCTGGCCGTCGCCGCCGTGGCCGTGACGCGCGCGCGCGAGCGGCACATGGGCATCGAGGTGATGGTCTGAGGCGGCCCTGCCGGCCCGATCAGGGCGTGATCAGGACCGGCGACAGGGCTTCGGTCTCGGGCAGGCGGACGGCGGCGAAGGGGGCAAAGCCGCCCTCGGCCATTGCCCGGCTTTCGGTGAATTCAAAGGAGGTGGCGAACCGTTCGAGCCCCCAGGTTGCGATGTCGGCATCGACGAAGGTCCGGACGATCTCGTCGTAATTGTCCTTGAGCGCGGTGTTCTTCGGATCCAGCCCCGTGACCATCACCAGACCGGTCGGCTTGCAGTCCAGGATGGTCAGGGTCAGCTCCGGCCGCCAGGTCTGAAGGATCGGGATCAGTTTCCAGACATCGCCCGTCCAGGGCCCGGCCGGCAGGTTGTTCAGATCGCGCGTGGTCATCTTGACCGAAAAGGGGCAGCAATCGTGCAGAGCGATCACCCCCTCGGGGCGGGAGTTTGCCTCGGTGTTGATGAAATCGCGCAGCAGGAATTCGAAAAGATGCATGCCGTCCAGAAAGCTGAACGACAGCTTGATGCCAAGCTTGTCCAGCACGCCCGAGGCAAAGAACTCGTCCGAGGTGGTCTGAAAGACGTGCAGCGCCGGCTTTTTGCCGATGATGTTGGTTTCGGCCAGAAAATAGGGATCGACTGCGATGGTCTTTGACCGGACGCCGGCAAAGGTGCGGCCCGTGCGGCAGCCGACCTCAAGATACCAGTCGAAAAGGGTGCTCGCGTGCAGTTGGTCAAGAAAGCGGGAATATCGTTGGCCCTGCGCGTGTTTGAACATGAATACCGGTTTCCTCGTTACGCACTGGCAGTGCCTGTCTGGGACCCTTGGTGCCAGCCCGTCTCCGGCCTGTCAACCGCCCGGGGCGCGCCTAGGGCAGGATGGTCAGCCAGACCCAGACGGTCAGGATCGACAGGGCGGTCGCCACCAGGATCGAGGTGGCCGCGATCCGCTTGCCGACGCCGTACATGAAGGCGAACATGTAGGCGTTGACCCCGGGCGGCATCGCGGCGGTGACCGTGGCCGAGCGCAGCGCCGCCAGGTCCAGCGCAAAGACCAGCCGCCCCAGGGCATAGGTCACGACCGGGTGCAGCACCAATGAGGCAAGGACCACGGTGGCGATCAGCTTGGCATCGCCCTCGGGCCGGTAGCGGACCAGCACGCCGCCCAGGCCGAACAGCGCCATCGGAATGGCCGAAGAGGCGACCATGCCGACCGCCGCCGCGCCGGGCACCGGCAGCGTCCGGCCCGACAGGTTGAGCAGAAAGCCCAGGGCCAGCCCGATCACCAGCGGCTGGGTCGCCACGGACCGAAGGATCTGGCGCGCCACCGACAGGGCGCTGGAACCGCCGGTGGCGCGGGCGCGTGCCCATTCCATCAGCACGATGCCAAAGGTGTAGATCAGCGGCGCATGCAGCGCGATGATGGCAAAGTTCCCCACCAGGGCCGCCTCGCCATAGGCGCGCTCGGTGATGGGCACGCCCAGCAGCAGGGTGTTGGAAAAGAGGCAGGCAAAGCCGATCGCCACGGCATCGGGCATGGCGCGGCCAAAGACCCAGCGCGCGGCGACAAAGCCAAAGGCAAAGCCGCAGAACCCGCCCAGGTAGAACGACAGCAGCAGGCCCGGCTGAAACGCGGTTTCAAGGTCGATCGCCGCGATGTGCTTGAACAGCAGCACCGGCGCGGCAAAGCCCTGGGCAAACCGCATCACGCCGTCGATCTCGGCCGCATTGATCCAGCCCGCGCGCGCGGCCAGATAGCCAAAGCCGATGATCAGGAACACCGGCAGGATGACCTCGATCAGCGCGGTCATTCGGGCAGGGCAATCGTCAGGGTCATGCCGTCATGGGCCGGGCGAATGTGGTCCGGCAGCTCGGCGCAAAGCGCGTCATGGTCCAGATCGATATGCATGTTGGTCAGCACGGCGCGGGCCGGGCGCGCGCGCGCGATCCAGTCCAGCGACAGGGCAAGATGGGCATGGGTCGGATGCGGCTTGCGCCTGAGCGCGTCCAGAATCCAGGTCTCAAGCCCCTCCAGCGCCGGCCAGGCGGCCTGGGGGATCTCGACGACATCGGGCAGATAGGCCAGGTCGTGAATGCGAAACCCCAGCGCCTCCATCGAGCCGTGATCGACGCGGAAGGGTTGAAAGGGGATGGCGCCGCCCGGGCCGGTCACCGCAAAGGGCCCCTCGATGGCGCGCAGGTCCAGGATCGGCGGATAGGGGCTGCCCGCCGGCTGCACGAAGGCATAGGCAAAGCGCGAGATCAGATCGCCCTGGGTCGGCGCATCGGCCCAGACCGGCAGGCGGGCCTGCATGTTCAGCACCACGGCGCGCAGATCGTCAAGCCCGTGGACATGATCGGCATGGGCATGGGTATAGACCACGCCGTCAAGCCGGCCGACCCCGGCCGCCAGAAGCTGCTCGCGCAGGTCGGGCGAGGTGTCGACCAGCACGCGCGTCACCCCGCCTGGCCCGAACCGTTCAAGAAGCAGCGAGCAGCGGCGGCGGCGGTTCTTTGGGTTGTCCGGATCGCAGGCCCCCCATTCGGCCCCCTCTGCCCCCAGGCGCGGCACGCCGCCTGAAGAGCCGCAGCCAAGGATGGTCGCGCGAAGCTCTGCCATGCTCAGGCCGCCCTTGCCCGGGTCGCGGCCTTGGCAAAGAGCCGGTCGAAATTGGCCGTGGTGGCGGCGGCAAATTCGGCCTCGGTCAGGCCAAAGATCGCGGCGCCGGTGCGGGCGGTGAAGGCGGTATAGGCCGGCTCGTTGCGCTTGCCGCGATGCGGGATCGGCGCAAGATAGGGGCTGTCGGTTTCCAGCAGGATGCGGTTCAGGGGCGCGGCGGCAAAGATGGCGCGCAGATCGCCGCTTTTGGGAAAGGTCGCGATGCCCGACATCGACAGGTAGAACCCCATCTCAAGCGCCGCCTGCGCCAGACCCGCGCCCGAGGAAAAGCAGTGCATGACGCAAGAATAGGACTTGCGGGCCATGCCCTCGGCCAGGAGGCGCGCCATGTCGTCATCGGCAGCGCGGGAGTGGATGATCAGCGGCAGGCCGGTTTCCTGCGCGGCCTCGATGTGGATGCGCAGGCTGGTCTGCTGCACCTCGCGGCTGTCGGCGGTATAGTGGTAATCCAGCCCGGTCTCGCCGATGCCGACGAATTTGGGATGGCGCGACAGACGCACCAGGTCTTGGGCGCTGGTCATGGGCTCGGTGGCGGCCGACATCGGATGCGTGCCGGCGGCGTAAAAGACGCCCTCATGCGCCTCGGCCAGGGCGCGGACGGCGGGCTCATTTCGCAGGCGGGTGCAGATCGTGACCATGCGCGAGACGCCGGCGGCGCGGGCGCGGGCAAGGATCGCCGGCAACTCGCCCTGAAAATCGGGAAAGTCGAGGTGGCAATGGCTGTCCACGATCTGCGGAAGTGTCACGTCCATCCCCTGCCAAGGCCGCTCCCCGGCTCAGGCCAGGGCGAGGCTGGTCTCCTCGATCCTGAACACCATATCCATCACGAGCGCGGAAGGGTCAAGGTTTACCGCCTTGCCGCGCCGGGCGCGCAGGCCAAGGCCCTGCGCCAGTTCCGCCCAGGCGCGGCCCGCCGGCGCGCCGCCCGCCGCCAGGCGCCCGATCAGCCGCGCCTCGCCCGGCGCCGCCTCGGGCGGGACCTGCCCGCTGGCCGCCGCCCGCGCCAGGCGGGCCAGAAACAGGTCGATCAGCCCGACGATCAGTTCGAACCGGCTCTCGGCACCGCGCGCGGCGCCGGCTTCGGCCAGCTTCTGCACCTGCGGCCTGGACAGGCGCGGCAGGTCGGCCATCAGCCGCACCAATGCGGCATAGGTCTCCAGCCCCTCCATGCCGACCATGGCAAAGGCCCCGCCCACCGATCCGCCGGCCAGTTCGGCCAGCGCCGTTTCGGCCCCCGCCGGCACGGTGCCGCCCGCCTGCGCCAGCGCGGCAGCCAGATCGGCCGGGCCCAGAGGCGACAGGCGCAGCTCGCGGCAGCGCGAGCGGATGGTCGGCAAGAGCCGCGCCGGCTGGTGCGACACCAGGAGCAGCGTGGTCAGCGCGGGGGGCTCTTCGAGCGTCTTCAGCACGGCGTTCGCGGCGGCCGGGTTCATCTCGTCCACGGTGTCGATGATCACCACGCGCCGGCCGCCATCGGCCGCGCTGAGCGTCAGGAACCCGCGCATCCGCCGCGTCTCGTCGACCGAGATCACCTCCTGCCAGCGTTCTTTCCTGTCG
Source organism: Paracoccaceae bacterium (assembly GCA_052387855.1). Classification (GTDB taxonomy): domain Bacteria; phylum Pseudomonadota; class Alphaproteobacteria; order Rhodobacterales; family Rhodobacteraceae; genus CAIYZT01. The sequence continues at coordinate 48,899 of JBQTIT010000053.1, forward strand.
TCATAGCCGCGGCGCAGCAGAAAAAGCCGCGGCTCGCTGAGCGCCAGGACCCGGCGCAGCGCCGGATGGTCCGGCGGGCAGGACAGGTCGGTTGGCGCGGGCGCGGCGAAAAGGCCACCCTCGTCCGCCGGGCGGGTCAGCAGAAAGCGCGCGATGCGCCAGGCCAGCGTGGCCTTGCCCACCCCGCGCGGCCCGCCGATCAGCCAGCCATGGTGCAGCCTGCCGCCGGTGTAAGCCTCCAGAAACGCGGTCTCGGCGGCGCTCTGGCCGAAGAGCTGCGCAGTCTGGCGCGGGTGGGGGGCGCCCTCCAGCGCGTCGGGCTCGCGGGGGGGGGCGGGGTCGGTCATCGCAGGCCCGCGCGGGCCATCACCGCCGCCAGCACCGCCGCGTGCACCGCCTCGGCCGGCGCATCGCCCGCGATCAGGGCAAAGCGGCCCGGATGCTCGTCCGCCAGTGCCAGAAATCCGTCGCGGGCCCTTTGCTGGAGCGCCAGCCCCATGCCCTCGAACCGCAGCTCTTTACCCGGGCGCGCCACGGCGCGGCGCAGTCCCTCGGCCGCGTCGATGTCGATCAGCACCGTCAGGTCGGGCTCTTGCCCGATCATCAGGGCATGCAGCCGGTCGACCATGCCGCGCAGATCGCCCCGGGTCAGGCCCTGATAGATGCGCGTGCTGTCGGCAAAGCGGTCGCAGACCACCACCTCGCCGCGCGCCAGCGCCGGGCGAATGGTCTTTTCCAGATGATCCAGCCGCGCGGCGGTAAAGAGCAGGATCTCGGCCTCGGTCGACCAGCGGTCTGCCGCGCCTTCAAGCACCAGGGCGCGGATGTGCTCGGCGCCGGGGCTGCCGCCCGGCTCGCGCGTGTGGCAGACGGTCAGCCCGCGCGCGCGCAAGGCCTCGGCCAACAGACGGGCCTGGGTGGATTTTCCCGATCCGTCAATGCCTTCGAAGGACAGGAACAGGCCCGGCACCTTGGGTCAGATCCCGCCAAGATAGGTGGCGCGCAGCACCCTTGCGGCCAGCGCCAGCCGTTGCAGGATCCCGCCCATGGGCACATCCGCCCCCGCGATCAGCGGCACGGTCACATCGGCCAGACCGGGGCGGCGGATCACCAGTTGCGCCAGTTCCTGCCCCCGCGCGATGGGCGCCGGCAGGGGCGCGGCATAGACCACCTCGGCGCTGACCCCGTCATGGGCCAGCGCGGGCACCAGCAGGCGCAGATCCTCTGCCGGGACCAGCGCGACCGTCCGGGCCGCGCCCAGGTGGACCGGCGCCTCGGCGATCACCTCGCCGGCCCTGGCCATCGTCTTCAGCGCGAACTGCCGCATCGCCCAGGAGGCGATGCGCTCGGCCTCTTCGGCGCGCTCGGCCTCGGAGGTCAGGCCCGACATGGCAAAGATGATCCGCCGCTCGCCCTGCGCGAGCGAGCCGACCAGCCCGTAGCCCGCCTCCTGCGTGTGGCCGGTCTTGAGCCCGTCGGCCCCGATCCCCAGGCTGAGCAGGGGGTTGCGGTTGCGCGAATTGGCGGGCGCGCGGTCCTTGTAGTTGTACTCCGTCAGCGCGAAGAGCGGATAGTATTCGGGGAATTCCGTGATCAGGCGGCGCGACAAAAGGCCCAGATCGCGCATCGACATCCGGTGCCCCGGTTCCGGCCAGCCGCTGGAATTGACAAAGGTCGACTGTTCAAGCCCCAGGGCGCGCGCACGTTCGGTCATCTGGGCGGCAAAGGCCTCTTCGGTACCGGCCAGACCCTCGGCCACCACGATGCAGGCATCGTTGCCCGAGTTGACGATGATCCCGCGCAAGAGCTCTTCGACCGTCGGCCGGTCACCCTGTTGCAGGTACATGGTCGATCCGCCCCGCGCCGTCATCTCGACCGCGCGCGCCGAGACGCCAAAGGCGGTGTCGGGGGTCACGCGGCCATCGCGCAGCGCCTCGAAAAGCATGTTGATCGTCATCAGCTTTGACATCGAGGCCGGCGGCACCGGCTCGGCGCCGTTCTTGTCCAGCAGCACGGTGTCGCTGGCCAGGTCATAGACCCAGGCCGCGGTGGCGCGTGTCTCGAACGCCAGGGCCGGCAGGGCCAGGGCGGCGGCGACAAGGGCAAGGAAAAGGGCGCGAAGACGAAGGGCCATGGGGCGGCTTTCCCTTGTGTCAGCGTTTCAGCAGGTAGGCATCGGCAAAGCCCGCGCCGCGGATCGCCTCCAGCACGGCGCCATCGCCGCGCGCGGTGACGCTCCAGAAGGTCTTGCCCTGCGCGGCCTCGCTGGAAACGCTGGCCGCGATCCCGGCCTGCGCCAGCATCTGCACCGCGCGCTGGGCATTGGCCTCGACCGAGAAGATGCCGACCTGGATCAGGCCGCCGCCATCCGCCGCCGCCGGCGCGGTCGCATTCTGGATCGCGGCCGCCGCGATGTCGGTGATGTCGGCATCGGCATCGGCGTCGGCGTCGGGTGCCGGCGCTTCGGTCGGCGCGGCCGCTGTGGTCTGCTCGGTCGCGCTCGCCTGCCGGCGCAGGGCGGTCACCTCGATCATGGCGGGCTGGCCGGCCAGCAGGCCAAGCGCCTCGGCCGCGTCCGAGGAGATTTGCAGCAGCGGGCCGGGATTGTCGCGCTCGCGCCGGAACAGCGCCCCGATCACAAAGCGGCCGTTGGCCGGATTGCGCATGATCACCCGCTCGGGATCGACGACATCGGGCGAGGCGACCCAGACGCCGCCGAGCGAGGGGCGACCGTCCCACAGCGCCTCGTCCGTGACCGAAAAGACATCGGGCGCTTCGATGTTGTTGTTGGGCAGCGCGGCGGGTGCGGCGGGCGCCACGGGCTGGCCGGCGTCCAGAGAGAGCGCCTGGCTGTCCAGCGGCGCGGCCGAAATCGCGCCGCCGGCGATGGCTGCAAGGCCGCTGTCCGCGCTGGCCGGTGGCTTGCCGCTTTGGCAGGCGGCAAGCGCCAGGACAGCCCCGCCCGTCAGCAGCCAGATCCTGATCCGGTCAAATTCCATGTCGCGCCCCAATGTTCCGGGTCCGGTCTTTGCCGGACTTGTCCTGTCCCGGGCCGTCCGATGGCGGCCCGATCGGGGCACGGGCCCCGGACAGCGGGCATCATAGTGCTTTGTCCGGCGCAGGGAAAGCCACAAGGAGGCGGGCCGCCGCCGCCGGCGGAGATGCGCGCGCCGGCCCCCCGCGCCCCCCCGCGCGCCTCGCGCCATTGACCTGGCCTTGGGACCGCCCCTAGGATCGCGCCGGCTTGCCCCGCCATCCCGGGGCTGACGGGCGCGGCTGGGGCCGCGCCAAGGTGGGCCCATGCGCGGCGCTGAATTCACGGGCCAGACCGCCGTCGTCACCGGCGGCGCGCAGGGCATCGGCGGGGCGGTGGCCGACCGGCTGGCCGAAGGCGGCGCGCGGGTCGTGCTGTGGGATCTTGACGGCGCGCTCGCCGGCGAAAAGGCCCGGGCGCTTGGCGGCCTGGCCCTTGAGGTCGACGTTGCGGACTGGGCCAGCGTCGAACAGGCCGCCGCCGCGACGCTGCGGGCCATGGGCAGGATCGACATCCTGGTCAATTCGGCCGGCATCGCCGGACCCAACGCGCCCCTGGCCGACTATGACGTGGCCGCGTTTCGCCGCATCGTCGAGATCAACCTTCTGGGCACCTTTCACGTCAACCGGGCGGTGGTGCCGGCCATGCGGGCCCAGGGCTATGGCCGCATCGTCAACATCGCCTCGGTCGCGGGCAAGGAGGGCAACCCCAATGCCTCGGCCTATTCGGCCGCCAAGGCGGGGGTGATCGGGCTGACGAAATCGCTTGGCAAGGAACTGGCCGACCTTGACATCGCGGTCAACTGCGTGACCCCCGCCGCAGCGCGCACGCGCATCTTTGATCAGATGAGCCCCGCCCACATCGACTTCATGCTGTCCAGGATCCCTCGTGGCCGCTTTCTGGAACTGCACGAGGCCGCCGCGATGATCTGCTGGCTCGTCTCGGCCGAGAACAGCTTTACCACCGCAGGGGTGTTCGACCTGTCGGGCGGGCGCGCGACCTATTGAGCCCTACGCCCTTTGCGAATCGCGCGCGGCCCGCTATGCCGGCCCCGCGCACCCCGGGGCAGCCCCCCGGCGCGCGGGAAGTGTGGCCGAGCGGTTTAAGGCTCTGGTCTTGAAAACCAGCGTAGGGGCAACCCTACCGTGGGTTCGAATCCCACCGCTTCCGCCAGATTTCCGGATCGGTCGGCCCTAGAACCGGAACGGCGCCACCGTCTCGCGCCGGCCCAGCGCAAGGGCGTCGGCGACGTGGATCATCGGCGCCAGATCGACGTCCGAGCGGCCCGCGGCCACAAGCTGCGCCATGCGGGCATAAAGCGCGGGGTATTCGCCCATGATGTCCTCGGCGCCGGTGACGGCGCGACCGTCCAGCTCCAAAAGGTTGCCGCCCATCCGCAGCGCCAGCGCCCCCTCGTCGGTGTCAACCGTGATGTCCCAGGTCTGCGGGCCGGTCTGGCGCCAGTCGAAATCGGCCGTCACGCCGCCCGAAAAGGTCAGCTCGGCCGCGATCGGGGTCTGGCAGTTTTCCGGAACGCTCAGCTTCGCGGCGGTCAGATGCACGGGGGCGGGCAGAATCTCGGTCAGGATCGACAGCGCGTTGATGCCGGGATCGAAAACGCCCATGCCGCCGGGCTCAAAGACCCAATGCTGGCCGGGGTGCCAGCGGCGCACATCCTCGCGCCAGGTGATGTGGGCCCGTCTGACCGCCTTGTCCGACAGCCAGGCCCTGGCCGGCGCCACCGCCCGCGCCATGCGGCTGTGCCAGGTGGCGAACAGCGTCAGGCCGCGCTCTGCCGCCAGCGCGGTCAGCGCCTGCACCTCGGCCAGCGTGGCGCCAGGCGGCTTTTCCAGCATCACATGCCGCCCCGCGCGCAGCGCCGCCTCGGCATAGGCAAAGCGCGGCACCGGCGGCAGGCAGAGCGAGACGGTGCCGACATCGGGGCGCGCGGCCAGAAAGGCGGCGAAGTCGGAATGCGTCTCGACCCCCGGGACCGAGCCTGCGCGCGAGACCGTGGCGGCAAGCTGCCAGTCGGGGCTGGCGGCCAGGGCCGGCACATGCTGGTCCAGCGCGATCTTGCCGACCCCGACAAGCGCGATCCCGGCACGCGCCATCAGTGGCTGTCCTTGCCCACCGGATTGCCCCGGCACCCTTTCATGAAGTCAAGATCGGCCCCGGTGTCGGCCCCCTGCACATGCTGATGGTGCATCCTCGCATAGCCGGATGCGGGCGGCGTGATGCGGGTCTGCCACTTGGCCAGCCGCGCCGCCAGTTCAGCGTCAGAAATATCCAGATGCAGGCGCCGGTTCGGCACGTCCAGCTCGATCATGTCGCCGTTCTGCACCACGGCGAGCGGGCCGCCGGCAGCCGCCTCGGGCGAGGTGTGCAGGCAGACGGTGCCAAAGGCCGTGCCGGACATGCGCGCATCGGAAATGCGCACCATGTCGGTGATCCCCTTGCGCAGGATCTTGGGCGGCAGGCCCATGTTGCCGACCTCGGCCATGCCGGGATAGCCCTTGGGCCCGCAATTCTTCAGCACCATGACGCAGGTCTCGTCGATGTCCAGTGCTTCGTCGTTGATCTTGGCCTTGTAGTCGTCGATGTCCTCGAACACCACCGCCCGCCCCCGGTGGACCATCAGCGACGGCGTGGCCGCCGAGGGTTTCAGCACCGCGCCCTTGGGGGCAAGGTTGCCCTTCAGCACCACCACGCCGCCCGATTTCGTCAGCGCCTTGTCAGTGGGCAGGATCACGTCGGGGTTGTGGTTGACCACGTCCTTGACCTGCTCCCACGCGGTCTGGCCCGAGACGGTCAGCGCGTCCTTGTGCAAGAGCCCGGCCTCGCCCAGCCGCTTGATCACCACCGGCAGCCCGCCGGCGTAGAAGAATTCCTCCATCAGGTATTTGCCCGACGGCATCAGGTTCACGATCGTCGGCACGTCGCGGCCGCAGCGGTCCCAGTCGTCCAGCGTCAGGTCGATGCCGACCCGGCCGGCGATGGCCAAGAGGTGGATCACCGCATTGGTGGACCCGCCGATGGCGGCATTGGTGCGGATGGCGTTTTCAAAGGCTTCCTTCTTCAGGATATCCGAAGGCTTCAGGTCATCCTTGACCATCTGCACGATGCGCCGGCCCGTCAGTTGCGCCATCACACGGCGCCGGCTGTCAACCGCCGGAATGGCGGCATTGCCCGACAGCGCCATGCCCAGCGCCTCGGCCATGCTCGCCATGGTGCTGGCTGTGCCCATCGTGTTGCACGATCCCGGCGAGCGGCTCATCGAGGCTTCGGCCTCGACGAATTCCGCCGTGGTCATGGTGCCGGCCTTCACCGCTTCGGAGAATTTCCACAGATGGGTGCCGGAGCCGACGCGCTCGTTCTTGTAATAGCCGTTCAGCATCGGCCCGCCGGTCACCACGATCGAGGGCAGGTCGGTCGAAGCGGCGGCCATCAGTAGCGAGGGCGTGGTCTTGTCGCAGCCCACCAGGAGCACGCAGCCATCCATCGGCTGGCCGCGCATCTGCTCCTCGACCGCCATCGCGGCGAGGTTGCGGAACATCATCGCGGTGGGGCGAAAGGCGGATTCGCTGGTGGAAAACACCGGCACCTCGACCGGAAAGCCGCCCGCCTCGTAGATGCCATGCTTTACCCGCTGCGCGAGGTCGTTCAGATGCGCGTTGCAGGGCGTCAGTTCCGACCAGGTGTTCAGGATGCCGATCACCGGGCGGCCGTCGAACAGATCGGGCGGAAAGCCCTGGTTCTTCATCCAGCCGCGATAATAGATGTTGTCCTTTTCGGTGCCGCCGAACCAGGTCTGCGAGCGGAGTTTGCGGGGCCAGGCGGCAGGTTTGAAGCTCATCAGGGTCTCACTGGGTTTGGGGGGCGCCGTGCCTCGGGGTCGGGCGCGGTGAGAAAGATGGACCGATCCTTGGGATTGTTCAATCCACCCCGTGGCGCCGGCAAGGCTGTCGTTAGTGGCGGCCCCGCACCCCAGCCCTTCCCCACGAGGGGAAGGGGGGGGAGGGATGGGGTGGGGGGGATTGGGGTCACATGCGCTCGCCCTGTCGCCCCGCGCGTCGGCGAAAAGACAAGGGGCGGGCAAGCCGCCCGCCCCTTGAAGATGTGTTCCCCGAACAGGGCCGCCGGCGCGCGGCTCAGCGATAGGGGTAGCCGGCCTTGTCCATTGTGTCGGCGTACTTTTTGAACGCCTCGACCACCTTGGCCGAGCGCGGCGAGGAGGCTGCAACCTCATCCCAGAAGCCTTTGGAATCTTCCAGAACCTGCGCCCATTCGGCATCGGGCAGCGAGGTCAGTTCCATCTTCTCGCCCTCGACCCGCAGCTTGGCCTCGCCGCCCCAGTACCAGACGTTGCGGTAATAGTGCGACTGGTCGATGGTGATGCGGAACAGCTCCTGCAGGTGCGGCGGCACCTTTTGCCAGCTTGCCGTGTTGGCAAAGTAGCTGCCGAACCAGGCGCCGGTGACCGAGTTGGTCAGGGCGTATTTGCACACATCGGCCCAGCCGACCTCATAGGCTTCGGTAAAGCCGCACCAGGCCACGCCGTCGATCTCGCCGGTCTGCATGGCGACCTCGACGTTGTCCCAGGGGATCGTCACCGGGATCAGGCCATAACGGGCCAGGAACTTGCCCGCCGTCGGCACGCCAAAGACGCGCAGGCCGGCCATGTCGGCCAGGCTGCGGATCGGCTTGTCGACGGTGAAGATGTGCAAGGGGTCCCAGGCGCCGGCGGACAGCCAGGTCACGCCCTCGACCTCGGAATAGGCCTCTTCCCAGATTTCCTTGAGCCCGTAGTAGCGGAACATCGCCGCCACATCGAGGCTGAAGCGGGTGGCGAACGGGAAGTAGCCGCCAAAGACCGAGATGTCGACCGGCGAGGCCATGGTCGCCTCGTCCGACTGCACGGCATCCAGCGTTCCGTTCTGCAGCGCGCGGAACAGGTCGGCCGTGGGCACGAGCTGGTCGGCGTAGTAAAGCTCGATCTCCATCTCGCCATTGGCGGCGGCGTTGAAGGCGTCGATCTGCGGCTTGATCACATGGGCGCCCAGCGGCGCGCCGGAATAGGTCTGAAGGCGCCACTTGATCGGCCCGGTCTGGGCGATGACGGCGGGCGCTGCCAGCGTCGCACCGGCCAGGGCGCCGGCGCCGACGGCGGATTGGCGCAGAAAGTTCCGGCGCGAGGCAAGGATCGCCTCGGACGGGCTTTGCGGTTTCTTAGGATCGGTCATCAGCACTCTCCTGTCGTTAACGGCCTCTGCGGCCTTGGGTGTTCCTTGGGTTCACCCCTTGACGTTGATCTGCTCGGGCAGCCACAGCGCGATCTGCGGGAACAGCATCAAGAGGATGATCGTCAGCACCATCATCGCCGCAAAGGGCCAGATGGAGCGGTAGATGTCCGGCAATGAGATCTCTTTCGGTGCAAGCGAGCGCATCAGGAAGAGGTTATAGCCAAAGGGTGGCGTGACATAGGCGATCTGGCAAGTGATCGTGTAGAGAACGCCGTACCAGATGAGCTGGTTGTCAAAGCCAAGGTCCAGGCTCTTGACCAGCGGGATATAGAGCGGCGCGACGATCACCAGCATGGCGGTGTCGTCCAGGAACATGCCCAGGAGCAGAAAGCTGAGCTGCATCATGATGATGATCATCCAGGGGCTCATCTCCCACTGGGTCAGGAAGAGCGATTCGATGGCCCGCACCGCCCCCAGTCCGTCGAACACCGCGCCAAAGGCCAGCGCGGCCAGGATCAGCCACATGAACATGCTGGACACCGCCAGCGTCTTCATCGAGGTCTCGCGGATCAGGCGCCAGGAAAACCGGCCCTTGGCGGCCGCCGCCAAGGTGGCGCAGGTCGCGCCCACGGCCGAGCTTTCCACCAGGCTGGTGTAGCCAAATACAAAGAGCCCGGTCATGAAGAAGAAGATCAGAAAGGGAATGATCCCGGCCCGCGCCCGCGCCAGTTTCTCGGCGAAGGGCATGTTCAGCTCTTCCTCCGGCACCGGCGGGGCCAGCCTGGGGTTCAGCCGCGCGCGGATCACGATGTAGACAATGAACATGCCCGCCATCAGCAGGCCCGGCATCAGCCCGGCAAACCACAGCTTTGACACCGGCTGGCGCGCGATCATGCCGTAAAGCACCAGCACGACCGAGGGCGGGATCAGGATGCCCAGCGACGAGCCGCCCTGCACCACGCCCGAGATCAGCACCTTGTCGTAGCCGCGCCGCAGCATCTCGGGCAGGGCGATGGTGGCGCCGATCGCCATGCCCGCAACCGACAGCCCGTTCATCGCCGAGATGATCACCATCACCAGGATCGTGCCCACGGCCAGACCGCCCGGCACGCGCCCGACCCAGACATGCATCATCTTGTACAGATCCTCGGCGATGCCGGACTCCGCCAGGATATAGCCCATGTAGATGAACATCGGCAGCGTCAGCATCGCGTACCAGTTGAAGAGCTTGAAGACCTGGTTGTAGGGCAGCTCGACAGCGCCGTTGCCGTACAGCATCAGCGCGGCGCCTGACGCGACAAAGCCGATGGCGGCAAAGACCCGCTGGCCGGTGACCAGCAAAAGCGCCATCGAGGCGAACATCAACAGGGCGATCAGTTCATAGGACATCTAAAGACGCACTCCGCGCAGGGTGGCGATGTGCTTGAAGACCAGAGCAAAGGCTTGCAGCAGCATCAGGACAAGGCAGAGCGTCAACAGCGCCTTGATCGGAATGACCGACGGATTCCACATCGAGAATCGCCGCTCGCCGGTCTCGATCGCGTATTGCAGCGACGAGATCGAGCCGACCAGCATGGCCAGCAGGTAGCCGATCAGGCACCAGACGGTGACAAGATCGACCCCGGCCCGGCCGCGCTCGGACAGGTTGGCGTACCACAGGTCCATCCGGACATGGTCGTTGTTCTTGAGCGTCATCGGCCCGCCGAGAAAGTAATAGGCGGCCAGCGTGAACTGGGTGAACTCGATCGCCCAGTGGACCGGGATGTTCAGCACGTTGCGCGTGACCGCATCCAGCAAGAGCGTGCCGCCCATGACAAAGATCAGGCTGGCGGCCAGATAGCCGGTCAGGTCGGACATCCTGTCGATGCCGCGCACATAGCTGCGGATCAGGTGCGGCATGGCTCGCCTGCCTGCGAATGCATTCTGGGGGTCAAGACGCCACTCCCTTTGGTGTTCAGCGCCTCTGGGGGCGCCTTTGCCAGACTGCGGCCCGCCGCCGAGAATCGCCAGGGCCCGCGGCGAGGCTCGGTTTGCGCAACCTCACGTCAGACGACCGCCTCTGGCGCCCAAGGTCAACAAAAATCCTGACCGGATGGTGAAATTCCATCCGGCGCCGGCGCAGTCGGCTTGACGAAACCGGCCGGGTGCTGAAGGTGTTGGCAAAGCACAAGGTGAGCCGATGGACCCCGCACCCTTGGACGACAGGGCTGGCGCCTTTGACGTGGCGGTGATCGGAGCGGGCATTGTCGGATGCGCGCTGGCGCGGGCCTTTGCGCTGGCCGGCGCCCGGGTGGTGGTGCTGGAAAAGGCCGCCGATGTGCTCGATGGCGCCTCGAAGGGCAACAGCGCCATCCTGCACACCGGGTTTGACGCGCCCGAAGGCTCGGTCGAGCTGGCCTGCATCCGCGAGGGCTATGCACTTTACCACGACATCCACCAGCGGCTCGGCCTGCCGCTGCTGCGCGCCGGGGCCATGGTCCTGGCCTGGAACGACGCGCAAGAGGCCGCCCTGCCGGCGCTGATCGCGCAGGCGCTGGCCAATGGGGTGACGGATGTTCACCCCCTGACCGGCGCGCAGGCGCGGGCGCTGGAGCCGGCCCTGGCGCCCAGCCTGCGCGCCGGATTCCGCGTGCCGGGCGAACATCTGATCGACCCCTGGTCGGCGGCGCATGGCTATCTGATGCAGGCCCTGTCCAACGGCGCCGTGCTGAGGCGGCGGGCCGAGGTGCGGTCGGGCGCGCATCGGGGCGGGGTCTGGCAACTGGACACCGACGACGGTCCGGTCGCGGCCGATCTGGTGATCAACGCCGCCGGGCTTTACGGCGACGTGGTTGACCGGCGCCTGACCGGGGAAAGCTGGTTCACGATCAAGCCGCGCAAGGGCCAGTTCGTGGTCTATGACAAGACCGCCGCCGCGCTGGCCGGGCATATCCTGTTGCCGGTGCCGACCGCGACGACCAAGGGCGTCGTCGTCTGCCGCACCGCCTTTGGCAATCTTCTGGTCGGCCCGACCGCCGAAGAGCAGGACGACCGCGAGTCCGCCGCCGTCGACCGGCCCACGCTTCAGGCGCTGATGCGGCGGGGGGCCGAGATTCTGCCGGCGCTGGCCGGGCATGAGGTGACGGCGGTCTATGCCGGCCTTCGCCCCGCGACCGAGGAAAAGCACTACCGCATCCGGGGCGACCTTGCGCCGGGCTATATCACGGTCGGCGGCATCCGGTCGACCGGGCTGTCGGCGGCGCTGGGGATCGCGGCCCATGTGGTTCGGATGGCCGGGCGCGCCGAAGTGGCCCCGGCGGCGCCGGTCTGGCCGGCGATGCCGAACATCTCGGCCGAGGGCGCGCGCGACTGGCAAAGCCCCGGCCATGGCGGCATCGTCTGCCATTGCGAGCAGGTGACGCGGCGCGAGATCGAGGCGGCGCTGAGCGGCCCGCTGGCCGCCGGCTCTCTGGCCGGGCTCAAGCGGCGGACGCGGGTGACCATGGGGCGCTGCCAGGGGTTCTATTGCACGGCCGAGTTGTCGCGGATCACCGCAGGGCGGCTGGCGCTGCCGATGATCGGGGCCGGGAATGACTGAGCCAGAGGTCATCGTCATCGGCGCCGGTCCTGCGGGACTGGGCGCGGCGACCGTGCTTTCGCGGGCCGGCCGCCGCGTCCTGGTGCTGGAGCGCGAGGCCGAGCCGGGCGGCATTCCCCGGCATTGCGGCCATTATCCATTTGGCATGCGCGAGTTTTCCCGGCTCTTGCGCGGCCCGGCCTATGCCGCGCGTCTGGCGGACACGGCGCTTGCCGCCGGGGTCACCCTGCGCACCGGGACGACGGTGACGGCGCTTTTGCCCGGGGGCGGGGTCGAGATCACCAGCGATGCCGGGCCGGAGACGCTGTCCGCCCGCGCGGTCCTGCTGGCCACCGGCGTGCGCGAGACCAGCCGCGCGGCGCGGCTGATCGGCGGGGTCAAGCCGGGGGGGGTGATCGCGACCGGGGCGCTGCAGGGCATGATCTATCTGAACGGTCAGGCGCCCTTTGCCCGTCCGGTCATCCTGGGAACTGAGATGGTGTCGTTTTCGGCGCTTCTGACCTGCCGGCACGCCGGCATTCGCCCGCTGGCGATGGTCGAGCCCTCTGCCCGCACCACGGCGCGCTGGCCGGCGCATTGGCTCGCGCGCGTCCTGGGCGTGCCGATCCACCTTGGCAGCGACATCGCCGCGATCCATGGCCGGGCGCGGGTGACGGGCGTGACGCTGTCCACGCCCGGGGGCGCGTTGGACCTGCCGGCGGACGGGGTGATTGTCAGCGGCGGGTTCCGCCCCGATGCGGCGCTCTTGCGCGGGGGGCACCTAGCGGTCGACGCGGCCTCGGGCGGGCCGGTGATCGACGCCTGGGGGCGGCTTTCGGACCCGGTCTATTTCGCCGCCGGCAACCTTCTGCGCGGGGTCGAGACCGCCGGCTGGTGCTGGTCCGAGGGCCGGCGCACCGCCCGGGCCATCCTGGCGGCGCTGGACGGTCGTCTGCCCGCCCCGGGCGGCGCGCGGGTTGAAATGGCCCATCCCGCCCTGCGCCTTGCCCTGCCGCAGGTGCTGGGCGCGGGCGGAGCAGAGGCGCCGCACCGGCATCTGCAAATCCGGCTGGACCGCCCGGCCAAGGGGCGACTGGTGCTGCGCGCCGACGGGCAAGTCCTGGCCGAGGCCCGGATTGACAGCCTGCCCGAGCGGCGCCTTTCGCTGCCCTTGCCGGACCGGATCGGCGCGGGCCCGCTGGTCCTGAGCGTGGAAGAGCGCCGATGAGGATCGCCGCCATCGACCAGGGCACCACCAGCACCCGCGTGCTGACGCTGGATGCGCAGGGGCTGCTGCACCCCGTCCTGTCGTTGCCCCATGCGCAGGCCACGCCCGCGCCCGACCACGTCGAGCAGGACGGCGAAGCGCTTTTGGCCAATGTCGCCCGCTGCCTGGCCGCCGCCGCGCCCGATGTCGTCGGCCTGGCCAACCAGGGCGAAAGCTGCCTTGCCTGGGATGCGCGCGATGGCCGCCCGCTTGGCCCCGTGATCTCGTGGCAGGACGACCGGACCGCCGATGTCACCGCCGCGCTGGCCCGGCAGGGCGCGGGGCCAGAGGTGATGGCGCGGGCCGGTCTGCCGCTGGACCCCTATTTTTCCGCCTCCAAGCTGGGCTGGATCATGGCCCATCTGCCCGGCGCGGCCGCGCTGGCGGCGGCGGGCCATCTGCGGCTGGGCACCACGGATGCCTTTTTCCGTGACCGCCTGACCGGGCGGTTCGAGACGGACATCGCCACCGCCTCGCGCACCTCGCTGATGAACCTTGAAACCGGGGACTGGGACGCCGACCTTTGCGCGCTCTTCGGCGTGCCGATCGGCTGCCTGCCCCGGATCGGTCCGACCTCGGGCGATCTGGGGCGCCTGCCGGGGGGCGCGCGGCTGGCGGTCTCGATCGTCGATCAGCAGGCGGCGCTTTACGGCCACGGCGCCCGCGCGCCCGGGCAGGCCAAGGTGACCTTTGGCACCGGTGCCTTTGTCCAGGTCCTGACCGGCACCTTGCTGCGCCCGGCGCGTCCCGGACCCTTGCCGACCGTGGCCTGGGGTGCGGCGGGCGCGCCGGTCACCTACGCGCTGGACGGAGGGGTCTATGCCGCCGGCTCGGCGGTCAACTGGGCGCGGGACCTGGGGCTTTTCGCGGACCTGGCAGAGCTTTCGGCCTTTGACCGCCCGCCCGCCATCGACCGGGGGATCGCCTTTGTCCCGGCGCTGGCGGGCCTGGGCTGCCCGCACTGGAACCGGGCCGCGCGGGGGGCCTGGCTGGGCCTGGGCCTGGGCGAGGCGCGCGCCGACATGATGCAGGCGCTGCTCGAAGGCATCGCGCTGCGCAGCGCCGAGGTGCTGGACGCGATGCGCGCCCTTGTGCCCCTGCACGGGCCCGTCTCGGTCGACGGCGGGCTGGCGCGGAACCCCTATTTCACCCGCTTTCTGGCTGAGGTCGCCGGGCAGGACCTGTTCCTGCCCGACCAGACCGAGCAGACCGCCGCCGGCCTTGCGCGCCTGGCGGCCGAGGCCAGCGGCCTTGCTCTGCCAGAGCCGCGTCCGGGGCGGATCGTCCGGGCCGATGGCGCGCGGGCGAGCCTGCGCAAGGCCCGCTTTGCCGAAGCCCGCCGCGCGGTCGAGGGTTACGCCGGCGCAGGGGCCGATTGGGCTTGACAGCCGGTGCGTCCTGCGGCGCCATGCGCCCCGTGGACTGAGACGCGAAAGGGTGGCGGGCGGGATGCTTGAGACAAGAAACTACATCGGCGGAACCTGGCGCAAGGGCAGCGCCGCGCCGGTCGAAAGCCTGAACCCCTCGGACCTCTCGGACCTGATCGGCGTCTATGAGCAGGGCAACGAAAGCGATGTCGACGCGGCGCTGGCCGCCGCCCGCGCCGCGCAGCCGCTGTGGTGGGCGGCGGGCATCCAGCGTCGCCACGATGCGCTGATGATGATCGGGACCGAGCTGATGGCCTGCGCCGAAGCGATCGGCACGCTCTTGTCGCGCGAAGAGGGCAAGCCCCTGGCCGAGGGCCGGGGCGAGGTGTTCCGCGCCGGCCAGTTCTTTACCTGGTTCGCCGGCGAGGCGCTGCGCCTGCAAGGCGATCAGGCCGAAAGCGTGCGCCCCGGCGTCGAGATCGAGGTGCGCCGCGAGCCGGTGGGCGTGGTGGCCGTGGTCACGCCCTGGAACTTTCCAATCGCCACCCCCGCCTGGAAGATCGCCCCGGCGCTGGCCTACGGCAATGCCGTGGTCTGGAAGCCGGCGAACCAGACCCCGGCCTCGGCGCTGGCGCTGGCCGAGGTGATCGCCCGCGCCGGCCTGCCCGCCGGCACCTTCAACCTGGTGATGGGCCCGGGCCGCGCGGTGGGTGACCATCTGGTCGGCCATGCGCTGACCGATGCCGTCAGCTTTACCGGCTCGGCCGAGGTCGGGGCCGGCATCGCGGCGCGCACGCTGGGGAACCGGGCCAAGTTGCAGATGGAGATGGGCTCCAAGAACCCGATGCTGATCATGGACGACTGCGACCTTGACCTTGCGGTTGCGCATGCCGCAGGGGCGGCCTTTGGCGGCACGGGGCAGAAATGCACCGCCGCCTCGCGGCTGATCGTGCACGATCGGGTGCTGGAGGAATTCACCGAGCGGCTGGTCAAGGCGGCAGAGGCGCTGCGCGTCGGCCATGCGCTGGAGGCGGGCACGCAGATCGGCCCCGTGGTCAGCGCCGGCCAGCTTGCGGCCAATCTGGACTGGATCACCCAAGGCCGGGCCGAAGGTGCCGAACTGCTCTGTGGCGGCGCGCGGCTGGAGCGGCCGACGACCGGCTATTTCATGTCCCCCGCCGTCTTTGCCGGCACGCGGAACGACATGGCGCTGAACCGTACCGAGATGTTCGCGCCCATCACCTGCATCATCCCCGCCGGCAGCTATGCCGAGGCGCTGGCCATCGCCAACGACAGCGCCTTTGGCCTGACCGCCGGAATCATGACGCGCAGCCTTGCCCGCGCGGCACATTTCCGCGCCAACATGCGCGCCGGCTGCGTGATGGTGAACCTGCCCACCGCCGGCACCGATTACCACGTTCCCTTTGGCGGGCGCGGCGCCTCGTCCTTTGGCCCGCGCGAGCAGGGACGCTATGCGGCGGAATTCTTCACCACGGTCAAGACGTCGTACATGGCGGCGGGAATGCCGGAATGACCCCACTGGTCGACGGGCTGCAATACTGCAACTGGTCCGAAAAGGTCTTTGCCCAGATGCGCGCGGGCGGGGTCGACGGGGTCCATGTGACCATCACCTACCACGAGACCTTTCGCGAGACCGTCGCGGTGATCGAAGGCTGGAACCGCTGGTTCGAGCGCTGTCCGGAGCTGATCTTTCAGGGCTTCACCGCCGCCGATCTGGACCTTGCCCGCGCCACGGGCCGCACCGCGATCTTTTTCGGATCGCAGAACCCCTCGTGCATCGAGGATGACATCGGTCTGGTCGAGGTGCTGCACCGTCTTGGCCTGCGCTTCATGCAGCTCAGCTACAACAACCAGTCCCTGCTGGCCACCGGCTGCTATGAGGATCAGGACACCGGCCTGACCCGCATGGGCCGGCAGGTGGTGGCCGAGATGAACCGCGTCGGCATGGTGGTGGACATGAGCCATTCGGCCGAACGCTCGACGCTGGAGGCGATCGCGCTCTCGTCCCGGCCGATCACCGTCAGCCATGCCAATCCCGCCGACTGGCACCCGGCGCGGCGCAACAAGTCGGATGCGGTGATCGCCGCGCTGGCGGAGAGCGGCGGCATGCTGGGCTTTTCGCTTTATCCCCATCACCTGCGCGGCGGCCCTGCCTGCGCGCTGGACGATTTCTGCGCCATGATCGCGCGCACGGCCGAGCAGCACGGAACCCATTTTCTGGGCATCGGCAGCGATCTGTGCCAGGACCAGCCGGACAGCGTGGTGGACTGGATGCGCGCCGGCCGCTGGACGAAAGCGGCCGATTTCGGCGAGGGCAGCGCCGCCGCCCCCGGCTTTCCCGCGATGCCGGACTGGTTTCGCGACAACCGGGATTTTGCCGGCATCGCAAGCGGGCTTGGCGCGGTGGGCTTTTCTGGCGCCGAGGTCGCAGCCATCATGGGCGGCAACTGGGCGCGGTTCTTTGCCGCCTCCTTCCAGCCGGCGGGGCAGGGGGGATGAGGCCGGCGCCGCATCAGGCCGATGTCCCGGCGGTCGCCTTGCGCGACCCGGATCAGGTGATGCGCCTGGCCCGCATGGGCGCGGCCCACCCCACGCGCCTGTCTTTTCTGCGGGTGCTGCTGCGGCGGGTCGCGGACGAGGGCTGGCGCTTTGACCGGCCGCTCTGGCAGATGGACGCGCGCGGCGTGGGCCGCGCCGTCTACCGCGCGCGCGGGCCCGAGCGGACCTATTGCCTTGTCGCCTTTGGCCATGATCTGCCCGACGCGATGCGCTCGGACCGGGTGATCGCCACCGCCTGGGACGCCACCTTTGCCCTGGTGGATGGCGAGCCTTCGGCGGCCGATCTGGACCGGCTTGCGGCCAACGTGCCGCTGCAAGAGGCCGGGCGGGTCAGCGAAAAGGAATTGGCCCTCAGCCGCGCCAACCGCTCCGTTCGCCTGTTCAGCCATGTCGTGGGGCGCCTGGCGCAGGGCCAGCAGCCCGACCCGGCCGAGATCGACGCGGTCGGCTACCTGATGCGCACCACGGCGGTCTATGGCGCGGGCAAGTTCGGCGCGGCTGACCGCGAGGTGACCTGCGCGCGGCCCGAACTGAAGCCGCCCTTTCAGGTCGAGATGCTGTCGGTCTGGCTGACGCGCGCCTTTACCGTCGACATGGCCGAGCATCTGGCCCGCGCGCAGGGCGGGGCGGGCGCGGCGCGGCTGGACCCTGGCCTGCGGCGGCGGCTGGGGGTTGGCAACGCGACCGGGCTTGGCATGGCGCCCTTCCTCGTCCGCCACCCCGAACTGATCAACGCCTGGTTCTGCGCACGCGAGACGGCTCTGGCGCGGGTGCGCGCATTGCCACTCGCGACCTCGCAGGCCTGCGCCGACCTGGCCGAGGCTCTGGCGGCGGCGCGGCGCAATGCGGTGCTCTGGCACTCCGATCACCCGGCGCAGGTGGCCCGGCTGGCCGATCTGCGCACCGACCTTGCGCGCCTGGGCGATCACCTGGCGGGCGGCTGGCGCCTTGACGGCCCCTTGCCCTGGGACGCGCTCTGGCTCTGGGGGCAGGCGGAATTGACGGTCGAAGGGCAGGAAAGCCTGCTCGCCCTGATGCTTGAGCCGCATGGCGCGCTGGTTGACGATCTGGCCGGCGCGCTGGATGCGGACGAGACGGCGGGCTTTGCGATCGACAGCGCGATGACGGTCGGGCAGCTTTGCGCGCTGATCGCCCGGGATTACGACTGGACCCAGGGCCTTGGGCTGGACGATCCGGAACGGTCGGCCCGGTTCTGGTACGTCTCGGAAGAAAAGCTTGAGCCGCGTCTGGGCGCGCGTGCCGAGGTGCAGGGGCAAGAGCGCGAGCAGCCGCTGGGCATCGCGCAGGCGGTGACGGCGCTGGCGGGCGCGCTGGCCGGATGGCCCGCGACGCAAAAGGTCGCGACCTTTCTGCTGGCCCATCCCGAGCACCGGCACACCCTGCGCCGGGTGCAGCGCCTGCATGGCCTGCCCTATGCCGAAATCCGCGACAGCCTGCTGGATGCCCGGATGCTGCCCATCGACCTTTTGCGCTGCAAGCTGGCCTTTTTCGGGGCGAGCCGGTTCGACCCGCGCTCGGACCGCTGGGTGCGCATCTGCCTGTTTCAGGACATGCCCTTTCCCGACGAGATCGGCGCATGAGCGGGCCGCAGGATGCCGATCTGTCGCTGTCCGAACTGCGGGCGCTGATCACCAAGGCCGCGCGCGGCGCGGGGATGGAATGGGGCCTGGCCGAAGAGGCCGGCTGGGCCGCCGAATGGCTGGCTCGGCGCGGCCTACCGGCGGCCGACTGGGCGGCGGACTGGCTGGCGGATCGGAACGGCGGCGCGGATTGCCCGGTCGCGCGCGGCACCGCATGGGCCGATGCCGTCCGGGCCGAAGGGCAGGGGGCGCTGGGCCGCAGCCTGCCAGGCGGCCTGGCCGGGCCGGGCTTTCTTCTGCCCTTCCTGCATCTGTGCCTGGCGCCCGGACAGTCGCTGTCGCTGCGCGCGCCTGCCGGGCTCGCCGCGCGGATCGGCGACCTCGGCGCGGTGGCGCTGGGGCCGGCATGGTCGGTGCCCGGCGGCGAATGGGCGCTGGCCTGGGGCGACGAGCCGGTGCCCGGAGCCGCGCCCTGCGGGCGGGCGCGGGTCTCGGCCCCGGTGCTGGGGCGGCTTGAGACGCTTGCGCTCAGAACCACGGTGCCGCCGACCGCCGCCTCGCGCGGCGATGCGGGCTCGGCGGTGGGGGACAACGACTGAACCCCGGGCTGTCCGGCCAAAAGGGAATGAAAATTCTGTCGCGCCCCATTCTTGGAACGAATTGATCATTCTTGCGATTCGCTGTATCTGCCCGATCATCACCCCAGCCGCCCCGCCAGAGGAGACAGACATGTTGCAGGCCAAACTCGGAATCTCGCCCATCTGCTGGTGGAACGACGATCTGGTCGAGCTGTCCGACGATGTCAGCCTTGACGAATGCCTGCGCCAGGCCGCGCTGGCGGGCTACAGCGGGATGGAAACGGGCCGGCGCTTTCCCATGACCATGGATGACCTTGGCCCGGTTCTGAACCGTCACGGCATGTCGGTCTGCGGCGGCTGGTTCTCGGGCACGATCCTGGACGGCGACATCGAGGCCAACAAGGACCGCATCCGTGCCCAGATGGACCTGTTCATCGCCGCCGGCGCGCCCTGCATCGTCTATGGCGAGGTGGCGCGCTCGATCCAGGGGGACCGCAGCAAGCCCTTGGCGCAAAAGCCAAAGCTGTCCGAGGATCAGATCAGGGCCTATGCCCGCGCCATGACCGCCTTTGGCGAATGGTGCGCCGGGCAGGGCATGCCGCTGGCCTATCACCACCACATGGCCGCCGTGATCGAGACCGAGGCCGAGCTTGATCTTTTCATGAAGCATTCGGGCGCCGGCATTCCGCTGCTGTACGATGCCGGCCACATGGCCTTTGCCGGAGGCGATGTGCTGCGGGTGATCGACAATCACCATGCGCGCATCAGCCATGTCCACACCAAGGACGTGCGCCTGCCGGTGATCGACAGCATCGACAGGACGCGCGAGTCTTTTCTGGATGCCGTGGTCAAGGGCGCCTTTACCGTGCCGGGGGACGGCAGCCTGGACTTTGACGCCATCATCGGGCGGCTGGCCGGCCATGGCTATCAGGGCTGGTTCGTGGTCGAGGCCGAGCAGGACCCGCGCAGGGCGCCGCCGCTGGAATGGTCGACCCGGGGCAACCGGGAACTGCGCCGGATCCTGGCGCGCCACGGATACCAGATCGGCAATTGAGCCTTCGGGACGCAAATCCTGTTTCTGCGTCGTCAAGACAGTTGACAGACGCGCGGCGCTACAGCGTAATCTCGACCCAAGCCAGTGCCCGCTGTCGCATGTTTGACATGCGCGTCGCATAGCCTTGGCTGACGTCAGGGAACCAAACAGAATTCCGGCCAAGGGCCGGAAAACCAGGGAGACCACCAGTGACCAAATCCTCCACTCTCAACCGTCGCAGCTTTCTCAAGCGGTCGGCGGTCGGTGTCGGCGCCTTTGCGGCTCCGGCGATCATCTCGTCCAAGGCGCTGTCGTCCTCGGGCGAGCTGAACTTTACCGGTTGGGCGGGCTATCCGGCCATGATGGAGGCCGTGTTTCCGGCCTTTACCGCCGCGACCGGCATCACCGTGAACTTTACCGAGCAGCCCGACCAGGACACCATGTTCGCGGCCGGCAAGGTCGCGCTTGAGGCCGGCGGCATCGACATGATCGAGCCGACCATCGACCGCTGGGGCGGCTGGCATGCCAACGGCCTTCTGGGGGCCTGGGACCCGGCCAAGCTGGCGCTGGACAACTACCTGCCCGGCCTGGCCGACGGCTCGGCCGGCGAGCGTTCGCGCACCGCCGACGGCGCGCTGATGTATGTGCCCTCGAACTGGGGCACCGAGGCGCTGGTCTACAACAAGGAGCTGGCGGTTCTGGGCGATCCGCCCTCGCTGGGCGCGCTCTTTGACCCGGCCAACCAGGCCGTGCTGCGCCCGCATTCGGCGCTGGCTGCGATGGGCCGCTGGCTTGATGCCCAGGGCAAGCTGCCGCGTCCGTGGCTGGACGGCTACACCGACATGGGCGCCATGGTCGAGCTGTGGGACATCGCGCTGGCCGAGGCCGTCAAGGCCAAGGGCAACGTGGTGCAGTTCTGGTCGGGCGAGAACGAGGCCAACGCCGGCTTTGTCGCCAATGGCGCGACGGTCGGCCTGTGCTGGGATTCGACCGGCTACAACCTGCGCAACGACGGCTATGGCTATGCCGCCCCGGCCGAGGGCGCCTTTGCCTGGCACCAGGGCTTTGTGCTGATGAAGAACGCCGTCAACGTCGACCAGGCGCACGAGCTGGCCAAGTGGACCTCGACCGGCGAGGGCGCCGCCGCCTGGGCCTCGGCCTTCTCGTCCAACCCGGTGGGCAAGGGCGCGGGCGAAATGATGAACCCCGACGTGACCGCCTACTACAACGGCACCTTCGACGATGCCGCCCTGTCGCGCCTGTGGTGGTGGCCGGAACAGTCGGCCGAGTTCATCGCCAAGCGCGGCGAATACGCCGACAAGTACAAGGCGTCCTGATCGGACAGACCTGAATCGGGCGCCGGGGCCGAAGGGCTCCGGCGTCCTTTCTGTTGGCGGGCCATCCGCCATCTGGACCGAAAGCCGGCGCAAGACTGGTCATAGCCATTGCGCGCGCGCCTTGGCCCTCATAGCCTGACAAAAATTACGGGGAAGGACTGCCATGAGTGCCGGGATAGATCTGGACGATGTCTGCTGCGATTTCGGAAAGTTCCGCGCGGTGGATCATGTGAACGTCAACATCCGGCCGGGCGAGTTCTTTTCCTTCCTCGGCCCCTCGGGCTGCGGCAAGACCACGATCCTGCGGATGATTTCCGGCTTTACGGAGCCGACCGAGGGCGCGATCCGCATCGGCGGCAAGGATGTGCGCGGGCTGCGCCCCAACCAGCGCCCGACGGCGCTGATCTTTCAAAACCTCGCGCTGTTTCCGCTGATGCCGATCTGGGAAAACATCGCCTTCGGGCTTGAGGTGCGGGGCGTCGACAAGGCCACGCGGCGCAAGCGGGCCGAAGAGCTGCTGGCGCTGGTGGACCTGCACGATTCGGCCGACAAGATGGTCAGCCAGCTATCCGGCGGCCAGAAGCAGCGCGTCGCCATCGCCCGCGCGCTGGCGGTCGAGCCGGCCGTGATGCTGCTGGACGAGCCGCTGTCGGCGCTTGACCTCAAGCTGCGCCAGCACATGCGGGCAGAGTTGCGCGCCATCCAGAAGCGCACCGGCGTCACCTTTATCTACATCACCCACGACCAGGGCGAGGCGCTGGCCATGTCAGACCGCGTCGGCGTGATGAGTCAGGGCCGCCTGCAACAGGTGGCCGACCCGCGCGAGATCTACAACAGCCCCGTCAACGGGTTCGTCGCCTCTTTCGTGGGCGAAAACAACATTTTCACGGGCGATGTTCAGAACGCGCACGAAGGAACGGCCAGCTTTTCCACCCCGCTTGGCACCTTCCGCGCCCGGCTGCCCGCCACCTCGGCCGGCCAGAAGGTCAAGCTTTACGTTCGCCCCGAACATGTCACCCTCTCGGCCACGCCGGGAGAGGAAAACTCGGTTCCCGTCACGCTGACCGAGGTTGCCTTCGAAGGCAACTTCATCACCGTCCACGCGGTGAGCGAGCAGGGCACGCCGATGACGGCAGAGCTTCGCAACGACGGAACCAGCACGGCGCCGGCCTCGGGCGCGCGGATGCACATGGTGTTTGCGGCGCGCAACGCCTCGCTCTTGCCCGACAGCACCTCGGCGGGGGCCTGAGCCATGCACGATCTTTATCGTCGCTACGGCAGGGGGCTGACCTTTACCTTCATCGGGCTGACCGCCTTCTGGCTGCTGGTTCTGGTGATCCTGCCCGATTTCAAGCTGCTGGAGGCCTCGTTCCGCCCCTATC
Source organism: Paracoccaceae bacterium (assembly GCA_052387855.1). GTDB lineage: Bacteria > Pseudomonadota > Alphaproteobacteria > Rhodobacterales > Rhodobacteraceae > CAIYZT01. The sequence continues at coordinate 71,877 of JBQTIT010000053.1, forward strand.
TTCCGGTGGTCGACATCGGCGGGCCCAAGGACGTCTACAGCCTGTCCAACTATGGGCAGATCCTGGGCAACGAGGTGCCCTTTGGCTTTCTGGGGCTCGATTTTCCGATCCCGGCGCGGATCAAGGTCTTTGTGCTGACGATCATCTATTCCATGGTCGTGACCGTGGTCTGCTTTGCGCTGGCCTATCCGCTGGCGTTCTACCTGGCCAAGGTCGCCTCGAACCGCTCGCTTCCCACGCTGTTCCTGCTCTTGTTCGTGCCGCTCTGGGTGTCCGAGGTGCTGCGCTCTTTCGCCTGGTACATCATCCTGACCCTGAAGGGCCCGCTCAACGCCATTCTGATGGCGCTGGGCCTGATCGAGCGGGAAATCCGCTGGATCGACGGCTACAGCCCGGTCGTGGTGACGCTGGTCTATGCCTATGTGCTGTTCATGCTGTTCCCGCTCTACAACGCGATGCAGTCGCTGGACAGCAACCAGATCGAGGCGGCCGAGGATCTGGGATCGCCCTGGTGGCGCACGCATTGGCGGGTGATCCTGCCGCATTCCAAGCCCGGCATCGCCTCGGGCGCGGTGATGGTGTTCATGCTGTCGGCCGGCTCGCTGCTGGTGCCGGCGATCATCAACTCCACGACCGGCAACTGGTTCACCCAGACCATCCAGGGCATCATGCTCGAAGGGCAGGACTGGAACGCGGGGGCGGCCTTTGCCTTCATGCTGCTCTTGTTCTGCACCCTCATGGTGACGCTGGCGATGCGGGTGTTCCGCGTCAAGCTGTCCGACATCGCGAAGTAGGGGGGTCAGTCAGATGCCGTTCAACCGAAAGACCCTTGGCCACATCTACATGGCGGCCTTTCTGCTTTACCTGCTGTTGCCGCTGGTGGTGATGTCCGGCGCCGCCTTCAACGCCAGCAAGCTGCCGACCATCATCCCCTGGAAGGGGTTGACCGACGACTGGTTCGTCGCGCTCTACAACGACAACCGGATCTGGATCGCGTTCCGCAACACGATTCTGGTGGCGCTGGCGGTGGTGGTGATCGCGGTGCCGGTCGGGGCGGCGGGGGCGATCCTGGTCAATTCCATCGGCGGGCGGCTGCGCGGCATCCTTTATGGGCTGATGGTGGCGCCGATCCTGGTTCCGGGCGTGGTGATCGGCATCTCGACCCTGCTGTTCTGGAACCAGTTCTCGGTCGGCTCGGGCCTGCATCTGTCGGTGCTGGGGCAGGTCAGCTACATCGCGTCCTTTGTGATGCTGCTGGTTCTGGCGCGCCTGCAAAGCTTTGACCAGGGGCTGGAGGAGGCCGCGCTTGACCTGGGCGCCAGCCACGCCCAGGTGATGCGGCGGGTCCTGCTGCCGCATCTTTATCCCGCGCTGGGGGCCGGGGCGGCGATCTCGTTCTTTCAGTCCATCGAGAATTTCAACGTCACGCTGTTCACGCGCGGCGGGGCCGACACGCTGACGGTCTATGTGTTCTCCAAGGTCCGCTCGGGCATCACGCCGACGATCAACGCGCTGGCCTTTCTGATGATCCTGGTGACCATCGTCTTTGCCGTGGTCTACGAGACGCGCCGGCGCCGCCGCGTGGCGATCGAGGCCGCGCGCGAGGCCGAGGCCCGCCGCGCCGAGGCCGTCTGACAAAGGGCACGCGCCGGGCTTGCAGGCCCGGCGGGGTTTCGGCACTCTGCCCCGGCAAGGGGGGCCGCAGGGGCCGCCCCAAGGACATGCGATGCCCGATCTTTCCATCCTGCTGCCGATGGCGGCGCTTCTTGTCGTGATCGGCGGCCTTGCCGGTCTGGTGGCCGGCCTGCTGGGGGTCGGGGGCGGCATCGTGCTGGTGCCGGCATTCTTTTATGCCTTCACCTCGCTCGGCTATGACGGCCCGCACCTGATGCAGGTCTGCATCGCGACCTCGCTGGCCACGATCATCGTCACCTCGCCGCGCTCGGTCATGGCGCACAACGCCAGGGGTGCGGTGGACTGGGCGCTGCTGCGCGGCTGGTCGGTGTTCATCGTTCTGGGCGCGGCGGCCGGCACGCTGGTGGCAAGCCGCGTCTCGTCGCAGGCGCTGCAAGCGGTCTTTGCCGCGCTGGCGGGGGTCGCGGGGCTGTACATGGCCCTGGGGCGCGCGCATTGGCGTCTGGCGGGCGCGCTGCCGGGCCAGCCGCTGCGCGGCGTGATGGCCACGGCGCTGGCGTTCTTTTCGGCCATGATGGGGATCGGCGGCGGCACATTCGGCGTGCCGCTGATGACGCTGTTTTCGGTGCCGATCCACCGGGCGGTGGGAACCGCCGCCGGAATCGGGATGCTGATCGCGGTGCCCTCGGTGCTGGGCTTTGTGCTGGTGCAGACCACCGGCGCGCCCCCCTTCACCCTGGGGGCGGTCAACCTGCCGGCCTTTCTGCTGGTCATCGGGGCGACCTATGTGACCACGCCCTGGGGCACGCATCTGGCCCATGCGATGGACCCAAGGCCGCTCAAGCGCGTCTTTGCGGTGTTCCTGATCCTGGTCGCGCTGAACATGCTGCGAAAGGTGCTTGGGTGGTAGGGCCGCAAGGCTGGGCGCGGATCGGCCCGCAGGGGCGCATCAGGGATTGGGCCACGGCGGCGCTGCCCCTGGCCACGGCGGCGCTGCGCCAGAGCGCCGAGCCGCTGCGCTGCGGTGGCACCTGGGCCGTGGGGCTGGACCTGCTCGCGAACGACGCCGACGGCGCCGTCGGTGGCGCGCCGCTGCCCTGGGATCTGTTCGGCCTGCCGCCCGAGCCCCTGCACCGGGCGCAGCTATCGGCGGTCTACCCCGGCTATCCGTAAGCGGCGGCCATGCCCCATTGATTTCGCGCCTGCGCGTTGCCGTGATGGTTCGGAGCGGAGGGCGGCTGGTAGCTCGTCAGGGACTACGAGACGAGGTCCTTATGCATCATTGTCCTGCTGAATGTCGGCCCACGGCATAAGGGCGTCGATGTCGCGCGCGAGATGGCCATTGGCCAGCTTGGTGAACAGATCGCGCAGATAGGCATAGGGTTCGACGCCGTTCATCTTGCATGTGCCGATCAGGCTGGCGAAGCGGGCCCAATTGCGCCCGCCCTCGTCATGGCCGGCAAAGAGCGCATTGCGGCGGTTCATGGCCGGGCTGCGGATGGCGTTTTCCACGAGGTTGGAGTCGATGTCGACGCGTCCGTCCTCGAGGAACAGCCTGAAGCCGTCCTGCCGTTTCAGCATGTAGGCCATGGCCTCACCGAGGTCGGATTTGCGCGAGACCCGCGCGGCCTGTGCCTTCAGCCAGGTGAAGAATTCATCGACCAACGGGCGGGACATTTCTTGCCGGACAGCCCGGCGGTGGTCCGGGTCGGACCCACGGATGGCATCCTCGACCTTGTAAAGCGCCGCGATGCGCAACAGCGCCTCGTCGACGATGGGGGATCCCTTCTTGGGCTTGGCCGCGATCAGCTTCCTGCGGCCATGCGCCCAGCAGAAGGCCAGCCGCAGCGGATCGCCGCCCGGGCGTTTAGGTGTGGCCAGGTGGGTATAGGCGCCATAGGCGTCGACCTGGATTGTCCCGTTGAACCCCTTGAGGATTTCGGCGGCATATTCGCCTTTACGCCCGGGGCGATAATGGAACACGACGCCAGGTGGTGCCGGACCGTTCCAGCCCCGGTCATCGCGCAACACCGCCCAGAGGTAGCCCGTCTTGGTTTTGCCCCGCCCGGGGTCGAGAACAGGCGCGGTGGTTTCATCGACATAGAGCCGGGTGCTGTCGGACAGTAGCTGTTCGGCCATGTGATCGACAACAGGCGCGATGGCAGCCCCCGTGCGGCCCATCCAATCCGCCAACACAGATCGGTCGATCGGCACCCCATGGCGGGCCATCACCACGGACTGGCGATTGAGCGGCATATATTCTGAATGCTTGGATACGGCGATCTGGGCCAGCAGCGCCTCGGTTGGCCAGCTCCCCTCCAATAGATGCGCAGGTGCCTTTGCCTGAACCACACCTGTGCGCCCCTTGGGGCAGGCATATCGGGGGCGCACCGTGACGATGACCTGATAGCGCGCGGGGATGTAATCCAGCCGCTCGGTGCGGTCCTCGCCGATCCACACCATGTCGCCGCAGCCGCAGGGGCAGACGATGCTCTCAGGCTCGACCACGCGCTCGACACGCGGCAGGCTTTCGGGCAATGCCCGGGCCTTGCGGGGCGCGCGCGGCTTGCGCTTCTCTGGGTCTGGTTCGCTGGCCGCGATCCTGTCCTCGACGGCGGCGATCTGCGCCTGCGTCTCGGCGATGGCGGTTTCCAGATCTTCCAGCGCCAGCTCCAGCTGCGCAGGGTCCAGCTTCTCGGATTTCGGCCCGAACTTGGTGCGTCGATACTCTTGAACCTGACCTTCCAGCTTCTCGATCAATGCCTTCAGCTCGGTGATGAAGGCGTCCTTCTCCGCGACCACGGCCTGTTCGTGCTGGCGCGCCGCGCGTTCAACGCGCGCCTCAAATTGCGCGGCTTCCAGCGCCGCTTTTTGGGCGGCAAAGGCCTTAACCACCTCGGGCGGCAGGTCCGGAAACTGGCTGAGATCGAGGGGCTGCGACATGCGCATTTCTACCCGATCCGGGACAGAAAGCCCAATAAAACAACGCCAAAACCGACCCGGTGAGTCATCCTGCCGCAGCTGGCGGCAACACCCGCTGCGCGACCACCCGACGCCAGTCCAGCCCCTCGAACAGAGCCTCGAATTGCGCCCGCGACAGCCGCATCACCCCGTCCTGAACCTTTGGCCAGGCGAAGCTGCCCTGTTCCAAGACCTTGTAGATCAGAACCATTCCGGTGCCGTCCCACACAAGGATCTTCAACCTGTCACCGCGTTTTGACCGAAACACCACCGTAACCCCGGAGTGCGGATCGAGTTTCAGCTCGGTCTGCACGAGCAGCGCCAGAGCGTTATGCCCGCACCTGAAGTCGACCGGCTTCGTCGCGATCAGGATCGGCAGCCGTTGGCCGGCGACAATCATGCCGCCCCACGCAATGCGCGCACCAGCGCCGCCGCGCGTTCCACCGCGACATCGCTGGGAATGCGCAGCAGCAGATCGGGCCCCACCTCGATCGTCATCACGCCACTGCCGTTCTGAGACACCTCGACCACAGCCGATCTTTGCGGATCCACAGGGGCGGGCAGAATGGACAGCGGCACAAAGGCAGGTTCCATGACCGCCGAACTTGGCGATGTGGTCAGTGCGTCTATCAGTTCACCCGGCAGAGCCAGCCGACCCTGTCGGGCATGCCGACGCCAATCTGACAGGTGATGGGGCAGGAGGTCATAGCGCGCAGCCACATCGCAGACCCGCACACCCGGCCGAAGACTTTCGGCAACGATCCGAGCCTTGAGCTCAGCAGGCCACCGCCGCTTGCCGCGCCGCCGCGGTTCGACAACCTCACACCGCCCCATGAAACCATCGCCACCGTCCGCCATGCGCAACCTCCATCTGCTCAAGCAGACCTTCTCGCAGGCGCGGCGCGCATCAGGAACTCATCAATCCAATGGGGCGTGGCCGCCGCTTAC
>JBQTIT010000054.1:0-31213 GCA_052387855.1 Paracoccaceae bacterium
ACAGCAGACCATCCAAAACCGCCGCTTGAACCATCAGCGTCAAGCAGCATAACCTGAACCCGATGAGCCCGAGCTCTCCGCTCCAAAATCAGGCCACCCGTTCCAAAGCATTCGACGACGGACAGTGCTGACCGGTGTTGCCGGGGCGCTTTCGGGGCTGATCCTGGTGCAGACCGCCAACATGGTCTGGTTTCCGCTGTCGGGCAAAGCCTATCTTCTGCCGGTGCTGGCGGCGATCTTTGTGGGCGGAACGCCGGTCTGGGGCGGGCTGGGAACGATCATCGGCGCCACCTTTGGCGCGCTGACCATCGGGCTTATCCCCTCGGGCGCGGTCGGCGCGGGGTTCGCCGGCTTCTGGACCGAGTTCATCTTTGGCATCGTCATCATCGTCACGATGGTCGTCCACCGCTTTTCTGGCGGCCGCGTAAGCTGACGGCGGGAGCGCCCGCGGCCCCGGGGCGGGGTAATCCTTTCCCCGGGCCGGGCTTGCCGCTATCACTGGGGACAGCAGTCAGCCAAAGGCACGGACCCTTGCAGGCGATTTCCCGTTCAGGGGCAGCTCGTTCGGCCCCGGCCCGCACTTTGGCAGCGGGGCTTGGCCCCGTTCGCGGCGCCATCCTGCGCCCCAGCCTGCCGGACGAGCGGCGGGGCATGGCGCAGGTCCATGGCGTCTTTTCCGCCGCCGGCCTCCCGGTTCAGACCGCCGGCCATCCGGCGCATTCCGGCGATCTGATGGCGCCGGCGCCCTGTCCCGATGCCGCCGGCCTGCCGCTGCGGCCGGGGCGCTGGCTGTATGGGGGGATCGGGATGCACCATTTCGGGCATGCGCTGATCTTCTCGACCGCGCGGCTCTGGGCGCTTGACCATCTGGACCCCCCGCCCGAGGGCATTCTTTTCCTTGAACGGCCCGGCACCGGGGCCACCGCACAGCGCCCCACGCGCCCGGGCACAACGCGGCATCTGCAGGCGGTGCTGGCCTTTCTCGGGATCGACCTGCCGGTCTGGACCGTGACCGGGAACGAACGGATCGAAGAGCTTGTGGTGCCTGCGCCCGGCATCTCGACCGACGAAGGGCTGTTTTCCGGAACGCCGGACTATCGCCGGTTCCTGCGCCGCCGGATCGAGGCAAAGCCGGCATCGGGCGTCCGTGACAGCGTCTATGTCTCGCGCAGCCGCCTGGGCCCGCACAAGGGCGGCCTCTTGTTCGAGGACCGGCTTGAATCCGCGCTGGCCGACGCGGGCTATCACATCTTTCACCCGCAAGAGCACAGCCTTGACGCGCAGATCGCGCTTTATCGCGGTGCGCGGCGCATCGTCGGCGTCGATGGTTCGGCCATGCACCTTGTCGCCTTTGCCGCCGATCCGCGGGCGCGCGTGGCCATCCTGGCCCGGCGCGGCCATTACGCGCCGGCCCTTGCCGCGCAGACCGTGGCCTTTTCCGGGGCCGAGGCGGTCGCGCTGACGTCGTTCACCCGTGCCTATGCCCCCGCCTCTGCGCTGGACTCCGGTCTGGCCTGGTATCAGGCGCTGTGCCCGACCGACTTTCCCCGCCTTGGCGCCGATCTGGCGGCGGCAGGCTTTCTTGACCAAAGGCCGGACTGGAAGAACCCATCGCAGACAAGGCTCCAGCGCCGGCTTGACCGGATCGCGGCCCGGCTTGGCCAGTCGATGGTTCCCATCGACCTTTAGGGTCAGGCGTTGAACAGAAAGTGCAGAACGTCGCCGTCCTTGACCTCATAGGTCTTGCCCTCGACGCGGAACTTGCCGGCTTCTTTCGCCCCGGCCTCGCCATTGCCGGCGACGTAGTCGTCATAGGCCACGGTCTCGGCGCGGATGAATCCCTTTTCGAAATCGCCGTGGATGACCCCGGCGGCGCGCGGGGCAAGCCAGCCGGCTTCGATCGTCCAGGCGCGGGCCTCTTTCGGGCCGACGGTGAAATAGGTGCGCAGGCCCAAAAGCGCGTAGCCGGCCTTGATCAGCCGGTCCAGACCCGCCTCGTGCAGGCCCATCTCCTCAAGGAACATCGCTGCCTCATCCGGGGCAAGCTGGCTGATCTCTTCCTCGATCCTGGCCGAGATCACGACCGAGGCCGCCCCCTGGCCCGCCGCCATCGCCGCCACCCGTGCCGACTGGGCATTGCCAGCCGCCGCGCAGGCCTCTTCGACGTTGCAGACGTAAAGCACGGGCTTTGAGGTCAAGAGTTGCAGCATCCGCCACTGCCTCTCGTCGTCCTCGGCCACTTTCACCGAGCGCGCCGGCTTGCCCTCGGCCAGCGCGGCCTGCGCGGCGCGAAGCAGGCGGTCCTGGTCCAGCGTGTCCTGATCGCCGCCGCGCAGCTTCTTTGCCAGGCTGGCAAGGCGCCGCTCGACCGATTCCAGATCGGCCAGCATCAGCTCGGTCTCGATGGTCTCGGCATCGGCAACGGGGTCGATCTTGCCTTCGACATGGGTGATGTCGCCGTCCTCAAAACAGCGCAGCACATGCGCGATGGCGTCACATTCGCGGATGTTGGCCAGAAACTGGTTGCCCAGCCCCTCGCCCTTGGAAGCGCCGCGCACCAGCCCCGCGATGTCGACAAAGGTCATGCGCGTGGGGATGATCTGTTTGCTGCCGGCAATGGCCGCCAGCCGGTCCAGCCTGGCGTCAGGGACTGCGACCTCACCCACATTTGGCTCGATGGTGCAAAAGGGAAAGTTCGCCGCCTGCGCCGCCGCCGTGCGCGTCAGGGCGTTGAACAAGGTGGATTTCCCGACATTGGGAAGCCCGACGATCCCCATCTTGAAGCCCATGTTCCCCTCCGCTGAACGACGCTGCGGGCATAGGTTGGATGGGCTGCGCGGTCAAGGGCGGCGGCGGGGTCCGGGGCAGCGCGCCGCAGGCAGCACCAGCCAAGTTGTCCACAGAACATTTGCCAACAAATCACTTTACAGGCTATCGGATTGGGCACACCATATCTAGTAAGGGTGTGTGCCCTGGCCACCTTTCCTTGCAGGGCGCCACAGCCGTTTGTGGCTTGCCGCCGTGAATTGGCTTCATCAAGAGGTTGTTTATGGGGATCGCAGAAGACCTGTTGGTAGAGGATGACCTGCATCCGATTGATATCGTTGAGACCCTGGCCAACGAACACGATTGGGAATTTGACCGCGTCACCGAAGACCAGATCGCCATGGCCGTCGAAGGCCAGTGGCGCACCTATTCGCTGACCCTGGCCTGGTCGCCGCAGGACGAAACCCTGCGCCTGATCTGCACCTTCGAGATGGACCCGCCGCCAGAGTCCCGGCCGGGCCTTTATGACGTGCTGAACCGCTGCAACGACATGGTCTGGACCGGCGCCTTTACCTATTGGGAAGAGCAAAAGCTGATGGTCTGGCGCTATGGGCTTTGCCTTGCCGGCGGGCAGATCGCCGGGCCTGACCAGATCGACCGGCTGATCTCGTCCGCCGTTCTGGCCGCAGAGCGGTTCTATCCGGCCTTCCAGCTTGTCTGCTGGGGCGGACGGGCGCCGGCGGACGCGATGAGCGTCGCCATCGCCGAGGCCTATGGCCACGCCTGAACCGGCGCGCGATGCCCCCCGCAAAGCCCATTGAAGCCGCGCCGATCCCCGCCTAACCTGCCGGAAATCAGGAGACTGTGCATGGCGCTGGACGTGGTGGCCCAAAGGGGCCTCGTGCTTTTGGGATGCGGCAAGATGGGCTCTGCCCTTTTGTCCGGATGGCTGGCGGCAGGCCTGCCCCCCGCCAGCGTCTGGGTGCTGGAGCCGAACCCGTCAGACTGGCTGACCGCCAGCGGTGTGCATCTGAACCAGGGCCTGCCCGTGCAGCCTGCGGTCGCGCTTCTGGCGGTCAAGCCGCAGATGATGGGCGCCGCGCTGCCCGCGCTTCAGGCGCTGGGCGGTGGCGGAACCCTGATCGTCTCGATCGCCGCCGGCACCCCGATCGCGACCTTCGAGCAGGTGTTCGGGCCCACCACGCCGATCGTGCGCACCATGCCCAACACGCCCGCCATGGTCGGGCGCGGCATCACCGCCATGGTCGGCAACGGCATGGCCGGCGCGGCCGACCTGGCGCTGGCCGAAGCGCTGATGCGCGCCGTGGGCGAGGTGGTGCGCCTTGACAGCGAGACGCAGATCGACGCGGTGACGGGCCTGTCCGGCTCGGGCCCGGCCTATGTCTTTCACCTGATCGAGGCGATGGCGGCAGCCGGCGCCGCCCAGGGGCTGGCGCCCGATCTGGCCATGCGCCTGGCCCGCGCCACGGTCTGCGGCGCGGGGGAGTTGGCCCATCGCTCTCCGGATGGGGCGGCGCAGCTTCGCATCAACGTCACCTCGCCGGGTGGCACCACGGCCGCCGCGCTGGCCCATCTGATGGACCCCGCCAGCGGCCTGACCCCGCTGATGACGCGGGCGGTGGCGGCGGCCACGGCGCGCGGGCGCGAGTTGTCGGCATGATCGGCTATGAGGATTTCGCCGCCGTCGACATCCGCGTCGGCCGCGTGGTCCGCGCCGAGCCGTTCCCCGAGGCGCGCAAACCCGCCATCAAGCTCTGGGTCGATTTCGGGGGCGATCTGGGGGTCAAGCGGTCCTCGGCCCAGATCACCCGGCACTACACGCCCGAGGGGCTGGTCGGCCGGCAGGTCCTGGCCGTGGTCAATTTCCCGCCGCGCCAGATCGGCAAGGTCCTGTCCGAGGTGCTGGTCCTCGGCCTGCCCGACGAAAGCGGCGAAGTGGTCCTGATCGGGCCGGGGCATGAGGTTCCATTGGGAGGGCGAATGTTTTGAAAAAGCTGCTGATCACGCGGCGCCTGCCGGACAAGGTGCTGACCGCCGCCCGCGCGCGCTTTGACGTCACCCTGCGCGACCGGACCGAGGTCCTTGACGCGGGCGAATTGCGCGCCGCGCTGCGCGATTTCGATGCGGTCCTGCCCACCCTTGGCGACCGCTTTCAGCCCGATGTCTTTGCCGATGTCCCGGCCCCCCGGGCGCGCATCCTGGCCAATTTCGGTGTGGGCTATAACCACATCGACGCCGCCGCCGCCCGCGCCCTCGGCATCGCCGTCACCAACACCCCCGGCGCGGTCACCGACGCCACCGCCGACATCGCGCTGACGCTGATCCTGATGACCGCGCGCCGCGCCGGAGAGGGAGAGCGCGTGCTGCGGCGCGGCGAATGGCGCGGCTGGGGCCCGGTGCAGATGCTGGGCATGCATGTCACGGGCCGCCGCGTCGGGATCATCGGCATGGGCCGCATCGGCAAGGCCATCGCCCGGCGCTGCCATTACGGCTTTGGCATGGAGGTGGTGTTCCACAACCGCTCGGCCATCGCCGACCCCGGCCTGCCCGCCGCCCAGGTTTCCATGGCCGAGGCGCTGGGGGCCGACATCGTCGTGGTGGCCGTGCCAGGGTCCAGGGAAACCCATCATCTGATGAACGCCGAGGCCTTTGCCCGGATGCGCCCCGATGCCCTCTTCATCAACATCTCGCGCGGGGATGTGGTCGACGAGCCGGCCCTGATCGCCGCCCTGCAAAGGGGACAGATCGCGGGGGCCGGTCTGGATGTCTACGAGTTCGAGCCAAAGGTTCCGGCCGAATTCATGACCATGGAGAACGTCACCCTGCTGCCGCATCTGGGCACCGCCGCGCTGGAGGTGCGCGAGAACATGGGGATGATGGCGCTGGCCAACATCATCGCCTGGGACGAGGGCCGCCCCTTGCCCAACGCGGTCTGACGCCGGTGGCGCCCGGCCTTGAAGCTTCAGCACCCCGGCCCGGCGCCGGACCCTCCGGGGGGGATATTTGGCCAAAGTGAAAGCGGCTTCTTCTCTGCACAAATACCCCCGCCGGAGGCTTCCGCAGGCGCCGCTGGTGCACCGATGATCATCTCGCGCGGGCGCCGCTACATCTTTGTGCATATCCCCAAGACCGGCGGCACGGCGTTGGCGCTGGCGCTTGAAGCGCGGGCGATGAAGGATGACATCCTGATCGGGGACACGCCCAAGGCGCGGGCGCGGCGCGGGCGGCTGAGGGGGCTGCGCACCGCCGGGCGGCTCTGGAAGCATTCGACCCTGGCCGACATCCAGGGGCTGGTCACGCCCGAAGAGACGGCGTCGTTCTTTACCTTTACCCTGGTGCGCAACCCCTGGGACCGCGCCGTCAGCTATTACCACTGGCTGCGGACGCAGTCCTTTGCCCACCCGGCCGTGGGTCTGGCCAAGACCCATGACTTCGCCGGATTTCTGGACCATCCCCAGACCCTGACCGCACTGCGCCTCTGGCCCGCCTCGGCCTACCTGCGCGACGGGGCGGGGGCAGAGCGCTGTTCGGCCTTTATCCGGCTCGAACATCTGGCGCGCGATCTTGCGCCGCTTGAGGCGCATCTGGGCTTTCGCCTGGGCCCCATCGCCCGCGCCAATGCCACGACGGCGCGCGAGGCCGATTACCGCAGCCACTACACCCCGGCCAGCGCCGCCCTGCTGGCCGAGGTCTGCGCCGAGGACATCGCACGCTTTGGCTACAGTTTTGACCCTCAGGCGGCCTGAGACCTGGTTGCCGGGTAGAACGCCGACCCCTTGGCAGCCATCTCGCGCAAGAGGCCGGGCGCGGCAAAGCGGGCGCCGTGGGCCGCCGCGAGCGCCTCGCAGATCGCAACCGCCTTTGCCGCGCCGATGATGTCGAGCCAGCCAAAAGGGCCGCCCGACCAGGGCGCAAAGCCCCAGCCCAGGATGGCGCCCACGTCGCCCTCGCGGATGTCGGTCAGAACGCCCTCTTCCAGCGCGCGCACCGCCTCCAGCACCTGGGCCATCATCAGGCGGTCCTGCGCCTGGCCAAGGTCGGGCTGCGTGGCGGCCGGCGGGAACCGTTTCGCCAGACCCTCCCACAGGCCCAGACGCTCTGCCTTGTCCGAATAGGCGTAAAAGCCGGCGTTGGCCTTCTTGCCCATGCGGCCCTGTTCGGCCATCCAGAACAGCACCTCGTCCACCGCGCCGTCCGGATAGTCTGCCCCCATCGCCGCCCTGGTCGCCTTGGCGATCTTGACGCCCAGGTCGATCGAGGTTTCGTCCACCAGTTGCAGCGGGCCCAGCGGCATGCCCAGGAGCCTGGCCGCGTTTTCCACCAGCGCCGGCGCCACGCCCTCGGCCAGCATGCGCATGCCCTCGTTCAGATAGGGGATGATGCAGCGGTTGGCGTAGAAGAACCGCGCATCGTTCACCACGATCGGGGTCTTGCGGATCTGGCGGACGAAATCCAGCGCCTTGGCCACCGCCCGCGCGCCCGTCTTTTTGCCGCGAATGATCTCGACCAGCGCCATCTTGTCCACCGGGCTGAAGAAGTGGATGCCGATGAACTGTTCCGGCCGGGCGCTGGCGCGGGCCAGCGACGAGATCGGCAGGGTCGAGGTGTTGGTGGCAAAGATGCAGTCTTCGCCGACCGCGGCCTCAACCCTGGCGGTCACCTCGGCCTTGACCTTGGGGTCCTCGAACACCGCCTCGACGATCAGATCGCAGCCGGCCAGCGCGGCGTAATCGGTAGTGGCGGTGATCCGGCCCAGAACGGCGGCCTTGTGCTCGGCCGTGACCTTGCCGCGCTTGATGCCCTTGTCCAGAAGCGACTCGGAATGGGCGCGGCCCCGTTCGGCGGCCTCGGGCGTGCTGTCGATCAGCACCACCTCGATGCCCGCATTGGCGCTGACATAGGCGATGCCCGCGCCCATCATGCCCGCGCCGATCACGCCCAGCCGTTTCACGCTCTGGTCGGCCAGGGCAGGCCGGTTCGCGCCCTTTTCCAGAGCTTCCTTGTTGATGAAGAGGCTGCGGATCATCGCGGCTGAGGAGGGATGCATCAGAACGCTGGTAAAATGCCGCGCCTCGATCCTTAGCGCCACGTCAAAGGGCACCATGGCGCCCTCATAGACCGCCGCCAAAAGGGCCCTGGCCGCCGGATAGACCCCCATGGTCTTGCCCATCACCATGGCGGAAGCGCCGACAAAGGTCTGGAATCCCGCCGGATGATAGGGGGTGCCGCCGGGCATCTTGTAGCCCTTGTCGTCCCAGGGCTTGACCAGATCGGCGTCCTTGGCGCCCAGCACCCATTCCCGGGCCCTTGACAAGAGCTGGCCCGGTTCGACCACCTCGTCGATGATGCCGGCTGCCAGGGCCTCTTTCGGGCTGGAAAGCTTGCCCTCCAGCAGGAAGGGCGCGGCCATCATCGCGCCCATCTTGCGCACGAGCCGCGTGGTGCCGCCCGCGCCGGGGAAGATCCCGACCAGGATTTCCGGCAGGCCGATCCTGGCCCTGGGGTTGTCGGCGGCGATGATGCGGTGGCAAGACAGCGGCAGCTCCAGCCCGATGCCCAGCGCGGTGCCCGGCAGGGCGGCGACGATGGGCTTGCCGCCCTTCCTGGTCTTGGGGTCCATGCCGGCAAGCTCGATCTTGCGCAGGATCCTGTGGATGTTCATCACGCCGTCAAAGGCACCCTGCGGGCCGGCATCCTTCATCTGCGCGATGACCTTCAGGTCCATGCCGCCGGCGAAATCCTTTTTCGCGCTGGTCAGGATGATGCCCTTGACCGCCGGATCGGCCAGCGCCGCGTCGAACAGGTCGCTGAGGTGCAGAAACGCCGCCGTCGACATGACGTTCATCGACTTTGCCGCCACGTCCCAGGTGATGGTGGCGACGCCGTCTGCGTCGGTGGAAAGGGTGAAGTCAGTCACTTAGGTGCTCCTTTGGGCCAGCCGGGATAGGGGGTTCCGTCCTTGTGGGACATGATGCGCACCCCGTCCCGGCGTGAATAGGACAGGTCGATATCGGGGTAATGGCAGCGGTCGTTTTCCAGCCGCGTGCCGGCGACAAGATAAAAGACCGGTGTGGCCGAGCGGTTGCGCAAGGTATGGGCGTTGGGCACGCCACGGGGCCAGCAGGCCGCCATGCCGGGGGTCAGGATGTGCTCGCCGTCGTCTTCAACCACGGTCACCTCACCCTCAAGCACATAAAGGAACTCGTCCTCGGCCTCATGCCAGTGGCGCTGCGAGGACTGGCTGGCGGGCATCAGGGTTTCGGTGAAGGCGCCGAACTGGGTCAGCCCGCCGGCATCGGACAGGGGATAGGCCATGTAGTCGCCCAGCGCGTTGAAGGGTTCGGGATAGCCCGAGCCGGTGACGCCCTCGACCGAGCCCTTGCGGATCACGTTCGGCAGGTTCGTTCCGTCAAAGGCCGTGCCCCAGCGCGGCGGCAGGTCTTGCAGCTCCGGCGGCAGATCGCCGCCGCGCAGCACCCGGCCGGCGCTGTCCTGCACCGACCAGGTGGCCGCAAGGTTCACCTGCCGCTCGCCGCTGTCGGGATAGTGGCAGATGTCGCCCGCCACCCGGCTGCCGATGATCAGATAGCGGCAGGGAGCGTTGCCCCGGTTCGTCAGATGATGTGCGTTCGGATCGCCGTGGCGCCAGCACAGGGCATCGCCCGGCCCCAGATCGGTCATTCCGTTGCCGTCGCGCAGGGTGACGGTGCCGTCCAGCACCAGCAGGAACTCGTCCTCGGCCTCGTGCCAGTGGCGCCGGGACGACCAGGCGCCGGGCTGCAAGGTGTCGACATAGGCGCCGAACTGGCCCAGCCCGCCCAGGACTGCCGACAGATGGTCGGTGTGCAGGCCATCCTGACCCGACGTCGGAACCCTGGCGGGATCAATGATCATCGCGGCCCCCCGGCATAGTCCTTGCCGTCCTTGTGCGTGAAATGCGCCCGACCGCCCTCGACCGTGACCACAAGATCGACGTCGGAATAGGTGGCCACCTCGCGCGCGGAGCGGGTGCCGATCACCAGAAAGCTGGCCGGCGCGGCAGAGCGGTTGACCAGATGGTGCCCGTTGCCGCTGCCCGCCGGAAAGGCGGCGCAGTCGCCGGGGTACATCGGCGTCTCGCCCTCGTCCTCGATCAGCACCAGCGCGCCCTCGGTCATCATCACGAATTCATCCTCGACCGCGTGGGCGTGGCGCAGGCTGCTCATGGCGCCGGGCGCGAGGGTGACGAGGTTGGCGCCGAACTGCGTCAGACCGCCCGCATCCCCCAGCCGCAGGCTGGAGCGGCCGGCCATCATCGCGCCGCAGGGCGGCGGATAGATCGAGCCGGTCTTGACCGGAACCCTTGACAGATCAAGCTTTGGCATCCCTTCCCCCCCTCAGACCCAGCCAAAGCCGTGGCCGGCCTGTCCGCGCGACCAGCGCAGGTGCGACGGCGCGCTTTCGATGGCGTTTATCCGCCAGTCCCCGCCGTGGTCGGACAGGAAAAAGCGGGTCTCGAACGGCTCGGCCACGCGGTTGGCGTGTTCCATGATATGGGTGATCACCCGCACCACGACCGCGCCGGGCGCGGTTGGCGTCACATCCTGAAGATCGCGAAAGATGTCGGTGACGGCATTGGTCCGCAGCACCATGTGGTAAAGATCGAAATCCTCGCGCAGCGCATCCAGGTCCGCGATCACATAGGGCGCGCCTTCGCGCGGGGTGAGGGTGACGGGCAGGACGAACAGGTCACGGTACAGCGCAAAGTCGCCGGCAAGCAGCGCCCTTGTCAGCCTTTCGCCGATGTCCTGAAACGCCCCGTCGTCCAAGCGTCAGACCCTTTCGATGATCGTCGCGGCGCCCATGCCCGATGCGATGCACAGCGTCGCCAGGCCGGTCGATTTGCCGGTCCGCTCAAGCTCGTCCAGGAGCGTGCCGATGATGATCGCGCCGGTTGCGCCCAGCGGATGGCCCATGGCGATCGAGCCGCCGTTGGGGTTGACCAGCGCCGGGTCAACCTCAAAGGCCTGAAGGAACCGCAGCACGACCGAGGCAAAGGCCTCGTTCACCTCGAAGAGGTCGATGTCCGCGATGGTCATGCCGGCATCGCGCAGGATCTTTTCCGTGGCCGGGACCGGGCCGGTCAGCATGATGGTGGGATCGGTGCCGATCTTGGCGGTGGCGCGGATGCGCGCGCGCGGCTTCAGCCCCTGCGCGATGCCGAATTCCTTGTTGCCGATCAGCACCGCCGCCGCGCCGTCGACGATGCCGCTGGAATTGCCGGCGTGGTGGATGTGGTTGATCCGCTCCAGGTGCGGATACTTGATCAGCGCGACCTTGTCGAAGCCCGGCATCCCCTCGCCCATGTCCTTGAAGCTGGCCTTGAGCGCGCCAAGGGTCTGCATGTCGGTGCCGGGGCGCATGTATTCGTCATGCGCCAGGATCGGCAGGCCGTTCTGGTCGCGGATGGTGATGACCGAGCGGTCAAAACGCCCCGCCTTCCAGGCCGCCGCCGCGCGGGCCTGCGATTGCACCGCCAGCGCGTCGGCCTGATCGCGGGTAAAGCCGTATTCGGTGGCGATGATGTCGGCCGAGATGCCCTGGGGCACGAAATAGGTTTTCATCGCCAGGCCGGGATCGACCGCGATCGCCGCGCCGTCGCTGCCCATGGGCACGCGGCCCATCATCTCGACCCCGCCGGCAATATAGGCCATGCCGGCGCCGCCCCGGACCTGGTTGGCGGCGAGGTTCACCGCCTCCATTCCCGAGGCGCAAAAGCGGTTGATGGCCAGGCCGGGGATGCTTTCGTCAAGGCCCGAGGCCAGCACCGCCGAGCGCGCCAGGCACCCGCCCTGCTCGCCCACCTGGGTGACGTTGCCCCAGATCACATCCTCGACCGCATGGCCGGAAAGGCCGTTGCGATCCTTGACCGCGTCCAGGATTTTCGCGGACAGGGCAACCGCCGTCAGCTCGTGCAGGCTGCCGTCGGCACGGCCCTTGCCGCGCGGGCTGCGGACGGCGTCGTAGATATAGGCGTCGGTCATCGTGGTCTCCTCACTCCCGGTCCGAGGGGTTGCCGGGCATCATCTCATAGGGGTGCCGCCAACCGGGGGTTGCCGCGATGCGGTCCAGCCAGGCGTCGACATTGGGCCAGTCCTTGCGGTCAAAGCCAAAGGGTTCGGGGTAGAAAAGATAGCCCGCGCAGGACAGGTCCGCGATGGTCATCGCTGGCCCCGCGATCCAGTTCCGGCCGTCCAGATGGCCGTCAAGCACCTTGTAGGCGGCCTTGAGGCGGCCTTGCAGAAAGGGGATCACGCCGGCCGGGCGCTTGTCCTCGGCCAGAAAGTTCATCAGGAACCGGGTGGTGCCGATCTGGCCCGAAAGCTTGTGGTTGTCCCAGAACATCCATCGCAGCACCTCGCGCCGCTCGGCCGCCGACTTTCCGCCCAGCTTGCCGGTCTTGGAGCTGATGTAGTCGAGGATCACGCCGGACTGGCTGAGCGTGGTCTCGCCGTCGATCAGAACCGGCACCTCGCCCATTTCGTTGATCTCGCGATAGGCGGGGCTGCGCGCCTCGCCATTGAAGAAATCGACAAAGACCGGCTCCCAATCCATGCCGGACAGGGTCAGCGCCAGGGCGCATTTGTAGGCATTGCCGCTTTCGCCGAAGCAGTAGAGTTTCGCGGTCATCGAAGGGCCTTTCCTGGTGGTCTGCCGGAACCCCCGGGGGCTTTGCGCCCCCGGACCCCCGCAGGATATTTTTTGCACAGAGGATGGGGGCGGTCAGCCCTTGCGTCCATCCAGGTCCGAGTTGAACAGCCTGAGCCGGTGGGTCAAGGTCTCCTTGTCGGTCACGGAATCGAAGTGTTCGAAGAGAAAGGACAGCGCCTCGCCCTCATCAAGGCCGGCCTCGGCGGAAAAGCGTCTGAGCCTGCGATAGCCGTCCTCGGTCATGGCGACCGGAAAGCGGCGGGTCAGGCGAAAACGCTTCGGCATGATCATTCTCCGATGTGCGGGGCCAGTCTAGAACGCCTCGGGGCCAAGCGCCATCACCGGATCGGCGCCGCTTTCGATGCGCGAAAGGTGCATCGCGCAGGCCGGAAGCTGGCGGGTCATGTAATAGCGCCCGGTCGCGATCTTGGCCCGCAGAAAGGCCGGATCGCCCCGCCCCGCGCCCAGCGCGGCATGGGCCGCCCTTGCCATGCGCGACCACATCAGGCCCATGCAGACATGGCCCATCAGGTGCATGAAGTCGTAAGAGCCGGCCAGCGCCGCGTTGGGGTTCTTCGCCCCCTGGGCCATGAAGAACATCGCCGCCGCCTGAAGCTGCTTCGAGGCGGCTTTCAGCGGCTCGGCAAAGCCGGCCATGGCCGCGTCGCCCTCGTGCGCCTTGATCTCGGCCTTGACCATCTCGAAAAAGGCCATCACGTGCTTGCCGCCGTCCTGCGCCAGCTTGCGCCCGACCAGGTCCAGCGCCTGCACGCCGTTGGCGCCTTCATAGATCTGCGCGATGCGGGCGTCGCGGACGAACTGGCTCAGGCCGTTGTCCTCGACATAGCCGTGCCCGCCCCAGATCTGCTGGGCCTGCACCGTCATGTCGAACCCCTTGTCGGTCTGAAAGCCCTTGATCACCGGGATCATCAGCGACACCAGCCCGTCGGCGGCGGCGTCGCCCTTGCGGCTGGCGCGGTCGATCAGCGAGGCGGCCCAGAAGGTCAGGGCGCGGGCGCCTTCGACAAAGCTTTTCTGGTCCATCAGGTTGCGCCGGATGTCGGGATGCACGATCAGCGGATCGGCCGGGCCGGCGGGGTTTTCCGCCCCGGTCATGGCGCGGCCCTGAAGCCGGTCGCGGGCATAGGCGCGGGCGTTCTGATAGGCGGCCTCGGCCAGGGCGTAGCCTTGCAGGCCCACACCCAGCCGCGCCTCGTTCATCATGGTGAACATGGCGCGCATGCCCTTGTGCAGATCGCCCAGCAGAAAGCCGGTCGCGCCGTCGTAGTTCATCACGCAGGTGGCGTTGCCGTGGATGCCCATCTTGTCCTCGACCTTGCCGACGGCAAGGGCGTTGCGCGCGCCAAGGCTGCCGTCCGGGTTCACCAGAAACTTTGGCACGATGAAAAGGCTGATCCCCTTGGTCCCCTCGCCCCCGCCGGGCGCCTTGGCCAGCACCAGGTGGACGATGTTCTCGGCCATGTCATGCTCGCCGGCCGAGATGAAGATCTTGGTGCCGGTGATCCTGTAGGACCCGTCGGCCTGCGGCTCAGCCCGGGTGCGCATCAGCCCCAGGTCGGTGCCGCAATGCGGCTCTGTCAGGTTCATGGTGCCGGTCCAGTCGCAGGACACCATCCGGGGCAGGTAGAGCGCCTTCTGTGCCTCGGAGCCGTGGACATGGATCGCCGAATAGGCGCCGTGCGTCAGGCCCTGGTACATGTTCAGCGCCATGTTGGCCGAAACCAGAATCTCACCCACCGCCGTGCCCATGAGGTAGGGCAGGCCCTGTCCGCCATAGGCGGGGTCGCAGTCAAGCGCGGTCCAGCCGCCGCCGCGAAGCTGGTCGAACGCCGCCTTGAACCCGGTCGGGGTGCGCACCACGCCGTTGTCCAGCACGCAGCCCATCCGGTCGCCCACGGCGTTCAGCGGCTCCAGCACGTCGCGGGCCAGCTTTCCGGCTTCTTCCAGCACCGCGCCGGTAAAGCTCTCGTCAAGATCGCCGTAGCCGGGAATGTCGCTGGCGCTGATCGCCAGCACGTCGTGCAGCAGAAACTGCATGTCCTGGAGCGGGGCGGAATAGCTGGTCATGGGATGGGTCCTTTATTCGGCGGCATGGGACGGGGCATCGGGGCGGGCAAGACGCCGCTCGCCCTCGCGAAGCTGGGTTTGCAGGTCAACGATGGCAAGGTCGAGTTCCGCCCGCTGGGCCTGCATCCGGTCGAGCCGGTCGCGCGCGATCGCGATCGTGGCGGCTAGCTGGGTCCGGTTCGTCCCCTCGCGGTCGTACATGTTCAGAAGCTGGCGGATATCCTCAAGCGAGAAGCCAAAGCGCTTGCCGCGCAGGATCAGCGCCAGACGGGCGCGGTCGGTCCGGGTGTAGAGCCGCCGCGTGCCTTGCCGAAGGGGGGACAAGAGCCCCTTGGCCTCGTAATAGCGCAGGGCGCGCGCGGTGACGTTATGGGCGTCACACATCTGGCGGATGGTGAGGGTGTCGGCAGCGTCGGTGTCGGAAGGCGTCTGGGTCATGGGCCACGCGAAGCGGTCCGCGCCACCATCGGCGCGGCTCTGGGACAGGATAGTGCAGTGCTTTACGTTAACGTAAATGTAACGTCACGTCAGGGCCCCGGGTGACGTGGGGGAAGGGGGGCTTTTGCCGGATGGCGGAGGCCCCCTTGGCGGCGGCGGTTGAACCGGGCGGGCAAAAGGCCTAGGGAAAGCGGGTCAGAACCGCACATCGGCAAGAGATTCATGCCCGGCCCCGCCCTTGAATGCTTTGATGTCATCGTGCTGGGCTGCGGCCCGGCCGGCGGCGCGGCGGCGCATGTGGCGGCGCGTCTGGGGCTGCGGACCGCCGTCATCGACAAGCACGCCTTTCCGCGAACCAAGCTGTGCGGCGGGCTGTTCACCGGCCGCGCCCGCATCACTTTCCGCGAGATCTTTGGCGAGGACCTGCCGCAGGATCTTGTGCTTGAAAAGACCGCGCTGGAGTTCTGGATGCGCGATGAGCGACTGGCCGAGCTTTCCGGCGTGCCGCCGATGTACCTGACCATGCGGATTGATTAGGATGCCGAAATCCATCGCCGCGCCATCGCGGCGGGGGCGGCCGATTTCACCGGCCAGCGGGTCACGCGGCTTGACCTGCGGGGGCAGCGGGTGACGCTGGCGGGCGGGCAAACCCTGTCCTACCGGATCCTGATCGGCGCCGACGGGGTCAACAGTCAGGTCGCAAAGGCGCTCTGGGGCGCGTCCTTTGATCGCCGCGACACCGCCTTTGGGCTTGAGGTCGAGGCAGAGGCCCCAGAGGGAAACCCCGCGCGGCCACTGCGGATCGACTTTTCCGCCGCGCGGTTCGGCTATGGCTGGACCTTTCCCAAGCGGGCCAGCACCACGATCGGCGTCGCCGGCATCGCGTCAAGGAACGAGGACATGAAGGCGGCCATGCAGGCCCATCTTGACCGGCTGGGGGCCCGGGCCGAGAGCGGCGCGGTCAAGGGCCATTTCATTCCCTTTGGCGGCTACCGCAAGCGGCCGGGGCGGGGCGAGGTGGTGGTTTGCGGCGATGCCGCCGGTCTGGTGGACCCCATCACCGGCGAGGGCATCGCCTATGCGATGAAGAGCGGGCAGCTTGCGGCAGAGGTGGCCAGGCGCTGCCTGGACGAGGGTCTGCCGGGCGAGGCCGCCCGGCGCCTGCGCGCCGCCTACCGCCCTCTGCACCGCTCGCTCTGGCTGGCCAACCGGCTGCGCCTGCTGGTCTTTCATCCGGCCTTCGAGCCGGCCTTTGCGCGGGCCTTTCGCCGCTCGGCCCTGCTCAAGCAAAGGTACCTGCTGCTTTTGGCCGGGCAGAGCGAATACGGCGACTTCTTTGGCGCGGTGCTGCGCCGGGTGCCCCGCTTTGCGGCCGACGTGCTGCGCGGCGCGCTGGGCCGGGCAAGGTAGGGGGAATGCGCGGCGGGCCTCTCTGACAAGGACGGAGCCGGTCATGCCGACCGCGTTTCCTTTTCCGCTCCTCCCTTTGGCCGAGGCAAGCGCCGAGGTCATGCGAAGGCTTCGGGGGCTAGGTGTAAACGGTCTACCGATCTCTTCCCAAGCGGTCGGGGAGAGGCAATGCCTTTTCTACGTCGCCCGGATTGGCCGAGGCTGTCGCCGAGGTCTTGCGCTGGCCTGTCCGTCCCCCCGGCCGAGGGCCCCAAAGGCCCTCGGCCAGCGCCTGCCCTTCCCCCGGCAGGCGCTTCGCGCCAGCCAGGTCAGGCGCTGGCCTTTGTGGTGAGGGCGGAACTGGTCTACCGGATGCGTTTCTACACGGGCGGAAAAACGCGGTGCGTTTTCCTTTTCGCCCGACTTTGGCCGAGGCCATCGCCGAGGTCATGCGAGCTGCCCGCCCCATCCCCGGCCGAGGGCCCCAAAGGCCCTCGGCCAGCGCCCGCCCCGCCCCCAGGCGGGCGCTGGCCTCTGACATCTATGCGGAACCGGTTGTGCCGCACCGTTCCCACACGGGCGGGGAAACGCGATGCGTTTCCTTTTCCGCCCGAACTGGCCGGGGCTCTCGCCGGGGTCATGCGATGCCGCCGCCCCGGCCCAAGGGCCCGCGCCCACTAGCTCTTGGCGATTTCGTCGGCGGCTGTGGCCCGCAGCGCCTTGAGGTCGGCGATGGTCAGCTCCAGCTCGGCCCGCTGCCGTTCCAGCTCCACAAGCTGGCGGTCGGCCAGTTCCAGCCATTGCAGCAACTGGTCCCGCTCGCCCTTCATGCCGTAGATCGCCAGAAACTGGCGGATTTCCTCAAGGCTGAAGCCAAAGCGGCGGCCGCGCAGGATCAGCTTCATCCGCGCGATCTCGCGCGCGCCGTAAAACCGCGCGCGGCCTTCCTTTTCGGGGGCCAAAAGCTCGATGTACTCGTAATAGCGCAGGGTTCGCGGGGTCACGTCGAACCGCGTGCACATTTCCTTGAAGCTGAGCCGCACGTCCGACATCGGGTCCCTCCACCGCGCCCGAGCCTAGCTTGAAGGCGATAATCGCGCAAGAAAGACGCGGGCGGCCCTTGCGCCTTTGTGTCCGGGCCGGGATAACGGTGGCCATGTCCGATCCCGCCGCCTTTGCCCGACAGTTCATCGAGGCCATTCCCCATGCCAAGGCACTGGGGCTGGAGCTGACCGATCTGGGCGGCGGTTTTGCGACCATACGGATGCCCTATTCGGCCCGCCTGATCGGCGATCCGGTCAGCCGCGTGGTGCACGGCGGCGCGGTCTCGGCGCTGATGGACACCACGGGCGGCGCGGCGGTCATGTGCCACCCGTTCGCGCCGGCATCGACGGCAACGCTGGACCTGCGGATCGACTACATGCGACCCGCGACACCAGGCCAGACCATCACCGCGCGGGCCGAGTGCTATCACGTCACCCGGTCGGTCGCCTTCGTTCGCATCACCGCCACCGACGATGACCAGAGCCGGCCCGTCGCCACGGGGGCGGGCTCGTTCACGCTGGAACGCCCGCGGCAGGCCGCCCGATGAAGCGTCCGCGTCCCGAACCGGTCGACATCGTGCGCCTGCGCCGCGACGGGGCGCTGGCCTGGCTGACCTCGGGCATTCCCTATCTCGGGTTTCTCGGCATCGGCTTTGACCGCCGGGGAGACGAGTTGACCGCGGTTCTGCCCTTTGCCGAGACCAACATCGGCAACCCGATGATCCCGGCGCTGCACGGCGGCGTCACCTCGGCCTTTCTGGAGGTGACGGCGATCGTCGGTCTGTCCTGGACCACCCTTTGGGAAGAGATCGAGGCCGGCCGCGTCGATCCGGCCGCCCTGGCGCCGGGGACGCTGCCGACCCTGCCGAAGACGATCAACTTTACCGTCGACTACCTGCGCGCCGGCCTCCCGCGCGAGGCCTATGCCCGGGCGCGCATCATGCGCTCGGGGCGCCGCTTTGCCTCGGTCCAGGTCGAAGCATGGCAGGACAACGTCGCCCGGCCCTTTGCGCTGGGGCTGGTCCATCTCATCATGCCCCCGGTGGCGGAGCCCGCCCCGGAATGAGCGCGATCACCCATCGGCGCGTGCTGGCGGTGGCGGGGCCGATCATCCTGTCCAACGCCACGGTACCGCTTCTGGGCGCGGTCGACACGGCCGTCATCGGCCAGCTTGGCGATCCGGCGATGCTGGGCGCGGTCGGGCTGGGGGCGGTCATTCTGGGCACGGTCTACTGGGCCTTTGGCTTTCTGCGCATGACCACCTCGGGCCTGGCGGCGCAGGCGCGCGGGGCGGCCGACCCGCCCGAGGTCTCGGCTACCCTCTTGCGCGCGCTGGCGGTGGGGCTCCTGGCCGGCCTTGGCCTTTTCGCGCTTCAGGTGCCGATCTTCTGGGCGTCGTTCCACCTCGCCCCGGCCACAGCCGAGGTCGAGGGCTTTGTCCGCAGCTATCTGGCCATCCGCATCTGGGGCGCGCCGGCCACCATCATGCTCTACGCGCTGACCGGCTGGCTGATCGGGCAGGAACGCACCCGCGGGGTGCTGGTGCTGCAACTGTGGCAAAACGGGCTGAACATCGGGCTGGACCTGGTGTTCGTCGTCGGGCTTGGCTGGGGCATCAGCGGGGTCGCCGCCGCAACGCTGATCGCCGAATGGACCGGCCTTGCGCTGGGCCTGTACCTTGCCCGCGACGCCTTTGGCCCGGTGCTGCGCCGCGCCCTTGCCCGGGTGCCCGACAGGACGGCCCTGCGCCAGACCTTTGGCGCCAGCCGCGACGTGATGGCCCGCACCGTGATGCTGCAACTGTCGTTCACCGGCTTCATCTTTCTGGGCGCGGGGTTTGGCGATGTGACGCTGGCGGCCAACCACGTCCTGCTGCAATTTCTCGGGATCACCGCCTTTGCGCTGGACGGGATCGCCTTTGCCGCCGAGACGCTGGTCGGGCAGGCCATCGGCGCGCGCGCGCCGGCCGATCTGCGCCGCGCCAGCCGTCTGGCCTTTCAATGGGGGTTTGCCGGCGCGGCGATCCTGTCGGCGGTGTTCCTGGCCGGCTCGGGCGCGATCATCGATCTGATGACCACCTCGCCCGAGGTCAGGGCAGAGGCGCGGCTGTTCGCGCCCTGGCTGGTCGCGGCGCCGCTGATCGGGGTGGCAAGCTGGATCTGGGACGGCATCTATATCGGCGCCATGCTGACGCGGGCCATGCTGCGGGCGATGGTGCTTTCGGTCGCGGCCTACGCGCTGGCGCTCCTGGTGCTGATCCCGGGCTTTGGCAACCACGGGCTCTGGGCGGCGCTGATGGTGCTTTTGGTCGCCCGCGCCCTGACCCTGTGGCGGGCGAGCCCGGCCATCGCGCGGGCCGCCGGCGGCGGCTGAGCGCGCCCGTTCAGCGGCGCAGCCGCTGCGCCGCCGCCGAGGCCGCCCATCCCGCCGCCACCGCCATCAAGAGCGACAGCAGCCCGTACAGCAGCGGCTGGTCATGGGCGAGATCGTAGACGAACTTCTCAAGCCCCGCCTTGCGCACGAACAGGATCCTTTCCTGGTGGTCAATCACCTTGCCCTCGCGCGTGAGGAACAGCCTGACCTTGTAATTGCCCTCGGTCAGATCGGCAGGCAGGCGGATATCGGTTCGAAACAGGGTCTGGTCGGTCAGAAACACGCTGCGCTCGTCCAGCCGAAAGCGGTCGTCATCCTGCTGGATGCGCTGCAACGCCGCGACGAACTGGTCCGCGTCGGCCGCCTCGGACGTGCTGCCGATCGCCTCGATGGCATGGCCGATGGTGATCGCGTAGCGCAGATCGTCGGTGCTGCTGAGGATGTCCCCGATCGCCCCCGTGGTCGCCACGGCGTAAAAGCTGGGCGAGGCATCGACCGTGATCGTGTCGCGGTTGATCCACAGGCCCGCGACCCAGGCCTTGCGCCGGATCGTCAGCGGCACCGAGGGCCCCTCGACCGTGATGATCACCTCGATGGGCGCGGGGCTGGGCGCGGGGGCGTCGCGCTTGATCGCGCCATAGATCAGGATTTCGGTGCCGGTATAGTTCGCGGTGATCGCGACGCGGTTGTCCGACAGGCCGGTGACGATGGTTTCCTCGGCCCGGGCAAATCCTGCCAGGGCGATCACCAGCGCCGCCGCCAGCGCCCTCATGGCAGCACCACGGCGGTGACCGAGTAAAGCTCGGCCGGTTGCAGCAAGAGATCAAAGGCGATCTTGATCGCCACCGACAGCACCATGACGGCCAGCAAGATGCGCAACTGCTCGGCCTTCAGCCGCGTGCCGACGATGGCGCCAACCTGCGCCCCGATCACGCCGCCGACGATCAGCAGCAATGCCAGCAGCATGTCGACGGTATGCGCGTTCACCGCGTGGACGACCGTGGTGAACCCGGTGACAAAGATGATCTGAAACAGCGAGGTGCCGATCACCACCTTGGTCGGCATGCCCAGCAGGTAGATCATCGCCGGCACCAGGATGAAGCCGCCGCCAACCCCCATGATTCCGGCCAGCACCCCCACCGCCGCCCCGATCGCCAGGGGCGGCAGCACCGAGATGTACAGCCCCGATGCGCGAAAGCGCATCTTGAACGGCAGTCCGTGAATCCATCGGTGCACATGGGCCCGCCGCACCGTGGCCTGCTTTGCACTCCGCGCGCGCATGAGGCTGACCAGGCTCTCGATGAACATCATCCCGCCGATCAGCCCCAGGAACAGCACGTAGGATAGCTGCACGAACAGATCGACCTGCCCCAGGTCGGACATGTAGGAAAACAGCCAGACCCCGGCCCAGGAACCGGCCATGCCGCCCGCCAGCAGCACCAGCCCCATGCGAAAATCGACCGCCTTGCGCTTGAGCTGCGCCAGCACGCCCGAGATCGACGAGGCGACGACCTGATTGGCCCCGGTCGCCACAGCGACGCCGGGCGAGATGCCCATGAACAAGAGAAGCGGCGTGATCAGAAAGCCGCCGCCCACCCCGAACATCCCCGACAGAAAGCCGACGATCCCGCCCAATCCAAGGATGAGCAGGGCGTTCACCGAAACCTCGGCAATCGGGAGGTACAGCTGGAGCATCAAGTCTTCGGGGTGGAGTGCCTGTTTTCACCAGACATGCGCGCCATTGAATGCGATGTCAAACCCTGATCCGAACTGGACTTATCGGGCGGAAAAAAGTTCGAAGGCGTGGCCCTGCGGACGCAGGCACCGGGCACGCCGGACCAACCCCCGCGCAGAGCCGAAGGCCGCCCTATTGCTCGGCCAGCCCGCGCAGATACCGCCGCAGGATCCGCTCCAGCTTGGCCGCGCCCAGGGGGGCCATGGCCTTGGTGTGCTCATGGCTGATGGCCTCGTCCGACATCCCCGCCGCCATGTTGGTGATGGTCGAGATCGCCGCCACCCGCAGGCCCAGAAACCGCGCCAGGATCACCTCGGGCACGGTCGACATGCCCACCGCGTCGGCGCCAAGGGTACGGATCGCGCGAATCTCGGCAGGGGTCTCGAACGAGGGGCCCGAGTACCAGGCATAGACCCCTTCTTGCAGCGCGATGCCCTCGGCCGCAGCCGCCGCCCGCAGCCCGGCCCGCATCTGCGGGTCATGCGCCTGCGTCATGGGCACGAAACGCGCATCGGTCCGCTCGCCGATCAGCGGGTTCAGGCCGGAAAAGTTGATGTGATCGGACAGAAGCATCAGATCACCGGGCGGAATGTCGGGGCGCATCGAGCCGGCGGCGTTGGTCGCGATCAGCGCCTCGGCACCCAGCGCGCGCAGCACCTCAAGCGCGCCGCGCATCGCGGCGGGGTTGCCGTTTTCATAGTAATGCTCGCGCGCGCCGAACACCGCCACGCGGATGCCTTCGAGCGTGCCGACATGCAAATGGGGATTGTGGCCCGACACGCCGACATGAGGAAAGCCCGGCAGGTCGGCATAGGGGATCGCCTCGCCCTCGACCGCGTGGGCCAGATGGCCGAGGCCCGAGCCCAGGATCAGCCCAAGCCGGACCGGCGCGGCGCCGGCCCTGGCACGGATCAGGTCAAGCGCCTGCTGCACCCTCAGCGTTCCTTCACATAGGGCTCGCCCCCGGCGCGCGGCGGGATCGCCTTGCCCACCAGCCCGGCCAGCACCACCACGGTCAGGATATAGGGCAGCGCGTCAAGCGCGGGCACCGGCACCTTGACGCGCAGCGCCGCCTCGACCACGTCGGGCCGCAGCGCCAGCGCCTGGAAAAAGCCGAAGAGCATGCAGGCCCCCAGCGCCTGCACCGGGCGCCACTTGGCAAAGATCAGCGCGGCCAGCGCGATATAGCCGCGCCCGGCCGTCATCTCGCGGCCGAAACCGGCTTGCAGGCCGCAGGCCATATAGGCCCCGGCCAGCCCGCACAGCATCCCGGTGATCAGCACCGCCGAATAGCGCAGGCGCACCACCGACACCCCGGCAGTATCGACCGAGGCCGGATTTTCGCCCACCGCGCGCAGGCGCAGGCCATAGCGCGTGCGGTACAGCACGAACCAGGTCAGCGGCACCAGCAGAAAGCCGATGTAGACCAGCGCCGAATGGCCAGAGATCACCTCGTAATAAAGCGGGCCCAGCACGGGCACGCCCTGCAACGCCTCGGCAAAGGGCAGCTCGATCGGCAGGAACCGCGCCGCGCCCTCCAGCGGGGCGGTGCGCCCGCCTTGCGCAAAGATGCGCTGCGCCACCAGCACCGTGATGCCCGAGGCGACAAAGTTCAGCGCCACCCCCGCGATCAACTGGTTGCCGCGAAAGGTGATCGAGGCCAGCCCATGCACCAGCGCGAACAGCAGCGAACCGGCAATCCCTGCCGCAAGACCGACCCAGACCGATCCGGTCAGCGCCGCCACCGTCGCCGAGGACATCGCGGCCATCAGCATCTTGCCTTCAAGCCCGATGTCAAACACGCCGGCCCGTTCGGAATAAAGCCCGGCAAGGCAGGCCAGCAGCAGCGGGATGCCCAGGCGGATCGTGCTGTCAAGGATCTGCAGAAGCGTTGCGTAATCCATCATGCCGCCCCTTTCGCCAGAGCGGAGCGCGGGGAAAAGAACCAGCCCAGCATCATCCGCACCATGATGTCGAGCGCGCCAGTAAACAGGATCACCAGACCCTGAAGCACGGTGCGCAGCTCGATCGGTATCGTGGTTTCAAGCCCCAGCGAGGCACCGCCCTGATAGAGAAAGCCGAAAAGGATCGCCGCCAGCAGCACGCCCAGCGGATGGTTGCGCCCCATCAGCGCCACCGCGATGCCGATGAACCCTGCCCCCTCGGCGCTGTTCTGCAACAGCCGCTCGGCCTGACCCATCACGTTGTTGATCGCCATCAAACCCGAGAACGCGCCCGACAGGATCATCGCGACCATGATGATCTTGAAGCTTGAGATGCCGGCATAGTTGGCCGCCTTTTCCTGCTTGCCAAAGGCGCGGATCTCGTAACCCAGCCTTGTGTGCCACAGGAACCGCCAGACCAGCACACAGGCGGCCAGCGCGATGAAAAAGGTCACGTTGGCCGGCACGCGCTGATAGGTGGGCAGCCCGTCCTTGTTCAGCTTGACCGCGCCGGCATCGTCATATTTCAGGAACAGGTCCTGAAGGATCGGGATGTCGTGAAACTTCGGCAGGCCCACGATGTCGGAAAACCGGGCCGAGGCCGGGTCCATGCTGCCGTCGGGGCGCAGCACGTTCACCAGGATATAGATCATCAGCGCGGCGGCGATGTAGTTGAACATGATCGTGGTGATGACGATGTGGCTGCCCCGCCGCGCTTGCAGATAGGCCGGCACCGCCGCCCAGACCCCGCCAAAGGCCATGCCCGCCACCATGGCCAGGATCAGCGTCAGCGACCAGTGAGGCAGGGGCAGGTACAGGCAGACCAGCGCCACGCCCAGCCCGCCGAGCAGCGCCTGCCCCTCGCCGCCGATGTTGAAGAGGCCCCCCTGAAAGGCGATGATCACCGCCAGCCCGGTAAAGACGAAAGAAGTGGCATAATACAGCGTATAGCCCCAGCCATAGGCAGAGCCGAGCGCGCCGTTCACCATGACGCTGAG
Source organism: Paracoccaceae bacterium (assembly GCA_052387855.1). Lineage (GTDB taxonomy): Bacteria > Pseudomonadota > Alphaproteobacteria > Rhodobacterales > Rhodobacteraceae > CAIYZT01. The sequence goes on from JBQTIT010000054.1 coordinate 24,485, forward strand.
CGCCTGCATCGGCGATTGTCCGATGGCCAGCAGAACGGCGGCCGCGACCAGCGCGGCAAGGAAAAGGCTGATCAGCGGCACCAGGACCACATCGGCCCAGACGGGGAGTTTGGTCATGCTGCGCTCTCCTCGGTCACGCCCGCCATCAAGAGGCCCAGCTCACGCTCGTTGGTCGTGTCGGGGTCCTTGAAGCCCATGACCTGCCCGTCGAACATCACCGCGATCCGGTCCGACAGCGACAGGATCTCGTCCAGCTCGACCGAGACCAGCAGGATCGCCTTGCCCGCGTCGCGCATGGCGATGATTTCCTTGTGGATGAACTCGATCGCGCCGATGTCCACCCCGCGTGTCGGCTGGCCGACCAGCAGCACCTCGGGGCCGGCCTCGATCTCGCGCGCGACGACGATCTTTTGCTGGTTGCCGCCCGAAAAGCTCTTGGCCGCCAGCCCGGGGATCGGCGGGCGGACGTCATAGGCGGCCATCTGGGTTTCGGTTTCGGCCCGGATTGCGGCGTTGTCCATTTCCAGGGCGTTCTTTTGGTACTTCGGCAGGTAGTGATAACCAAAGGCCATGTTTTCCCAGGCGGCAAAGTCCATGATCAGGCCCAGAACCTGCCGGTCCTCGGGGATATGGCCGATGCCGGACGCGCGCCGGGCCCGCCCGTTGGCCCCGGCGCCCGCCAAAGGCAGATCGGCCCCGCGAAAGGTGACGCGGCCCGTGGCGGTCTGAATGCCGCCCAGCGCCGCCAAAAGCTCTGACTGACCGTTGCCCGAGACGCCTGCGATGCCCAGGATCTCGCCCTTGCGGATGTCAAACGAGACGCCCTTGAGCCTTTCGACCCCCGCCGCGTCGCGCACGCGCAGGTTTTCGACCTTCAGCACCACCTCGCCGGGGTTGGCCGGGCCCTTGTCGACCTCGAGCAGCACCTTGCGGCCGACCATCAGCTCGGCCAGTTCCTCGGGGCTGGTTTCGGCGGTCTTGACGTTGCCCACCATGGTGCCGCGCCGCATGACGCTGACATTGTCGGTGGCCTCCATGATCTCGCGCAGCTTGTGGGTGATCAGGATGATGGTTTTTCCCTGTTCCTTCAGTCCCTTGAGGATGCGAAACAGATGGTCGGCCTCGTCTGGGGTCAAAACCCCGGTCGGCTCGTCCAGGATCAGGATATCGGCCTGCCGGTACAGCGCCTTGAGGATCTCGACCCGCTGCTGGTGACCGACCGACAGATCCTCGATCAGCGCGTCGGGATCGACGTCAAGCTCGTACTCGCGGCTGAGATCGGCCAGAACGGCGCGCGCCTTGGCAAATGAGGCGTTCAGGAGCGGGCCCTCTTCGACCCCAAGGATGACGTTTTCCAGGACCGTGAAATTCTGCACCAGCTTGAAATGCTGGAACACCATGCCGATGCCGGCGCGGATGGCGGCCTGGCTGTCGGGAATGGGGGTGAGCGTGCCGTTGACCAGGATCTGGCCGGCGTCGGCCTTGTAAAAGCCGTAGAGGATCGACATCAGGGTCGACTTGCCGGCGCCGTTTTCACCGATGATGCCGTGGATCGTGCCCCGGGGCACCGCGATGTTGATGTCCTTGTTCGCCTGAACCGGTCCAAAGGCCTTTGAGACGCCTTTCAGTTCGATGGCAAAGGATGTGTCACCCATCGCGCGCCCTCCCCATTGAGGAATATGTATCCGTCCGCTTTTCGCGGCTTCATGGATCAGTCTTTTCGGGAAGTGCCGCGCCCAGGGGCAAGCCCCGGGCGCGGGCAGGGTCGTTCGATCAGAACGTCGCAGCCGGGCAGGTGCTGTCGGACATGTAGTCATGCACGACCAGAGCGCCGGACTTGATCTGTTCGGCCGCAGCATCGACGGCGGCCTGCATCTCGGCCGAGACCAGCGCGGCGTTGTTCTCGTCCATCGCGTAGCCGACGCCGCCATTGGCCAGGCCCATGACGTTGAAGCCGGGGGTCAGGCCCTCGCCTTCCATGAAGGCCTCGTAGACGGCGTTGTCCACGCGCTTCATCATCGAGGTCAGAACCTTGCCGGGGTGCAGGTAGTTCTGGTTGCTGTCCACGCCGATCGACAGGATGCCCTCGTCGGCGGCGGTCTGCAACACGCCGACGCCGGTGCCGCCAGCGGCCGCATAGACAACGTCCGCGCCCTGGGCGATCTGCGCCTTGGTCAGTTCCGCACCCTTCACCGGGTCGTTCCAGGCCGTCGGCGTCGTGCCGGTCATGTTCAGCACCACCTTGGCCGCCGGGTTGGCCGCCAGGACGCCCTGGGCATAGCCGCAGCCAAAGCGGCGGATCAGCGGAATGTCCATGCCGCCGATAAAGCCGACCGTGCCCGACTTGGAGGCGAGACCGGCCATCATGCCGACCAGATAGCTGCCCTCATGCTCGTTGAAGACCACCGATTTCACGTTAGGCTGGTCCACCACCATGTCGATGATCGCGAACTTGGTGTCGGGGAAGTCGGCGGCGACGATGTTCAGCGTGTCGCCAAAGGCAAAGCCGGTCATCACGATCGGGTTGGCGCCGGCCTCGGCAAGCTGGCGCAGAGCCTGCTCGCGCTGGGCCTCGGACTGCATTTCCAGTTCCTTGAAGGTGCCGCCGGTCTCGGCCGCCCAGCGCTGCGCGCCGTTGAAGGCGGCTTCGTTGAACGACTTGTCGAACTTGCCGCCAAGGTCGAAGATGATCGCAGGGTCGGCAGAGGCCGATGCGGCGCTCAGGGCCAGAAGCGCCGAGGCGCCCAGCAGGTGTTTCATCAGGGTCATGGTTCTCTCCCGGTTGGTGTTCAATGCCCCTTTGCAGCGCCGTCCTGGGCCGCGCGCCACGGGGTCGTGGGCGATTTAGGTCGCGTTCTGCACAAAGGGTCAACAGGAATCTGCGGCCGTCCGCTTTAGTTTGATCATAAGATCAAGGTTTGAGCAAAAGGTCCAATATTGGCATCTGATTGGTATCTAAGTTCCCAAAACCAAGACCAGAGCATCGACATGCTGCCCCGCAGCATCGCGGTAGTAGTTTTTCCTGCTGCCGCGCAGCAAAAACCCGCATCTCGCGTAGAGCGCGCGGGCCGCGTGATTCGTCGCCGCGACCTCAAGAAAGATCGTCTCCGCCCCGCGCCCGCGCGCCAGTTCGACAAAGCGCGTGACCAGCCGCTGGCCGATGCCCCGGCCCCGGGCGGCGGGGTCGACGGCAAGGGTCAGGATCTCGGCCTCGCCGGCCACGACCCGTCCCAGCAGGAACCCCGGCGATTCGGTCACGGCCAGCACCAGCGGATCGGCCAGGATCGCCGCGATCTCGGCCTCGGACCAGGGGCGCGGCTGGGTAAAGCTTGCCGCGTGGACGCGCGCCATCTCGGCGGGGGTCACGGCAGGATCACCGGTGCCGGGTCGGACGGCGGGGCTGCATCGGCGCCGCGCAGGTAAAAGGGCGCCGGGCGCGCGCGCGGATTGCGCGGCGCCTGAAAGGCGTGTTCTGCGATCGCGCGCACCAGCGCGTCCGGGCCCATGTCCTCGCGGCGCAGGACGGGGGCATCCAGTGCGGGCAGCGCCTGCGGGCCAAGCACCTGCGCCGCGCCTTGCGGAAACCTTTGGGCATAGCTTTCGCCACGGGGCGCCTGCATCGTCACCCAATAGGGAAGCGGGCGGGATCCGGCGTTCATCGCGACCGCCTCAAAGCTCGTCACGCCCGTCGCCGGCACCTTGAGCCCCAGCGCCAGCCCGCGCACAAAGGCCACCGCGATGCGGATGCCGGTAAAGTTTCCCGGCCCCACGCCTACGGCCAAAAGGGTGATGTCGGCATAGTCCGTCTGCGCCTCGCGCAGCAGGTCCTGCACCAGACCTGGCAGGCGTTCGGCCTGACCCACCGCCATCTCTTCGCAGCGGGAAAGGATCTTCAGGGGCTCTTTAGACCCCGGGACAACGGGGCCGAACAGCAAAGCGGCGGCGCAATGCGCCGCCGATGTGTCCACCGCCAGAACGATGTCAGGCCGCGACAGGGCGCACCTCAAGCACCTCGGGGATATAATGGCGCAAGAGGTTCTCGATGCCCATCTTCAGCGTCAGCGTGCTGGAGGGACAGCCGGCGCAGGCGCCTTTCATGTGCAGATAGACCACGCCCCGGTCAAAGCCGTGAAAGGTGATGTCACCGCCGTCCTGCGCGACGGCAGGGCGCACGCGGGTGTCCAGAAGCTCCTTGATCTGCTTGACCACCTCGGAATCGGGGCCGTCATGCGCGGCATGGGCGGCCTGCCCCTCGCCCGTCATCACGGCGGCGCCGGACTGGTAATGCTCCATGATCGCGCCCAGGATCGCGGGCTTGATATGCTGCCACTCCACCGCGTCGGCCTTGGTCACGGTCACGAAATCGGTGCCGAAAAACACCGCCGACACGCCTGCCACCTCGAACAGGCGCTGCGCCAGCGGCGATTTTGCCGCCGTCTCGGCACTGGGAAAATCCGCCGTGCCCATGTCAAGAACGGCCTGACCGGGCAGGAATTTCAGCGTTGCGGGGTTCGGGGTGGATTCGGTCTGGATGAACAAGGCTGCAATCTCCGACTTTTCCTGTCGGATATGCGCCTCGGGGGCGGGGAAGTCAAGTTGCGCCCGCAGCCGTCAGGTGATGCTTTCCAGCCGTTCCTTGCTCATGTCGCCCGGCACGATGGTCAGCGGGATGGGCAGGTTGCCGGAATTCCGGGTAAGCTGCGTGACCAGAGGGCCCGGACCGGACGAGTCGGTGCCCGCGCCCAGCACCAGAACGCCGACCTCGGCATCCTCGCGCACCTGCGCCAGAATCTCGGCCACCGGATCGCCCTCGCGGACGATCAACTCGGGGTTGACGCCCAGCTTGTCGCGCATCCACTTGGCAAAGACCTCGAAATGCGCCTCGATCCGCTCGCGCGCTTCGGCCCGCATCAGGTCCTTGACGCCCATCCAGTGCTGGTACTCCTCGGGCGGGATGATCGACAGGATCTGCACCCCGCCGCCCGTGTGCGAGGCGCGCATCGCCGCGAAACGCATCGCGTTCAGGCATTCGCGGGTGTCGTCCAGCACCACCATGAACTTGCGCATGATCTCTCCCTTTCGGCGCGATCTTCGGCCAGATGACGGACTTTCGCAAGCTCAGCGGTGGCTGGCCGCCCAGTCCCAGTACAGCGCCCGGGCGCGCGTGGCCATGGCATGGCTGCGATAGTGGGTGTCGTCGAATCGGCTGACACGGGTGACCTTGTTGAAATTGCCGGTCAGAAACACCTCGTCGGCGGCGTGGACCTCATCAAAGGTCATGACCTTTTCGGTGACCTCCACCCCGTCCGCGCGCAGGTTCCGGATGTGCCGGGCCCGGGTGATGCCGGCCAGAAAGGTGCCGTTGGGGATCGGGGTAAAGACCGCGCCATCGCGCACGATGAACACATTTGCCGTAGCGCTTTCGGCGACATTGCCGTTGGCATCCGCCACAAGCGCGTTGTCAAAGCCCTTGGCCCGCGCCTCGGCGATCATGCGGTAGTTGTTGGGATAAAGGCAGCCGGCCTTGGCGTTGGTCACGTTGTCGGCCAGAACCGGCCGGCGAAAGCTGGTCGTGGTCAACCGGACCAGGTTTTCGGGCGCCGACATCGGAATTTCCTCAAGGCACAGGGCAAAGCCGGTGTGGTCCCTGTGCGGGCCCAGGCCATAGCCGTCATCCTCCAGCCCCCAGTACATCGGGCGGATATAGGTCGCCTGATCGGGCCGGTAGAATTTCAGCCCCTCCCGCGCGAGACCTTCGATCTCTTGCGCGGCCATGGTCGGCGTCAGCAGCATCGCCTCGGCCGAACGGTTCACCCGCGCGCAGTGCAGGTCCAGGTCGGGCGCCATGCAGTCAAAGCTGCGCGCGCCGTCAAAGACGGTGGAGCCGAGCCAAGCGCCATGGTCGGCGGCGCGCATGACGGGGATGTTGCCCTCGTGCCAGCGGCCCTGAAAGAAGGTGCGGATGTTGATGCCCGAGGCCAATGTCGTCTCTTTCCCTGTGACGCGCCCGCGCCGCCCGATCGCGCGGCGGGCGCGGCGCCCTGCGTTGTGGCGCTCTTCTACGCCGGCAAGGCGGCATGCGGAACAGCGAATTTGGGGGGGCAGCGGAGCGCCGAAAAAAGAACCCCGGGCCATAGCGATGGACCGGGGCGCGCCCAGGAGGGACGGGCAGCGAGCGGGGACAGATGCGGCCTTGGCCACGACATGAGCCTGTCAGCCTTGTGCAACAGAAGCGTGACGCTGAAGGGGGGGCTCGGGCGAAAAGGAAACGCGGTGCGTTTTCCTGCCGGTGTGGGAACGGCGAGGGTAGACCGGTTCCGCCATAACGCCAGAGGCCAGCGCCCGCCTGGGGGCGGTTCGGGCGATGGCCGAGGGCCTTTGGGGCCCTCGGTCAAAGTCGGGCGAAAAGGAAAACGCACCGCGTTTTTCCGCCCGTGTGGGAACGCATCCGGTAAACCGGTTCCGCTTGCGAGCCAGAGGCCAGCGCCTGCCGGGGGAAGGGCAGGCGCTGGCCGAGGGCCTTTGGGGCCCTCGGCCGGGGATGGGGCAGGCGGCATCGCATGACCTCGGCGATTGCCGCCGTCAGTTCGGGCCGGGCGAAAAGGAAAACGCACTGCGTTTTCCCGCCCGTGTGGGAACGGTGAAGGTAGACCGGTTCCGCATAGACAACAGAGGCCTGCGCCTGACCTGGCTGGCGCGAAGCGCCTGCCGGGGGAAGGGCAGGCGCTG
>JBQTIT010000055.1:0-9976 GCA_052387855.1 Paracoccaceae bacterium
GGGGCGGGCGGCTCGCATGACCTCGGCGAGTGCCTCGGCCCATTCGGGCGTAAAGGAAAACGCTCCGCGTTTTTCTGCCCGTGTGGGAACCTGTCCGGTAAACCGGTTCCGCATGAGACCGCTGAGGCCGGCGCCCGACCCGGGCGGGTGCGGAGCGCCCGCCCGGGGGCGGGTCGGGCGCTGGCCGAGGGCCTTTGGGGCCCTCGACCGGGATGGGGTAAGCGTTCCCACATGACCTCGGCGATGGCCTCGGCCACCTCTGGCCGGGGAGGGGGCAACCGTCCCGCATGACCTCGGCGATGGCCCCGGCCCCACCCTTTTTCCAGCGGTTTTTAGCCGTTAAGGCCGCCTTACCCATTCCTTCCTAACCTGCCCCTCGGTGGTGGACCGGGGGTAGGGTGTGACTGAACCAGCAATGTCCGGGCCGGGCGCGGGGGCCCGCGTCCGCAGGGGCGGCAATTATCGGCGGGCGGCGCTGTCGCTGGGGGTGGGCGGGCTGCTGTTGTGGCTGCTGCTGAACCGCCTCTCGGCGATCGAGCCGCAAGAGGTCGCCCATGCCTTTGCCAGCCTTCCGGCCCATGCCTGGGGCCTTGCGGCCGGGGCCACGGCGGCCAGTTTCTGGGCGGTCGGGCATTATGACGCGGTCATCCACCGGCACTTCGCCACCGGCCTGCCCGAGGGGCGCAGCCGCCTGGCGGGGATCTGCGCCATCGCGGTCAGCCAGATGATCGGGCTGGGCGTGGTCTCGGGCGCGGTCCTGCGCTGGCGGATGCTGCCCGAGATCGGGGCCCTGGCCGCCGCGCGGCTGACCGCCGCCGTGGCGCTGTCCTTTCTGGGCGCCTGGGCCATGGTGACCTCGGCCGTGCTGGTGCTGTTTCCGGGCGCGCCGTTCAAGGCGCCGGCGCTGCTGGCGCTTTGCCTCGGCGGCGCGCTGGCGGCGGTCTCGATCGCCGCGCCGCGCATCGGCGCCCTGCGCTTTCGCTGGCCCAACGCGGTGACCCTGGGACGGCTGCTTGCGCTTTGCGTGATCGACACCGGGGCGGCGGCGCTGGCCTTCTGGTTTCTGTGCCCCGCCGGGGTTGATCTGTCCTTTTCGGCGCTCTTGCCCGCCTTTCTGGTGGCGCTGGGGGCCGGGCTGATCTCGGGTGCGCCGGGCGGGATGGGCGCTTTCGAGATGACCTTGCTGGCGCTGTTGCCGGCTGAGCCGCAGGCAGAGCTTCTGGCGGCGGTGCTGGCCTGGCGGCTGGTCTATTTCGCGCTGCCGGCAACGCTGGGCGCGGCCGTGGCGATCCGCGGGCCAAGGTCGCGGCCCAAGGCCGCGCCGGGCCGGCCGTCGGCGGCGCATCTGGCGCTCGGCCCGGCGGAGGCGCAGCTTTACCGGCAGGGCGAGCACGATCTGCTTGGCGGCGCGCGCGAGGGGGTCTGGCTCGCCGGGCGCACGGCGCATTGCCTGGTCGGCCTGTTCGATCCGGCCCCGGCCCGCCTGGGGCGGCCCCGCGCGATGGCCGCCCTTGGCCGGCAGGCGCGGGCCGAGAACCGGATCGCGGTGCTTTACAAGGCCGCTCCGCGCCTGGCCGCCGCCGCGCGTCAGGCCGGCTTTCACGTCCGGGCCATCGCGCGCGAGGCGGTGCTTGACCTGGCCGCCTGGGACCTGACCCTGCCGGCTCGCGCCGGCCTGCGGCGCAAGCTGCGCCGGGCCGAGGCGGCGGGCCTGCGGGTCCTGCCCTGCCCTGCCCGCCCCGACTGGCCGGCGCTTGACCGTATCGCCGAGGACTGGGCTCGCGCCCACGGCGGCGAGCGCGGCTTTTCCATGGGCCGCTACGCGCGCGGCTATGTGGCGGGCCAGCGGCTCTTTGTCGCGCTGCTTGACGGGCGTCCGGTCGCCTTTGTCACCTTTCACGCCAACCCCGGCGAGTGGACACTGGACCTGATGCGCCACCAGGGGGCCATCCCCGATGGCACGATGCACCTTCTGGTGCAGGCGGCGATCGACCTGGCCCGGGCCGAGGGGGCCGCGCGCCTGTCGCTGGCGGCGGTGCCGGACCCCGCCCCCACACCCGGGCCGGCGTGGATGCAGGCCCTTCCGCACCGCTTGCTGGCCGAGGGTGCCGAGGGCCTGGTCAGGTTCAAGTCGGCCTTTGCCCCGCGCTGGGAAAGGCGCTATCTGTGCCTGCCGCACGCGGCCTATCTGCCGCTGGCGGCGGCCGAGATCGCCCGCGCCATCCACCGCCCGAAGCCGCTGCGCTCGGCCGCGAACATGCGGCAGATCGAACATGACCATGAAGAATTAGCATTTGCGCCGGCCGGTTCAGCGTGGCAAGACGGCCCCGTCCCCCTTCAGCCGAGGTTTTGATGGCCGCCGACGCCCTTTCCGACCTGCTTGCCTCCCGTGACTGGCTGATGGCCGACGGGGCCACCGGCACCAACCTGTTCAACATGGGCCTGTCCTCGGGCGAGCCGCCCGAGATGTGGAACATCGACCATCCAGGCAACATCCGCGCGCTTTACAAGGGCGCGGTCGAGGCCGGGTCGGACATCTTCCTGACCAACTCCTTTGGCGGCAACGCCAGCCGGCTGAAGCTGCACGGTCTGCAAGGCCGCGTGCGCGAGATCAATCGCATCGCCGCCAGCCTTGGCCGCGAGATCGCGGATGCCTCGGGCCGCCGGGTCGTGGTCGCCGGCTCTGTCGGCCCCACCGGCGAGATCTTTGAACCCATGGGCACCCTGACCCACGCCGCCGCGGTCGAGATGTTTCACGAGCAGGCCGAGGGTCTGAAAGAGGGCGGCGCCGACGTGCTGTGGGTCGAGACGATCTCGGCCGCCGAGGAATACATCGCCGCCGCCGAGGCCGCCCGTCTGGCCGGCATGCCCTGGTGCGGCACCATGAGCTTTGACACCGCCGGGCGGACCATGATGGGGCTGACCTCGGCCCGGCTGGCCGATCTGGTCGAAACCCTGCCGAACCCGCCCATCGCCTTTGGCGCCAACTGCGGCGTCGGCGCCTCGGACCTGATGCGGACGGTTCTGGGCTTTGCCGGTCACGGCAGCACCCGGCCGATCATCGCCAAGGGCAATGCCGGCATCCCGAAATACCACGACGGCCACATCCATTATGACGGCACCCCGGCGCTGATGGCCGAATACGCGGTTCTGGCGCGCGACGCCGGCGTGCGGATCATCGGCGGCTGCTGCGGCACCATGCCCGAACATCTGCGCGCCATGCGGCAGGCGCTGGAATCCCGCCCGCGCGGCCCGGTCCCCACGCTTGAGGATGTCTCAACCCATCTTGGGGGCTTTTCCTCGGCTTCGGACGGCACCGACGGCGCCGGCCCCGCCCCGCGTGAGCGGCGCGGCCGGAGGGGATAGCCCCGTGCCAGCCGCCGTTATCTGGCAAAGGGCCGAGGGCGCGCTTGTCCTGGCCGCTGCGCTGGCGGTTCTGGCGCTTGGCGGGCAGCCTTTTGCCTGGTGGGCGGCCGTGCTGATCTTTTTCGCGCCCGATCTGGCATTTGCGGCCTATCTGGCCGGCCCGCGCCGGGGCGCCATCGTCTACAATGCCGTGCATCTTTATGGCTTCGGCGCTGCGGTCGCGGCGCTTGGCCTGGCGTTCGATCAGCCCGGATTTGTCGGCGCGGGGCTGCTCTGGGTCGGCCATGCCGGTTTTGACCGGATGCTTGGCTACGGGCTGAAGCTGGCGGACAGCTTTCAGTCAACCCATCTTGGCCGGATCGGAAAGACGCCCGGTCCGGACCGGCGGCCCGCTCAGGGGCAGGGTCAGAACAGGGACAACTGATCGCCGGCCCGCCCCGGCGGACGGAACAGATCGCACCGCAGCGGCGGCTGCCTGGCAGTCAGCCCCGCCCTCGCCGCCGCCTTGTCGAACCGCTGCGCCATCAGGTCGGCCCAGACCCCCGTGCCGCGCATGCGCCTGCCGAACGCGGGGTCATAATCCTGCCCGCCGTGCATCTCGCGCACGCGGCCCATCACCTTGGCGGCGCGGTCCGGGGCATGGGTCGCCAGCCAGTCCTGAAACAGCGGCGACACCTCGCGCGGCAGGCGCAGCGCGATGAAGCTGGCCGCCACCGCGCCGGCGGCGGCCACCGCCTCGACCAAGGGCTCGATCTCGTGGTCGGTCAGGCCGGGAATGACGGGGGCCAGCATGGCGCGCACGGGAATTCCCGCCTCCGTCAGCCTGCGGATCAGCGCCAGCCGACGCTCGGGCGCGGCCGCGCGCGGCTCCATCCGCCGCGAAAGGTCGCGGTCCAGCGTGGTGACCGATATGCCGACCCGCAAGAGCCCCGCCGCCGCCATCGGCGCCAGCAGATCGATGTCACGCTCGATCAGAGTGCCCTTTGTGGTGATCGCGGTCGGATGGCCAAAGGCGGCGAGCACCTCCAGCACCTCGCGCATGACGCGATGTTCGGCCTCGCAAGGCTGATAGGGGTCGGTGTTGGTGCCCAGCGCCACGGTCGCGACCTGATAGGCCGGCTTGCGCAACTCTGCCGCCAGCACCGCGCCGATGCCCGGCCGCGCGATCAGGCGCGTTTCGAAATCCAGCCCCGGCGAGAGATTGAGATAGGCATGGCTGGGCCGCGCGAAGCAATAGATGCAGCCATGCTCGCACCCCCGGTAGGGGTTGACCGAGCGGTCAAAGGGCAGATCGGGCGAGCGGTTATAGCTGAGCGCCGAGCGCGGACGCTCGATGCGGACCTCGGTCCTGACCAGACGGTCGGTCTCGGCGATGTCCCAGCCGTCGTCCACCGCCTCGCGGGTCTGACCCTCGAATCGGCCGGTCTGGTTGGCCCCTGCCCCGCGCGCCCTTGCACGCTGGCCGGCAAGCAGATTTCGATCCCGGATCTCCATCCGCCCACATTAGAACATTTGACGAACAAGGAAAGCCCTTCGCGCAATTGCGCCCCTTGCTGTCGGCTTTGGAATGGGGCATGTCGCAATCTGCGGAGTTGATCAGGGCCGAAAGCCCCATCTAGCCTGAAGCAGCATAAGGGGCATTCCATGGCCGACGACGAAATCATCCTTGCGGACCTGTCCGATGACGAACTGGTCCTGCAAATGCATGACGATCTTTATGACGGCCTCAAGGAAGAGATCGAGGATGGCGTCAACATCCTGATCGGGCGCGGCTGGACCCCCTACGACACGCTGACCAAGGCGCTGGTGGCCGGCATGACCATCGTCGGCGCCGACTTTCGTGACGGCATCCTCTTTGTGCCCGAGGTGCTGCTGGCCGCCAACGCGATGAAGGCCGGCATGGCGATTCTCAAGCCGCTGCTGGCCGAGACCGGCGCACCGCGCATGGGCTCGATGGTGATCGGCACGGTCAAGGGCGACATTCACGACATCGGCAAGAATCTGGTGGCGATGATGATGGAAGGCGCCGGTTTCGAAGTGCGCGATCTGGGCATCAACAACTCGGTCGAAAAGTACCTCGACGCGCTGGAACAGACCAAGCCCGACATTCTGGGCATGTCGGCGCTGCTGACCACGACCATGCCCTACATGAAGGTCGTGATCGACACGATGAAGGAAAAGGGCCTGCGCGAGGATTATGTCGTTCTGGTCGGCGGCGCGCCGCTGAACGAGGAATTCTCGAAAGCCATCGGCGCCGACGCCTACTGCCGCGACGCCGCCGTCGCGGTGGAAACCGCCAAGAGCTACATGCTGCGCAAGCACAACGCGCTGAACGCCTGACGCTGTGCCAAGGATGTGACCAAAGGCCCCGAAACTTCGGGGCCTTTTTTGCAACTGACCCTTGGAAAAATGCCCGGCAGGGCGCATCTTGACCGTGTGGAGGGCGTATTCATGCCGCTGCCGACCTTTGTTGCGCTTGTCGGGCTGGTCATCCTGGCCGCCGGGGCCAGCGTCTTTCTGGTGAACTGGCTTGGCCTGCCGCTCGCCGCGGCGGCCCTTGTGGCGCTGGGGCTGGCCCTGCTGGTCAAGGCGCGCCGCTGGCTTTGAGGCACGATGTGGACCTGCCGGACGATGACATCCTGACGCAGCATGGCCTTGGCGCGCGCGCTGGCGGGCGCGTGCTGCTGATCGCCTGCGGCGCGCTGGCGCATGAGGTGCTGGCGATCAAGCGGCTGAACGGCTGGGACCATCTTGACCTGCAATGCCTGCCGGCCAACCTGCACCTCTATCCCGACCGCATCACCGATGCCGTGACCGAGGCGGTGGCCCGCCATCGGGCGGACTACCAGTCGGTCCATGTGCTTTACGCCGATTGCGGCACGGGCGGGCAGCTTCAGGCCCGCTGCGACGCGCTGGGTGTGCCGATGATCGCGGGGCCGCACTGCTATTCGTTCTTCGAGGGCAACGAGGCCTTTCTTGCCAAGATCGACGCGGAATTCACCGCCTTTTACCTGACCGACTTTCTGGTGCGCCAGTTCGATGCCTTTGTCTGGCGGCCGATGGGTCTGGACCGGCATCCGGACCTGCGGGACATGTATTTCGGCAACTACACCAAGCTGATCTATCAGGCCCAGACCGACGATCCGGCGCTGGACGCCAAGGCCGAGGACTGCGCCCGCCGTCTGGGCCTGGCCTATGAGCGGCGCTTTACCGGCTATGGCGATCTGGTCGGCGCGATGCGCGCGGCGGCGGAGACGGGCGGGGGCGCGACCTAGGCTTCGGCGGTCACGTCGTGCCCATAGAGCCAATCGAACCGCGACAGGGCAAACCCGGGGGCGAGCCTTCCGGTCAGGCGCAGGCCCAGATGCGCCAGGCCGCGCAGCGGCTCGCGCAGGTGATAGGCCCGCGCGTTGCCATCGGCGGCCGCGACGGCGCGGCGGGCCCGGTCCGACCGCGCCGCCTGATAGGCCGCAAGCCCGGCCCGCAGGCTGTCCGCCCGGTCAAGCTCGCGCGCCAGCACATAGGCATCCTCCAGTGCCAGACTGGCCCCCTGCGCCAGAAAGGGCAGGGTCGGATGGGCGGCATCGCCCAGGATGGCGGCGCCCCCCGCCGGCAGCGCGCGGCCCCAATGCGCGGCGACCTCGTGGCGGAACAGCCCCCACAGCCAGGGGACCTCGACCTGGTCCAGCCAGCCGCGCACGCGCGGGTCGAACCGATCAAAGGCGGCGCGCAGGTCCATCGGGTCGTCGCGCAGGGTCCAGCCCTCTTCGGCCCATCTGCGCCGCTCTTCGACCGCGACGATGTTGCGCAGGGTGCCGCCGCGCAGCGGATAACTCACCAGATGCCGCCCCGGCCCCATGAAGACCTCGGCCTCGGCCGGCGTGCCAGGCTCGCAGGGGATCAGCGCGCGCCAGGCCACCTGGCCGGTGAAAAAGGGCACCTCGCGCCCGTTCAGCGCCGCCCGCGTTTGGGAATGCAGCCCGTCGGCCCCGATCAGAACCGCGCAGTAGAGCGCCCCGGCGGCGGTGACGACGCGGGGGAAATCGCCCTCAAGATCGACCGACAACACCTTGCGGTTCAACAGGATTTCCACCCCCGCAGCGGTTGCGGCGCCGTGCAGCGCGCCGATCAGATCGGCCCGGTGCACAAAGCGGGTGTCCTGCTGCGGGCGCAACCGGTCCAGATCCATGCGCAGCACCTCGCGCCCGTCGGCGCCATTTCGCAGCACCACCGCCCCGGCGCGGCTGCCCAGATCGCCGATCCCGAGCGCCCGCAGCACCGCACCGCCGTTGGGCGAGATCTGAAGCCCGGCCCCGACCTCGCGAATCGCGTCGGCCTGCTCGATGAGTTGCACCCGCGCGCCGCGCCTTGCCAGCGCCGTGGCCGCCGCCAGACCGGCGACCCCTGCCCCCAGCACCACGATTCCCTGGCCGTTCATCCGCATGCCGATCCCCCAGAGCGGAACGCCGGGCGCGATGGCCCGGCGTCAACCGATATCCTGCCGGCCGGGCCGGCGGGACCACCCCGCGCTCAATCGTCGCGGTGCACCTTCTCGCGCCGCTCGTGCCGTTCCTGCGCTTCAAGCGTCATGGTGGCGATGGGGCGCGCGTCCAGCCGCTTGAGGCTGATCGGCTCGCCCGAAACCTCGCAATAGCCGAACTCGCCGTTCTCGATCCGGCGCAGCGCCGCGTCGATCTTTGACACCAGCTTGCGCTGCCGGTCGCGGGTGCGCAGCTCCAGCGCCCGGTCGGTTTCTTCAGAGGCACGGTCGGCCAGATCGGGCACCGAACGGGCCGATTCCTGAAGATTGTCGATGGTCTCGGCGGATTGGTCCAGCAGCTCCTGCTTCCAGATCAAGAGCTTGCGCCGGAAATATTCAAGCTGGCGCTCGTTCATGAAGGGCTCGTCCTCGGCAGGACGATAGTCCTCCGGAAGGAACAGTTCGGCTTTCATCGCTGCACACTCCACATCCCGGGCGATCATCGTCGAACAGCGGGCCTCGACGACACTCGCTCCTGTCTGCGCGGTGCCATAAAGGAAAGCTCCGGCCTTGTCACTAGCGGTTGCCACGATTTCGCGCGCGACCTAACCTGCGCCAAACCGACAGGACCTTTCATGCGCTTTGCCTCTACCGACAGCTACATCGTCCCCGAAGATCTGCGTGTGGCGGTCAATGCCGCCGTCACCCTGCAACGCCCGCTCTTGGTCAAGGGCGAGCCCGGCACCGGCAAGACCGAACTGGCGCGCCAGCTTGCCCGCAGCCTGGGGATGGAGCTTTTGGAGTGGCATGTGAAGTCGACCACCAAGGCCGCGCAGGGGCTTTACGAATATGATGCCGTCGCCCGCCTGCGCGACAGCCAGCTTGGCGAGGCGCGGGTTCACGACATCACCAACTACA
Source organism: Paracoccaceae bacterium (assembly GCA_052387855.1). Taxonomy (GTDB): domain Bacteria; phylum Pseudomonadota; class Alphaproteobacteria; order Rhodobacterales; family Rhodobacteraceae; genus CAIYZT01. Next base: position 8,765 of record JBQTIT010000055.1, read on the forward strand.
TCCGCAAGGGCATGCTGTGGCGGGCCTTTGCCGCCCCGGCGCGGGTGGTGCTGCTGATCGACGAGATCGACAAGGCCGACATCGAATTTCCCAACGATCTGCTGCAAGAGATCGACCGGATGGAGTTTTCGGTCCACGAGACCGGCCAGACCATCGCGGCCCTGCACCGGCCGGTGGTGATCATCACCTCGAACAACGAAAAAGAGCTGCCCGACGCATTTCTGCGCCGCTGCTTCTTTCACTACATCCGCTTTCCCGACCCCGAGACGCTGGCGGCCATCGTTCGGGTGCATTTCCCCGCGATCAAGGAGGCGCTGCTTTCGGTGGCGCTGACCCAGTTCTACGAGCTGCGCGAGACGCCGGGGCTGAAGAAGCGGCCCTCGACCTCGGAGGTGCTGGACTGGCTCAAGCTCTTGCTGGCCGAGGATCTGTCGCCCGAGGATCTGCGCCTGGGCGCCAAGGCTTCGCTGCCCCGGCTCTACGGCGCGCTGTTGAAGACCGAGCAGGACGTGCAGCTTTTCGAGCGGCTCGCCTTCATGGCGCGGGCGCGGGGCTGAGCGGGCGGAACCGGTTTACCGGACACGCTTCCATAGGGGCGGGAAAATGCAGTGCGTTTTCCTTTTCGCCCGACTTTGGCCGAGGCTATTGCCGAGGTCATGCGAAGGTCTGTCAACATCCCCGGCCGAGGGCCCCAAAGGCCCTCGGCCAGCGCCCGCCCCGCCCCTGGCGGGCGCTCCGCACCCGCCGGGTCGGGCGCTGGCCTCTGTCACTGATGCGGAACCGGTCGTGCCGCGCCGTTCCCACACGGGCGGGGAAAGGCAATGCCTTTCCTTTTCCGCCCGGCCCGCCGGGGCCGAGGCCATCGCCGAGGTCATGCGACGGCACGTCAACCGCCCCGCCCGAGGGCCCCACACGCCCTCGCCCAGCGCCTGCCCTTCCCCCGGCAGGCACTTCGCGCCAGCCAGGTCAGGCGCTGGCCTCTGTCGGTGTAGCGGAACCGGTTTACCGGACACCTTCCCACACGGGCGGGGAAACGCAGTGCGTTTCCTTCTCGCCCGACTCTGGCCGAGGCCATCGCCGAGGTCATGCGAAGGCCCGTCAAGATCCCCGGCCGAGGGCCCCAAAGGCCCTCGGCCAGCGCCTGCCCTTCCCCCGGCAGGCGCTTCGCGCCAGCCAGGTCAGGCGCTGGCCTCTTACAGCTATGCGGAACCG
>JBQTIT010000056.1:0-52678 GCA_052387855.1 Paracoccaceae bacterium
GCGCTGGCCGAGGGCCTTTGGGGCCCTCGGCCGGATTGCGGCAACCGTCTCGCATGACCTCGGCGATGGCCTCGGTCAGCACCGCGCGGATCAGGAAGTGCCCCGCCTTTTCCTCAACTGAACCGGCGAGAGGCGCGGGTTGTTAAATGCCCTCGACGATGCAGATATCGCTGGTCGACGCCGCCTCGCGCAGCGGCCTGATCGCCTGGTATTCAGGGCTTTCATAGCAGGCGCGGGCTGCAGCCAGATCGGGAAATTCGATCACCACCGAGCGCGCGCGCATCCGGCCCTCGACCACCTCCTGCGCTCCGGCACGGACGTTGTAACGCCCGCCGTAACGGGCAAGAGCATCGGGCACCGCCTTGCCGTAGGCCTGAAAGGCCTCGCGGTCGGTCAAGTCGATCTGCACGATCCAGTAGCCCTTGGGCATGGCGGGTCCTTTCGCAGAGGTCGCGGGCCCTGTCACACTACAGCGGCGGCGGGCGAAGGCAATAAGAGGACCCAAACCCGACAGGGACGGCGATCAAGCCAGTAGCCCATCTGTTCACTTGGTAGCCACCGCCTCAGAAGCCGGCGGCGATCCCTCCCGTCACACCAACCTCTCCACCCCCATCGCCGCCCTTACAAAATCCGCGAACAGCGGATGGGGCGCAAAGGGTTTGCTTTTCAGCTCGGGGTGGAACTGCACGCCGATGAACCAGGGGTGGCCCTGCACCTCGACGATCTCGGGCAGCTTGCCGTCGGGGCTCATGCCCGAAAACACCAGCCCGCACTTCTCCAGCCCGGCGATGTACTTGCCGTCCACCTCATAACGGTGGCGGTGGCGTTCCTCGATCACGGTGGCGCCGTAGACCTCGGCCACCTTTGACCCCGCCTTCAGATTGGCGGTGTAGGCGCCCAGGCGCATGGTGCCGCCCTTGGCGTCGCTGGCCTTGCGGGTGACGGTGTGGTTGCCCTGCACCCACTCCTTGAGGTGATAGACCACCGGGGTAAAGCGCTTTTGCCCGGCCTCGTTGTCGAACTCCTCGGACCCGGCGTTGGCGGTGCCGACCAGGTTGCGCGAGGCCTCGATCACCGCCATCTGCATGCCAAGGCAGATGCCCAGATAGGGGATCTTCTTTTCGCGCGCGAACTGGGCGGCCTTGATCATGCCCTCGGTGCCGCGCTCGCCAAAGCCGCCGGGGACCAGGATGGCGTGGAAATCCTCAAGATAGGCGGCGGGATCCTCGCGTTCAAAGATTTCGCTGTCGACCCAGTTGGCGATGACCCGGGTGCGGTTGGCCATGCCGCCATGGGTCAGCGCCTCGGCGATGGATTTGTAGGCATCCTCAAGCTGGGTGTACTTGCCGACCACGGCCACATGCACCTCGCCCTCGGCCTGGGTCAGGCGGTCCATCACGTCGGTCCAGCGCGCCAGGTTCGGCTTGGGGGCGGGGGTGATGCCAAAGGCGTCCAGCACCGCCTGGTCAAGGCCGGCGCGGTGATAGGCCAGCGGCGCCTCGTAGATGGTCTTGAGGTCATAGGCCGGGATCACATGCTCTTTGCGCACGTTGCAAAAGAGCGCGATCTTTTCCAGTTCCCGCTCGGGGATCGGGTGTTCCGAGCGGCAGACCAGCACATCCGGCGCCAGGCCGATGGATTGCAGTTCCTTGACCGAATGCTGGGTCGGCTTGGTCTTCAGCTCGCCGCTGGCCGAAAGATAGGGCAGTAGCGTCAGGTGCATCAGGATCGACTGGCCGCGCGGGCGCTCGTGGATGAACTGGCGGATCGATTCAAAGAACGGCAGCCCCTCGATGTCGCCGACCGTGCCGCCGATCTCGCAGAGCATGAAGTCGACCTCGGCATCGCCGATGCGCAGGAAGTCCTTGATCTCGTTGGTGACGTGGGGAATGACCTGGATGGTCTTGCCCAGATAGTCACCGCGCCGCTCCTTCTCCAGCACGTTGGAATAGATGCGGCCGGACGAGATGCTGTCACTCTGGCGGGCATGCACGCCGGTAAAACGCTCGTAATGGCCAAGGTCCAGATCGGTCTCGGCGCCGTCGTCGGTGACAAAGACCTCGCCATGCTCAAACGGGCTCATGGTGCCCGGATCGACGTTGAGATAGGGGTCAAGCTTGCGCAGGCGCACCGTATAGCCGCGCGCCTGCAACAGCGCGCCAAGGGCCGCCGAGGCAAGGCCCTTGCCCAGGGAGGACACCACGCCGCCGGTGATGAAGATGTAGCGCGCCATAGGGGACTCCCGTGTTCAGCTCAGGGCGATTCGAGTCTCAGGACTCACACCATCACGGGAGTCGAGCAATAGCCCAGCAAAGGGCAAAGCGCAACAAGACCGCTAGATGCTGTCGAAAATTCCCGTCTCTGATCTAGATTTTGCGGTCGGATTCAGTTCGAAGGGGCAGGCGGCGGTGCTGCGGGCTCGTCGGTGCTGAGGGGCGCGGTCAGATCGCCCGACAGGCCCGAAGGCCCGGCCGCCGGCGCCTCGGCCGCGTCTTCGCCCGCGATCTGCTCGGCGATCGAGCCGACCCCGGCCTTTTGCGCCGCGATGACCGTCAGGCCGATCGAGGTGGCGATGAAAAGCCCGGCCAGCACCCAGGTCAGTTTCGACAGCGCCGTCGCCGAAGACCGCGCGGCCATGTTGCCGCCCTGCGAGGACAGACCGCCGCCCTCGGACCGTTGCAGCAGCACGATGCCGATCAGCAGGAAGGCAAGGATCAGATGGACGGCTAGAACAACGGTTTCCATGGGCGCGGGCATTCCTGGAGGCAAAGGACGGGTCTATCTAGGCGCATCCTTGCCGCCCCGCAACCCTGTTTCAGCGCGCCAGCGCCCCACGCAGCGCCAGCTTGACCACCTCCAGCCCGCCAAAGACCGCCAGCGCCGCGACCAGCGCCGTGCCGACGTCGGGCGCGTGAACGGGTCCGAAGGAAAACAGCTCTGACGCGGCCGGCACCATCAGCACAACGGCCAGCGCCGCGCCCACCAGCAGCGGCACCCAGGCCAGCGCCGGGTTTCGCCGGCTGATCGCGGCGAGGGGCGAGGCGGAAAAGCTGCGGTTCACAAAGATCAGCGCCACGATGACCAGGACCAGCGACAAAAAGCTGAGCGCGCGCAGCTCGTCCGGCGGCAAGCCCCCGTCCAGGGCCTGAAAATAGACCAGCAGCACCGCCCCTAGCGCGACCAGGCCCTGGGCGACGCTCCACAGCAGCATCGGAACCGAAAAGAGCGGGGCGTCCGGCGCGCGCGGCGGGCGCTGCATCACGTCGGGCTCTTCGCTTTCGGCCTCGAACACCAGCGAGCAGACCGGGTCGATGATCATCTCCAGAAAGGCGATGTGGACCGGCAGAAAGATCAGCGGCAGGTCCATCGCCAGCGGCACCAGCGCGAGCCCCGCGATGGGCAGATGGACCGACAGGACGAATCCCATCGCCTTGCGCAGGTTGTCATAGATGCGTCGGCCCAGGCGCACGGCCTTGACGATGGCGCCGAAATCGTCGTCCAGCAGCACGATGGACGAGGCCTCGCGCGCCACATCGGTGCCGCGACCGCCCATGGCGATGCCGATATGCGCCGCCTTGAGCGAGGGCGCGTCGTTGACGCCGTCGCCGGTCATCGCGACGATCTCGCCGCGCGTCTTCAGCGCGGTCACGAGGCGCAGCTTCTGGTCGGGCATGACGCGGGCAAAGATCGCGCGATTTTCCAGCGCGGCCGTAAGGTCGGCATCGCTCAGGGCGGCGATCTCGGGGCCGGTCAGCACGCCGCTGCCGTCAAGCCCGGCCTGCTGGCCGATGGCCTGGGCGGTGGTCGGATAATCGCCGGTGATCATCACCACACGGATGCCGGCGCGCTGCGCATCGGCGATGGCTTGCGGAACCTCGGCGCGCAGCGGGTCCGAAAGCCCGGCCAGGCCGGCAAAGGCAAAGTCGATCGCTTCGGGGCCCGCGGGCAGGGGCGCGCCGCCAAGGTCGGCGCGGGCAAGCGCCAGCACCCGCAGCCCCTTGGCGGCCATTTCGCCGACCTGATGGTCAAGCAGCCGGCGTTCGGCCGGTCCCATGCGGCACAGAAGCGCGATGGCTTCGGGCGCGCCCTTGGCCGCCGCAAGCGCCGCGCCATCGGCCTGGCGCCAGACCTGCGTGACCGCCAGCAGATCGGGGCGCAGACCAAAGGACCGGACCAGCGTCAGCCCCTCAGGCCCAAGGCCATTGCTGGCGCAAAGATCGTGAAAGGCGCGGTCCATCGGGTCGAACGGCGCGGGGGCCGAGGCCATCAGGCCTGTCGTCGCCGCCCGGGCAAAGGCCGCGCTGCCGCCCGGGAACGGCGCCACATGGCCATCAAGTTCGCTGACCGTCATGCGGTTCTGCGTCAGCGTCCCGGTCTTGTCGGTGCACAGGACCGTTGCCGCGCCCAGCGATTCGATGGCCGCCGCGCGCCGGGTCAGCACCCGTGCCTGCGAGATGCGCCAGGCCCCCATCGCCATGAACACGGTCAGGACCACCGGAAATTCCTCGGGCAGCAGCGCCATGCCCAGCGCGATGCCGGCCAGGGCGGCCTCCAGCCAGTCGCCGCGCGTCAGCCCGTACAGCACGACGGCAGCAGCGGCGGCCAGCGCGCCGAAGATGCCCATCAGGCGCACGACGCGCAGGGTCTGGGCGCGCAGGCGCGGCGGCTCGGGGTCCATCTGGGTAAGGGATTTGCCGATCTTGCCAATCTCGCTTTGCGCGCCGGTGGCGGTGACCAGCGCCGTGCCCTGACCGCGCACGATCAGCGCGCCGGCATAGACCATCGCCCCAGTGTCGCCGCCGGGGCGCGTGCCCTCGGGCGGCGGCTCTGCCGCCGGTTCCTTGCCGACGGCAAAGGATTCGCCCGTCAGCAGCGATTCGTCGGCCATCAGGTCGGCCGCGCTGACCAGCCAGCCGTCGGCGGCCACCCGGTCGCCTTCAGCCAGCAGCAGCAGATCGCCCCGCGCCACCTCGCGCCCGGCAATCCGCCGGGGGGTGCCGCCTCGCAGGACCAGCGCGCGCGGCGAGGTCAGATCGCGCAGGCTTTCCAGCAGCCGCTCGGTCCGGCTTTCCTGGACCGTGGTCACCAGGATCGAGAAGCTGGCAAAGGCGAGCAGAAGCAGCGCCTCTTGCAGATCGCCGAACAGAAGATAGATCGCTCCGCCGGCCAGCAGCAGCGCCAGCATCGGCTCGCTCAGCACCTCGATCAGCACGCGAAACGGGCTGCGATACCCGTCGTGAGGCAACTCGTTGTAGCCCTCGGCGGCAAGTCGCGCCTGGGCCTCGGCCTCGGTCAGCCCGAGGGGGGGCTGACCGGAGGAAGCGGGGTGTTCACCGGGGCGAAGTGTTGCGGCCATGGGCTGGCCATAGCCGCTGCGCGCCCCGCAGACAAGCGCCGGCCGGGGGCGCGGCGAAGCGTCACGGATCAGCCCGGCGCGCGGCACACCGCCGACAGCTTGTTGCCATCGGGATCGCGCAGATAGCAGGCGTAGAAGTCGGGCCCATAAGGCCGCAGGCCCGGCGCGCCCTCGTCGGTGCCGCCTGCCGCAAGACCGGCGGCGTGAAAGGCGTCGACCGCCGCGCGGCTGGGCGCGGTCAGGGCAAGCATGGCGCCATTGCCAAAGGTCGCGCGCTTGCCGTCATAGGGCGTCCCGACCCAGACCAGGATCGGCCCGGGCGCCGGCGGGCCGTAGCCAAGCTCGCCCTCTTGCGTGCGCAGGATCAGCCCGAGCCCGGGCAGCACCGCGTCATAGAACAGCTTTGCCCTTGGCAGATCGTTGGTTCCCAGCGTGATGTAGTGGATCATCCCGTCCTCCCGCCCCCTTGCCGCCCCCCGCGATTTGCCGGGGCGGAACGCTCCGCCGCATCGGGCCCCCTGCGGGCGAGGTTGTCAACCCGGCCGCCCGCCATTTAGCGGTTTCATCCCGGCGTGAGGGCCGCTATAGCACAAACGGTTTTTCCGCGAGCAAGAGGACCGAACATGGCCAATGTCGTCGTCGTCGGCGCCCAGTGGGGTGACGAGGGAAAGGGCAAGATCGTTGACTGGCTGTCCGAGCGGGCCGACATCGTCGCCCGCTTTCAGGGCGGCCACAACGCCGGGCACACGCTGGTCATCGACGGCAAGGTCTACAAGCTCTCGCTCCTGCCTTCGGGCATCGTGCGCGGCGGCAAGCTTTCGGTGATCGGCAACGGCGTGGTGCTGGACCCCTGGCATCTGGTGTCCGAGATCGAAAAGCTGCGCGGCCAGGGGGTCGAGATCGGCCCGCACAACCTGATGATCGCGGAAAACGCGCCGCTGATCCTGCCGATCCATGGCGAGCTGGACCGCGCGCGCGAAAGCCAGAACTCTGTCGCCAAGATCGGCACCACCGGGCGCGGCATCGGCCCGGCCTATGAGGACAAGGTCGGCCGCCGCGCGATCCGCGTCGCCGACCTGGCCGACGAGCAAACCCTTGTCACCCGCGTTGACCGCCTGATGGGCCATCACGACGCGCTGCGGCGGGGGCTGGGCGTCGCGCCGGTCGACCGCGCGGCCCTGCTTGACGCCCTGCGCGCCATCGCGCCGCAGGTGCTGCCCTATGCCAAGCCGGTCTGGAAGGTGCTGACCGACGCGCGCCGCGCCGGCAAGCGCATCCTTTTCGAGGGTGCGCAGGGCGCGCTTCTGGACATCGACTTTGGCACCTACCCCTTTGTCACCTCCTCGAACGTCATCGCGGGGCAGGCGGCCACCGGGGTCGGGCTGGGGCCGACGGCGATCGACTTTGTCCTGGGCATCGTCAAGGCCTATACGACGCGGGTCGGCGAAGGGCCGTTCCCGGCCGAGCTGTTCGATGCCGATGGCGACCGTCTGGGCGAGCGGGGCCACGAGTTCGGCACCGTCACCGGGCGCAAGCGCCGCTGCGGCTGGTTCGATGCGGTCCTGGTGCGACAGACCTGCGCCACGTCGGGCGTCTCGGGCATCGCGCTGACCAAGCTCGATGTGCTGGACGGGTTCAGGACGCTCAAGATCTGTGTCGGCTACGAGCTGGACGGCGTGCGGATGGACTATCTGCCGATTGCCGCCAACCACCAGGCGCGCTGCAAGCCGATCTACGAAGAGATGGAAGGCTGGGCCGAGACCACCGCCGGCGCCCGAAGCTGGGCCGATCTGCCCGCCGCCGCGATCAAATACGTCAAGCGCATCGAAGAGTTGATCCAGTGCCCGGTCGCGCTGCTGTCCACCTCGCCCGAGCGCGACGACACCATCCTTGTGACCGACCCCTTCGCCGATTGACGGCCCCCGCACCGGAGTGACCAGGATGGCCCTGAGCTACAAGACAAGACGGCGCCTTTCGCTTTTGGTCCTCGCCGTCGGTCTGCCGGCCTATATCGTCGCCGCCGTCTCGGTGGTCGGGCTGATCGACCGGCCCGGCGTTCTGACCGAGCTTGCGATCTATCTGGGGCTGGGCGTGGCCTGGGCCCTGCCGCTGCGGCGGATCTTTCTGGGCATCGGTCAGGCGCCCGAAAGCGAAAAGGCCGCGAAACGGCCCTGAAGCCCGTCCCGGCCCCGGCAATGCCCTGAACGGCGCCTTCAGCCGGCGATCTTTCTGGCTTCGATCATCAGCGGCGAGGCCGAGGCGGCGCCAAAGACGCCCTTGCGCAGCTTCAACAGGCGCCCCTTGCGCAACAGCTCGCCAAATTCCCCCAGCGCCTCTTCCAGCGACGGCGGCGCGCCTTCGGTCAGCGTCTCGACCTGGCGGAACAGATGGGTGCGGGTAAACTCCGGCCGGTCCAGCACGACGGTGTTGTAGATCGCCGCCGCCTCAAGCCGCTCGGCCAGGCTTCTGACCCCCAGCGCCCGCGAAAACTCGGCAAGGCTCTGGCCGGCGGTCTCGTCAAAGATGTTCCCCGGCAGGGTGCCGGCGTCGCCCAGGTCAAGGTCAAGGTCCAGCGCAAGATCGGCCACCAGCCGCTCGCGTTCGGGGCGCGGGGCCACACCCGGCGCCGGTACGACATGAACCGGCGAGACCGCCGGGGCAGGGCTGCGCGGCCCGTCGATGCGCTGGGCCGAGACCAGCACCAGCGGCGGCGGGCGCAGGGGGGCTTCGGCCAGCCGGTCCGGGCCGACCACGCTGTCAAGATCGCGGCGGTAGCGGCCCTGCGCCCGTTCGTCCGCCCGCTCGGGCGGCAAAAGCGCGGTGCGGTCGGCCTCGGTCGCGGCCACCGCCGCCTTGAGATGCTGGATCGCCGACAGTCGGCGCTGGGTGTCGGGCCGCTTGAGCTCTGAGTCGGTCTTCTTGATCAGCCGTTCGATATCCGCGTCCCGTCCGGCGCTTGGCTGGGCGGCCGGCGGCTCCGGCCAGGTCGCGATCCTGTCGGCACCCTGATCGGTCAGGGCGCCCGGCGCCTCGGGGACCGGCGCGTGCCGGACGCGGTGCAGCCGCGCCCGGGCCCGCTCCAGCGCCGGATTCGAAAGCGCTGCGGGCGAGGGGGCAGCATCCGAATGCTCCATCGCCGCGCGCGGCGTGTCGGCAGGGCCATCGGCGGTGGCCGCTTTCGCCGTTGGCGCGTCAAGGTCGGCTTCGGCAAGGTCCCCGGTCTCGGCCGCCTCGGACTCGGGCATGCGGGCTTCGGCAAGGGGCAGCCCGGTGCGCTCCTCGGGTTCGCTTTCGGGCGCGACGGTCGGCTCGGCCACCCGGTCGGCCAGACGGTCCAGAAACGACTGGTCCCAGTCGGCACCATCCGCTTCGGGAGCGGATTCGGGCACGGATTCGGGCGGCTCGTCGTCCCAGAATGCGCTTTCGATCCCCGGCGCCACGACATCCCCGACCGGATCGGGCGCAGCCGCCCCCTCGCGCAGCGCGCGCAACCGCGCCAGCGTCTCGGCGACACCGCCGATCGCGGGGCCGCGCGACGGACCATCCTCGTCCTCATCCTCGGTCTGCGAGGCCGCCACGGCGGCGGCCGGCACCGGGGCGGGTTCAACCGGTTGGGGCAGGGCGACCGGCGCTGGCGCTGCCCCGGCGCCCGGCTCCGACCCTGCGCTCAATACGATGCTGCCGTCCTGCACCCGCGTTTCCACCCGGCGCCGAAGCTCGCGCTCGGCGATGGCGTGCAGCATCGAGGCATCCGGCGTGGGCGGCTCGGCCCCGAAATAGCGGTCCCCCGCCGCCAGATCGCGAAAATACTCGGCAATGGCCTTCATGGTGCTGAAAGGCTCGTCAAAGCCCTCCAGCGTGCAGGAAAAGGTTCCGTAGGAAACCGTGAGAATCTTACTGGTACCGATCATCGAATGCTGATCCTTACACGTCTTGTCCGGTCATGCTGGGCCGGGTGTGGATCGAATAGATGGACAGAACAGGGAAATTTGAAGGATTGTTTGTGTTCCTGTAACCGGTTCATTGCCTCAATTGAGAATCAATATTGGCGGAAATGACGTGATTGTCGACTCGCACACCGGGGTGACGCTGGCCGGCGCCGCGCCCTTTTCGGCCCGCCTGCTGGCCCGCGCGCTGGCGCTTGCGCCCGCGCTGGTCGCGGCCGATGGCGGCGCCGACCGGCTCTTGCGTCACGGCGCCGAACCACAGGCGGTGATCGGCGATCTGGATTCGCTCTCCGGGGCGGCGCGGTCCCGCCTGGCCGGAAGGCTCCACGCCATCCCCGAGCAGGAAACCACCGACTTCGACAAGGCCCTGCGCTCGGTCCGCGCGCCCTTCGTCCTGGGCATCGGCTTCTCCGGCGCGCGGATCGATCACACCCTGGCGGTGCTGAACGCGCTGGCGCGGCATCCGGACCGCCGCTGCCTGATCCTGTCGGCCGATGAGGTCTGCTTTCTGGTGCCCCGGTCCCTGACGCTGCACCTGCGCCCCGGCACGCGGGTGTCGCTCTTTCCGCTCGGACCCGTTCGGGGCACCTCCGAGGGGCTGCGCTGGCCGATCAGCGGCATCGGTTTTGCCCCCGGCGGCGCCATCGGCACCTCGAACGAGGCCAGCGCGCCGCTGGTCCGGCTCAGCTTTGACGCGCCCCGCATGCTGGCGATGCTGCCGCTCAGATCTCTGGCGGAAGTTCTGCGCGGATTCGGGCTGCGATCCGCCGCTCCCGCGCGATGATGTACAGCCCCGAGCCGGTGATCACCAGAATGCCCGCCCCCGTCATCCAGTTCGGAAAGTCGCCGAACACCAGATAGCCCAGCGCGACAGCAGCCACGATTTCCAGATAATGGATCGGCGCAAGGGTCGAGGCGGGGGCGAATTTCAGCGCCAGCGTCATGCACATGTGGCTCGCCGCCGCCCATAGGCCCACCCCCATCAGCCACAGCCAGGCCCAGCCCTGCGGCATCACCGGATCAAGCGAGGCAATCGCGCTGCCATCGGCCAGCAGCATGATCGGCAAACAGACCAGCGCCCCCGCGATCGAGGTGTGCAACTGTTGCGTCACGGCGTGCATCCGCGACGAGATGGAGCGCGTGATCAGCATGTAGCCGGCGAACAGGAACGCCGTCGCCAGCGGATAAAGCGCGACCCAGCCAAAGGCGGCCAGCGAGGGCTGGATCACCAGGAGCGCCCCGCCAAAGCCGATGATCGAGGCGATGATCCGCCGCGGCCCGATCTGCTCGCCAAACAGCAGATGCCCAAGGATCAACAGGATGAAAGGCTCGACAAAGACGATCGCCAGCGCATCGGCGATCGGCATCACCACGACGGCGGCGACAAAGGCATAGGTGGACAGGATCAGCAGCACCGCCCGCAGCGCGATCAGCCCGGCCAGCCCGGGGCTGACCCGCCAGGGCAGGCCCATGGCCAGCACCACCGGCGCCATCAACAGACCCTGCACCACAAAACGCGCCGTGGTGATCTGCCCCACCGGAATCGTCTCGGTCGCCAGCTTGGCCGAGGTGTCCAGAAGCGGCGCGAGCACGCAAAAGGCGATCATGAACGCGATGCCGCGCAGGGAGTTGTCGGTTGTCATACCCCTCGATACCCGCCCCGCCTCGGGCCGGGCCGCCGGAAACCGACCTCTCCCGGCGCTGTTTTGAACGAATTGCGCTCCGCTCCCGCCACCGGTTTCACTTTGGCCGAATATCCCGGGGGTGAGCCGGATTTCCGGCGAGGGGGCAGCGCCCCCTGCCAGGCGTCAGCAGTTCGGCACGTTGACCGCAAGCCCCCCCAGCGAGGTTTCCTTGTACTTCTCGTGCATGTCGTGCCCGGTTTGGCGCATGGTCTCGATGCAGGCATCGAGCGAAACCAGATGCACCCCGTCCCCGCGCAGCGCCAGGCTGGCGGCCGAGACCGCCTTGATCGCGCCCAGCCCGTTGCGCTCGATGCAGGGCACCTGAACCAGACCCCTGACCGGATCGCAGGTCATGCCGAGGTGATGCTCCAGCGCGATCTCGGCGGCGTTTTCCACCTGCATCGGCGTGCCTCCCATCACCGCACAGAGCGCCGCCGCCGACATCGCCGCGGCCGAGCCGACCTCGGCCTGACAGCCGCATTCCGCGCCCGAGATCGAGGCGTTGTGCTTGCACAGGCCGCCAATTGCGGCGGCAGTCAGCAGGAACTCGGGGACCCTGGACGGGGATGCGCCCGGGACATGGTCGAGGTAATAGCGCAGCACCGCGGGCAACACCCCGGCGGCGCCATTGGTCGGGGCGGTCACCACCTGGCCGCCGGCGGCGTTTTCCTCGTTCACCGCCATGGCGTAAAGGCTCATCCAGTCGTTGATCGTGTGCGGCGCGGTCATGTTCAACCCGCGCTCGGCCATCAGCGCCTCGTGGATGCCGCGCGCGCGGCGGCGCACCTTCAGCCCGCCGGGCAGGATGCCGGACCCCGCGATGCCGCGGTCGATGCAGGCGTTCATCACCTCCCAGAGCCGCGCGATGCCGGCGTCGATCTCGGCCTTGCTGCGGAATTTCAACTCGTTGGCCAGCTTCATCTCGGCGATGCTGCGTCCCGAGGCCTTGGCCATGGCCAGCATCTCGGCCGCAGTTTCAAAAGGATAGGGCACCTCGGCCCGCGTCCGCGCCCGCCCGCCGCCCGCCGCGGCCAGCTCGCCCGCCGTCAGCACAAAGCCGCCGCCGATGGAGTAATAGGTTTCCTGCAGGATCACGTCGCCCTGCGCATCCAGCCCCTTCAGGATCATGCCATTGGCATGGCCGGGCAGCGCCGGGCCATAGTCAAAGACCAGATCGCGCGCCGGGTCAAAGCGCAGCGGGCCCAGACCTTCGGGCGTGATGAGGTGGCCTTGCGCGATCTCGGCCAGCGCGGCCTCGGCCTTTGCGGCGTCGTAGCTGGCCGGCGCGAACCCGGCCAGCCCCAGGATCGTGGCGCGGTCGGTGGCGTGCCCGACCCCGGTAAACGCCAGCGAGCCGTGGAGCGAGGCCTTCAGCCCGTGGAACCGAAAGGGCGAGGCGCGCAGCAGGTCCAGAAACCGCCCCGCCGCCACCATCGGCCCCATGGTGTGGGACGACGAGGGGCCGATGCCGACCTTGAACATGTCGAAGACCGAAAGAAACATGGCAAGATCCTTTAAAGAACGGCGCCTTCTGGGGGATTGGCGTGGCGGGGACGGGTAAAGATCTCGGGGCCGAGCCCCTCTGCGGCGGCCGCCCGCAGGGCTGCCGGGCGGGCTTGCAGGCCAAGGCCGAGATCATGGAGGGCGGGAAAGCCTGAAAGCTGCATCCAGCCTTCGCGGTCGGTCGGATAAAGCGCGATCCAGCGGCAGAGGCACAGAACATAGTACCCCAGAACCGAAGGCGCATCGGCACGCAGGTAGCCCGGCGCCCGTGCGGCGATGCCCTCCAGCAGCGCCAGATGGCGCAACAGGCGCGCTTCGGTGGCGCGGCGAAAAGCGGGCAGCGCCGCCGGGCTGCCGGCATATTGCTCGGGGTAGAAATGCAGCCGGGCGTCGGCGTGCAGGGTGTTGGCGGTGAAAAAGAGCCATTTCAGGAAATCGGCCCGCTCGGGGTGCCCCGGGGCGGGGGCCATGGCGCCTTGCGTCTCTGTCAGCCACAAAAGGATTGCGCCGGTTTCAAACAGCGTGGCGGCCGCGCCCTGCAAGGCCGGGATCAGCCCCGTGGGGTTGACCGCGCGGTATTCGGCGCTGTCCTGCGCGCGGCGCGCGCGGTCCACCAGCGCGGTCCGGTAGGGCAGGCCCATTTTCTCCAGCGCCAGCCGGACGATCAGCGAGGCATTGTCGGGGGCGTAATGCAAGACAAGCATCGCCGCCTCAGGCCGGGTCGGTAAAGATCGTGGCGCCCAGCCCCTCGGCCTCGGCCAGTCGCAGCGCGGCGGGGCGGGTCTCAAGCTGCGCCAGAACGCGGGCGAGCGCGGGATAATCGCCCGCGCGGACGTAGCAGGGCGCATCCTTTGCGTGCTGGCCCATCCAGCGCATCAGCACCGCGATGTAATAGCCCAAAAGGCTCGGCCCCTCGGCCGGCAGCCAGGACGGGTTTGCCGCCGCCGCCGCGTCCAGCGCCGCAAGGGCTGTGGCCGCGCGCCGGGCCACATGAGGCAGCAGCGCCGCCGCCGCATCGGCGCCCGCCGCGCGTTCGGGGTAATGGCCATCCATCACCGCCGGATGCAGCGTGCCCGAGGTGAAGAAGAACCATTTCAGGAACGCCGCCCGCTCGGCCGCCTGTGGGGCAGGGGCCAGTCCGGGGTGCCGGTCGGACAGGTAAAGCAGGATGGCGGCGGTTTCGAACATCGGCCCGTCCGGCGTCTCGAAGGCGGGGATCTTGCCCAGGGGATGGATCGCGCGGTAGGCCGGGCTGTCAAGCTCACCGGCCGCGCGGTCGATCCGGCGCGAGACATGCGGCAGGCCCAGCTCTTCAAGCACGAGCCGGACGATGAGCGAGGCCGAATCCGGCCAGGCGTGGAGCGTGTACACTTGGGTCACCCTTGCAGCGTCAGGGTCGAGTATGGAGCCAGCGCCGCCGCGCGAGAGGACAAAAAGCGACATCCTGCGGCTGGAATGACGTTGCCCGGCAAACATCGGGGCTGGGCCGACATGGTGGCCGGGCAATGTTCCGGCGCGCCTGCGGCCGGGCTTTACCTCGGATTAACGAATTCATGTGCTGCTAACCCTGTCTGATCCAAGGGAGGCCTGAGCTTGGCGCAAGCGGGAAGAGTGGCGCTGACGCTGGCGCTGGTGTTCGCCCTGGTTGTCGTGCTGGGGGTCCGGCTGCTGCACGCCCAAGGGCTGAGCGCCGATCAGCGCGACCGCGTGCTCAGGGACCGGGCCGAATTTGTCGAGGCGGCGGCGATCGCGATCAACTGGTTCGGCGATCCGCGCGGCCTGAACGCCGCCGCGATCGAGGATTACATCGCCGCCGAACGGGCCGAGCGGCGGGCCGGCGTGATCAGGGCGCTGATGGCGGCCGATCTGTCGGCCGACGGCACGGTCAGCGCGGCCGAGGTGGCGCGGCTGGCGCCGACCCTGACGCCAACCGCCCGGGGCCGGCTGATCGCTCTGCACGCGGCGGCCGATGCCGATGCCGATGGCATCGCCGGGCCGGGCGAGATGGCAGCGCTCGCCCGGGCCGAGGCGCTGCGGCTGGTCAGTGACGACCGGGCCGAGACGCTGCGGGTGCTGCTCTTGTTCGACACCGACGGCGATGGCTGGGTGCTACTGGACGAGGTCCGGGCGGCGATCGCGGGTCTGGCGGTCTGATCCGGCCAACCGCACGGCGTGGCGCCGCCACGATCCCCCCTCGCCCCTGCGGAAAAGCCGCCCTATAAGAGCATCAGCCCCCGCGACAGGAGACCGCGATGACCGCCGAGCTTTCGCCCTTTGACAAAGCCAAGTTCGTCGCCGCCCGCCGCGCCGTCGACTTCGTCGAATCGGGGATGAAGGTGGGCCTCGGCACCGGCTCCACCGCCGCCTGGATGGTGCGCTGCCTGGCCGAACGCATCCGCGAGGAGGGGCTGGAGGTGACGGGCGTGGCCACGTCAAGCCGCACGGCGGACCTTGCGCGCAAGCTGGGCATCAGGATGACCTCGCTGGACGAGGCCAGATGGCTTGACCTGACCATCGACGGCGCGGACGAGTTTGACCGGAACCTGGCGCTGATCAAGGGCGGCGGCGCGGCGCTGTTGCAGGAAAAGATCGTGGCGACAGCGTCGGATCAGATGATCGTGATCGCGGACGCCGGCAAGGAGGTGGCGCAGCTTGGCGCCTTTGCCCTGCCGGTCGAGGTGATCCCCTTTGGCTGGCGGACCACGCAATCGCTGGTCGAAGAGCTGCTGGTTTCGATGGATGTGCTGGACAACCGGGTCACGCTGCGCATGAACGGCGATGTCCCGCTCGTCACGGATGAGGCCAACTACATCCTCGATCTGCATCTTCGCCGCATCGGCAACCCCCGGCAGCTTGCGCTGGTGCTGAACCAGATCCCGGGCGTGGTCGAGAACGGGCTGTTCATCGACATCTGCGACATCGTCGTGATCGGTCATCCCGATGGCCGCGTCGTGGTCAAGGACATCAACACCGGGGCCGAGGCGCAGGATCGGATCGACTTTGTTCCCACCCGCAACATCTTTGCCCAGCTTGAGGATTAGGCCGGCGCCGATACCCCGGCGATACGGTGATCGGATCGTGATTGACCCGCTCTGGCGCCGCGCGCCGGGCCGGTGCACATGGGCATGAACCAAGGCAAGGAGGGCAACATGGCCTTCGACTATGATTTCTTCGTGATCGGCGGCGGCTCGGGCGGGGTGCGCGCGGCGCGCATCGCCTCGGCCGAAGGCGGGGCGCGTGTGGCGCTGGCCGAGGAAAGCCGAATGGGCGGCACCTGCGTGATCAGGGGCTGCGTGCCGAAGAAGCTGATGGTTTTCGCCTCGGGGATGCCGCAGGCCATCGCCGAGGCGCGGGCCTATGGCTGGTATGCCCAGACCGGCGGCTTTGACTGGCCGCGCTTTCGCGGCGCGCTTGAGGCCGAGGTTTCGCGCCTTGAAGCGGCCTATCGCGGCACGCTCAGGACCGCCGGCGTGCAGGTCTTTGATGCCCGCGCGCATCTGGTCGATGCCAATACCGTCGCGCTGGCCACCGGCGAGCGGTTCAGCGCGCGGCATATCCTGATCGCGACCGGCGGGCGGCCGTTCGTGCCGCCGATCCCGGGGGCCGAACTGGCCGTCACCTCGAACGAGATGTTTCACCTGCCGGCGCTGCCCCGGTCGGCACTGGTCGTCGGCGGCGGCTTCATCTCCTGCGAATTTGCCTGCATTCTCAATGGCCTGGGCGTTCAGGTCACGCAGATCTACCGGGGGGACGAGATCCTGCGCGGCTTTGACGCCGAGGCGCGGGCGTTCGTGGCCGCCGGGATGGAGCGCGCCGGCATTCGCATCCTGCGCCGGGCCGATGTCACCGCGCTGCGCCGCGAGGGCGGGCTGATCACGGCCGACTGTTCGGACGGGCAAGGCCGCAGCGCCGAGCTGGTGCTTTACGCCACCGGCCGGCAGCCCAACATCGCCGGTCTGGGGCTGGAGCCGCTGGGCGTCCGCCTGACCCCCTCGGGCGCGGTCGAGGTGGACGATTACAGCCACACCGCCGTGCCCTCGATCCATGCCGTGGGCGATGTGACGGACCGCATCAACCTGACCCCGGTTGCCATCCGCGAGGGGCACGCGCTGGCCGACACGCTCTTTGCCGGCCGCCCGACCCGGGCCGAGCACGATCTGGTGCCTTCGGCGGTCTTTACCCAGCCCGAGCTTGGCACGGTCGGACTGACCGAGGAAGAGGCCGCCGCGCGCGGGCCGGCCGAGGTCTATGTCGCCCGGTTCCGCCCGATGCGCACCGCCTTTGCCGCCCTGCCCGACCAGGTTCTGCTGAAGCTGGTGGTCTGCGCCGGAACCCGGGTCGTGCTGGGCTGCCACATCGTCGGCCCCTCGGCCGGAGAGATGATCCAGCTTGCCGCGATCGCCATCCGGATGGGGGCCACCAAAGAGGACTTTGACCGCACGGTCGCGGTGCATCCCACGGTTTCCGAAGAGCTTGTGACGATGAAAAGGCCCGCGCGTCTGGTCGGAATGCATTCTGTCGCTTGAAAAGCCTGCCTCAATGCCCAGTTATGAGGGGTGAGTTTTGAGAGGAAGAATCGATGGCTGGAAGCGGAGGTCCCTGGGGCGGCGGCGGTGGCGGCGGTGGCCCGCAGGATGATGACAAACCTTCGGAGGCCCGTGGCCCCCGGCGGCCGCAGGGCCCGGGCGGCGTTCCCGAGATCGACGAGATCATGCGCAAGGGCCAAGAGCAGCTTCGCGTCCTGATGGGCGGGCGCGGCACCGGCGGCGGTCAGGGCGGCGGGCGCGGCCCGGGCGCGCAGATGCCGGCCTTTACCGGCCGTGGCCTGCTTTTGGGCGCGGCGGCGGCGCTCTTTTGGGGCTACATGTCGTTCTACACCGTCAAGCCCGAAGAAAAGTCGGTCGAGCTGTTCCTGGGCGAGTTTTCGGCCATCGGGGATCCGGGCCTGAACTTTGCGCCCTGGCCGCTGGTGACGGTCGACATCCTGCCGGTGACGCGCGAACAGGTCACCGACGTCGGCGCCGGCGAGGGGTCGGAATTTGGCAACGGGCTGATGCTGACGCGCGACCAGAACATCGTGAACATCGAGTTTCAGGTGGTCTGGAACATCTCTTCGCCCGAGGCCTATCTGTTCAACCTGGCCGACCCGCAGGGCACGATCAAGGCGGTATCGGAATCCGCCATGCGCGACATCATCGCGCGGTCCGAACTGGCGCCGATCCTGAATCGCGACCGGGGCCGGATCGCGGCCGACCTGCGCACGCAGGTTCAGGCCACGCTCGACAGCTACAATTCGGGCATCAACGTCGTGCGGGTGAACTTTGCCAAGGCCGACCCGCCGCGCGAGGTGATCGACGCCTTCCGCGCCGTGCAGGCCGCGCAGCAGGAACGCGACCGGCTGGAGAAAGAGGCCGACGCCTATGCCAACAAGGCCACCGCCGGCGCCCGTGGACAGGCGGCCCAGCTCACCGAAGAGGCCGAGGCCTATCGCGCCTCGGTGATCAACCAGGCCGAGGGTGAGGCGGCACGTTTTCTTTCGGTCTATGCCGAATACGTCAAGGCGCCCGACGTGACCCGCAAGCGCCTTTATCTTGAAACGATGGAGCGCGTGCTTGCAGGAATGAACAAGGTGATCCTTGACGGAACCGCCGGCGGCGAGGGCAATTCCGGCGTCGTGCCGATTCTGCCGCTGAACGAATTGGGCGTGACCAGCCGCGATGGCCTGATTGGCGGGGGGAACAACTGATGCGCGCCGCTCTCATACTTCCAGTTCTGGCGGTGATCGGCGCGCTTGCCGGCTCCTCGCTCTTTGTGGTGGACGAGCGCGAAAAGGCGCTGGTGTTGCAGTTCGGCAAGGTCGTGCAGGTGCGCGACCAGCCGGGCCTTGGGTTCAAGATCCCCTTCCTTCAGGACGTGGTGAAATACGAGGACCGCATCCTGGGCCTTTTCACCCAGGAAATGGAGGTCACGCCCGCCGACGACCGCCGCCTGGTGGTCGATGCCTTTGCGCGCTGGCGCATCATCGATCTGGTGCGCTTCCGCGAGGCGCTTGGCGCGGCCGGGGTCGATCAGGCCCAGATGCGGCTTGACCGGATCGTGAACGCCGGCATCCGCGAGGTCCTGGGCTCGGTTCCCTCGTCGCGCGTGCTGTCCGAGGATCGCACCGCGCTGATGAACCAGATCCGCGACATCGCGCGGCGCGAGGCGGTGGAATTCGGGGTCGACGTGATCGACGTGCGCCTGACCCGCACCGACCTGCCGGCGCAGAACCTTGAATCCACCTTTGCCCGGTTGCGGGCCGCGCGCGAGCGCGAGGCGGCCGACGAGATCGCGCGCGGCAACGAGGCGGCCCAGCGCGTGCGCGCCGCCGCCGACCGCGAGGTGGTCGAGGTGACGTCGGAGGCGCGCAAGAACGCCGACATCGTGCGCGGCGAGGCCGACGCCGAGCGCAACGGCATCTACGCCGCCGCCTTTGGCCAGGACCCGGAGTTCTTTGCCTTCACCCGCTCGCTGATCGCCTATGAGCGGGCCCTGCAGGGCGAGAGTTCGTCGATCGTGCTGTCGCCCGATTCAGAGTTCTTTGACTATCTGGGCGGGGCCGATGTCGGCGGGCGGCCGGCGGGCGTTTCTCCCGCGCCATGAGCCTGCTGCTGCTGGGGCTGGGGCTGGTCCTTGTGGTCGAGGGGCTGGTCCTGGCGCTGCTGCCCGCGCGGCTTGACACGATCCTGGCGCTGCTGGCGGCGCTTGGCCAGCGGCGGCGCCGGGCCATCGGCCTTGCCGCGCTTGGCGCCGGGGTCGTGCTGGTCTGGGCCTTTGCCCCCTGAGCGCCCAAGGGCGGCAGCGGGCTTGCTCACACGAGTTTGAAATGGCGCGATTTGACACTTGGCGCCAGGAAGCCCACCTATGTTCAGCCTACAGCGCCCGCCCCGGCCAGCCGGTCCAGGGGCGGGCCGAAGAACAAAGGAGTCCTGCCGTGCAGCCGTCTGTTGTTTCTCGTTCAACTCCGGTTTCCCTGATGCTGCGCCAGCCGCTGTTGGCCGCGCTTCTGGGCCTTTCGCTGGCCACCGGCCCGCTGTCCGGCGCCGTGCTGGCTGCCGGGGCGCCAGAAAGCTTTGCCGATCTGGCCGAGAGCGTCAGCCCCTCGGTGGTGAACATCACCACCTCGGCGGTGATCGCCGCCCGCACCGGCGAGGGCCCGATGGTGCCCGAAGGCTCGCCCTTCGAGGACCTGTTTCGCGACTTCATGGAAGAGAACGGCCCCGGCGGCGCCCCGCCCGAGGCGCGCCGCGAGGATGCGCTGGGCTCCGGCTTCGTGATTTCGGCCGATGGCTACATCGTGACCAACAACCACGTCATCGCCGGCGCCGACGAAATCATGGTCGAGTTCTTTTCGGGCGAGAGCCTTGAGGCCAAGATCGTCGGCACCGATCCCAAGACCGACATCGCGCTGCTCAAGGTGCAAAGCGACGTGCCCCTGCCCTTTGTCCCCTTTGGCGACAGCGATGCGATGCGCGTCGGTGACTGGGTGATGGCGATGGGCAATCCGCTGGGACAGGGCTTTTCGGTCTCGGCCGGGATCGTCTCGGCCCGTGGGCGCGAGCTTTCGGGCGCCTACGACGATTTCCTGCAAACCGATGCCGCGATCAACAAGGGCAATTCGGGGGGCCCGCTGTTCAACATGTCGGGCGAGGTGATCGGCGTGAACACGGCGATCCTGTCGCCCACGGGCGGCTCGATCGGGATCGGGTTCTCGATGGGCTCGAACGTGGTCAAGAAGGTGGTGGCGCAGCTTCGGGAGTTTGGCGAGACCCGCCGCGGCTGGCTGGGCGTGCGCATTCAGGACGTGACCCCCGACGTGGCCGAGGCGATGGGCCTGGCCGAGCCGCGCGGCGCGCTGATCACCGATGTTCCCGAAGGACCGGCGCGGATGGCCGGGCTCATGGCGGGCGATGTGATCGTGACCTTTGACGGCGCCGAGATCGACGACGCGAAGGATTTGACCAACACCGTGGCCGACAGCGCCATCGGCGAAAAGGTGCCGGTCGTGGTGCTGCGCGGCGGGCGCAAGGTGTCCATCACGGTGACGCTGGGCCGCCGCGAAACCGCCGAAGGCGGGAGCGAGGCTACGCAGGACGCAGAGGATGCGCCCGATGAGCCCGAAATCTCCGAGCTTCTGGGCATGTCCCTGGCGCCGCTGGACGATGTCGCGCGCCAGGCGCTCGGCCTTTCCGCCAGCGCGACCGGCCTTGTGGTGACGGGCCTCGACATCGCTTCGGAAGCCTATGAAAAGGGCCTGGCCGAGGGCGATCTGATCACCGAGGCGGGGCAAGAGCCGGTAAAGACCCTGTTCGATCTGGCCGAGCGCATCGAAGAGGCGCGGACGGCGGGGCGCCGGTCGATCCTGCTCTTGGTGCGCCGCGCCGGCGAGCCGCGCTTTGTCGCGCTCTCGATCGAGTGACGGGCGCGGCCTGAGCTCCATGTCCTGGCGCGGGCGGGCCCTGGTCCGCCCGCGCCCTGCCTGCACGACCGATGCGCCGCGCGACCTGATTCGCTTTTTTCTGGCCATGAGTCTGCGAACCGGTTAGGATTCCTGCACCGACCCGGGGTCAACCCGGGCGGGCAGACCGAGCGGCAGACCCAAGACAGAACAGGCGACCCCATGACAGAGATGGTCTATGGCACGATGCCCGCGCATGCGCGCGAGCCGGTGCTGCCGCGGTGGTGGCGCACCATCGACAAATGGACGATGACGGCCGTCATGGTGCTGTTCGGCATCGGGCTCTTGCTGGGGCTCGCCGCTTCGGTGCCGCTGGCCACGCGCAATGGCCTTGATCCCTATTTCTATGTGCTGAAACAGGCCAAGTTCGGCTCCCTCGCGCTGGTGGTCATGGCCGGCGCGTCGATGATGACGCCGCAGTTGGTGCGCCGGCTGGGAAGCCTTGGGTTTCTGTTCGCGCTGATCGGGCTGATGGCGCTGCCCTTCATTGGCGAAGACCACGGCAAGGGCGCGGTGCGCTGGCTGTCCATCGCCGGTTTTTCGCTGCAACCGTCCGAGTTTCTCAAGCCCTGCTTCATCATTGTCACCGCCTGGCTTATGGCCGCCTCGCAAGAGTTGATGGGCCCGCCGGGCAAGCTGATCTCGCTGGCCCTGACCGGATTCGTGGCGATGCTGTTGGTCATCCAGCCCGATTTCGGCCAGACCATGCTGGTTCTTTTCGGCTGGAGCGTGGTCTATTACGTCGCCGGGGCGCCGATGCGGCTGATCCTTGTCGTCGTCGGGGTCGTCGGCTTTGCCGGCTTCAGCGCCTATAACCTGTCCGAACATTTCGCCCGCCGCATCGATGCCTTTCTCAGCCCCGATGTCGATCCGCGCAGCCAGATCGGCTATGCCGTGAACGCAATACAAGAGGGCGGCTTTTTCGGTGTCGGGCTGGGCGAGGGGCAGGTCAAGTGGATCCTCCCCGACGCCCATACCGATTTCATTATCGCCGTGGCGGCCGAGGAATACGGTCTGGTCCTGGTCGCTCTGATCCTGGCGCTGTTCTGCACGATCACGGTGCGCTCGCTCTTGCGCCTGTCGCACGAGCGTGACCCCTTTGCGCGGCTCGCAGGGTCGGGTCTGGCCTGCATTTTCGGGGTGCAGGCGATGATCAACATGGGCGTGGCGGTGCGTCTGTTGCCGGCCAAGGGCATGACGCTGCCCTTCATCAGCTACGGCGGCTCTTCGGTGATCGCGGCGGGGCTCACCGTGGGAATGCTGTTGGCGCTGACGCGGGCGCGTCCGCAGGGGCGGATCGGTGATCTTTTCGGGCGCGGGCGGCGCTGATGGCGCCGCTTCTGCTGATCGCGGCAGGGGGAACGGGCGGGCACATGTTTCCCGCCCAGGCGCTGGCCGAAGCGATGATCGCCGAGGGCTGGCGCGTCAAGCTGACAACCGATGCCCGCGGCGCGCGCTATGCCGGCGGCTTTCCGGCGTCGGTCGAGCGGATTGTGCTGTCGTCGGCGACCTTTGCGCGCGGCGGGTTCCTGGCCCGCGCGGCGGTGCCCTTTGTGGTTCTGGGCGGCGTTCTGGGCGCGGTGGCGGCCCTGCTGCGCGATCGCCCCTCGGTCGTGGTCGGCTTTGGCGGCTACCCCTCGATCCCGGCGGTGTCGGCGGCCTGGCTGCTGCGAACCCCGGTGATGATCCATGAACAGAACGGCGTGCTGGGCCGGGTCAACCGGCTGTTCGCCCACCGGGTGAACCGGGTGGCCTGCGGCACCTGGCCCACCGCGCTGCCCGAGGGGGTCGCGGGCGAACATACCGGCAATCCGGTCCGCGCCGCGGTGCTGGAGCGGGCCGGCGCCCCCTATATCCCTCCGGGCGACTATCCGATCAGCGTCCTGGTGATCGGCGGCTCGCAAGGTGCCAGGGTGCTGTCCGATGTGGTGCCCGACGCCGTGGCGCTGCTGCCAGAGCCGATCCGCCGTCATCTGCGCCTGTCGCACCAGGCCCGGACCGAGGACATCCAGCGCGTGCAGGCGGCCTATGACGCCGCCGGCATCCCGGCCGAGATTTCCGCCTTTTTCGACGACATCCCGCGCCGCCTGTCCGAATCGCAACTGGTGATCTCACGCGCGGGGGCCTCTTCGGTGGCTGACATCTCGGTCATCGGCCGGCCGGCGATCCTGATCCCCTTTGCCGCGGCGACGGGTGATCATCAAAGCGCCAACGCGCGCGGTCTGGTCGAGGCGGGCGGCGCGCTGCTGGCGGCCGAGAAGTCGCTTGACGCGGCGGGCCTTGCGGCCCAGATGGCGGAAATTCTGGGCAACGGCGGGCGCGCCGCGGCCATGGCGCGCGCGGCCCTGGCGCATGGGCGGGCGGATGCGACCGAGCGGCTGGCCGCCCTGGTCAGGGAATTGGCGAAGGATTAGAGCATGAACGCAACGAAACTTCCGCTGGAACTGGGGCCGATCCACTTTGTCGGCATCGGCGGCATCGGCATGTCGGGCATCGCCGAGGTGCTGATGACGCTGGGCTACCGGGTGCAGGGCTCGGACAGCAAGGCCAGCAAGATCACCGACCGGCTGGTCAGGCTGGGGGCCGAGTTTTTCGAGGGCCAGCGCGCCGAAAACATCGGGCAAGCGGCGGTCGTGGTGATCTCCTCGGCGATCAAGAAGGGCAATCCCGAACTGGAAGAGGCGCGCCGGCGCAAGCTGCCGGTGGTCCGCCGGGCCGAGATGCTGGCCGAACTGATGCGCCTGCGTTCGAACATCGCCATCGCGGGCACGCATGGCAAGACCACGACCACGACCATGGTCGCGACGCTGCTTGACCGGGGCGGCCTTGACCCCACCGTCATCAATGGCGGCGTGATCCACGCCTATGGGTCGAACGCGCGCGCCGGGGCGGGCGAGTGGATGGTGGTCGAGGCGGACGAAAGCGACGGCTCGTTCAACCGCCTGCCCGCCACCATCGCCATCGTCACCAACATCGACCCCGAGCATATGGAGCACTGGGGCACCTTCGACGCGCTGCGCAAGGGGTTCCTCGATTTCGTCTCGAACATCCCGTTCTATGGCCTTGCCGTCTGCTGCACCGACCACCCCGAAGTGCAGGCCCTGGTTGGCCGCATCACCGACCGGCGGGTCGTGACCTTTGGCTTCAACGCCCAGGCCGATGTGCGGGCCGTGGGGCTGCGGTTTGAAAACTCGGTCGCGCATTTCGACATCCTCTTGCAGAACGAGTCAGAAGGCGACCGGATCGAGGGCTGCACCCTGCCGATGCCGGGCGATCACAACGTCTCGAACGCGCTGGCGGCGGTGGCCGTGGCGCGGCATCTGGGGATGAAGAAGGACGAGATCCGCCAGGCCCTTGCCGGCTTTGCCGGGGTCAACCGGCGCTTTACCAAGGTGGCCGAGGTGAACGGCGTGCCGATCATCGACGACTACGGCCACCATCCGGTCGAGATTGCCGCCGTGCTGCGCGCGGCGCGGCAGGCCATCGCGGCGCGCCCCGGCGCGCGGGTCATCGCGGTGCACCAGCCACACCGCTACACCCGCCTGCACGCGCTGTTCGAAGAGTTCTGCACCTGCTTCAACGATGCCGATGTGGTGGGCATCGCCGATGTCTATTCGGCCGGCGAGGACCCGATCCACGGCGCCGCCCGCGATGATCTTGTGGCCGGGCTGATCGCGCATGGCCATCGCCACGCCCGCGCCGTGATGGACGAGGCCGACCTGGCGCGCCTGTTCCGCGAGCAGGCCCGCCCGGGTGACATCTTTGTCTGCCTTGGCGCGGGGTCGATCTCGGCCTGGGCCAATGGCCTGCCGGCGCGGTTGGTGGGCCAGGCCGCATGAGCCGGCCCGCAGCGTGCTGACAGGAGCGATGGCATGGCCTCTTCCCTGATCCTGGCGTGCAGCCTCTGGGTGATCGTCGGTGCCGCGACCGCCTTTCTGCCCCTGCTCCGCCAGATGATCCCGGGTCTTGTCCTGATCCTGACAGCGCCGGCGCTGCTGGTCTGGATCGGCCTTTTGTATGGCTGGGTCTGGGTGGTGGTGGGCGTCCTTGCCTTTGGCTCGATGTTCCGAAGCCCGATCCGCTATTTCTATCGCCGAGCGCGTGGCCTGCCGGTCGATCTGCCGCCGGAGTTCCGCAGGTGATCTGGTCGCTCGGCGCCGCTTGCCTGTGGCTGATCGCGGCCAACGTGATCGCGATGCTGCCCAGCCGCGACCACCATTGGCGCAGCGCCTATCTCATGATCGCGGCCGGTCTGCCACTGCTGGTCTGGGTCGGGCTGAGCGCGGGCTGGCTGGCGGCGGCGGCGTTTCTGGGCGCCGGCGGCAGCGTGCTGCGCTGGCCGGTCTATTTCCTCTGGCAATGGCTGCGCCGGCCGTTTGGCGGGCGCGGGGGCTGAGCGCAGCCTGCCCCTTGCCAGCCTTGCCCGCATCCGGCAAAACCCCCTCATGACCCCGCTTCCCACCCCTCGCGGCACGCTCACGCCCGACCGCCCCCTTGCCGATCTGACCTGGCTGCGCGTCGGCGGGCCGGCGGACTGGCTGTTTCAGCCGGCGGACGAGGCGGACCTTTGCGCCTTTCTGGCGGCGCTTGACCCCTCGGTTCCGGTTTTTCCGATGGGCGTCGGGTCCAACCTGATCGTTCGCGACGGAGGCATCCGGGCGGTGGTGATCCGCCTTGGACGCGGCTTCAACGGGATAGAGACCGGGCAAGACACCGTGACCGCCGGCGCGGCTGCGCTTGATGCCCATGTCGCCCGCCGCGCGGCCGAGGCGGGGCTTGATCTGACCTTTCTGCGCACGATCCCCGGCAGCATCGGCGGGGCGGTACGGATGAACGCGGGCTGCTACGGCACCTATGTGGCCGACCACCTCGTCTCGGTCCGCATGATCACGCGGGCGGGCGAGGTGCGCGAGGTGCCGGCGGCGGCGTTGAACCTGCGCTACCGCCAGTCGGACCTGCCCGAGGGCGCCGTCATTACCGCCGCCACTTTTCGCGCCCCCCCGGGCGATCCGGCGGCGCTTGAGGCGCGCATGGCCGATCAGATCGCCCGCCGCGACGCCAGCCAGCCGACGCGCGAGCGCTCGGCCGGCTCGACCTTTCGCAATCCGGCCGGCTTTTCCAGCACCGGCCGGGCGGACGACAGCCACGAGCTGAAGGCCTGGAAGCTGATCGAAGAGGCGGGCCTGCGCGGCCATGCACTGGGCGGGGCGCAGATGAGCCCGATGCACGCCAATTTCCTGATCAACACCGGCAAAGCCACGGCCGCCGAGCTGGAAGATTTGGGCGAAGAGGTGCGAAAAAGGGTTTTCCAACAGCGCGGTATCACGCTAGAGTGGGAAATCATGCGCATCGGCGAACGGCGCGCGAAATAACAAGATCACGGGACGAAAAAGTCTCGGATGAGGCAGGCAATGGCGGGCGGTTCGAGCAGAACAGCCTCCAGAGTGGCGGTGTTGATGGGGGGGCCTTCCGCTGAGCGGCGGGTGTCACTCGTCTCGGGGCGCGCATGCGCTGCGGCACTTTCGGAGGTGGGGTATCGGGTGACCGAGGTCGATTGCGGCCCGGACCTGCCCCAGCGTCTGGCCGACCTGCGCCCCGATGTCGCATTCAACGCCCTGCACGGCCGCTGGGGCGAGGATGGCTGCGTGCAGGGCATCCTGGAATGGCTGGGCATTCCCTATACCCATTCGGGCGTGCTCGCCTCGGCGCTGGCGATGGACAAGGCGCGCGCCAAGGATGTCTATGCCGCCGCCGGGCTGCCGGTGGTGCCCTCGCGGCTGGTCGGGCGCGATGAGGTCGAGGCCGGCCATGTCCTGCCGCCGCCCTATGTGGTCAAGCCGAACAACGAAGGCTCTTCGGTCGGGGTCTACATCGTGCGCGAGGGCGGCAACGCGCCGCGTCTGGCCCGCGACATGCCCCAGACCGTGATGGTCGAGGCCTATGCGCCGGGGCGCGAGTTGACCTGTACCGTGATGGGCGACCGCGCGCTTTGCGTCACCGACATCCTGACCGACGGCTGGTATGACTATGATGCCAAGTACACCGCCGGCGGCTCGCGCCATGTGGTGCCTGCCCTGATCCCTGACGAGATCGCCGCCGCCTGCATGGACTATTCGCTGCGCGCGCACCGGGCGCTGGGGTGCCGGGGTGTCAGCCGCACCGACCTGCGCTGGGACGAGACGCGCGGCCTTGCGGGGCTGATCCTTCTGGAGACCAACACCCAGCCCGGCATGACGCCAACCTCGCTGGTGCCCGAGCAGGCCGCCCATCTGGGCATAGGCTTTGCCGCGCTCTGCGACTGGATGGTCAAGGACGCCTCATGCAATCGCTAGCCCGCACCACGCCTCTGCGCCGCGATCCCTCGCCCTCGCGCTGGGCCTACAAGGTGCAGCGGCTCTGGCTGACGCCGGCGGTGCGGGTGGCGGTGCGCTTTGGCGTGCCGGCGCTGCTGGCCGCCTTGGTGCTGGCCGCCGTTCTGGGCGCGGAAAGCCGCCGCGCCGCCATGGTCGGCGCCTTTGACGATCTGCGCGAGAGCTTTGAAAGCCGGCCCGAGTTTCGCGTCTCGCTGATCCGCGTGGTGGGCGCCTCCTCCGAACTGGCTGATGCGGTGCGGGCCCGGCTGGGGCTGCGCCTGCCGCTGTCGTCGTTTGACCTGGACCTTGACCAGGCGCGCGCGCGCATCGAAAGCCTTGACGCCGTGGACACCGCGCTGTTGCGCCTGCGCAGCGGCGGGGTGCTGGAGGTGGTGATCACCGAGCGCGTGCCGGCCCTGGTCTGGCGGGTCGGCGGCGCCCTCATGTTGCTGGACGACGGCGGGCACCGGGTGGCCGGGCTTGCCGCGCGGGCCGACCGGGCCGACCTGCCGCTGATCGCCGGCCCCGGCGCCGAGCGTGCCGCGCCCGAGGCCATGGCGATCTACGCCGCGGCCCAGCCGATCCTGCCGCGCCTGCGCGGTCTGGTGCGGGTGGGCGAGCGGCGCTGGGACCTGGTGCTTGACCGCGAGCAGACCATCCTTCTGCCGCAGGACAACCCGGTGGCGGCGCTGGAGCGGCTTCTGGCGCTGGACGTGGCCGAGGACATCCTGGCGCGCGACATCCTGTCGGTCGACCTGCGGCACGACGCGCGCCCGACCCTGCGCCTGAGCCGGCCCGCCTGGGCCCGGATGAACGGGCTGGAGCCCGAAGCGGACCAAGAAACGTTGACGGAGAGCGAGCTATGACCGACCTCTACCAATCCCAGCGCGCCATGCGCAACATGCGTCACGCCGCCGTGCAGCGCGGCGTGGTGGCCGTCCTCGACATCGGCACCTCCAAGATCGCCTGCCTGATCCTGCGCTTTGACGGCTTTGCCGACCGGGGCGAAAGCGACGGCATCGGGCCCATGGCCGGACAGTCGAACTTTCGGGTGATCGGGGCGGCCACCACACGCTCGCGCGGGGTGCGCTTTGGCGAGATCGCCGTAATGAACGAGACCGAGCGCGCGATCCGGACCGCGGTGCAGGCGGCGCAAAAGATGGCGGCGGTGCGGGTCGATCACGTCATCGCGACCTTTTCGGGGGCCGAGCCGCGCAGCTATGGCCTGGCCGGCGAGGTTCACCTAGAAGGGCAGGCCGCCAGCGACGAGGATGTGGCGCGGGTCCTGGCGGCTTGCGATGTGCCCGACCTGGGGCAGGGCCGCGAGGTGTTGCACGCCCAGCCGGTGAACTTTGCGCTCGATCACCGGTCCGGCCTTGGCGATCCGCGCGGGCAGATCGGCAACCGCCTGGCCTGCGATCTGCATCTGCTGTCGGTCGATGCCGCCGTGGTGCAGAACGTGCTTTACTGCATCAAGCGCTGCGATCTGGAACTGGCCGGCATCGCTTCGTCGGCCTATGTCGCCGGCATCTCGTCGCTGGTGGAGGACGAGCAGGAACTTGGCGCGGCCTGCATCGACATGGGGGGCGGGTCGACCGGCATTTCGATCTTCATGAAGAAACACATGATCTATGCCGATGCCGAGCGGATGGGGGGCGATCATGTCTCCTCTGACATCTCCAAGGGGTTGCAGGTGCCGCTGGCGGTGGCCGAGCGGATCAAGACCAAGCACGGCGGTGTGCATGCCACCGGCATGGATGACCGCGAAATGATCGAGATGGGCGGCGACAGCGGCGACTGGGAAAAAGACCGCCGCCAGGTCAGCCGGACCGAACTGATCGGCATCATGCGCCCGCGTCTGGAAGAGATCCTCGAGGGGGTCCGCGCGCGGCTGGATGTGGCCGGTTTCGGCGATCTTCCCAGCCAGCAGATCGTGCTGACCGGCGGGGCCAGCCAGGTGCCCGGCCTTGACGGGCTCGCCAGCCGCATCCTCGGCCAGCGCGTGCGCATGGGCCGTCCGCTGCGCGTGCAGGGCCTGCCGCAGGCCGCCACCGGCCCGGCCTTTTCCGCCGCCGTGGGCCTGTGCCTGTTCGCCGCTCATCCCCAGGATGAATGGTGGGATTTCGACATCCCGTCCGAGCGGATTCCGGCCCGATCGCTGAAGCGCGCCCTCAGATGGTTCAAGGAAAACTGGTGATCCACAATATCCAGAAGACCTTGCAAGATGACGTTAATGTTGCGCCGCGCGTGGCCATATTTTGTGGGCGGCGAACGCTTTTTGCGTGACCTGACGGGCTCTTGTGGATAGAATTGGGGATAATTTCAGCGCGATTGCCCGGGGACAGGGGAATTGACGCCAAAGAAACGGACCCTGCGGCGGCCACCGCACGGCAAGGAACAGGCGGACAGAACATGACATTGAACCTGACGATGACCACGCAACGCACCGAGCTGAAGCCGCGCATCACCGTGTTCGGTGTGGGCGGCGCGGGCGGGAACGCGGTGAACAACATGATCGAAAAGGACCTGCAGGGGGTCGAATTCGTCGTGGCCAACACCGATGCCCAGGCGCTGAGCCAGTCGCGGGCCGAGGCGCGCATCCAGATGGGCCTGCGCGTGACCGAGGGTCTGGGCGCCGGCGCGCGGCCGGCGGTCGGCGCCGCCGCCGCCGAAGAGACCATCGAGGAAATCGTTGACCACCTTGCCGGCGCGCACATGTGCTTCATCACCGCCGGCATGGGGGGCGGCACCGGCACGGGCGCCGCGCCGATAATCGCGCAGGCCGCGCGCGAGTTGGGCGTGCTGACCGTCGGCGTGGTCACCAAGCCCTTTCAGTTCGAGGGCAACAAGCGCATGAAGCAGGCCGAAGAGGGTATCGCGGCGCTGCAAAAAGTCGTCGATACGCTGATCGTCATTCCGAACCAGAACCTCTTTCGCCTCGCCAACGAGCGCACCACCTTTACCGACGCCTTCGCCATGGCCGATGATGTGCTGTATCAGGGCGTCAAGGGCGTGACCGACCTGATGGTGCGTCCTGGCCTGATCAACCTCGATTTCGCCGATGTCCGTGCCGTGATGGACGAGATGGGCAAGGCGATGATGGGCACGGGCGAGGCCTCGGGCGAGGATCGCGCGGTGCAGGCGGCCGAAAAGGCCATCGCCAATCCGCTGCTGGACGAGATCAGCCTGAACGGCGCCAAGGGCGTGCTGATCAACATCACCGGCGGATATGATCTGACCCTGTTCGAGCTGGACGAGGCTGCCAACATCATCCGCGACAAGGTCGACCCGGACGCCAACATCATCGTCGGCTCCACGCTGGATCCCACGATGGAGGGGCGGCTTCGCGTGTCGGTCGTCGCCACCGGCATCGACGTCAGCCAGTCCCGTGCCGACGCACCGCACGCCCGCCGCTCGATGGCAGAGCCGCTCAAGCCCGCGATGCCCGCCCCAGAGCCGCGCCGCGAGGCGATGGCGCAGCCGGCGCCGGCGGCGCAGTTCGGCCGGCCCGCCACGGCGGCCGACCTTTTCCAGCATGCCCGCGACCCGGGCGAGGCTGTGGCCGAAAGCGCCGACAACGACCTGCCAGAGCCCGCCTATCGCCCGCAGGCGGAACCGGCTGCCCCCGCGCCCGCCGCCCGGCCCGCCGCCGCGCTGTCGCCCTCGCTGAACGACGATGCATCGGCCTTTGTCGCGCCGCGTCCGCGCCCTGCCGGCACCCCCTCGCCCGAGGCGCTGGCCCGGTTGCAGGCCGCCGTCAGCCGCGCCCCGGCCTCGGCGCCCGGCGCCCGCCCGGCCCCTGCGCAGGGGCTGGCCGGTCAGCGCCCCGGCGGGCTTGCCCCGGCGGCCAAGCCGGCCGAGCGGCCCCGCTTTGGCATCGGCAGCCTGATCAACCGCATGTCCGGCGGCTCTGCCGAAACCGGCGCCGACCGCGCGGCCCCCTCGCGCCAGCAGCCGCCCGTCACCGCCTATGACGACGAGCAAGAGCTTTCCGCCGATCAGGAGCGGATCGAGATCCCCGCCTTCCTGCGCCGCCAGGCCAACTGAGGCCCGTTCAAAAGGACAAAAGAGGGGTCCGGGGCAACCCGGGCCCCTTGTCCATGGCGCAGGCGGGCGCTGTCACATTCGGTTACAATCTGTGTGTTGATGGGCGCCCCCGCGCGGACTACCCCTGACCCAACCCGCAGAAGGCGGGCGAATCCAGAGGTGCCGCGCTTGCAGAAAACGCTGAAATCAGCGGCGGTCTTTCAGGGCACGGGCTTGCACAGCGGCAAGCCGGTGCGACTGGTCCTGCACCCGGCCCCGGCCGATCATGGCATCCTCTTCCAGCGCACCGACCTGTCCGGCGCGGCGGCGATCGTGCCGGCCCTGTGGGACCGCGTGGCGCCGTCGCGGCTGTGCACCGAGATCGCCAACGACGCCGGCACCGCGGTTTCGACCATCGAGCATCTGATGGCCGCCCTTGCCGGTCTTGGCGTGACGAATGCGCTGGTCGCGATCGACGGGCCGGAGGTTCCCATCCTTGACGGGTCCGCCGCGCCCTATGTCCGGTCCATCCTGGACACCGGTCTGCGCAGCCAGAGGGCGCCGGTGCGCGCGCTCCGCGTGCTGCGCCCGGTCGAGGTGCGCGAGGGCGCGGCCTGGGCCCGGCTGGAGCCGGCCGCCATGCTGGAGATCGACTTTCACATCGACTTTGCCGCGCGCGGCATTGGGGCGCAGTCCCGCTCGCTGGTGCTGTCGAACGGCGCCTTTGTGCGCGAGCTTTGCGACAGCCGCACCTTCTGCCTCCAGTCGGATGTCGATGCGATGCGCCGCAGCGGGCTGGCGCTGGGCGGCTCGCTGGACAATGCCGTCGTCTTTGACGACGACCGCGTCCTGTCGCCCGGCGGCCTGCGCCGCCCGGACGAGCCGGTGCGCCACAAGATGCTGGACGCCATGGGCGATCTGGCGCTGGCGGGCGGGCCGATCCTGGGGCGCTATGTGGCCAGCCGGGCCGGGCATGGCATCACCAACCGCCTGCTGCGGGCGCTTTTTGCAGCGCCCGGGTCCCATGATTGGGTCGATTGTCAGGGCCCGACCATGGGCGAGTTGCCCGGCGCCGGCGTGGTCCGGCAGGATCTTCCGGTCTTCGCCTGAGCGGCGCCAAAAACGCGATTGGCGTTTTGCGCCCCGAATCTTTCTGTGCTAGGACAAGCCAAGAGCGACCGAACCGCCCGCTGCGGCCTTCGGTTCTGGTTGGGGATAGTCGAAAGATGGCGGTGGTAGGCTTGCGCGCGACACGGGGTCCGGCTGTGGCGCTCATGCTTGTCGTGCTTGCCGCCTGCGCCCCCGCTCCCGAAGAGTTGCCGCTGGAAAACTACACCGCCGAGCAGATCTTTCTGCGCGGCGAGATCGAGCTGGAAACCGGCCGGCGCGACAAGGATTCGCTGTTCTACTTCCAGGAGGTGGAGCGGCTCTATCCCTATACCGAATACGCCAAGCGCGCGCTGATCATGCAGGCCTTCGTGCTGCACAAGTCGCGCGACTATGAAGAGGCGCGCGCGGCCGCGCAGCGCTTTCTGGACTATTACCCCGGCGACAAGGACGCGGCCTATGCCAGCTACCTGATGGCGTTGTCCTATTATGACCAGATCGACGAGGTTGGCCGCGACCAGGGACTGACCTTTCAGGCGCTGCGGGCTCTGCGCGACGTGATCGAAACCTATCCGGACAGCGAATACGCCAAGTCGGCGGTTCTCAAGTTCGACCTCGCCTTTGACCATCTTGCCGCCAAGGAGATGGAGATCGGGCGCTACTACCTCAAGCGGCGCCACTACACCGCCGCGATCAACCGCTTCCGCGTGGTGGTCGAGCAGTTCCAGACAACCACCCACACCGCCGAGGCGCTGCACCGGCTGGTGGAAAGTTACCTTGCGCTGGGCCTGACCGACGAGGCCCAGAGCTCGGGCGCGATTCTGGGGTACAATTACCAATCCTCGCCCTTTTATCAGGACAGCTTCAACCTGCTGAAGGACCAGGATCTGGCCCCCGAGGCCAAGGGCACGAACTGGCTCTCGGCGATCTACCGGCAGATGGTCAAGGGCGAATGGCTCTGATCGGGGCACGGGACGGGCATCCATGCTGACCAGCCTTGAGGTTCGCGATGTCCTGATCATCGACCGGCTCTCGCTGGCGTTTCAGCCCGGCCTGAACGTGCTGACAGGCGAGACGGGGGCGGGCAAGTCGATCCTGCTGGATGCGCTGGGGATGGTGCTGGGCTGGCGCGGGCGGGCCGATCTGGTGCGCCAGGGCGCGGCGCAGGGCGAGGTGGCGGCGAGCTTTGATCTGGATGCCGCCCATCCGGCCCATGCGGTGCTGCAAGCCGCCGGGCTGACCGCCACGCCCGGCGAAGAGCTGATCCTGCGCCGCGTCGTCGGGGCGGACGGGCGCAAGCAGGGCTATGTCAACGACCGCCGCGTCTCGGGCGAGGTTCTGCGCGATCTGGGCGAGGTGCTGGTCGAACTGCACGGCCAGCACGACGACCGCGGACTGTTGAACCCGCGCGGTCACCGGCAGTTGCTCGATGCCTTTGCGGGGCTTGACCTGGCCCCCCTGCGCGCCGCCTGGCGTGCCCGGTCGCGGGCCGAGGCGGACTTGCGGGGCGCCGAAGAGGCGCTTGCCCGCGCCGGGGCCGAGGTGGACTATCTGCGCCATGCGGTGGGCGAGTTGGACAAGCTGCGCCCCGAGCCCGGCGAAGAGGCCAGCCTTGATGCCCGCCGGCGCACCATGCAGGCCGCCGAAAAGGTGCGGGCCGACGTTGCGCGGGCGCTCGAAGCGATGGGCGAGGGGGCCGGGACCCTGCTGCGCGACGCCAGGCGCCTGCTGGAGGGTGCAGCCTCACGGCTGGACGAGGGGGCGCTGGAGCCTCCCCTGGCCGCCCTTGGCCGAGCCGAGATCGAGCTGTCCGAGGCCGAGACCCTGGTGGAGCGGGTGCTGCGCGCGCTCGACTTCTCGCCGGCCGAACTTGAGGCGTCCGAAGAGCGGCTGTTCGCGATCCGGGCGCTGGCACGCAAATACGGGGTTGCGGCCGACGATTTGGGCGACGTTGCCAGCGGGCTTCGCGCGCGGCTGGGGGCGATCGATTACGGCGCGGCGGGGCTGGGGCGGCTTCGGGCGGCGCTGGCCGCCGCAGAGGCGGACTATGCCGCCGAGGCGCAAAAGGCCCGCGCCCTGCGTGCCGCCGCAGCGCGCCGCCTTGACGCCGCCATGGCCGCCGAGCTTGCCCCCCTCAAGATGGAACGCGCCGCCTTTGTGACCGCGCTGGCCCCCGCCGATGCCGGGCCCGACGGGACCGACGAGGTGACCTTTACCGTCGCCACCAACCCCGGCGCGCCCGCCGGCCCGCTGAACCGCATCGCCTCGGGCGGCGAGCTCAGCCGGTTTCTTCTGGCGCTCAA
Organism: Paracoccaceae bacterium; assembly: GCA_052387855.1. Lineage (GTDB taxonomy): Bacteria > Pseudomonadota > Alphaproteobacteria > Rhodobacterales > Rhodobacteraceae > CAIYZT01. The sequence continues at coordinate 34,778 of JBQTIT010000056.1, forward strand.
GGTCTGCCTGACCGGACAGGCCACCGGACTGACCCTGATCTTTGACGAGATCGACCGCGGCGTCGGCGGCGCCACCGCCGATGCGGTGGGCCGCCGCCTGCGCGCGCTGTCTGACGCGGCGCAGGTGCTGGTGGTCACCCACTCGCCGCAGGTCGCCGCTTGCGGCGCGGCGCATTGGCGGGTGGAAAAGCTGCAAGGCGACAGCCAGACCCTGTCGCGCGTGACCGCGCTGGACGCGCCCGGCCGGATCGAGGAAATCGCCCGCATGCTGGCGGGCGAGCGCATCACCGACGCCGCCCGCGCCGCCGCGCGCGCGCTGATGCTGACCTGACAGGTGCGCCGGGGCTTTTGATCTTGCCGCGCGGGACCGAAACGATACCTTGACCGCAGGAGGCGGTGGAATGGTGCAGAAAACGGCAGATCCGGCCAGCGCGCCGGCGACGGATCTTTTCGTCATCGGCGGCGGCATCAACGGCTGCGGTATCGCGCGCGACGCTGTGGGCCGGGGCCTGACGGTCGCGCTGGCCGAGCAGGGCGATCTGGCGCAGGGCACCTCGTCGGCCTCGACCAAGCTGTTTCATGGCGGGCTGCGCTATCTGGAGTATTTCGAGTTCCGCCTGGTCCGCACGTCGCTTGAAGAACGCGAGACGCTGCTGGCTGCGATGCCCCACATAAGCTGGCCCATGCGCTTTGTGCTGCCCTACCATCCGGACATGCGCTTTGACAGCCAGACCCCGGCCGCCCGGCTGCTCGCCCGGCTGATGCCCTGGATGGCCGGGCGCCGGCCGGCATGGATGATCCGTCTGGGGCTCTACCTTTATGACCATCTGGGCGGGCGCAAGATCTTGCCCGGCACCCGCACGGTCGATCTGACCCGCGATCCGGCCGGCGCGGTGCTGCAACCTCGCTTTGTCCGCGCCTTTGAATACTCCGACTGCTGGGTTGAGGATTCGCGCCTTGTGGCGTTGAACGCGGTCGATGCCGCGCGCCGGGGCGCAAGGATCATGACGCGGACGCGCGTGATCTCTGCCACGCGGGCCGAAGGCCTGTGGCGGATCGAGACCATGGGGCCCGGCGGGCCCCAGACCCACCACGCGCGGGCGCTGGTCAATGCCGGCGGCCCCTGGGTGGGCGAGATCATCCGCGATGTGGCGCGGACCGGGACGCGCGAAGGCGTGCGCCTGGTGCGCGGCAGCCACATCGTCACGCGCCGGCTTTACGATCACGACCGCTGTTATTTCCTGCAAGGCTCTGACGGGCGCATCATCTTTGCCATCCCCTACGAGCAGGATTTCACCCTGATCGGCACCACCGATGTCGACCATTCCGGGGACCCGGCCCTTGCCGTCTGTTCGGAGGCAGAGCGCGACTATCTCTGCGCCTTTGCCAGCCAGTATTTCCGCCGTCCGATCAGCGCGGACGACGTGGTCTGGAGCTATTCCGGCGTAAGGCCCCTGTACAATGACGGCGCCAGCTCTGCCTCGGCGGCGACGCGCGATTATGTGCTGTCGCTGGATGCGGCGGGGGCGCCGCTGCTCAACATCTTTGGCGGCAAGATCACCACCTACCGCCGGCTGGCGGAATCCGCCCTGGCGCGGCTGCGCCCCTATTTTCCGGCGGCCGGCGCGGACTGGACCGCGCGCGTCCCCTTGCCGGGGGGCGATTTTCCCGTCGATGGCGTGCGGGACCTGACGGGCAGGCTGCGCGCGGAGCATCCGTTTCTGACACCCGCCTGGGCGGCGCGGTTGGTGCGGGCCTATGGCACCGACGCCGCGGTCCTGCTGGCCGGTGCCGGCTCTGCCGCCGATCTGGGCCGCGACTTTGGCGCCACCCTGACCGAGGCCGAGGTGCGCTGGCTGATGCGCCAGGAATTCGCCACCCGCGCCGAGGATATCGTCTGGCGCCGCTCCAAGCTGGGGCTGCGCCTGGCGCCAGACCAGATCGCGGCGCTGGACGCCTTCATGACCACGCTTTAGGTCAGTCGTTCAAGAGCAGACCCAGCCCATGGCGCGACAGGCGCTCGATGCCATTGTCGCCCACAAGCACCGAATGGCCCAGCGTCATCGCCTCGCCCGCGTCGCTGTCCATCAGGATCATGTGCAGAAAGAACACCTGCCCGGCCTGCATCGGCAGGGGGTTGCCCTCGTAGAACATCGGGAAATCCACCCAGATCGGGTTAAAGACGGCGCCCATGCCATAGCCGCAGGCGCGCAGCCGCGCGTGCGACAGGCCGTGCGCGTCAAAGACCCGCGCGTGGGCATCATAGACATCGCCCATCGGCCGGCCGGGGCGGATGGCGGTTTCGCAGGCCTCCAGCGCCTCGACCGCGGCGGCGTGCATGCGACGGTGGTGGTCCGAGGCGCGGCCCACCAGGACCGTGCGCATCATCGCCGCGTGATAGCGCGCATAGGCGCCCGACCATTCCAGCGTCAACTGGTCTTGCGCCTCCAGATGGCGGCGGCCGGAAAAATAGCGGCACAAGAGCGCACTGGGCCCCGAGCCGATGATGAATTCGTTGCCGGCATAGTCCCCGCCACCGCGAAAGACCGCGCCCTGCATCGCCGCCAGGATATCGCCCTCAAAGGCGCCGGGGCGGGCCAAGGCCAGCGCCTGGTCCAGCGCGTCGTCCGACAAGGCGGCGGCGCGGCGGTGCATGGCGATTTCGGCCGGGGATTTTACCCGGCGCAGGGCGCGTATCAGGTCCGAGGCTTCGATCAGGCCGGGCAGGGCGCGGTGCAGGATGCGCCCGTTGCGCTCGGTCAGGCCGGCGGTATCGCCCTCGTATCCGATGGGGCCGGTCACCCCCAGCGCCGCCACCAGCCGCGCAAGGTCAGCGCCCGGGTCGGCGCCCTGGACCTCTTGCCAGATGTGGATTTCGCCGTCCCTGAGCGTCGAGGTCAATTGTGCCTGGCGCAGGTCCGGCGTGCGGGTCAGAAGGTGCAGATCGCCCCGCGCGGTCAGCACCATGCACTGGAACATCGCAAAGCCAAAGGTGTCGTAGCCGCTGATCCAGTAGTGGCTTTCGGGGGCGAACATCAAAAGCGCGTCCAGCCCCGCCGCCTGCAACGCCGCGCGGGCGGCGCCCTGGCGCCGGGTGAATTCGTCATCGCTGAAATGCAGGCCCATGGCGCCATCAAGCGTGCCCCGGGCGCCCCGGTCAAGCCGAATTTCGCGTGGCCGGCCATTGCAATCGCCGTGCGCCCGGGCGAACAACGTCGGGCAAGATCAGGAGCGCGGGCATGGGCGGCGGGGCTTGGGAATTCTGGGTCGATCGGGGTGGCACCTTTACCGATGTGGTCGCGCGGGCCCCCGACGGGCGGCTGATCACCCACAAGCTGTTGTCAGAGAACCCAGGGCGCTACGCCGATGCCGCCGTGCAGGGCATCCACGAGATCATGGGCACGGACAGCCCTGCGCCGGGGTCGATCGCGGCGGTCAAGATGGGCACCACGGTGGCCACGAACGCACTTCTGGAACGCAAGGGCGAGCCGGTTTTACTATTGATAACCAAAGGCTTCGGCGATCTTCTTCAGATCGGGTATCAAACCCGCCCGCGCCTCTTTGATCTGCACATCCGGCGACCCGATCTGCTTTATTCCCGCGTGGCCGAGGTGCCCGAGCGGCTGGATGCCGAGGGGCGCGTCGTCCGCCCGCTGGATCTTGAGGCCGCGCGCGCCGCACTGATGTCGGCCCATGCGGCGGGCATCCGTGCCGTGGCGGTGGCCTTCATGCACGGCTATCTGAACCCCGAGCATGAGCGCGCCGTTGGCGATCTGGCCCGGCAGATCGGCTTTGCGCAGGTCTCGCTCAGCCATCAGGTCTCGCGTCTGGCCAAGCTGGTGGGGCGGGGCGACACGACGGTGGTCGATGCCTATCTCTCGCCCATCCTGCGCCGCTATGTCGACCAGGTGGCCGGGGCGCTTGACATGGGGCGTGCGTGCGAACGGCTCTTGTTCATGCAGTCGAACGGCGGGTTGACGGACGCGCGGCTGTTTCATGGCAAGGACGCGATCCTGTCGGGGCCGGCGGGCGGCATCGTGGGCATGGTCAAGACCGGGCTGGCGGCGGGTCATGACCGGCTGATCGGCTTTGACATGGGCGGCACCTCGACCGATGTCAGCCATTTTGCCGGCGCCTACCAGCGCAGCTTTGAAACCGAGGTGGCCGGCGTTCGGATGCGCGCGCCGATGATGGACATCCATACCGTCGCCGCTGGTGGGGGCTCGATCTGCCAGTACCGGGACGGCCGCTTTCAGGTCGGCCCCGAAAGCGCCGGCGCCGATCCGGGGCCGGCCGCCTACCGGCGCGGCGGGCCGCTGACGGTGACCGATTGCAACGTGATGCTGGGCACGCTGAACCCGGATCACTTTCCGGCCGTCTTTGGCCCCGGCGGGAACGAGAGGCTGGACATCGGGGCGGTGCGCGCCCGGTTCGCCGACCTGGGCGCGGCCGTGGTTGCCGAGGGCGGGCCGGCCCTGACGCCCGAAGAGATGGCGCGCGGGTTTCTGCGCATCGCGGTCGACAACATGGCCAATGCGATCAAGAAGATCTCGATCCAGCGCGGCCATGACGTGACCGGCTACACGCTGCAATGCTTTGGCGGGGCAGGGGGGCAGCACGCCTGCCTGGTGGCCGATGCCCTGGGCATGCGCCGGGTGCTGATCCATCCCTTTGCCGGGGTGCTGTCGGCCTTTGGCATGGGACTGGCCGAGGTTCGCGCCCTGCGGGAGGTGCAGCTTGACGCGCCCCTTGCCGATGTGCTTCGCGCCGAAGGGGCGCTTGAAGCGATCGCACAAGAGGCCCGGCACGAGGTAAGGGCCCAGGGCCTTTCCGATGTGCGCACCGAGGCGCTGGCGCATCTGCGCTATGCCGGCTCGCACCAGCCGCTGGCCGTGGCCTTTGGCCCCGAGGCCGAGATGCGCGCGGCCTTTGAGGCGGCGCATCTGGCCCGTTTCGGCTTTGTCTCGCCCGAGCGCGCGATCTGGTTCGAGATGCTGAGCTGCGAGGCGATCGGCGACGCTGGCGCGCTGCCGGTGCTTTCGCCGCCTTCGGCCGGCACGCCGCTTCCTGCCGCCATGGTCACCTGGACGCCGCACGGTCTGGTGCCGCTTTGGCAGCGGGCAAGCCTGCCCGCCGGCTGGACCGCAAGCGGCCCCGCGATCATCACCGAGGCCACCGGAACAAACGTGGTCGAGCCGGGCTGGCAGGCGCGGATTGACCCGATGGCAAACCTCATTCTGGAGCGCAAGGACAAGGCCCGGCGCGCCGTTGCCGCCGGCACGGCAGCCGACCCTGTGATGCTGGAGGTGATGTCGAACCTTTTCATGTCGGTGGCCGACCAGATGGGAGCGACCCTGGCCCTGACCTCATGGTCGGTCAACATCAAGGAAAGGTTTGACTTTTCCTGTGCGATCTTTGATGCGGCGGGGGATCTTGTGGCCAATGCGCCGCATGTGCCGGTGCATCTGGGCTCGATGTCGGCGGCGATCAAGACGGTGATGCGGCTGAACCCTGACGCGCGCGATGGCGATGCCTTCATGCTGAACGCCCCGGCCAATGGCGGCACGCATCTGCCGGATGTGACGGTGGTGACGCCGGTTTTTCTGGGCGGCAGGGCGCTCTTCTGGCTGGGCTCGCGCGGGCATCACGCCGATATCGGCGGGCGCACGCCCGGCTCTGCCCCGCCCGACAGCACCCGCCTGTCCGAAGAGGGGGTCGTCATCGACAATGTCCAGCTTGTCCGCGCCGGCCGCCTGCTGGAGGCAGAGGCGCGGGCGGTGCTGGCCAGCGGCCCCTATCCCTGCCGCAACCCCGACCAGAACCTGGCCGACCTCAAGGCGCAGGTCGCCGCCAACGAGACCGGCAAGCGCGAGCTTCTGGCGATCTCGGCCGCCTATGGCACCGATGTGGTGACCGCCTATATGGCCCATGTCCAGGACAATGCCGAGGAATCGGTCCGCCGCGTGATCGACCGGCTGTCGGATGGCCAGATGGACTATCCGATGGACGAGGGGCAGGTGATCCGCGTCCGGGTCAGCGTCGACCGGCAGGCGCGCGGCGCCGTGGTGGATTTCACCGGCACCAGCCCGCAGCACCGGGGCAACTACAACGCCCCGCTGGCAGTCTGCCGTGCTGTGGTCCTGTATGTCTTTCGCACGCTCGTCGGCAGCGACATCCCGCTGAACGAGGGGTGCCTGAAGCCGCTGCGCATCATCGTTCCCAAAGGTTCGATGCTGAACCCCGGGCCCGATGCGGCGGTGATCGCCGGCAACACCGAGGTCAGCCAGGCCGCCTGCAACGCGCTTTTCGGGGCGCTGGGGGTGATCGCAGGCAGCCAGGGCACGATGAACAATTTTGTCTGGGGCAACGCGCAGTTCCAGAATTATGAAACCATCGCGGGCGGCACCGGCGCCGGGCCGGGGTTTGACGGCTGCGCGGCGGTGCAAAGCCACATGACCAACACCCGCATGACCGATCCCGAGATCCTGGAGATGCGCTTTCCGGTACGGCTGGAGGAATTCGCCATCCGCCACGGCTCGGGCGGCGCCGGGCGCTGGCGCGGCGGCGACGGCGCGGTGCGGCGCCTGCGGTTTCTGGGCCCGGTCAAGGTCACGACCCTGTCCTCGCACCGGATCGTGGCGCCCTTTGGCGGGCAGGGGGGCGCGCCGGGCGCGCTGGGGCGCAACTGGGCCGAACGGCCGGACGGCAGCCAGCACCCGCTGCGCGGCAACGACGAGATCGACCTTGAGGCCGGCGCGGTCTTTGTCATCGAGACCCCGGGCGGCGGCGGCTGGGGCCGGGAAGATCCCGGCTGACCCCTGTCGCTACCTGCCCAGGATGCAGGCCAAGAGCACGATCACCCCGCCCGCCCACTGCCAGGCGGTCATCGTCTCTTCGGGCAAGAGCAGCGTCGCGCTGAGGGTCGCAACCAGCGCCTCGGACATCATCAGGATCGCGGCGCGGCCGGGAAAGAGCACCTGGCAAGCCCAGAAGATCACCAGGATGCTGGGCAGCAGCAGCAGGGCAGAGCCGGCAAAGGCCATCGCAAAGGCGTCCAGCAGCAGCGCCGGCGCGGGCGCGCTGCCGGGAAACAGGACATAGGCCAGCATCGCCCCCGCCAGAACGGCAAAGGCGAATTGCAGCGCCGAGGTGGTCAGCACATGCGGCCCCGGCCAGCGCTTGATCCCGGCCGCGCCAAGAGCCCACAGAATGCCGGACGAGATCGCCAGCACGTCGCCCATGCCCAGGGCAAGCTCCGGCGCCCCCGATGCGCCGGCGATCAGCAGGAACAGGCCGAAAAGCCCCGCCGCCACGGTCGCGCCGCGCCGCCAGTCCAGCCGCTCGGACAGCCAGACAACGCCGATGATGGTCGACCAGACCGATGTGAGGTAGAATTCCATCGTCATCCGGATCACCGGGGCGATCACGATCGAGGTGGAATAGAACCCCATCGCAACCCCTGTCGTCAGGCCGATGAACAGCGCCGGTGCCAACCGCGCCAGCGCCCGGCCGCGCTGCCAGATCACCAGCGAGACCAGGATCACCAGCGGCCAGAAGTTGAAGTAGACGACGCCCCAGGTGCCCTCGATCCCGATCCGTTGCATCTCGCGCAGGGGCAGCCAGTAGAACCCCCAGACCGACGCCCCGGCAAAGAGCGCGATCGAGGCGCGCCGTTGCAGCCGTGCATCCGTCATGGCCCGCCCCGCCAGTCCAGATGTCCGGTCGGGGCGGCGGGTGTGATGGCCCGGGGCCGAAGGCCGTGATGGGCGCCGGGGCTCACGGCGTCGCCCCGCGCACAGGCCGGTTGTTGCCGCGCGAAAGGCTGGCGAGCTCGGTTTCCGGGATCACCGAGATGCGGTCCGCAAGGCGAAGGGTGGTGAAGGGCATCGTCAGTCAATCCGCGCCGGCGTGGGTCCGGACCTTTACCTTGGTCAACGCCAAGGCCGCCTGCAAGCAGAAGAAATCCATCGACGCGGCCACAAGGCCTCGTCTTGCCCTGCGCGTCATCCTTGTCCTTCCGGCGCTGCTGAACCTGGTCCTACAGAGTCATTTCCGACCAGAGCTGTGCACGCAGCGCCTCTCTGTCGCCTTCGTAGTTCCGGGTAATCAGCGGTCCACGCTGGCGCACTTGCCAATCCGCATCGGCCAGGATCGGGGCATCGGCCGCCGGGGGCAGGACCCGGCCGCGAATGATGTCGGCGGCACGCTCGGCCAGCATGATCGTCGGGCCGTTCAGATCGCCCGCCGTCGCCTGCGGCATGATCCCGGCGTCCACCACCCGCAGCCTGTCGACCCCGATCACGCGGCAATCGGGGCCCACCACGGCCAGGGGATCCGTGCCCATCCGGCAGGTGCCGCAGGGATGATAGGCGCTTTCGACCTTGCGGCGGATGAAATCGTCCAGCGCGTCATCGGACTGCGCCAGCGGGCCCGGTGCCAGTTCCGCCCCCGCATAGGGCGCCATCGGCGCTTGGGCAAAGATCTCGCGGCTCAGGCGGATGCAGGCGCGCATCTCCTGCCAGTCCTCGTCATGGGTCATGTAGTTGAACTGCACGCGCGGCAGGCTGCGCGCGTCGCCATCGCGCAGCCGCACCCAGCCCCGGCTTTTCGACCTTTTGGTGCCGACATGGACCTGAAAGCCATGGCCCCGCGCCAAGGATTTCCCGTCATAGGAAATCGCCAGCGGCAGAAAGTGAAACTGGACATCCGGGTAAACCAGCCCGGCCCGGCTGCGGACATGGCCGCCGGTCTCGAAATGGTTGGTCGCGCCCAGCCCCCGGCGCGTGGCCAGCCACTTGATCCCGATTGCCGCCTTGCCCGCCAGCGACATCCAGGGAAACAGCGAGACCGGCCGGGTGCAGGCGTACTGCACATAAAGTTCCAGATGGTCCATCAGGTTCTCGCCCACGCCGGCGCTGGCGTGGACCAGCGAAATGCCGTGATCCGCCAGTTCCTGCGCCGGGCCGATGCCCGAGCGTTTCAGGATCACCGGCGACATGATCGACCCCGCGCTCAGGATCACCTCGCGCCGCGCGCCTGCCGTTTCCAGCCGGCCGTGGCGCAGGTATTCGACGCCGGTTGCGGTCTTGCCGTCAAAAAGGATGCGCCTGACCATGGCCCCGGTCACCAGCCGAACGCGCGGATTCTTCAACGCCGGCCGCAGATAGACCCGCGCGGCCGAGGCGCGCATCCCGTCGCCGACGGTCATTTCCATCGGGCCAAAGCCCTCGTGCTGGACCTCGTTCATGTTGGCGCTGCGGGCATATCCGGCGGCCACGGCGGCATCGACAAAGGCATGGTACAGCGGATTGGCCTCTGGCCCACGGGTCACGCACAGCGGGCCCCGGGTGCCCCGGTACGGCCCGCCGCCCGCCACGTTTTCCATCTTCTGGAAATAGGGCAGCACGTTGGCCCAGTGCCAGCCGGTGGCGCCCTTGGCCTCCCACAGCTCGTAATCCATCGGGTTGCCGCGCACATAGCACATGCCGTTGATCGAGGACGATCCCCCCATCCCCTTGCCGCGCGGCAGGTTGATGCGCCGCCCGCCCAGTCCCGGTTCCGGCTCGGTCACCATGCCCCAGTTGAAGCGCTTGGTGTTCATCGGCATGGTCAGCGCGGCGGGCATGGCGACGATCACCGACCGGTCGCTGCCCCCCGCCTCCAGCACCAGCACGCTGACGCCCGCATCCTCGGACAGCCGCCGCGCCAGCACCGAACCGGCAGAGCCGGCACCGATGATCACATAGTCATAGGTTTCCGAAGGGGTCGTCATGCGGTCATTCGATGATGACGTAGTATTTCAGCATCGGCTCGGTCTGCCGCCAGGTGCCGGTAAAGCCCTTGGGCACGAAAAAGGCATCGCCCTTGCGGTAGGTCTCGCTGAAGCCATCCGCCTCCAGGGTGACCGATCCTTCGAGCACGACCATGAATTCATCGGCGGCATAGCTTTCATAGAACTCGGTATAGGCCTGCGAGCGCCAGATCCCCATGCGATACCTGGGGTTCGCGCGGTCGACATAGGCGTGATCCGCCCCCATCGGCGTGCCGCTGATCAGGGTCGCGGTCTCTTGGGGGACATCGGGCCGGGCCATCCAGCCCTGGGGGCCGGTGGCCGAGAATTTGATCGGCAGGGTCACGCGATTCTCCGGTCTGCGGTTCTGGCATCGGCTCAAGCGAAGCCACGGGCGGAATGGTTAGGGGGTGCCCGGCCGATTGCCGAATCAATAATAGTGACCAAGGGTAACCTGAGGTTACCAAAGGCGCTGGAGCGATGCCGGAAAGACTACCCCTGACGGCGCTGCGCGCCTTTGAATCCGCCGCACGGAACGGCTCGCTCTCGGCGGCGGCGGGAGAGCTTGGCGTCACGCGCCCGGCGATCAGCAAGCAGATCCGGCAGCTTGAGCAAAGGCTCGATTGCGCGCTGATGGTCCGGCTCGGCAATGCCGTGCAGTTGACGGCGGCGGGCCAGGACCTGGCCCATGACCTGGCGCAGGCCTTTGGGCTGATCGCCACGTCGATGAACCGGCAGATGCATGGCCGAACGCCGCCCAATGTCATCCGCATACTGGTTGACCGGGATTTCGCCTCGTCCTTTCTGGCCGGGCACATCGGGCAATTCCTGCTGCGCAATCCCGGCGTCTCGGTCGAGGTCGTGGCCGAACGGAACGGGCGGATGCGGCTGGAGGATGATTTCAACTTCCGCATCTTCTATGGCCAGTTCGGCGCAACGCTGTGCCCCGGTCTGCGCGAGAAAATCCTTTGCCGGTGGTATGATCTGGTCGTCTGCACCCCCGAATACGCCAGGGCCCATCTCACCGAAGCGGGCGGGCTGGTCGATGCGCAGCTCTTGATCGACGGCAACTACAACCTCTGGGACGCCTGGTTTGCCCAGACTGGGCTCAGCCATCCCGGCCCCGCCCGCGACGTGACCCATTTCAACGAAACCTCGCTGTGCCTGTCCACGGCGCTTGCGGGGGGCGGAATCACCATCGGCGACACCATCCTGGCCTTTCCCGCGATCCGGGCAGGGCGGCTGGCCTTGCCCTTTCGGCACGGGCTGGAGAGTGCGCAGTGCTATGCGATCTATGACCGCGCCGGACGGCGCCACACCGCTGCCGAGGAGTCGTTTCTGCAATGGCTGTCGGGCGCCCTGCGCCAGCACGAAGCCGAGGTTGGCGCCTTTCTGGAGGAAAGCGGCATCGTCCTGCATCAGGGAGGGGCAGGCGGCGGCAGGACGCCGGACTGGGCATAACGGGCGGAACGGGGCCCGCGTTTGGGGTCAAGGCGGCGGGGCAGGGGGTGGAATTTTTTTCCCCGAGGTTGACCGGTGCCATCACCGGGATCATGCGATGCCGCCCGCTCCAAACCCGGCCGAGGGTTCCAAAGGCCCGTCGCCAGCGCCTGCCCCGCCCCTGGCGGTTGTTGGCCTCTGGCACTATGCGGAACCGGTCACCCGGACACGTTCCCACACGGCCGGGGAAACGCGGGGCGTTTCCTGACCCGCCCTAACTGGCCGAGCCACCCGCCGCGGTCATGCGGGGCGCCCGCCCCCCCCCCGGCCGCGGGCCCCAAAGGCCCTCGGCCAGCGCCTGCCCTTCCCCCGGCAGGCGCTTCGCGTCCGCCAGGTCAGGCGCTGGCCTCTGTGGTGAGGGCGGAACCGGTCGTGCGGCGCCGTTCCCACACGGGCGGGAAAACGCAGTGCGTTTTCCTTTTCGCCCGACATTGGCCGAGGCACCAGCCGAGGTCATGCGATGCCACCCGCCCCATCCCCGCCGAGGGCCCCAAAGGCCCTCGGCCAGCGCCTGCCCTTCCCCCGGCAGGCGCTTCGCGCCAGCCAGGTCAGGCGCTGGCCTCTGGATCGCAAGCGGGACCGGTTTACCAGACGCGTTCCCACACGGGCGGGGAAACGCGGTGCGTTTCCTTTTCGCCCGCTCTGGCCGAGGGCATCGCCGAGTTCATGGCAAGGCCCTTCAGCATCCTCGGCTGAGGGCCCCAAAGGCCCGTCGCCAGCGCCCGCCCCGCCCCAAGGCAGGCCCTTGCCTCTGTCAATGGGAGGAACCGGTCGTGCCGCGCCGTTCCCACCCGGGCGGGGAAATGCGATGCCTTTTCCTTTCCGCCCGGGCCTGGCCGATCGACGTGAAGGCACGGCCAGGGCGCCGGGGGGGCACCTGCGGCCAAGGGCGCGGGGGAAGGAGATGTCTGGAGGCGGGTACCGGAATCGAACCGGTCTTCACGGATTTGCAATCCGCTGCGTAACCTCTCCGCCAACCCGCCGCCGAGAATGCGGCTGGATTAGCGCAGCCCGCCCGGCGCTGCAAGCGGAATGACGGGGGGGCCAGCCGCCGGCCTCAGAGCCGCCGCAGCGCCACCGCGACCGAGGGCGTCGTCGCGGCCTCGGCCGGCATCGAAAGATAGGGCTCGGTCACTTCGAGGATCCGCAGCGGCAGCGCGCGCAGGGCGGCTTCGAAACCGCCCGTCCAGAGCGTGCCCAAGACTGTCAGCACAAGGGTCCCGCCGGGGGCGCAGATGCGGACCAGTTCGGCCAGCGCCTCGGCCCCGACATGGCCGGTGGTGAACACCCCGGTCGCGATCACGGCGGCGAACTGGCCGGTGGCAAGGTCCAGCGGCGCGCCCAGGACGGCGCGCGACAGATGCGCATAGGCCCCTTTGCGCGCGGCGACGCCCAGCATGCCTTCCGATATGTCGATGCCCCAGACCTCGGGCCAGCCAAGGATGCCGTACCAGGCGCCGGCAAGCCCGGTGCCGACGCCGGCATCAAGGATCGGCCTTGCGCCCCTGGGCACATGCCGCGCCATGAGCGCCAGCCCGATCGTGGGATGTCGATAGCCGGCGGCGGCCATCTCGGCCTCGTAGCTTTCGGCCCAGGCATCGTAGCCGGCCGCGATCTCTTCGGGCGTGCCGGCCGCATAGACCGCCCCCAGATGCCCCTGATGTTCCGCCATTCCCGCCCCGCTCTTGCCTCGTGCCGCCCTGAGCGGCAAACTACCCCTGCCGCGCGCGAAAGCCAGAGGCTTTCGCGAGGCGGCGACTGCATCCTTGGAGGCGCGCTTGTCAGACATCGCGGAAATCGAGGCGCTCGGCGGGCTCGTCCCCGCCCTGGCCGGCCAACCCGGCCCGCCCGAGCGGATGGGCGGGCTGACCAACCGGGTCTATCGGCTGGGGCTATTCGTGGTGCGCCTGCCGGGGCAGGGGACCGAGGCCTATATCGACCGCGCCGGCGAGGCGGTGGCGGCGCGGGCGGCCTCGGCCGCCGGGGTCGCGCCCGAACTGGTCTGGGCAGAGCCGGCGCGCGGGATCCTGGTGACCCGATATGTCACCGGCTGCATCACGATGTCGCCAGAGGCCTTTCGCACCCGCCCCGGCAGCCCGTCGCGCGCGGCGCAGGCGCTGGCGCGGCTGCATGGCTCGGGCGCGGTCTTTACGGCACGGTTCGAGCTTTTCGCGATGATGGGCGATTACCTGCGCCTGCTGGAGGGCAAGCCCGTGGCGCTGCCCGCCGGCTATCACGCCGTCCTGGCCGAGGCCGAGGCGGTGCGCGCAGCGCTGGCCGCGCATCCGGTGCCGCTGGTGCCCTGCCACTGCGATCCCTTGTGCGAGAACTTTCTGGACAGCGGCCGGCGCATGTGGATCGTCGACTGGGAATATTCGGGCATGAACGATCCGATGTGGGATCTGGGCGATCTGTCGGTCGAGGCCGGCTTTGACGCGGGCCAGGAGGGCGAGATGCTGCGCGCCTATTTCGGCGCCGCGCCGGCCGCTTTCGACCACGGTCGCATGGTGATCTACAAGGCGATGTGCGATCTGCTCTGGACGCTCTGGGGCCTGATCCAGCTTGCCTCGGGCAACCCGGCCGAGGATTTCCGCGCCTATGCCGAGGGGCGTTTTGCCAGGTGCAAGGCATTGATGGCCGCGCCCGACTTTGCCCGCCATCTGGCGGCAGTGCGCGCCGGGCCGCCGGGTCAGGCCTGAGCCGGCGCCGAAAGGCTGACCGCCACGCCGGCCGCGCCAAGGGCCTCGGCCAGCGGCGCGGGCGGGGCGAGGTCGGTCACCATTTCGTCGATGCCGGCAAATCCGGTCACGCGGATCACGCCGCGCCGGCCGAACTTGCTGGCGTCGGTCACCACGACGCGCCGGCGCCCGCAGGTCAGGACCGTGCGGGCGAATTCTGCCTCGTGCAGGTCGAAATCCATGATGCCGCTGGCGTCGACCGCGCCGGCGGAGATGATCGCGTGCTCGACCGAAAAGCTGCGGATGAAGTCGATGGCAGAGACGCCCAGCGCGGCGCCGGAATCGCCGCGCAGCTCGCCCCCCGCCATGAACACCCGGTTGCCGTTCACCGTGGCCAGCGTGCGCGCGATGTCGGAGGAGTTGGTGACCACGGTCAGCCGGCGGTGCCGCACCAGCTCGCGCGCCAAAAAGCTGGTGGTGGTGCCGGTGTCCAGCATCAGGCTGTCGCCATCGGCGATCTGGGCGGCCATGGCGCGCGCGATGGCCCGCTTGGCCGCGCCGTTCTCGCGCATGCGCCGGTCAAAGGGCGCCTCGCCCGTCTGGCCCGCCAGCCCGACCGCGCCGTGAACGCGCACCACGGCCCCCGCCTCGACCAGCGCGCGCACGTCGCGGCGCACGGTTTCGGCGGACACGCCCAGCCCGCCCGCCAGCAGCGCCAGCGACAGCGTGCCCTGGGATTCCAGGAGGCCGAGAATCGCGGCATGTCGCTTGGTCAACATGAAGGGCGGCCTTCGCGGTCTGTGTGTTTCCGTGGCAGGGTGACCGGATGGCGGGCAAAGATCAAGCAGGCGGTCGCAATATGGTCATCTTTCCATGAATCCAGTTGACACACCGGCAGGGCGCGCGCGTTAATCCGCGGACAGGACGGGCGCTGGCGGTCAGGGTTTGCGCCTTCTGCGCCTCCATCATCGATGCGGCCCCCGCCCCCGTGCGCTGCCGCCCAACCAAGGGAGTGACCGATGCGCCTACACCTTTCCCTCGCCCTCACGCTTTGCGCCTCGACCGCGCTGGCGCAGGAATCCGCCGACCCGATCAAGCTGACCCTGCATGACTGGACCGGTCAGCTCATCACCACGCAGATCATGGGCGAGGTGCTGAAACAGGCGGGCTACAACGTCGAATATGTGCAGGCCGACTATCTGGCGCAGTTCGCCGGGCTGGAGACGGGCGATCTGACCGTCGCGATGGAGCTCTGGGACACGACGGCGCGCGATGCGCTGAACGCCGCGATTGCCACCGGCGGGGTCGAAGAGATCGGCGCGACCGGCATGCAGGCCAAGGAGGAATGGTGGTATCCGCTTTACATGAAGGATATCTGCCCCGGTCTGCCGAACTGGGAGGCGCTGAAGGATCCGGCCTGCGCCGAGGCCTTCTCGACCGCCGAGACCGCGCCCAAGGGCCGCTATCTGGGCGGCCCGGTCACCTGGGGGGGCTATGACGAAGAGCGGATCGCCGCGCTGGACCTGCCGTTCGAGGTGATCCACGCCGGCACCGATGCCGCGCTTTTTGCCGAGCTGGAATCTGCCTATCAGCGCCAGGCGCCGATCCTGCTGTGGATCTATGCGCCGCACTGGGCCCCGGTGAAGTATCAGGGTGAGTGGGTCGAATTCCCGACCTATGAGCCGGCCTGCTACACCGATCCGGCCTGGGGCGGAAACCCCGACGCCGCCTATGACTGCGGCAAGCCCTTTGGCGAGATCTGGAAGGCCGGCTGGGTCGGCATGAAGGACAAGTGGCCGGGGGCCTACAACGCGGTCAAGGCCTTTGCGCTGGACAACGACACCATGGGTGCGCTGGTCACCGAGGTCGATCTGAACGGCAAGTCGATCGACGAGGTGGTCGGCGCCTGGATGACGGCGAACGAGGCGGTCTGGAGCGCGTGGATCGGCAAGTGAGCCTTTTGGTACCCTCCATGCCCCGGCGTTCCGCGCCGGGGCACGCGCGGCCCTGCCACGATGGGGCCGCCGATGCAGGCTGAAGCCGAGGCGCTGGTCTGCCGCGACGTCTGGAAGGTCTTTGGCCCCCGCGCGGCCGAGGCCTTTGCCGCCTCGGGCGGCGATGCGGCGCGGCTTGCCGCCCTGGGCCTGGTGCCGGCGGTCAAGGCCGCCAGCCTGACCGTCATGCGCGGCGAGATCTTTGTCATCATGGGGCTGTCGGGGTCGGGCAAGTCGACGCTGGTGCGCCTGATGTCGCGGCTGATCGAGCCGACGGCGGGGCAGGTCCTGTTCAACGGCCAGGACCTGCTGGCGGCCAGCGAGGCCGAGATGACCCAGATCCGGCGGCACAAGATGGGCATGGTGTTTCAGCACTTTGCGCTGCTGCCGCATCTGACGGTGCTGGAAAACACCGCCTTTCCGCTGGATGTTCAGGGCGTTCAGCGTGCGGCGCGCGAGGCGCGGGCGCGCGAGATGATCGCGCTTGTCGGCCTTGCCGGGCGCGAGGGCGCCTATCCGCGCCAGCTTTCGGGCGGGCAGCAGCAGCGGGTGGGCATCGCGCGCTCGCTGGCGGTGGAGCCAGAGCTGTGGCTGCTGGACGAACCCTTTTCGGCGCTCGATCCGCTGATCCGGCGCGAGTTGCAGGACGAATTCATCCGCCTGCAGTCGCGGCTGAAAAAGACCATCGTCTTCATCACCCATGATTTCGACGAGGCGATCCGCCTGGCCGACCGCATCGCGATCATGAAGGATGGCCGGATCGAGCAGACCGGCACGCCGCAGGACCTGGTGATGAACCCCGCCACCGATTACGTCCGCGCCTTTACCGCCGCCGTGCCCAAGGCCAAGGTGGTGCGCCTTGGCTCGCTGGTGGCGCCGGGGCCGGTGCCCGTGGGGCTGGCGGTGCTGCCCGCCCGGGCCACCGTGGCCGAGGCGGGGCCGGCCTTTCTGGCCGGTCAGGCGCTGGTCGGGGTCGAAGAGGCCGGCAGGCCGATCGGCACCGTGGCGCGCGAGGATGTGATCCGGCTGCTGCTTGGCGGGCAATGATGGCGGCGGCGGGGGGAGAGGTGCGGCGCTCGGCCTGGCCCCTCCTGTGGGCGCTGGCGCTGGCCGGCGCGGCGGCGCTGTGGCTTTGGGGCGCGGGCGCCTTTCCCTTTGCCTTTGACTACCCAAAGTCCCTGCAGATCCCCGCCGCGCGCTGGTTCGGCAGCGCCATCACCTGGTTGGTCAAGGAGGCCGCGCTGGGCCCCATCGCCTTTTCCGATGTGACGCGGGCGATCTCGGCCGCGGTCGAGGTGCCCTATGAACTCGCGCTTGGCGTTCTGGCCGACGGGGTGCAGCGGCAGGAATCGGGGCAGACCTTGCAGATCGTCCCGCCGCTGGCCTGGGTGGCCGTGGTGGGGATGATGGCACTGCTGGGCCTTTGGGCCGGGGGGGCGGGGCTGGCGCTGCTGGTGGGGGCCTGCATGGTCTTTGTCGCGCTCTTCGGCCATTGGCATTCGACCATGGTCACGCTGGCCTCGATCCTGGTGGCGGTGCCTCTGGGCGTGCTGGGCGGGCTGGGTCTGGGCATCCTGGCCTGGCGGCATCCCTGGTTCGAGCGGGCGCTGCGCCCCCTCTTGGACCTGATGCAGACGATGCCGGTCTTTGCCTATCTGGTGCCGATCCTGATCCTTTTCGGCTTTGGCCCCACGGCGGCGGTGATCGCGACGCTGATCTACGCCACCCCGCCGATGACCCGGATCACGGCGCTGGCGCTGGCCCGCGTGCCGGACGAGACGCACGATCTGGCCCGCATGGTCGGCTGCACGCCGCGTCAGCGGCTGTGGCGCGTGCTGGTGCCCTCGGCGCGCGAGCCGCTGATGGTCGGGGTCAACCAGGTGATCATGCTGTCGCTGAACATGGTGATCATCGCCTCGATGATCGGGGCGGGGGGGCT
>JBQTIT010000057.1:0-7095 GCA_052387855.1 Paracoccaceae bacterium
CTTGATCCGGGGCCCCGGGTCAGGCCCGGGGCGGGGTTTGGACTAAAATGGCGCGGCTGGTCCAGGCGGAGTCGTCCGCTTCGGAACGCCCCCCAAATCCCCCGCCCCGGACTTGATCCGGGGCCCCGGGTCAGGCCCGGGGCGGGGTTTGGAGTAAAAGGGCGCGGCTGGTCCAGGCGGAGTCGTCCGCTTCGGAAAGCCGCCCCATCTCCCCCGCCCCGGACGTGATCCGGGGCCCCGGGTCAGGCCCGGGGCGGGGTTTGGGGTAAAAGCGCGCCGCCGGTCCGGAAAGGCTTGCGCGACGATGGGGCCGCCTCGACGGCCGGCGGATCGAGAAGCCTCAGCCGCAATAGTCCTGCGCCGCCGTCCACGCAGCGATCTCCGCCCGTTGCGTCTCGCGCTTGAGCGGGCCCCAGTCGCGCGCCAGACCCCGGTTGCCGGCGCCCGCGATCAGCCCGTCGCGGCCGACCTGCGCCGCCGCGATGGTCACTGCGCAGGCCAGGTTGGCCGCGCCGTCCTGAAGCGCTTCGCCGGTCGTGGCGTCGCAGCCGTGATAGCCGGCCGTCCTTGGCGACAGTTGCAGCAGTCCCACATAGCGCCCGCCGGCGCCACGCGCCTCTGGGTTCAGGCCGCTTTCATGCCTGGCCAGGGCCGACAAAAGCCCCGCCCAAAAGGCGCGCCGGTCCCGCATGCCGGCCTCTTGATAGCCCGGGCAGAACAGGGCCACATCGCCCGGCACCCGCCCGGCCAGCACCTCATCCTGCCCGGCCAGTGCCGTCAGCGTGGCGGCGGTCCATTCGGCCGCCTCCGGCCGCTCGTCCCAGGCCATCGTCGGCCGGTTCGCGCCTGCCAGGGCGACCAGCGCGGCCGTCCAGCCCACGGGCTGCGCGACGCAGCCAGCCAGCAGCGCGCCGCACAAGAGCATCCAGATCTGGCCTTTCCCGATCACTCCGCACCCCTCGCCTCGCGCTGCGCCCTTGGCGTCCCCGCGCCCCGCGGGATGTGCCAGAGAAATGCCCATCGGCAAAGCCCCGGCTGGGCCTCCCCGCCCCTTCGGCGGGAAATCGCCGCCCCGGCGCCCGCCGCTTGCCCCTTGATGCCGGCCCGCTCCCTGCCTAAAAGGTGCCCCAGCCATGAGGAGCACGCCATGCTGGACCTGACTTACGAGGCGCCACGCCCCAAGGTGATCGCGGGGGCCAAGTCCGACTGGGAACTGGTCATCGGCATGGAGATTCATGCCCAGGTCGCCTCGAACGCCAAGCTCTTTTCCGGCGCCTCGACCCAGGTTGGCGCCGAGCCGAATTCGAACGTCGCCTTTGTCGACGCCGCCATGCCGGGCATGCTGCCGGTGATCAACGAATTCTGCGTCGAGCAGGCCGTGCGCTCGGGCCTGGGGCTGAAGGCGCGGATCAATCTGCGCTCGGCCTTTGATCGCAAGAACTATTTCTACCCCGACCTGCCGCAGGGCTATCAGATCAGCCAGCTTTATCACCCCATCGTGGGCGAGGGCGAGGTGCTGGTCGAACTGGCGCCCGGCGTGGCGCGTCTGGTGCGGATCGAGCGCATTCATCTGGAACAGGACGCCGGCAAATCGATCCACGACATGGACCCCGCCATGTCCTTTGTCGATTTCAACCGCACCGGCGTTGCTCTGATGGAAATCGTCAGCCGCCCCGACATCCGCGGCCCCGAAGAGGCGGCGGCCTATGTGACCAAGCTGCGCCAGATCCTGCGCTATCTGGGCACCTGTGATGGCAACATGCAGAACGGCAACCTGCGCGCCGATGTCAACGTCTCGGTCTGCCGGCCGGGGCAGTATGAGAAATACCAGGCGACGCAGGATTTCAGCCACCTCGGCACGCGCTGCGAGATCAAGAACATGAACTCGATGCGCTTCATGACCCAGGCGATTGATTACGAGGCCCGCCGCCAGATCGCCATTCTGGAAGATGGTGGCAAGGTCGTGCAAGAGACGCGGCTTTATGACCCCGACAAGGGCGAGACGCGGTCGATGCGGTCCAAGGAAGAGGCGCACGACTACCGCTATTTCCCCGACCCCGATCTTCTGCCGCTGGAGATCGACCAGGCCTGGGTCGATGCCATCGCCGCCAGGATGCCCGAACTGCCCGACGCCAAGAAGACCCGCTTCATGGCCGATTTCGGCCTGACCGACTATGACGCCAATGTGCTGACGGCCGAGATGGAGGCCGCCGCCTTTTTCGAGGCGGTGGCGCTGGGCCGCGATGGCAAGATCGCCGCGAACTGGGTGATCAACGAGCTGTTCGGCCGCCTGAACAAGGAGGGCCTGACGATTGCCGCCAGCCCGGTCTCGGCGGCGCAGCTTGGCGGGGTGCTCGACCTCTTGGGCCGGGGCGAGATCACCGGCAAGATGGCCAAGGAGCTGTTCGAGCTGATCTGGACCGAGGGCGGCGATCCGGCCGAGGTGGCGGCGGCGCGCGGGATGAAGGCGGTCACCGACACCGGCGCGATCGAGGCCGCGCTCGATGCGCTGATCGCGGCCAACCCCGAGCAGGTGGAAAAGGCCAGGCTGAACGCCAAGCTGGCGGGCTGGTTCACGGGGCAGGTGCTGAAAGCCACCGGCGGCAAGGCCAATCCGGCGGTCGTGGGGCAGATGGTGGCGCGCAAGCTGGGGCTTTCGCCGGGCCAGTGATCCGCAAGCGGCCAAAAGCCTGAAAAGGCGGTGCCTTTTCTGATCCGCCCGCCTTTGGCCGAGGCCATCGCCGAGGTCATGCGAGACGGCGGCCGCAGTCCGCCGAGGGCCCCAAAGGCCCTCGGCCAGCGCCCGCCCCGCCCCCAGGCGGGCGCTCCGCTCCCGCCGGGTCGGGCGCTGGCCTCTGTGGTCTCATGCGGAAGCGGCTTACCTGATGCGCTCCCACACGGGCGGGGAAACGCGGTGCGTTTTCCTTTTCGCCCGAATTGGCCGAGGCCATCGCCGAGGTCATGCGACGCCGCTCACCCCATCCCGGCCGAGGGCCCCAAAGGCCCTCGGCCAGCGCCTGCCCTTCCTCCGGCAGGCGCTCCGCACCCGCCGGGTCGGGCGCTGGCCACTGTCATCTATGCGGAACCGGTCGTGCCGCACCGTTCCCACACGTGCGGAGGAACGCAGTGCGTTTCCTTTTCGCCCGACTTTGGCCCTGGCATGGCAAGGCCCATCCCAGTTCCGACCGGCCCGCTCGGAGCCCCTACTCTTCCGGCAGGCGCCGCACCGCGCCGGTCGCGGCCGAGGTTGCGAACAGCGCATAGGCCCGCAGCGCCTCGGTGATCTTGCGCGGGCGCTTCCGGGCCGGCTTCCAGCCCGCCGCGTCCTGCGCCGCGCGGCGCTCGGCCAGCTCCGCATCGGAAACCCGCAGCGAGATCGTCCGCGCCGGAATGTCGATGTCGATCATGTCGCCTTCGTTCACCAACCCGATCACGCCGCCCGAGGCCGCCTCGGGGCTGACATGGCCGATCGACAGGCCCGAGGTGCCGCCCGAAAACCGCCCGTCGGTCAAAAGCGCGCAGGCCTTGCCCAGGCCCTTGGACTTCAGATAGCTGGTCGGGTACAGCATCTCCTGCATGCCCGGCCCGCCCTTGGGCCCCTCATAGCGGATGACCAGCACATCCCCCTCACGGATCCGGTTCGACAGGATCGCCTCGACCGCCGCGTTCTGGCTTTCGAACACCCGCGCCGGGCCGGAAAAGACCAGGATGCTTTCATCCACCCCGGCGGTTTTCACGATGCAGCCGTCCGGCGCGATGTTGCCCGACAGGACCGCCAGACCCCCGTCCCTGGAAAAGGCGTGCCTGGCCGAGCGGATCACGCCGTGTTCGCGGTCAAGGTCAAGCTCGGCATAGCGGCTGGCCTGCGAAAAGGCGGTGGCGCTGCGCTGGTTGCCCGGGGCCGCCTTGAAGAAATGGCGCACGCTTTCCTGATTGGTCCGGCTGATGTCCCAATGGTCCAGCGCGGCGCCCATGGTGGGCGAATGCACCGTGGCGCAGTCGCGGTTCAAGAGGCCCGCGACGTCAAGCTGGCCCAGGATCGCCATGATCCCGCCGGCGCGGTGAACATCCTCCATGTGCACGTCCTGCTTGGCCGGGGCCACCTTGGAAAGGCAGGGCACGCGGCGCGAGATGCGGTCGATGTCGGCCATTGTGAAATCGACACCGCCCTCATGCGCGGCGGCAAGGATATGCAGCACGGTGTTGGTCGAGCCGCCCATCGCCACATCCAGCGCCATGGCATTCTCGAACGCCGCCTTGCTCGCAATGCTGCGCGGCAGGACCGAGGCATCGTCCTGCTCGTAATGGCGCTTGGTGATGTCGACGATCAGATGCCCGGCCTCGACGAACAGGCGCTGGCGGTCGGCATGGGTGGCAAGGGTCGATCCGTTGCCGGGCAGCGACAGGCCCAGCGCCTCGGTCAGGCAGTTCATCGAATTGGCGGTGAACATGCCCGAGCAGGAGCCGCAGGTCGGGCAAGATGCCTTTTCGATCTCTTCCACCTCGGCGTCTGTGTAGGCGTCGTCCGCCGCGACGACCATGGCATCGACCAGATCAAGCGCGATCTCGCGGCCCTTGATCACCGCCTTGCCCGCCTCCATCGGCCCGCCCGAGACAAAGACCACAGGAATGTTCAGCCGCATCGCGGCCATCAGCATGCCGGGGGTGATCTTGTCGCAGTTGGAAATGCAGACCATGGCATCGGCGCAATGCGCGTTGACCATGTATTCCACAGAGTCGGCGATCAGCTCGCGCGAGGGCAGCGAGTAAAGCATGCCGTCATGGCCCATCGCGATGCCGTCGTCGACGGCAATGGTGTTGAACTCTTTCGCGACGCCGCCGGCCGCCTCGACCTCGCGCGCGACCATCTGGCCAAGGTCTTTCAGATGGACATGGCCGGGGACGAACTGGGTAAAGGAATTGACGATGGCGATGATCGGCTTGCCGAAATCGCCGTCCTTCATGCCCGTGGCGCGCCAGAGGCCGCGCGCGCCGGCCATGTTGCGGCCGTGGGTGGTGGTGCGGGAACGGTAGGCGGGCATGACGGTCTCCATCTTGGGCAATGGTGAAATGGCATCTGGACCGGCCAAGGTCAATGCAAAGCCGCGCGTGGGGCCTCAGGCGGGCGGGGCCCAGACCACATCCTCGATGCGCGGCGCGCCGGTGGCGAGCATCACCAGCCGGTCAAAGCCCAATGCGATGCCGCAGGCCTCGGGCATCTGGTCCAGAGCGGCGAGGAAATCCTCGTCCAGCGGGTAGCGCTCGCCATAGAGGCGGGCCTTTTCGGCCATTTCAGCGCCAAAGCGCGCGCGCTGCTCGGCCGGGTCGGTAAGCTCGCCAAAGCCGTTGGCCAGTTCCACCCCGCAGGCATAGACCTCGAACCGCTCGGACAGGCGCGGGTCGGTCGGCAGGCGCCGGGCCAGCGCGGCCTCGGCGGCGGGGTAATGGTCAAGCATGGTGAGGCGTCCCTGCCCCAGATGCGGCTCCACCCGCTCGGACAGGACGCGGCTGAACATGTCCGACCAGGTGTCGTCCGGCGCCCGCCGGATGCCGGCGCGGTCCAGCGCGGCGGCCAGCGCGGGGGCATCCGTCCGGCCCTGACCGTCCATCGTGGCCAAGAGGTCGATGCCGGCATGGGCGGCGAAGGCACCCGCCACCGAGAGCCGCGCGAAGGGGGCAAAGGGATCGCAGGTGCTGTCCCTGTGGCGAAGATGCGCCGCGCCCGCCCCGGCGGCGGCCAGCCGGACGATGGCGGCCACGTCCTGCATCAGCACCTCATAGTCCTGACCGGCGCGGTACCATTCCAGCATCACGAATTCCGGCAGATGCCGCGCGCCGCGCTCGCGGTTGCGATAGACATGGGCAAAGGCGGCGATGCGGGTCTCGCCCGCCGCCAGCAGCTTTTTCATCGCGAACTCGGGCGAGGTGTGCAGATAGCGCGTCGCGCCCTGCCCGTCATTGCCGATGGCGGAGGTGGCGAAGGCGTGCAGATGCGTCTCGTTGCCCGGGCTGATGACCAGCGCGGGGGGGTCGACCTCGGTAAAGCCCTCTACGGCCAGCCAGCCGCGAATGGCGGTCTGGATCCGGTTTCGGGCCATCAGGACCGGGCGACGGTCGGCGTGGGACGGGGGGGACCACCAGGGCGTGCTCAAGATTTATGCCCCCGGGACTGGAGATTTCGTTCCGGATGCGCTAAGCGCGGCGCAATCCATTCGGCCCCTTAATCCGGGGCCCTTCAAGGTACAAGGATAGACCGTGGTCAAAGTCATCGCTTCCTCGTTGCGCAAGGGCAACATCGTCGATCTGGAGGGCCGGCTGTATCTGGTCCTGAAGGCCGAGAATTTCCACCCCGGCAAGGGCACCCCGACGACGAGCGTCGACATGCGCCGGATCTCGGACGGGGTCAAGGTGGCCGAGCGCTGGCGCACCACAGAGATGGTGGAAAAGGCATCGGTCGACGAGCGGGAGTATGATTTCCTTTACGAGGACGGCGAGGGCTATCATTTCATGAACCCCGAGAGCTACGAGCAGGTGGCGGTGTCCGAAGATGTGGTCGGCGAGGACAAGGTGTTCCTGACCGACGGGATGAAGGTTTACCTTCAGACCTTCGAAGGCGCTGCGATCGCGATGTCGCTGCCCCAGCGCGTGACGGTCGAGATTTCCGAGACCGAGCCGGTGGTCAAGGGGCAGACGGCCTCGTCGTCGTACAAGCCGGCGATCTGCACCAACGGGCTGCGGGTGATGGTGCCGCCGCATATCGGCGCCGGGGTGCGGATCGTGATCAACACCGAGGATTATTCCTATCAGGGCCGCGCCCAGGACTGAGGACGCGGCCCTGGCCGGGGCTTTGGGGCGCGCGGTTCGCATGACCTCGGCTGGTGCCTCGGCCAATGTCGGGCGAAAAGGAAAACGCACGGCGTTTTCCCGCCCGTGTGGGAACGCATCCAGTAGCCCGGTTCCGCCCGCACGACAGAGGCCAGCGCCTGACCTGGCTGGCGCGAAGCGCCTGCCGGGGGGTGATGAGGGATCAGAAAAGGTCCAGTGGACCTTTTCCCCGAAGAACGCCCGCCCCGTGGGCGGGCCGGGTGGGCAGGC
>JBQTIT010000058.1:0-2507 GCA_052387855.1 Paracoccaceae bacterium
CCGAGGGCCCCAAAGGCCCTCGGCCAGCGCCCGCCCCGCCCCCAGGCGGGCGCTCCGCACCCGCCCGGGTCGGGCGCCGGCCGCAGCGGGCTCATGCGGAACCGGTTTACCGGACAGGTTCCCACACGGGCAGAAAAACGCGGAGCGTTTTCCTTTACGCCCGAATTGGCCGAGGCACTCGCCGAGGTCATGCGAGCCGCCCGCCCCATCCCCGCCCGAGGGCCCCCACGGCCCTCGGCCAGCGCCTGCCCTTCCCCCGGCAGGCGCTTCGCGCCAGCCAGGTCAGGCGCTGGCCTCTGTAACTGATGCGGAACCGGTCACCCGGACATGTTCCCACACGGGCGGAAAAACGCAGTGCGTTTTCCTTTTCGCCCGACTTTGGCCGAGGCACTCGCCGAGGTCATGCGAAGGCCCGCCCCATCCCCGGCCGCGGGCCCCAACGGGCCTCGGCCAGCGCCGGGTCGGGCGCCGGCCTCTGTCAACTCTGCGGAGCCGGTCTCCCGGAATCCGCCCGCCCTTGCCCCCGACAGGCCGGCTCAGATCTCG
Organism: Paracoccaceae bacterium; assembly: GCA_052387855.1. Lineage (GTDB taxonomy): Bacteria > Pseudomonadota > Alphaproteobacteria > Rhodobacterales > Rhodobacteraceae > CAIYZT01. Next base: position 547 of record JBQTIT010000058.1, read on the forward strand.
GACATCAGTTGCTGCTGGGCCACCGGCAGCATCTCGGCCATCTTGGCGCGCACGGTCTCGGCGCTGGCCTTGCCGCCCAGATCGGCCACCAGCTTGCGCACCACATCCTCGATGCCGGCTTCTTCGAAATCGGCCGCCACCACGGCGCGGGCATAGTCGTCGGCCGCATCGCCCGACAGGCCCATCAGACCGGCCGCCCAGAGCCCGACCAGCTTGTTGCGGCGGGCCTCGGCGCGAAAGCGCATCTCGGAATCATGCGCGAACTTGGATTCGAAGCCTTTTTCGCGGTCATCGAAGGTGGACATCGGGGGACCCTCCAGAACGGTCGTTGCGGACGCTTGCCTTCCATATGCCCGCCCGGCGCCGCGCCTTCAAGCCCCGCCGTCGCAAAGCCTTCCGCGCGGGGGCAGTTGCAGCTTCGGGCCGGCTTCTTTATAGCCCGCATGAACCGGGTGGCTCTTGCCGCCCCTTTGCCCATGGCGGGATTGAGATGATGGCGCGCAGGAAGAAAGTCTACGAGGGCTCGGCCAAGATCCTCTACGAGGGGCCGGAACCCGGCACGCTGATCCAGTATTTCAAGGACGACAGCGCCCCGACCGCCGCCGAGGCCATGCCCGCCCCGGTCGAAGGCAAGGGCGTGCTGAACAACCGGCTTTCGGAATTCTTCATGTCGGGCCTGAACGCCATCGGCGTGCCCACCCACTTCATCCGCCGCGTCAACATGCGCGAGCAGCTTGTCCGCATGGCCGAGATCGTGCCGCTGCAGATCGTGGTGCGCAACTTTGCCGCCGGCGACATGAGCGCGCGGCTGGGCATTCCCGAGGGCACGCCCCTGCCGCGCCCGATCGTGGAATATTACTACAAGGACGACCGGCTGAACAATCCGATGGTCGCCGAAGAGCATATCGTCGCCTTCAACTGGGCCAGCCAGCAGGATCTGGACGACATCGTCGCGCTGGCGCTCAGGGTGAACGACTTTCTGTCGGGCGTGATGCTGGGCGTCGGCATCCGGCTCGCCGATTTCCGCATCGAGGTCGGCCGGGTCTGGGAGGGCGAGTTCATGCGCCTGATCGTCGCGGACGAGATCAGCCCGGACAGCTGCCGACTGTGGGACCTGCGCGCCGCCGCCGAGCGGGCCGAGCTGAAGCCCGGGGCAGAGCCCGGCCCGATGGTCGAGGTCTATCAGGAACTTGCCCGTCGCCTTGGGGTTATGCCCAGCAATGTCACCCATCCGGCCAAGCCCACGGTCATCAACTAGCCCCTTCCCGTCGCCCCGGCGATGGCCCTTTGCGGAGAAAGCCCGATGAAAGCCCTAGTCACCGTCATGCTGAAGTCCGGCGTTCTGGATGTCCAGGGAGAGGCGGTGCGCCACGCGCTCGGCACGCTCGGCTTTGCCGGGGTCAAGGGCGTGCGGCAGGGCAAGGTGATCGAGCTGGACCTTGACCGGACCGACCCGGCCGGCGCCGAGGCCGAGGTCAGGGCGATGTGCGAGCGGCTTCTGGCCAACACCGTGATCGAAAGCTACCGGGTCGAGCTTCGCTAGCCGGCCCGCGATAGCCGCCCCTGCCTTTCTCTGCGCAACCATCGGGCCCGCGGCCGCCCCGCCAACCCCGGCCCGGGGCCGTCGCCGAGGTCATGCGGGACGGTTGCCGCAATCCGGCCGCGGGCCCCAAAGGCCCTCGGCCAGCGCCCGCCCCGCCCCTGGCGGGCGCTCCACGCCCGCCGGGTCGGGCGCTGGCCTCTGTCGGTGTAGCGGGACCGGTCTACCTTCATCGTTCCCACACGGGCGGGAAAACGCGGTGCGTTTCCTTTTCCGCCCGGCTCGAATTGGCCGAGGCTATCGCCGAGGTCATGCCGGACGCTTGCCCCATCCCGGCCGAGGGCCCCAAAGGCCCTCGGCCAGCGCCTGCCCTTCCCCCGGCAGGCGCTTCGCGCCAGCCAGGTCAGGCGCTGGCCTCTGT
>JBQTIT010000059.1:0-5348 GCA_052387855.1 Paracoccaceae bacterium
CAGCGCCCGACCCGGCGGGTGCGGAGCGCCCGCCAGGGGCGGGGCGGGCGCTGGCCGAGGGCCTTTGGGGCCCTCGGCCGGACTGCGGCAAACGTCTCGCATGACCTCGGCGATAGCCTCGGCAAAATTCGGGCGGAGAAGGAAACGCACCGCGTTTTCGCGCCCGTGTGGGAACGTGTCCGGTAGACCGGTCCCACTACACCACAGAGGCCAGCGCCTGACCTGGCTGGCGCGAAGCGCCTGCCGGGGGAAGGGCAGGCGCTGGCCGAGGGCCTTTGGGGACCTCGGCCGGGGATGGTGCCAGCGGCCCGCATGACCTCGACAAGTGCCTCGGCCAAAGTCGGGCGAAAAGGAAAACGCACTGCGTTTTCCCGCCCGTGTGGGAACGGCCAAGGTATACCGGTTCCGCCCTCACACCAGAGGCCAGCGCCCGACCCGGCGGGTGCGGAGCGCCCGCCTGGGGCGGGGCGGGCGCTGGCCGAGGGCCTTTGGGGCCCTCGGCGGGACTGCCGCACCGGCATCGCATGACCTCGGCGAGGGCCTCGGTCAAAGCGGGCGGATCAGGAAAGGCACTGTCTTTCCCCGCCCGAGTGGGAACATGTCCGGTAAACCGGTTCCGCATGAGACCGCTGAGGCCAGCGCCCGCCAGGGGCGGGGCGGGCGCTGGCGACGGGCCTTTGGGGCCCTCGGCCGGGGATGGTGCGGGCGGCTCGCATGGCCTCGGCGATGGCCTCGGTCAACACCGTTCGGGGCGCCTTTGGGCCTACCCTCACAGCCCGCCCTCAGGGCGCCAGCGCGCGGGCGAAACGGTGCAGGCGCAGGCGCCTGGCGAGGGTTCTGACCGGCATCGGCTGGCCTGACAGACGCTCGGCCTTCGCCCGTACCGCTTCGACCACGGCGGCCACCTCGGCGGGGCGGCGGCTGTGCATCTCCCACAGAAAGCCGTCCGGATCGCGGCGCTCGATCTGCCATTCGGCCAGCACGGGGCGGGGAAAGTCCTGCGCGTTAAAGGTCACGATCGCATCGGCATGGGCCGCGATCGCCACCGCCAGCACATGGATGTCATTGGCATCGGGCAGCGACAGCCGCGCCTCGATCTCGGGCCGCTCTGCTTGCAGGGCGCGGGGAAAACCGGCGCGGACCAGCGCCGCCTCTCCCTCGGCGATAACGCGGGCCTCGGGGCCGATCTTTGCCGTCGCCAGCACCCATTCGCGCAGGATGCGCTCTGACCAGACCGGCTCGTACAGCCCTTCGCGCGCCAGACCCAAAAGGATTTCGCGCAGCACGGTCGGGTAAAGCACGCAAGCGTCCAGCACCACGCGCATGACGGATCAATCCAGCCGGAAAAAGACCGCCTTCAGATAGCCGCTTTCGGCCAACTGCGGCAGCACCGGATGGTCGGGGCCGGCAAAGCCGGTGTGGATCAACTGCGCCCGCCGTCCCCCGCGCCCCAGACCCCGGGCCGAGGCGTTGCGGAACGCGGTCAGATCGGCCGCGTGGCTGCACGAGCAGAGCCCGACATAGCCCCCCGGCGCGACCAGCGGCGCGGCCAGGCGCGCGATGCGTTCATAGGCGCGCAGGCCCGCCTCAAGCGCCGGTTTGGACGGGGCAAAGGCGGGGGGATCGCAGATTACCAGATCGAACCGCGCGCCCTCTGCCCCCAGCGCCTCGAGCACGTCAAAGGCATCGCCCTGCCGCGTCGCAAACCGCCCGGCGCTGCCCGAGGCTTCGGCCCCCTGGCGCGCCAGACCAAGCGCCGCGGCCGAGGCATCGACCGCCAGCGCCGATTCTGCCCCGCCCGCCAGAGCGGCCAGGCCAAAGCCGCCGACATGGGCAAACACATCCAGCACCCGCGCCCCGCGCGCCAGCCTGGCGGCAAAGGCGTGGTTCGGGCGCTGGTCATAAAAGAGCCCGGTCTTCTGGCCGCCCAGGATGTCGGCCATGTAGACCGCGCCATTCATCGGAACCTTGACCGGCCCGTCGATCCGGCCGGCCAGAATGGCGGTCTCTTCGACCAGCCCCTCAAGCCCGCGCGCGCGGCTGGTGCCGTTCTTGACCAACGTCCGCACCCCGGGGATGCCCAGGATCGCGGCGGCGAGCGGCTGGATCAGCGCCTCGGCCCAGGCGGCGTTCGGCTGCACCACCGCGACATCGCCATAGCGGTCGATCACGACGCCGGGCAGACCGTCGGCCTCGGCATGGACCCAGCGGTAATAGGGCGCCTCGTAAAGCCGCTCGCGCAGCGCCAGGGCGCGGGTCAGCCGGGCGGCGAACCAGGCCTCGTCGATCACGGCGCCGGGGTTGCGGTCAAGCATGCGGGCGATGATGCGCGAGCGGACGTTGACCGTGACCAGACCCAACGGTCGCCGCTCGCCGTCTTCCAGCACCGCCAGCGCGCCGGGCGCCAAGGCCGAGGTGCGCCGGTCCGTCACCAGCTCGTCCGCATAGACCCAGGGAAAGCCATGGCGAAGGGGGCGCGCCTCGACCTTGGGTTTCAGCCGCACGACCGGCAGGCCGTGGTCCTTGCCCTCGGGCGCGGGGGTGGGGTCATTGTCGCTCATGGCTTCGGCTTAGCGGATCGGCAGGGGCAACGAAAGCCCCGACGCGGCGCCCGGGGGGCTGAAAGGGCCGCGGTGGAGTCACCCCCCGATGTTGAGCACCATCTCGGCCAGCACGATGTCCAGCACATGAACCAGACGCTCGGTCACCACGACCTTTTCGGTCCGCCCGTTCATTTCCTCGTAAAGGGCCCTGATCCCGCCGGACGCCTTGGTGTCGGCCTTGACGCCGCGCGGACCTGCGACAATCGCGCCGGTGGCCGCATCGCGCAGGGTGATGTCGAATCGCAGCGAGTAGTTGCCACCGACAAAGCTGAAGCGTGCCCGCTCGGTCAGGCCGTGGAACCGCGTCACCTCGATCGTCATGATCAGACCTGACCGTTCCTCGATCGACGGACCGACGACCGCGGTGGCGGCATCGGCGTATATCGCCGCGATCTGATCGTGCCTGTCGCCGGGCAAATCGCCGCGCCAGACGATATCGGCCCTTGGAAACAGCGAATCCGCTTCGCTCACTTTCAGGGTGTCCGGGACGACGATCTCAAAACCCGTCACCGCCTTGTCGATGGCGGCGGCCTGCTCGGGCGTCAGCCCATCATCGTGCGAGGTCGAATCGAAGGCCGGCACCATGTCCAGCAGATTCGAGCCGCCGCAGCCAGCCAGACCCGCAAGAATTACCACCGCAAACACAAGGCGTTTCATCGAGTCGTCACTGCTCCCCCACAGCCAGGATAACCGGGCCTTGGCGGGCATAGAACACTTGGTAACTCATTTTCAAGTATTTACTCGAAACCGGTTGCAGGAAGGTGACATTCGCCGGACACTTGGCGGCATTAGGAACGGTCCAAGGCGCCGGAATGACCGTTGTTAGCGCTAACTACTTCTGCTAAGAGCGCCCGACATCGACCCGACCGCATCAGGAACCCACCCTTGACCCTGCATCCGACCCTTGACCGCGTGACCGACCGAATCCGCCAGCGCTCGGCCCAGAGCCGCGAGGCCTATCTGCGGCGTCTGGCCGAGGCGGTGGCCAAGGGGCCGGCGCGGGGGCATCTGTCCTGCGGCAACCAGGCCCATGCCTATGCGGCGATGGCGGCCGACAAGCCGGCGCTGGCGGCGGCACGCGCGCCCAACATCGGCATCGTGACGGCCTATAACGACATGCTTTCCGCCCACCAGCCCTATGAAAGCTACCCCGAACTGATCCGGCAAGAGGCGCGGCGCCTTGGCGCCACGGCCCAGGTCGCGGGCGGGGTGCCGGCGATGTGCGACGGGGTGACCCAGGGGCAGACCGGCATGGAGATGTCGCTTTTTTCCCGCGATGTGATCGCGCTGGCCGCCGGGGTGGCGCTGAGCCACAACACCTTTGACGCAGCGCTGTTTCTGGGCGTCTGCGACAAGATCGTGCCGGGGCTGGTGATGGCGGCCGCCGCCTTTGGCCACCTGCCGGCGGTGTTCGTGCCGGCCGGGCCGATGCCCTCGGGCCTGCCGAATGCGGAAAAGACCAAGGTCCGCAACGCCTTTGTCGAGGGCAAGGCCAGCCGCGCCGAGTTGATGGCGGCCGAGATGGCCAGCTATCACGGCCCCGGCACCTGCACCTTTTACGGCACCGCCAACACCAACCAGATGTTGATGGAGTTCATGGGCCTGCACCTGCCGGGCTCTGCCTTTGTCAACCCCGGCACCCCGCTGCGCGAAGCCCTGACCCTTGCCGCGGTGGAACGCGCCGTCGCGATCACCGCCCTGGGCGCGGACTTTCGTCCGGCGGGCGAGGTGCTGGACGAGCGGGCCTATGTCAACGGCATCGTCGGGCTGATGGCCACGGGCGGGTCGACCAACCTGATCCTGCACCTGCCGGCGATGGCCCGCGCCTCGGGCGTGCTGCTGGACCTTGCCGATTTCGAAGAGCTCTCGCAGGCGGTGCCGCTGATGGCCAAGGTCTATCCCAACGGGCTGGCCGACGTGAACCACTTCCACGCCGCCGGCGGGCTGGGGTTCATGATCGGCCAGCTTCTGGACGCGGGGCTCTTGCACCCGGATGCGCGGACCGTGGCCGGCGGCGGGCTGGCCGACTACCGGCTTGAGCCGCGCCTGACCGACGGCAGGCTGCATTGGGCCAGCGGCACGCCGGCCAGCCTGAACGACAAGATCCTGCGCCCGGCAGCAGAGCCCTTTGCGGTCAGCGGCGGGCTGCGGCTCTTGTCCGGCACTCTGGGGCGCGCGGTGATCAAGATTTCCGCCGTGGCGCAGGACCGTCACGTCATCGAGGCCCCGGCACGCATCTTTCACAGCCAGGGGGCGATGAAGGCCGCCTTCAGCGCCGGCGAGATCACGTCCGACACGGTGATCGTCGTGCGCTTTCAGGGCCCCCGCGCCAACGGCATGCCCGAATTGCACGGGCTGACCCCGGCGCTGTCGGTGTTGCAGGACCGCGGCCTGCGCGTGGCGCTGGTCACCGACGGGCGCATGTCGGGCGCCAGCGGCAAGGTGCCCGCCGCAATCCACGTCTCGCCCGAGGCGGCCGAGGGCGGCCCGCTTGCCCGGCTGCGCGATGGCGACATCATCCGGCTTGACGCCGTCGCTGGCACGCTGACCGTGCTTGCTGCGGATTTCGACAGCCGCACGCCGGTCGAGGCGGACCTGTCGGCCAACGCCTTTGGCCTGGGGCGCGAGCTGTTCGCCGCCTTCCGCGCCGGGGTCGGAAGTTCCGACACCGGCGCCGCGCTTGTGATCTGAGACTCATTCAAGGACCTGACATGACCCCTTCGCAGCAATCCCTCAAGGCCGCCG
>JBQTIT010000060.1:0-12622 GCA_052387855.1 Paracoccaceae bacterium
GCGGGCGGGTAGCGCCTGCCGGGGGTTGGGCCGGCGCTGGCCGAGGGCCTTTGGGGCCCTCGGCCGAGAGGACGGACAGACCTTCGCATGACCTCGGCGATGGCCTCGGCCACGTTTGACCCGGCCCGGCTACAGATAGGCCCCGGCCCATTCCGCCAGCAACCGGTTTTGCAGGGTCCGCGCCCGGTCAAGCCAGGGGCCGGTGCCCTTGGGGCTTTCGCGCATCGCGACCGGGATCGCCTCGCGCCGGGGCAGGTCGGCCGCGAAGATGGCAAAGGCGAGCGTCTGGTCCTGCGGGCCGCGAACATACCCTGCCAGGCCCGAGACATAGTTCATCGTGCCGCTCTTGGCCAAGGTCCGGGCCCCTTCGTTCTGCGCGCCGCCCGCCGCCACGCCCACGGCCTTTTCGCGCATCATCTCGTCCAACAGCGCGCCGTGCCGCATCGCCCTTGCCCGCTGCATGACCATTCCCATGTCGTGGGCCGACACTCGGCTTTCACCGTTCAGGCCGGAATGATCGCGCAGATCCAGCCCCGGGGCCAACAGACCCCGCGCCCAATGCGTCATCGCGCTGGCCGAGCCGCCCAGATCGGCAGCACGGCTCGCCGTCATGCCCACGACCTCGGCCGTCAGGTTGGTCGAGAACTTCAGCATCGAGCGCAGGACGTCGCGCAGCGGATCGGACTGGTGGGACACGATCACCACGGCGCCGGGCGGAACCTCGGTTTGCCGCACGGCGGCGGGCAGGTCGATCCCCTGCGCCCGGGCAAGCGTGCGAAAGGCGGCGCCTGCATAGGCAGCGGGGTCGCGCACCGGCAGCCAGCGGCTGCCCGGCTCGCGCAGCGCCGAGGCGGCCACGCTCCACCGGTCGCGCCCGGCCCGCCGCCCATAGGCAAAGACCGGCCCGTCCCGATCCTCGATCCGCGCCTCGACCACGTCGACCGGGGCGACATGGCGCTCGCCCCGCGCGTCCAGCGTCACCCGCCAGCCCTGCCCCTCGGGCTTCCATTCCAGATAGACGCGGTTGAAATTCAGGATCAGACCGCCCAGCGCGGGGTTGTAGCCGACATGGTCCGGCTGGTCGCGCACCAGCCTTTCGCGGAACGGCAGCGCGCCGTCCACCACCACAAGGCGCCCGGTCACCCGGCGCAGGCCGGTCGCGGCCAGCGCGGCGACCAGATCGCCAAGCTGGTCGGTGTCCAGATGGGGATCGGCCCCGCCGACCAACAAGAGATCGCCGTCAAGCTGGCCGTCCCTGACCGGCCCGCTGCGCATGATGCGGGTTTCAAAGCGGTGCTCGGGGCCCAGATGCTCCAGCGCGTAAAGCGCGGTGACGACCTTGGCGACCGAGGCGGGGGGCATCGGCACATCCGCCCGCCGCTCGTGCAGGCTTTCACCCTCGCCCAGCCGCGCGACCAGATAGGACACCTCGCCGCCCAGACGCGCCGCCGTGACCAACTCTTCAAGCCGCGCATCGGCCAGCGCGGCCGGGGCATCGCCGCCTGCCCCAATGGCCGGGCGGGGCTGCGGACGCGGACTGCTCGCCAGACCGCCCGCCCAGACCGGCAGCGCCGCGGCCCCCAGAAGGCCGCCCAGCAGGGCGCGGCGGTCAAGGCTCATGTCCCGCTGCCCCTTCCCCATTTGCCGGCGGCCCGGATGGCCGAGGACGAGGCGTCGTTGAGCGGCAGGTTCACAAAGACCCATGCGGGGGCGGTCTTGTGCCGCAAGGTCTCGCCCCGCCCGACCCGCTTTTCCCGAAAGATGCGCGCCGCGACCGCGTTGCGCGCCGCCACGCCGGCGCCGGGCCGCGCCAGCACGCCCACCGGCACCGCGTTCAGGATATCGCGCCAGCGCGCCCATCTGTGAACCTGCAACAGGTTGTCCGCCCCCATCAGCCACACAAAGGTGACGCCGGGATAGATGGCCTGCAACCGCGCCACGGTGTCGGCGGTGCGGACGGTGCCCAGACGGGTTTCCATATCGGTGATGCGCACGCGCGGATGTCGCATGACCGCCCGCGCCTGCGCCAGCCGCGCCACCATCGGCGCCGGCGGCACCGCCTTCAGCGGGTTGGCGGGGCTGACCAGCCACCAGACCCGGTCCAGCCCCATCCGCTTGAGCGCCTCGCGCGTGATATGCGCATGCCCCTCATGCGCGGGGTCAAAGGACCCGCCCAGAAGGCCGATGACCATGCCCTTGGCTGCGATGGGGAATCCCGCGCGCATCTGTCCTCCGTTGGCCCAGACCACGTTTCCCAAGCGGGCGGGCGAATGTCCACAGGAAAGGGGCGGGGGCCTTGTGCGAAAGGCGGCAAGCGTACCGCATGGAGCCGAACAGCGGCTCGGGCGGAAGAGGAAACGCACCACGTTTCCCCGCCCGTGTGGGAACGTCTTTGCACGACCGTTTCCGCATCAGTGACAAAGGCCAGCGCCCGACCCGGGCGGGTGCGAAGCGCCCGCCTTGGGGGCGGGGCGGGCGCTGGCGGCGGGCCTTTGGGGCCCTCGGCGGGATTGTTGATACATTCCTACATGTCCTCGGCGATAGCCTCGGCCAATTCGGGCCAAAGGTCCGCAATCGCCCCGCCCCCCGCCGCCGTTGCCCTTGCCCGCAACAATCGCTACATGGGGCCAAGCCCGCCCAAGCAAGAGTACCCCCATGGCCAGCTACCAATATGTCTATCACATGGAAGGCGTCTCCAAGACCTATCCGGGGGGCAAGAAGTGCTTTGAGAACATCCACCTGAACTTTCTTCCCGGGGTCAAGATCGGCGTTGTCGGCATCAACGGCTCGGGCAAGTCCACGCTGCTGAAAATCATGGCCGGCATGGACAAGGACTTCAAGGGCGAGGCCTGGGCCGCCAAAGGGGCCAAGGTCGGCTATCTCGCACAAGAGCCCTACCTCGACCCCGCGCTGACGGTAAAGGAAAACGTCATGCTGGGTGTGGCCGACAAGTCCGCCATCCTGGAGCGCTACAACGAGCTGGCGATGAACTATTCCGACGAGACGGCCGACGAAATGGCCGCCCTTCAGGACCAGATCGACGCGCAGAACCTGTGGGAGCTTGAGGCCTCGGTCGGCGTTGCCATGGACGCGCTGCGCTGCCCGCCGGACGATGCCAATGTCGAAACCCTCTCGGGCGGCGAGCGGCGGCGCGTGGCCTTGTGCAAGCTCTTGCTCGAGGCGCCCGACATGCTGCTCTTGGACGAGCCGACCAACCACCTTGACGCCGAATCCATCGCCTGGCTGCAAAAGCACCTGATCGCCTACAAGGGCACCATCCTGATCGTCACCCACGACCGCTATTTCCTGGACGACATCACGAGCTGGATTCTGGAACTCGACCGCGGCCGGGGCATTCCCTACGAGGGCAACTATTCCGCCTGGCTGGACCAGAAGGCCAAGCGGATGGCGCAAGAGGCGCGCGAGGACAAATCCAAGCAGAAGGCGCTGGAAAAGGAACTGGAGTGGATCCGCTCGGGCGCCAAGGCGCGGCAGGCCAAGGGCAAGGCGCGCCTGACCCGCTACAACGAGATGGCCGGCCAGACCGTGCTGGAACGCGCCTCGACCGCGCAGATCATCATTCCCAACGGCGAGCGCCTGGGCAACAAGGTGATCGAGGTGACGGGGCTGAAAAAGCACATGGGCGACAAGCTGTTGATCGAGGATCTCAGCTTTACCGTTCCGCCGGGCGCCATCGTCGGCGTGATCGGCCCGAACGGCGCCGGCAAATCCACCCTCTTCCGCATGATCACCGGGCAAGAGCCGCCCGACGAGGGCAACGTCGTTCTGGGCGACACCGTGCATCTGGCCTATGTCGACCAATCGCGCGACGCGCTGGACCCGAACAAGAACGTCTGGGAAGAGGTCTCGGGCGGGTCAGAGGTGATCCAGCTTGGCGACATGCAGATGAACAGCCGCGTCTACACCGGCGCCTTCAACTTCAAGGGCACCGACCAGCAGAAAAAGGTCGGCCTCTTGTCAGGGGGGGAACGCAACCGGGTGCACATGGCCAAGCTGCTGCGCTCGGGCGGCAACGTGCTGCTCTTGGACGAGCCGACCAACGATCTGGACGTCGAAACCCTGCAGGCGCTGGAAAGCGCGATCGAGGACTTCGCCGGCTGCGCCATCATCATCAGCCACGACCGTTTCTTTCTTGACCGCCTCTGCACCCACATCCTGGCCTTTGAGGGCGAGGCACATGTCGAATGGTTCGAGGGCAATTTCGAGGCCTATGAGCAGGACAAGGTCCGCCGCCTGGGCCCCGACGCGCTGGAGCCGAAGCGGGCGAAGTACAAGCGGTTCAGCAGGTAGGGGGGCGGTTGAGGGGGCGCTGCTCGCCGGCAGGGTATGACCCCACCCCACGCGATGCCAAACCCCCCGTAGGGTGGGGTTCCACCCCACCACGACCCACCCGCCCATATTCGGCGGGGTATAACCCCGCCCTACGGGCGCCCCCCTACACCGCAAACGCCCCCTGCGGGAGCCGCAGCAGCAGGTTGGCATCCGGGCTGATCGCCTGCCAGACGTCCCACAGGCTTTCGTGCCCGACACCCCAGAAATTGCCCGACCGCTGCTGCATCAGATCGCTGACCACCTGGAAATGCAGATGGGCCGACCAGCCGCCATTCTCGGGCCAGTCGCCCAGGTGCGCGATCAACTGGCCGGCGCGAACGCTCTGCCCGGGGCGCAGGAGCCCCGGCAGGCTCGCCCCCAGATGGCCGTAGAGCGTAAAGAACCCCTCATGCGCCAGGATCAGCGTATGGCCATAGTCCAGGGGATCGGCGTTGTAGGTCACTGACCGCACCTCGCCGTCCAGCGGGGCAAGGACGGGCGTGCCGGCCGTCGCAAAGACATCGACGCCCAGATGGATCATCCGCCGTTCCTCGCTCATGGCGTCGGCGAATTGGGCGCCGGTGTAGACCATCCGCTTTTCGCCATAGAGCCCAAGGCCATAGCGGGCCCCCGTCGCGGCGAACCAGGCGTCAAAGGCCGGATCGGCAAATCCCGGCATGTCGGGCCGCTGCCCGCCGTTCGGCAGGGCGATGTGGCGGCTTGCGGCGATTTCGGGCAGAAACAGCGGATGCGGCGACAGGCGGGCCAGCCGCCCGGCCAGCCCCTCGGCCGCCGGCACCGGGGGCAGGCCCGCCCCAGCGCGGATCACCGCGACCAGCAGCGCCTGATCGACCGAGGCAAGGCGCGCCGCCTCGGGCCGACCCGCCAGCGCGCTGTAAAGGGCCGGCAGCAGCGCCTCCGCCCCCGCCGTGTCCAGCCCCGCGCCAGCCGCCCGTACCTGCGCATATAGATCCGCCGCGCCGATCATCCGCGCCGCGACCTCTGCCACTCCCGCCGCCGCCATGTCCGCCCCCCGCTTGCGATTTTCGGCATCATCCGCCCCCCGGCGCCAAGGCGCAAGCCGCCACCTTCGGGCCCCGCGCGGGCCCCGGGCCAATTTCCCTTGCCTTTTCGCAACCTTGGCGTCATGTTGCGCGGGCTACGTTGACTACCTCGATTCCTGTTCCGTTTACGGCTTCAGCTTCGACCTCAGCTGACGATGCCAGGCCGTCGCACTTCGCGGACGGCAAAACGACAGGAGAATTCACGATGGCCAAAGGCACCGTGAAATGGTTTAACGAAACCAAGGGTTTCGGCTTCATTGCCCCGGAAGGCGGCAAGAAGGACGTGTTCGTTCACATCACCGCGCTTGAGCGCGCCGGCCTTCGCGGTCTGAAGGACGGCCAGGCCGTGACCTTCGACATCGAAGCGGGTCGCGACGGCCGCGAATCGGCCGTGAACATCGCTCTGGCATAGTCCGGCGCGAGAGACGAAACAAAAGGGCGGCTCCTTGCGGGCCGCCCTTTTGCATTGCCGGGTCCGGCTCGGGACCTCAGGCGTAAAGCACCCGGCGCTGACGTTGCGCGCCATCCAGCACCTCGCGCAGCACCATGGTCTGAACCGGCGCTCGCAGAACGGTCGGGCGGTCACGATCTGCGGCCAGGTCCTGTTCGGTGCAGTCCGCGCCGATCAGGATCACCGAAATCCTTTGCGCAAGTTCGCCCAGCAACCGGACGGCCCGGTGGCCCACGGACATGCCGCCAAAGGCGTCCGTGTCCATGACGAAGATCTCATAGCCCGTGGGATCGGACAGCAGCCGGTCCAGCGCGGCAAAAAGCTCGTGCTCATGTTCGACGCTGCACCCCAGGTCCGTGATGCAGCGGGTCGTCACGTCAGCGGCCTCGGGCGAAAGCACGAGCGCGCGGACCCCCCGAGGGGCCGGCGCGGAAAGGTCTAGGTTTACGGCACTCAGCACTTGCATTTTCCTGGTCCCTGGTCAGCAGTCATTTCGCGGCGAACAAGGGCAAAATTGGGATCGATTCATGTCTTCTTTTGCCCTATTCCTGCCGGCGCCCCTTCCGGGCGCAGGGTCAGACCCGCGCACCCGAAAACAGCCCCGTGAAAGACAGTGAGCCACGAATGAGTTACCGGAACGTCATCGACGAGGCAACATGGAACTTCATCCGCCGGACCGAGGCCCATTATCCGCCTGAAACTGCATCGTATTCGATCGATCGCCAGCGCGAGATCTATGACCGGATGTGCCGCGAGTTCTTTCGCGGCTATCCCCCGGGCGTGACGGCGCGGGATGAGCCGATTGCGGGTGTGCCCTGCCGGATCTATCCGGGGGCAGAGCCGAGGGTGCTTTACCTTCACGGCGGCGGCATGGTGGTGGGCGGATTGCACAGCCACGACGATGTCTGCGCCGAAATCCGCGCCGAAACCGGGTTGACGGTGGTGGCCGCCGACTATCGGCTGTTGCCCGAACACCCGACGCCGGCGGCGCTGGACGATGCGTTGGCGGTAGCGCGGCACCTTGCCAGGTCCGGCCCGATCCTGCTGGCCGGCGACAGCTCGGGCGGTTTTCTGGCTGCCTGCGCTGCGCATCTGCTGCGCGGCGAGGCCGGGCTGCGCATTCTGGGGCAGGTGCTGATCTATCCCGGCCTTGGCGGCGATCTGGACAGCGGCAGCGCAATGAGCCAGGCCCATGCGCCCATGCTGACCCGCGAGGATGTGCTGTATTATCAAGGTCTTTACCGGGGCTCCGCTGCGCCGGGAACGCCGATCTTCGAGCCGCTGAAGGACAGCGACTTTTCCGGGCTGCCGCCGACCGTGGCCATCGGGGCCGAGTGTGATCCGCTGTGCGACGAGGGCGCGCGTTACGCGGTGGCGATCCGGGCCGCCGGGGGCCGCGCGCAGTATTTTCTGGCTCAGGGCCTGCCCCACGGCTATCTTCGGGCCCGCAGCACCGTGCCCCGCGCCGCCGCCTCGTTCGACCTGATCATCGCCGCAATCACTGCCCTGTCCCGGGGCGAGTGGCCCTATGGAGACTGAGATGAACCAGCATGCGAACCTGACCCACTGGGCCGAGCGGGTCGACATGGCCGCCGCCTTTCGCTGGACGGTGGAGTTGAACCTGCACGAAGCGATCTCGAACCACTTCTCGCTGGCGGTCAGCGACGATGGCAGCCGGTTCCTGATCAACCCCAACGCCCGGCATTTCAGCCGCATCCGGGCGTCAGACCTGGTGGAGCTTGACGCGAACGATCCTGCGACAATGAGTCGCCCCGACGCGCCCGACCCCACCGCCTGGGGTCTGCACGGCTCGATCCACCGCGCCCTGCCCCATGCGCGCTGCGTGATGCATGTCCATTCCATCCATGCGACCGTGCTCGCCTCGCTTGCCGACAGCCGACTGCCGGCCATCGACCAGAACTCGGCCATGTTCTTTGGCCGGCATGTGGTGGATGATCATTACGGCGGCATGGCCTTTGACGGCGAAGGCGCGCGCTGCGCCGGGATGCTGCGCGATCCAAGGATCACCACGATGATCATGGGCAATCACGGCGTGCTGATCATCGGGCGCACCGTGGCAGAGGCGTTCAACCGCCTGACCTTTTTCGAGCGGGCGGCCGAGACCTATATCCGCGCGCTGCAAACCGGGCGGCCGCTGCGGGTGCTGCCGGACGCGGTCGCGGAAAAGACGGCGCAGGAATGGGAAAGCTATCCCGGCTACGCCGATAGCCACCTGCGCGAGGTCAAGGCGATGCTTGAGGCGCGCGGCAGCGATTTCGCGGGCTGAAACCCGGGCTGCGCCGGAAAATCAGCCGCCCATGAAGGGCGCGGTCTTCATCGTGGCGGGCACGGGCAGGCCCATCCGCGTCAGGATCGACGGCGCCAGCGCAAGTTGGTCCAGCACCACGTCCCCGGCCGGCATCTCTGCATCGCCAAAGTAGTAAAATGCGAAATCCTGCTGCAAGTCGCCCGGACCGCCGTGGTGGCCGCGCTCGTCCTGGCCGTGGTCGGCGGTCACGATCACCTCGTACCCCGCCTTGCGCCAGCGGTCGATGTAGGGGGCAATCTGATAGTCCATCCGGTAGCAGGCGTCATCCATCTCTTCGCAGTCGTGATAGAACCGGTGGCCGAGCGAATCCAGCGTGCAGGTGTGCAGGATGCCGTAATCAATCCCCTTGCGCTCGCACAGCATGGTCAAGGTGGCGAACAGGTCCGGGTCCGCCGGCGTGACCTGGTTGTAACCGCTGTCGCCGGTCATGGTGTGGAACCGGCCATGGGTGATCGGGCCCGAAGGCTCGTCATATTCCATGTCGCGGACCGGATCAAATGGGGCGCGGTTGAAGAACTCCGACCAGAAGCTGTGGGTAACCGCGCCGGTCTTGCCGCCGGCCTGCGTCACCTCGGAAAAGATGTCGGGAAACTCCAGCCGACGCAGCCCGGAATTGCCCCAGATCCTGTGTTCTTGCGGGCGAACCCCGGTGTGGATCGAGGCATAGCAGGTGCCCGAGGTCGACGGCAGGACCGAACGCATCTTCCACACCCGCGCCTCGCCCGAGGCGACCCAGCCTTCGAGATTGCCGAACAGTCGCCGCCAGTTGCGGTAAGGCACCCCGTCCAGCAGGATCAACAGCAGCTTTCTTTCAATTGTCATCGCGTCCGTCCCGTCCCTGGCCTCAGTTCCCCGCGCTTTCCATCTTGCGGCTGGCGATCACGCCTTCAAGCCAGCCCAGACGCATCTCGGGCACCGAGGACAGCAAGAGGTCCGTGTAATCGTCAAAGGGCGGGGTCAGCACGTCTGATTTCTGGCCGTAGCGCACGACCTTGCCCTTGAACATCACCGCGATCTTGTCGGCGATGGCCTTTACCGTCGCAAGGTCATGGGTGATGAAAAGATAGGCCACATTCTCGCGCGCCTGAAGATCGAGCAGCAGCTTCAGGATGCCGTCCGCCACCAGCGGATCAAGCGCCGAGGTCACCTCGTCGCAGATGATCAGCTTTGGCTTGGCCGCCAGCGCGCGGGCAATGCAGACGCGCTGCTTTTGCCCGCCCGAAAGCTCTGCCGGATAGCGGTCGGCATAGCCGGCGCCCATTTCGATCTGGTCAAGCAGCTCTTGCAGCCGGTGGCGGCGCGCCTCGCCGGTCAGGCCGAAATAGAACTCCAGCGGCCGCCCGATGATCGTGCCGACCGTGTGGCGCGGGTTCATCGCAACGTCGGCCATCTGGTAGATCATCTGCAACTCGCGCAGATCGTCCTTGCTGCGCCCGGCCAGATCGGGTGACAGCGCCCGCCCGGCAAAGTTGACCCGCCCGGACGCGGGCGGCAGAAGCCCGGTGATCACCCGCGCCAGCGTCGACTTGCCAGAGCCGCTTTCACCCACGACCGCCAGGGTCTGGCCCGGCGCCAGATCGACGGTGACAGCCTTCAGCACGTCAAAATCCGTGCCGCGATAGCGCGCCGTCACGCCCTGAACCGACAGGACCGGCGGCGCCTGCGGCTTTTCGGCGTGGTCGATTGACCGCACCGAAACCAGCGCGCGGGTATAGTCCTCTTTCGGGGCGTTGATGATCTGGTCGGTGGTGCCGTACTCCACCTTTTTGCCGCCGCGCAGCACCAGGATATGGTCCGCGACCTGCGCCACGACCGCCAGGTCGTGCGTGATGTACAGCGCGGCAACGCCGGTTTCCTGGATCGCGCGCTTGATCGCGGCCAGAACGTCGATCTGCGTCGTCACATCCAGCGCCGTGGTCGGCTCGTCAAAGATCACAAGATCTGGCTTCGGGCACAGCGCCATCGCGGTCATCACCCGCTGCAACTGCCCGCCCGAAACCTGATGCGGATAGCGCGTGCCGATGGTTTCGGGATTCGGCAGCGACAACTGACGAAACAGCGACACCGCCCGCGCCTCGGCCTCGGCGCGCCCCATCAGGCCGTGGCCGACCGAGGTTTCGATCACCTGCTCCATCAGGCGCCGCGCCGGGTTAAAGCTGGCGGCGGCCGACTGGCTGACATAGGTCACCTCGCGCCCGCGCAGGGCCCGCAGCGCCGGCGCGTCCGACTGGCGGATGTCGCGGCCGTTCAGCAGGATCTCGCCGCCCGTCAACCGCACGCCGCCCCGGCCATAGGCCATCGCCGACAGTCCGATGGTCGACTTGCCGGCCCCGGATTCGCCGATCAGCCCCAGGACCTTGCCCTTTTCGACGCTCACGGAAACGCCATGCACCAGCACGACATGCCTGGGCGGCTCGCCCGGCGGATAGGCGGTCGCCTCGATCTTGAGATCGCGGAATTCAAGCAGGGTGTCAGCCACCGCGGCCCCCTTTCAGGCTGGAGGTGCGCGACAGGATCCAGTCGGCGACAAGGTTGACCGAGATGGCCAAGAGCGCGATGGCCCCCGCCGGCACCAGCGCCGCCGACTTGCCGTAGATCAGCCCGCCCTTGTTCTCGCCCACCATGCCGCCCCAGTCGGTCAGCGGCGGCTGGATGCCAAGGCCAAGGAACGAAAGGGTCGAGATGAAAAGCACCGCAAAGATGAACCGCAGCCCGAACTCGGCCACTAGGGGCGACAGCGCGTTGGGCAGGATCTCGCGGAAGATGATCCAGGACTGCCGCTCGCCGCGCAGACGCGCCGCCTCGACATAGTCCATCACCGTGATGTCCATCGCCACGGCCCGGCTCAGGCGAAAGACGCGCGTGCTGTCCAAAAGGCCGATGACCAGGATCAGCACCGTCAGGTTCAGCGGCAGCACCGACAGCATGACCAGCGCCACGATCAGCGAGGGGATCGCCATCACCAGATCGACCAGCCGCGACAGGAACTGGTCGATCCAGCCGCCGCGCACCGCCGCAAGGAACCCCAGGAACGAGCCGAGCGAGAACGACAGGATCGAAGCGGCCAGCGCGACAAAGATCGTGATCTGCGCGCCGTAGATCAGCCGGCTCAGGATGTCCCTGCCGATGGTATCGGTGCCCAGAAGATGCGTGGCCGAGGGGTTGTCCCAGACGCCGCCAACGGTGGAATCGATCGTGTAGGGCGCAAGCCACGGCGCGAAGATGGCGACGAACAGAAAGCCGCCGGTCAGCACCAGCCCCACCAGGGCAGAGAAGGGCATCTTCATTTGGGGTGCCTCAGCCGGGGATTGGCGACGATCGAAATGATGTCGGCGGCCATGTTGAGAAAGATGTAGACGGCGGCAAAGATCAGCCCCACCGCCTGCACCACCGGCAGGTCACGCTTGGTCACATGGTCGACCAGATACTTGCCCAGCGCGTTGTAGCTGAACACCACCTCGACCACGACGACGCCGACCACCAGATAGGCCAGGTTCAGCATCACCACCGACACGACCGGCGCGATGGCGTTGGGAAAGGCGTGGCGCCAGACCACCTGCATCGGGCCCAGGCCTTTGAGCTCTGCCGTCTCGATATAGGCCGACTGCATCACGTTCAGGATCGCGGCCCGCGTCATGCGCATCATATGCGCCAGCACCACCAGCACCAGCACGATGACCGGCAGCGCCACCGCGTTCAGCTTGGCCCAGAACCCCATGCCTGGCAGCACCATCGACACCGGCTGAAAGACCGGAATGACCTGCGTCAAAAGATAGATCACGAAATAGGCCGCCACGAACTCGGGCAGGCTGATCGTGGTCAGCGTGACACCCGAAATCAGCTTGTCCGGCCAGCGTCCGGCGTAGCGCGCCGCGATGACCCCCAGGAGAATCGCCAGCGGCACCGCGATGACGGCGGCGCACCCCGCAAGGAACAGCGTGTTGCCCAGCCGCGAGCGGATCGAGGTCGCGATGTCGGCGCCGTTCGACAGCGCCGTGCCCAGATCGCCCGTCAGCACCCCGCCAAGCCAGCTCAGATAACGGGTGAGCGCGGGCTGATCCAGTCCCATCTGCTCGCGCAGGTTGGCCAGCGCCACCTCGGTGGCCGACTGGCCCAGGATGGCCTGCGCCGTATCCCCCGGAAGCGCCTCGACCCCCAGAAAGATCACGGCCGAAACCGCGAGAAGCAACAGCAGACCCAGCGCGATGCGCTGGGCCACAAGTTTCAGGACGGGATGCACCCTGCCCCCGCGATCAGGCTTCGATCCAGCACTTGTTCAGTGCCGTACCGTTCATCAGCGTGCCCTGCGGATCGGCGATCCAGCCGCCCACTTCGGCGCGGCGCCCTTCGACCCAGTCGTTGAACATCGGCAGGATCAGGCCGCCCTCGTCGCGCAGGATATGCGCCATTTCCGAATACAGGCCCTTGCGCTTGGCCTGATCCAGC
>JBQTIT010000061.1:0-10082 GCA_052387855.1 Paracoccaceae bacterium
GCGGCGGCGGTGTTCCTGTTCCTGAACCTGCCCGATGCCAACGCCTTCAACGCCCGGGTCGAGGCGATCTTTGCCGAAAACGACGACCTGACCCGCGCGGCCGAGATCAAGCTGCTGGAAATCCTCGCCCAGTCCGGCACCTCGTTTTCCGAGGTGCTGCAAAGCTACCGCGTGGTGATCGTTGTCCTCCTTGTCTTTTCCACCGCGCTTCTGCTCGCCGCTCTGGTGTTCCTGGTGACCATCGTGGCGCTCAACCGGCGCATCTCGGCGATCCAGCGGTCGGGCATCACCGTCTCGTCCATGGTGATCAGCCGCGAATCGCGGGCGGTCTACATCAACGATCTGGAGTTTGCCCTGACCGAGGCGGCCCTTGAAACGTTGGCCGTTCTGGCCGAGGCGCGGATGGACGACGAGGTGCTGACCGGCGCGCAGCTTGAGGCGGTGATCTCGGGGCGCAACGAGGTCGACTGCGACGAAGCCGCCGGCGCGACGCGCATCAAGCGGTTGCGCGATGCCCTTGGCAACCAGCTTGTCAGCGAGCTTCTGGTCAAGACCATCGCGCGCAAGGGCTATGTGCTGGCGGTCGGCAAGGATCTGATCCGGATGATCTGAGGCAGGGCACTCAGCCCTCGGCGCAGCGGGCGGGTGCCATGGCCGGCGCGGCCGGCGTGACCCGGGCGACAAGCAGCGCGCGCAGTCGCATAAGCCGGTCCCGCCAGCGGGCCCGCCGCGCAGCCCGCAACGCGGCCAGGTGTTCGGCCAGGTGGTGGGCGTGCGGGTCCAGGGGCCGGTGGGCAAAGTTCTGGCCGCTCATCGCACGATAAAGGTCAAAGTTCATCCCGTTCATGTCTTACGTCCCGATCAAGATTACCCCTTGGATATGCCATATTTCCTGCGATTATCCGAATCAGGAATTTTCTTGAAACGAAAGTTAATCTTACGTCATGCGCTGGCGCGACCTGCCGTCCCTCTCGGCCCTCAGGGCCTTTGACGCCACCGCCCGCCTTGGCAGTTTTGCCGAAGCGGGACGGGCGCTGAACGTCACCCATGCCGCCGTCACCCAGGCCGTGCGCGGGCTCGAATCCGATCTGGCCGTGCAACTGGTGCGCCGCGCGGGCCGCCGCGTTGGCCTGACCGCTGCGGGAGAGCACCTGGCGCAGGCGCTGGACGAGGGGTTCGGGACCGTGGCCCAGGGCATCGCCGCGCTGCGCCGGACCGAAGAACGGCGCATTCTGCGGGTGACGACGACGACTTTCATCGCCGAGACCCACATCATGCCCCGGCTGCCCGAGTTCTGGGCCAGACATCCCGGCATCGAGGTGGCCCTGTCGCCGTCGCCGTCGCGCGTCGACATTCTGCGTGAGGGCTTTGACCTGTCGATCCGCGCGCTGGCCGATGCCTGGAAAGAGGTGCCCGAACTGGAGTTTCGCCCCCTTGCGCGGGTGCCACTTCTGGGCGTCTGCGCGCCCTCGCTGCTGTCCCGGCATCAGGGCGATCCGCAGGCGATGCCCTGGATCGTCGATGCAGATGCGGACTGGGAAAACCGGCAGCTTGTCGCGGCTGGGCTTGATCCGGCCCGGCTGAGCCGGGTTCAGCTTGGCAGCCCTCATCTTGAGATGTCGGCCGCCCGGCAGGGTCTGGGGGCCATGCTGTCGGCCGAGATCGTCTGCCGCGCGGATCTGGAGCTTGGCCATCTGGTGCGCCTGCCGCTGGAGGGGCTGGCATTTCTGACCTATGCCTGCGTCATGCCCCGGGGCCCCCGGCGCCCGGCGGTGGATCGCTTCGCGGACTGGCTGGCGACGATCTTTTGACGGCTCAGGCCTTGTCGCGCACCTTCATCGCGTTGTTCTGGCCCTGGAACACCTCGAACCGGCCGGTCTTGCGCAACAGGTCCGACAGCTTGGCGCTGCCATAGGTGCGCGGGTCGAAATCGGGGTGAAGCTGCGTGATCACCTGGCCAAGCTGGCCCAGCGAGTAATCGTCCTGATCGGGGTCGATCTTTTTCATCGCATCGCGGATCAGCGCGATGGCGTTGACCGGCGGCTCCTTGGTGGGCGCGGCGGGCTCGGCCGATTTTCCGGCCCTGGCCCCCTGGGCGGGCGCAGGCAAGGCCTCGGGGCTGTTCACGATGTTCTCGATCAGCACGAAGCGGTTGCAGACCTTGCGCAGGCTTTCGGGGGTCTTGGCCTCGCCGATGCCGATCACCTGCAGGCCATCCTCGCGGATGCGGCTGGCCAGGCGGGTGAAATCGCTGTCCGACGAGACCAGGACAAAGCCGTCGACCTTGCCGGCATGCAGGATGTCCATGGCGTCGATCACCAGTCCGATGTCGGATGCGTTCTTGCCCTTGGTGTTGGCCGATTGCTGGTGCATCACCAGGCCCAGGTTGCGCGCCTGCTCTTTCCACTGGCTCAGCGCCTGGCTGGACCAGTCGCCATAGACGCGGCGCAGCGACGGCTCGCCAAAGCTGGCAATCTCATCCAGAATCGCGGTGGCATTGCCCGCGCGCACGTTGTCGGCGTCGATCAGGACCGCAAGGCGCGGCGCGCGCCCGGGAATGGTGGAATGGTCTTGGGGCATGGGCTTTCTCCGCTCTGGCCACAGCCTGCCCTATTCGCGCCTGCGGCGAAAGCGCAAAGCGGGCAGGCCCCCGGATCAGCCGACGAGCGAACTTGCGACCTGCGGGCCGAACACCCGCGCCTGGATCAGCACGGCGGCGTAAAAGGACCAGTGCAGGCCAAAGGCCGCCGCAAGCCCGAAACGGGTCCGCAGCACCAGTTGGGGCAGGATCGCGCCGAACGCGGTCGAGGCGACAAGAAACATGACCACGCCGCGCGGCGGGATGCCGGAAAAGATCAGCAGCACGTGCATGCCTCCGAACAGCAGCGCCGTGAACAGGGCGATGGTGCGCAGCGGCAGCCCGTCGATGGAAAGGCTGACGACCATCGCCAGGACCAGAAGCTGCTGAAACAGGATCTCGACCGTCTTGGGAAAGAAATAGGCCGGCGTCGCCATCAAGAGGTCGGGCGGCGCGCCAAGGTCTTCGGGCCACCAGGCCGCCGGCAGGGCGGGCAATCCCCAGAGCAGAAAGGCCAGGATGGCGGCAAAGGTGGCGGTCCAGATCAGCGCCGCAAACACGCGGTTGCGCAGGGTCGGAAATGGACCGTCTGCATTCCAGCGGCTGTAGAGCGGCCAGAAGACGATGGCCGCAAGCCCCGACCAGAACAGGTAGAACGTGGCCACCGGCATGGGGTTTGCATTATAGTCCGTGCCGATGCCGAGCGCGGGCAGGCCAAGGTAATATCCAAGGTCGGAGACCAGCCAGAACCCCGCAAGCCAGCCCAGAACCCGGACCTGCCGGCGCCGCCAGGGCCCCGGGGGCGGGGCCTTGGCAATCTTGTGCCGCCTGCGGGTCAATAGACCACGACGGCCCGGATCGATTTGCCCGCGTGCATCAGATCAAAGCCCTCGTTGATCCGCTCCAGCGGCAGGACATGGGTGATCATCGGATCGATCTCGATCTTGCCGTCCATGTACCAGTCGACGATCTTGGGCACATCCGTCCGCCCGCGCGCGCCGCCAAAGGCCGTGCCCTTCCAGATGCGCCCGGTGACTAGCTGAAAGGGCCGCGTCTCGATCACCGCCCCGGCCGGCGCCACGCCGATGATGATCGACTGGCCCCAACCCCTGTGGGTGCATTCCAGCGCATCGCGCATCACCTTGACGTTGCCGGTGCAGTCGAACGAGTAATCCGCCCCGCCGATCTTGTCGAAAGGCGTCCTGGTCATCTCGACGATGGTCTGGACGACCGAGGTGCCTTCGGCGAGTTTCTTCGGGTTGACGAAATGTGTCATCCCGAAACGGCGGCCCCACTCCTCCTTGTCGTCGTTGATGTCGACGCCGATGATCATGTCGGCCCCGGCCATCTTCAGCCCCTGGATCACGTTCAGCCCGATCCCGCCCAGACCGAACACCACGGCCTTTGCGCCCGCCTCTACATTCGCGGTGTTCAGCACCGCGCCGATACCCGTGGTCACCCCGCAGCCGATGTAGCAGATCTTGTCAAAGGGCGCGTCGTCGCGGACCTTGGCCAGGGCAATCTCGGGCATGACCGTGTGCTGGGCAAAGGTCGAACAGCCCATGTAGTGAAAGATCGGCGTGCCATCCAGCATCGAAAACCGCGTGGTCCCGTCGGGCATCAGGCCCTGGCCCTGCGTCGCGCGTATCGCGGTGCAGAGGTTGGTCTTGCGCGACAGGCACGACGGGCATTCGCGGCATTCGGGGGTGTAAAGCGGGATGACGTGATCGCCCGGCTTCAGCGATTTCACCCCGGGGCCGCATTTCACCACCACGCCCGCGCCCTCATGGCCCAGGATCGAGGGAAAGATCCCCTCGGGATCGGCACCCGACAGGGTGAACTCGTCGGTGTGGCAGATGCCGGTGGCCTTGATCTCGATCAGAACCTCGCCTTCCCTGGGGTCATCCAGATTGACCTCCATGACCTGCAAAGGCTTGCCTGCGGCAACGGCGACGGCGGCGCGGGTGCGCATGTTCAAATCCTCCCCTTGGACCTGCCCGCAGGCTGCTGCAAGTCACCCGTTTTTGCAACGGCCGAAACGACGAAGCGGCCCCGGTCACCCGGAAGCCGCCCCACTCGGTCACTCGTTAAGGCTCTTGCGCCAAGGGCGCGCCGGTCAATTCCGATAGACGCTGTGGCAGGCCTTGCAGGCACCACCCAACGCACCGGCGCCGGCGCCCATGGTCTCGGCACTGCTGACATCCAGCGCGTTGGCCGCATCCTTCAGCGCCGTGGCCTTGGCGACGAAGTCATCCCAGTTCGCCCAGACATCCGCCTTGGCGTCCGAGGCGGGGTCGGCGCCGCCCTGGGTCATGAAGGCCTCCGGGATCGCGGTGGCGGCGGCGACCAGCGCATCCTTGGCGGCCTGCGCGGCGGCGGCGTCATAGGCGGTCTCGCCACTCGCCATCTTGCCGATCTTGCCCATGGCCCCACTGATGGCGCGCATGGTGTCTGCCCGGACAATCGCGTTCGGATCGGTGCGGTCGCCCTTGGCATAGGCGCCGGTGGCGGCAAGCGCAGCCGCGACAAGCGCGACTTTGAGGCTGAATTTCATGGCCAGGTCTCCTGTGTGAACCTTGGGTCAAAGAATTGCTTGGCCAGGGGATTTTGGAAATGGACTTTGGTCTGACGCCTTGCCGATCACGCGATTGTCAACACCGGGGCGCCGGGGCCGGACGGACTCGACTCCGGCACATCGGGGCGGTAATGAGAACACAAAGAGAACATCGCCATGCACCGCCGCATCCTGTCGCTCTGGTTTCCCCGCCTTGCCGCCGAGCGCGCCCTGCGCCGGCGCCGCGATGCGCTGGAGCAGCCCTTTGCCATCGTCGAGGAACGGGCGCGGGCGCTGATCCTTGGCGCGCTGAACCGCCAGGCCGAGGCTGCGGGCCTGACCCGGGGCCAGGCCCTGCGCGACGCCACCGCCATGTGCCCGGCGCTGGTCACCCAGGCCGCCGATCCGCAGGCCGAGGCGATGTTCCTGACCCATCTGCGGCGCTGGGCGGGCAAGTTCAGCCCCTGGGTGGCCGAGGAGGCGCCCGAAAGCCTGATCATCGACCTGACCGGGTGCAGCCATCTCTTTGGCGGCGAAGAGGCGCTTCTGGCGCAGGTCGAGGCGGACTGCGCCGCGCTGGGCCTGTCGATGCGCGCCGGCATCGCCGACACACCCGGCGCGGCCTGGGCGCTGGCACGCTTTGCCGGACAGGGCGGGCGCTCCGGAGCCGGGGCCGAGGCGGGCGCGCGCAGCGGCGATGACATCATGCAAGAGGCGCGGGCGACGCGGGCGCGCGCGGCCCGGCGGCGCGGCTGGGAAAGGGGCGGGGCGCTGCCGGTGCTGGACCGCGCGGGTCCGGCGCCGCCCCGGGGCGCCATCGCCGCGCCCGGCCAGACGCGCCAGGCGCTGGCGCCGCTGCCGCTGGCGGCCCTGCGCCTGACACCGGGGGCCATCGAAAGCCTGACGCGCCTTGGCCTGCGCCGCATCGGCGATCTGCTGGACCTGCCGCGCGCCGCCATCGCCCGGCGCCTTGGCGCCGAGGCGGTCCGCCGGATGGACCAGGCCCTGGGGATCGAACCCGAACCGGTCTCGCCCGCCGCCGCACCGCTGCACTTTGCCGCCCGCCTGACCTTTCCCGACCCGATCGGCACGCTCGAAGATATCGCCGCCGGGGTCGACCGGCTCCTGCCGCCGCTCTGCGCGCGGCTGGCGGCGCGGGGCCATGGCGCGCGGCGCCTGCGCCTTCAGGCCTTTCGCAGCGATGGCCAGGTGCAGGCGGTCGAGGTGACGCTGGCCCGCCCCGCCGCGCTGGCCGAACGGATGCGCCCGCTGCTGGCGCTGAAATACGAACGGATCGACCCCGGCTTCGGCATCGACTGCCTGCGCCTTGAGGCGGTGCTGACCGAAACCCTCTCGGCCGTGCAGCACCGCGGCCCGACCGAGCCCCCGCCGGTGACCGCCCCCGCCGTCTGGAGCGACGCCGAGGATGACTCCCTGGCCGAACTTGTCGGCAAGCTGGGCGCCCGGCTTGGCAGCGAGGCGGTGACGCGCAGCCATCCGGCCGACAGCCACCTGCCGGAAAAGGCCGCGATGCCGCTGGCGGCCGCCTGGGCCGCGCCCTGGGCCGGCCGCTGGCCTGAGCCCCCCGGACCCCGGCCGCTGGTCCTGTTCCCACCCGAGCCCGCCGGCGCCCCCGAAGACGCCATGCCCCCCGCCCGGTTTCGCTGGCGCCGCCGCGATCTGACCACCCGCGTCGCGCTCGGCCCCGAGCGGATCCTGCCCGAATGGTGGTTCGACCTGCCCGAATGGCGATCGGGCCCGCGCGACTACTGGCGGGTTGAGGTGGACACGGGCGAGCGGCTCTGGATGTATTTCGCCCATGGCGGCGACGCCTCGGGCGGCTGGTTCTGCCATGGGCAGTTCTGAACCCTCCGCCACGCCCCGGCACCTGGGGGTTTTCAACCCCCAGACCCCCGAGGATATTTGCACGAAAGAGAAGGGCAGGCCCTCGTCTCATTCACTTTGGTCAAATATCCCGGGGGTGAGGCGGAATTTCCGCGAAATTCCGTCGAGGGGGCAGCGCCCCCTTTCTCCGGGGCGCCCGCCACCAGCGCCCCGCGCGGTCACTTGCGCTTGCGGATGACCTTGCGTTTCAGCGCCCGATCCTTGGCCGCCGCCTTGCCCGGCGCGCGCGGACGATAGCCGCCGCTCTTGCCATAGCGGCGCCCGCCGGTCGGAAGGGACTCGCCCTCCAGGCTGAGCAGCTCCAGCGTCAGCCCGCCCGTCACCGGCGCCGCCTCGGCCAGGCGCACCACCACCCGCTGCCCGACCCCCAGCGTCACGCCGCTGCTTGACCCCTGCAGGCTCTGGCTGGCCTCGTCGTAGTGAAAGAACTCCTGCCCGACCGAGCGGATCGGCACCAGACCGTCGGCCCCGGTCTCGTCCAGTTTCACGAAAAGGCCAAAGCGCTGCACGCCCGAGATGCGCCCGGCAAACTCGGCCCCGATGCGGTCGGACAGATAGGCGGCAAGGTAGCGGTCGACCGTGTCACGCTCGGCCGCCATGGACCGGCGCTCGGCGTCCGAGATCTGCTTGGCGGTCTCGTCAAGGTTCTCGACATCCCAGGCCGACAACCCGTCCGCCCCCCAGCCATGCCCCGCGATCAGCGCCCGGTGCACGATCAGGTCGGAATAGCGCCGGATGGGCGAGGTGAAATGCGCGTAGTTCTTCAGCGCCAGGCCGAAGTGGCCAAAGTTCTGCGGGTTGTAATAGGCCTGCGTCATCGAACGCAGGGTCTGGATGTTGACCAATTCGTCAAACTCGGTGCCCTCGGCCTGCGCCAGCAGCCGGTTCAGATGCGCGGTCTGCAGCACCTGCCCCTTGGCGAGGGTAAAGC
Organism: Paracoccaceae bacterium; assembly: GCA_052387855.1. GTDB lineage: Bacteria > Pseudomonadota > Alphaproteobacteria > Rhodobacterales > Rhodobacteraceae > CAIYZT01. The sequence continues at coordinate 7,969 of JBQTIT010000061.1, forward strand.
CCGAGGCCTCGGCCACCTCGCGCAGCGCCTCCATCTTGGTTGGCGAGGGTTCCTCGTGGACCCGGAACAGCAGCGGCCGCTCGAGCCGCACCAGCTCTTCGGCGGCGGCCACGTTGGCCAGGACCATGAATTCCTCGATCAGCCGGTGCGCGTCGAACCGCTCGGCATGGGCGACAGAGGTGACCTTGCCCGCCTCGCTCAGCACGATCTTGCGCTCGGGCAAGTCGATGTCCAGGGGCTGGCGCACCGCGCGGGCCAGCTTGAGCGCCTCATAGGCCGCATAAAGCGGGCGCAGGACGGGGTCCAGCAGCGGTGCGGTCTGCGCGTCGGGCTGCCCGTCGATGGCGCCCTGCACCTGGCCATAGTGCAGGCTGGCGCGGCTGCGCATCAGGCCGCGGTGGAACCGGTGCGAGATCTTGTTGCCGCGCGCGTCGATCCTCATGCGCACGGCAAGGCAGGCCCGGTCGACATGTTCGTGCAGGCTGCACAGGTCGCCCGACAGGATATCGGGCAGCATCGGCACCACGCGGTCGGGGAAGTAGGTGGAATTGCCGCGCCTGCGCGCCTCGCGGTCCAGGGCCGAGCCAGGGGTGACGTAATGGGCCACGTCCGCGATTGCGACCCAAAGGACGAAGCCACCCGAATTGCCGGCCTCGCGGTCGGCCTCGACGCAGATGGCATCGTCGCGGTCGCGGGCGTCGATCGGGTCGATGGTGATCAGGGGCAGATCGCGCAAATCCTCGCGCGCGCCCAGGTCACGGGCGATCTGGGCATCCGCCTCGGCCATCACCGCGTCCGGAAACTGGTCGGGGATGCCGTGCTGGTGGATGGCGATCAGGCTGACGGCGCGCGGCCCCGAAGGATCGCCCAGCCGGTCGGTGATGCGGGCCTGCGGCAGGCCCAGACGCCGGCCCGCCATCGCCTCGGCCTCCACCAGCTCGCCATCGCGGGCGCCTGCCGTGTCGGCGCCGGCGACGCGCCATTCCTTGTCGGCCCCCTTGTCGATGGGCAGGATGCGCCCGCCCTCGGCCGTGGCGCGGAAAAGGCCCAGCACCTTGACCGCGGTCGTGCCGAGCCGGCGGATCAGCCGCGCCTCATAGGCGTGGTCCGCCTCTGGCGTGCGGGTCAGCCGCGCCAGGATCGTGTCGCCCGCGCCCAGCGCCGGATCGCCCCGCTGCGGAACGATCAGGATGCGCGGGCCGTCCGCGCCCACCTGCCCGCCTTCGAGCGCGACGGCAAAGAGATCGCCGCCGGCATCCGGTGCCAGCACCCGGCAGACCGAAACCGGCGGCAGCGCGCCCGGCGGCTGAACCTGCCGCGCGCGGCGCTCCAGCGCGCCGTCGGCCTCCATCTCGCGCAAGAGGCGTTTGAGGTCGATCTTGGCGTCGCCCTTGATGCCAAAGGCCTTAGCGATATCGCGCCGGGCTTGCGGGCCCGGATTTTCGGCGATCCAGGACAGGATCTGGTCTTTGCTGGGCAGAGTGTTCATCCGCCCCCCTTAGACGAAAAGACGGAGGGTTTAAACCCATGGGGAGGGGCGGGGCGGGCGGAAAGGGAAGGGCACAGCGATTCCCCGCCCGAGTGTAGGCGTGTCCGGGTGACCGACAGAGGCCAGCGCCTGACCTGTCAGGCGCTGGCGACGGGCCTTTGGGGCCCTCGGCAGGGGATGGAGCAGGTGTCTCGGGTGACCTCGGCGAGTGCCTCGGTCAAAGTCGGGCGGAGAAGGAACGGCACTGCCATTCCCCGCCCGTGTGGGAACGTGTCCGGGTGACCAGTTCCGAATCGCCGACAAAGGCCAGCGCCCGACCCGGGCGGGTGCGGAGCGCCCGCCTGGGGGCGGGGCGGGCGCTGGCCGAGGGCCTTTGGGGCCCGCGGCCGGGGGTGGGGCCACTGTTACCGCATGATCTCGGTAAAAGTCGGGCGGAAAGGGAAAGGCATTGCCTTTCCCCGCCCGTGTGGGAACCTATCCGGTAAACCGGTTCCGCAACATTGACAGAGGCCAGCGCCCGACCCGGAGGGCGTGGAGCGCCCTCCCTGGGGGGGTCGGGCGCTGGGCGAGGGGCGTTTGGGGCCGCGCCCCGGCTTGCCGCAACCGGCCCGCCGGGCCGCCGGCC
>JBQTIT010000062.1:0-1864 GCA_052387855.1 Paracoccaceae bacterium
AAACAGCAGACCATCCAAAACCGCCGCTTGAACCATCAGCGTCAAGCAGCATAACCTGAACCCGATGAGCCCGAGCTCTCCGCTCCAAAATCAGGCCACCCGTTCCAAAGCATTCGACGACGGACAGCGTGGCGCACCGCGCGGTTCATGTGGCCGTCATGCACCAGCGTGCCGGAGTGGCTGTCGTCGGTGCACAGGATGAAGTTGCGCGGGTCCAGCCCCTTTTCGGTGATCGCTGTGATCTGGCTCTCGATGTCGTACCAGGCCGACCCCAGCCGCAGCATCGACCGCATCCCCTGCCGCACCCGGTCGATCGCGTCGCTCTCGCGCGTGCCCTCATGATCGTCCGACGGCCCGCCCGCGACATAGGCGTGAAACGGAATGCCCCGGTCGGGGCTGGCATAATGCCCGCCCACCACCTTGCCCGCGCGCATCGTGGCGGCGATTTCCTCCAGCATCTGCTGGCTTCCGCCGATGACGCCGGGATAGTTCATCATCTCGCCCAGCCCGATGATCCCGGGCCAGCGCATCGCCTCGGCCACGTCGTCGGGGCCGATCTCATATCCCGTCGTCTCAAGTCCCGGGGCCGAGGGCGCGCAAGAGGGCATCTGGGTAAAGATGTTGATCGGCTGCATGAGCGCCTCGTCATGCATCATCCGCACACCGCTGAGGCCAAGGACATTGGCGATCTCATGCGGGTCGTGGAAGATGGTCGTCGTGCCATGCGGGATCACGGCGGCAGCAAATTCCGCCGGGGTCAGCATGCCGGATTCGATGTGCATGTGGCCATCGCAAAGGCCGGGGATCAGGAACTGGCCATTTGCGTCGACAACCGTGGTCTGCGGCCCGATGCAGTGGCCGGCGTCCGGTCCGACATAGGCAAATCGGCCCTCAGCCACCGCCACCTGCCAGCCGGGCAGGATCTCGCGGCTCTGGACGTTGACCAACGTGCCGCCCTGGATCACCAGATCGGCGGGCAGGCGCCCGGCCGCAACGGCGACCAGGCGGGGGGCGCATTCGGCCCAGGGCAGAAGGGGGGCATGTTTCATCCCGCCAGTTGAGCGTGCCGGGGGGATGGGTTCAAGCACAGATTTAGCTGCACCACTTCCTGGCGGGCTGGCCCGGGCGGAGAAGGAAACGCACCGCGTTTCCCCGCCCGTGTGGGAAGGTGTCCGGGTGACCGGTTCCGCATAGCTGACAAAGGCCAGCGCCCGACCCGGCGGGTGCGGAGCGCCCGCCTGGGGGCGGGGCGGGCGCTGGCCGAGGGCCTTTGGGGCCCTCGGCCTGGGATGGGGCGGGCGTCTCGCAAGACCTCGACCAAAGTCGGGCGGAAAGGGAAACGCACTGCGTTTTCCCGCCCGTGTTGAAGCGCGTCCGGTAGACCGGTTCCGCCCACACCACAGAGGCCAGCGCCTGACCTGGCTGGCTTGAAGAGCCTGCCGGGGGAAGGGCAGGCGCTGGCCGAGGGCCTTTGGGGCCCTCGGGCGGGATGGGGGTAGCGGTCCCACATGACCTCGGCGATGGCCTCGACCAGAGTCGGGCGAAAAGGAAAACGCACTGCGTTTTCCCGCCCATGTGGGAACGTGTCCGGTAAACCGGTTCCGCATCAGTGTCAGAGGCCAGCGCCCGACCCGGGCGGGTGCGGAGCGCCCGCCTGGGGGCGGGGCGGGCGCTGGCCGAGGGCCTTTGGGGCCCTCGGCCGGGGATGGAGCGGGCGGCACCGAATGGCCTCGGCCAAAGTCGGGCGGAAAAGGAAAGGCATTGCCATTTCCGCCCGTGTGGAAACCTGTCCGGGTGACCGGTTCCGCTTAGTCCACAGAGGCCTGCGCCCGCCGAGGGCGGGGCGGGCGCTGGCCGAGGGCCT
>JBQTIT010000063.1:0-4456 GCA_052387855.1 Paracoccaceae bacterium
CGGGGAAGATGTCGGGCGGCATCGCATGACCTCGGCGAGTGCCTCGGCCAAAGTCGGGCGAAAAGGAAAACGCACTGCGTTTCCCCGCCCGTGTGGGAACGGGTCCGGTAGGCCGGTTCCGCATGGAAAGCAGAGCCCTGCGCCCGCCCCGGAGGGCGTGGCGCGCCCTCCCTGCGGGGGGCGGGCGCTGGCCGAGGGCCTTTGGGGCCCTCGGCCGGGGATGGGGCCGGCGCCATCGCATGGCCTCGGCGATGGCCTCGGCCACTTCTTGCCGGGTGGATCGGTTCCGACTCCCTGACAGAGGCCCGCGCCAGCCATGGGCGGGGCGGGCGCTGGCCGCGGTGACCCCGCACGGCCTCGGCCGCGTTGGGTCTGGCGACACCAGATACCCTTGCGGGGGCTTGCGGCGGGGGCGGGGCGGCTTACCATGGTGGAATGCAGGAACTGCCGCCCGTCCTGATCGTCTCGCATGGCCAGCCCTCCGATCCGGATGGCGCGGCGCGAGAGCTTGCGCGCCTCGCCGGGGCGGTCGCGGCGCTGCTGCCGGGGCGCGAGGTCGGCGCGGCAACCCTGGCCGAGACCGGGGCGCTTGAGGCGGCGCTGGCGCGGCTGGGGCCGGGGGGCGCGCTCTTTCCGCTGTTCATGGCCGGGGGCTGGTTCACGCGCACGGCCCTGCCAAGGCGGCTGGCCGAGGCGGGGGCAATTGGCTGGACCGTGCTTGAGCCGATGGGCTGCGATCCTGCCGTGCATGACTTGGCCGTTCGGATCATCGCCGAGGCCGGGCAGGTGAGCGCGGTGGTGCTGGCCGCCCATGGCTCGGGCCAAAGCCGGGTGCCGGCCGACATCGCGCGGCATGTGGCCGGGCTGATCGCCGCGCGCTGCGGGGTGCCGGCAACGGCGGCCTTCATCGACCAGTCACCCCGTCTGGCGGACATCGTAGTCCATGGGCCGCGCGCGGTCTGCCTGCCCTACTTCGCCGCCCTTGGCGGGCATGTCGCCACCGACATCCCGGCCGCGCTGGCCCAGGCGGGCTTTGCCGGCCGCATCCTGCCGGCGCTGGGGCTTGACCCGCGCCTGCCCGCGATCATCGCGGCGGCGGTCGGCGCGGGCAAGCCGGTCTGCGCCGGCCCCTGCGCCTGGGCGCGCGGCTGATCAGACCGTGTGCAGGTAAAGGTCGAAATCGACCTCGCTGACCGTGCGCATCACGCGGGCGTATTCGGCGGCCTTCACGGCGGTAAAGGTGCGGTGCATCTCTTCGCCCAGCGCCGCCTTGAGAAAGGCCGAGCCCTGCGCCGCCTCGATCGCCTGGCGCCAGTCGCGCGGGATCACCACATCGGTCCTGGCGTCATAGCCGTTGCCGGTCACCTCGGGCCCCGGGTCGATCCGGTGCCGCAGACCGTGGCGGATGCCGGCCAGCACGGTGGCGGCCACCAGATAGGGGTTGGCATCGACCCCCGCCGGGCGATGCTCGATCCGCCGCGCCCGGATGTCGCCGGCCGGAATGCGCAGCGCGACCGAGCGGTTGTTGACGCCCCAGGTCGGGCTGACCGGCGCATAGGACTGACTGGCGAAGCGGCGCCAGGAATTGGCATGGGGGGCAAAGACCAGCATCGATTCGCCCATGCTCTGGATCAGCCCGCCCAGGGCGTGGCGGATGGTGTCGTTGTATTGGCCATCGACGGGCTCGACAAAGACGTTGTCGCCGGCCTTGTCCAGAAGCGAGACATGAAAATGCATGCCCGAGCCGGCGTAATCCTCGTTCGGCTTGGCCATGAAGCAGGCAGTCACGCCATGCAGGCGGGCGTGCATCCGCACCAGCCGCTTGAGCCGCATCAGGTCATCGGCGGCCTGCATCACGTCGGTGCGGTAGTGCAGCGTCATCTCGTACTGGCCGGGGGCGAATTCGGAAATCAGCGTTTCGGCCTTGATCCCCGCCGCCCGGGCCCCGGCGTAGATGTCGTTGAACAGCGGCAGCATGCCGTGAAGCTGGTCGACCGAATAGACATCGGTCTTGGAATTGGCCCGCCCGTCAAGCACATCGCGCGCCGGCACCATCTTGCCGCGCGCGTCGCGCTCGTTGGCCAGCAGGAAGAATTCGAGCTCGAAGGCCGCCGCCGGAAACAGCCCCTCGGCCGCCAGCGCCTGCGCCTGGCGGGCAAGCGCGTGGCGCGGGTCCGAGGTCATCGGGCTGCCGTCAAGATTGTAGAGCGACAACAGCACCTCGCCGCGCGGCGGATTGGTGCCGGACAGCGGCACCAGCGAGCCGGGGATCGGCCAGGCGCGGCGGTCGCCGTCGCCCTGATCCCAGATCAGGCCGGTCTCGTGCACGTCCTCGCCGCAGATGTCGAGCCCGAGGATTGAGATCGGCATGTGGCGGCCGCTCTTGTAGATCGACAAAAGTTCGTGCCGGCGGATGATCTTGCCGCGCCCGATGCCGTTGGAATCGTGCAGGACGATGTCAAAGGCCTCGATCTCGGGATGGGCGGAAAGAAAGGCTTCGGCCTCGGCGGGGTCAGAGCCGGAGGGGCTGTGCAGGTCGGTCATGTCTGGGCCTTGGCAAAGAGTTCGGTCATCACCTCGTCGAAGGCGGCGATCAGCCGGTCGACCTGGCGTTTGCGGGTGGCGGGGCTGATCAGCATCATGTTGTGGAAAGGCGCGATCAGGCTGCCGCGATTCAGAAGGCAGGTGTGCAAGAGCGCCTCGACGCGCGGCTGATGGGCAAGGGCGGCTTCGGCGCCGTTTCTCAGCGGGCCGGGGGCGCAGATGAATTCCACCCGCGCGCCGACGCGCACGACGTGCCAGGGGGCGCCGACCCGTTCGATCACGCCCGCAAGGCCGGCGTGCAGGCGGCCGGCCAGCTTTTCCATGTGGTCGTAGTTCGCTTGCGTCATCACCTCGGACAGGGTGGCGCGCAGGCAGGCGAATTGCAGCGGATTGGCCGACAGCGTGGTGCCCATGCCCGAATGGCCCGGCGCGCGGGCGGCGTTGGCCGTCTGGGTGCGGGCGGCGAGGTCGGGCGTCATGCCCCAGACCGCCGTGGGCAGACCGCCCGCGACGCATTTGCCGACGACGAACATGTCGGGCGTCAGCCCGTGAACCGCCGTGTAACCGCCAAGGCCGGACGAGATGGTATGCGTCTCGTCGATGATCAGCACGGCGCCGTATTTCGTGGCCAGCGCGCGCAGGCCGGCGTGAAAGCCGGGGTCGGGCAGGACCATGCAGGAATTGGTCATCACCGGCTCGGTCAGGATCGCCGCGACATCGCCCTTGGCAAGCGCCGCCTCGACGCCGGCCAGATCGTTGAACTCGCAGGCCACGGCGAGCGCCGTCAGGTCCGCGACCTGGCCCAGAAGGCCGGCGCGGGCCTGCGTTCTGCCATTCGCGAGTTCGACCATGCAGTCATCGACCGTGCCGTGGTAGCAGCCGTTGAACACCAGCACCTTGGCCCGCCCGGTGACCGCGCGCGCGACGCGCAGCGAAAAGCGGTTGGCATCGGTGGCGGTGGTGGCGATCTGCCAGCGGAAATCGCCGAAGCGGTGGCACAGCAGATGCCCGGCGGCCAGCGCGTCTTCGGTCGGCAGCATGTAGGTCAGCCCGCGCCGCGCCTGATGGCGGATCGCCCTGGCCACCGGCGCCGGCGAATGGCCGAACATCGAGCCGGTGTCGCCCAGGCAGAAATCGTCCAGCTCATAGCCGTCGATGTCGGTGATCCGCGCGCCGCTGGCCTTGGCCACGATGGGCAGGAAGGGCATCGGCCAATCCTTCATCCAGTGCAGCGGCACGCCGTCAAGAAACACCTCCGCCCCCTTGGCGGCGCCTTGCGACAGGGGCCGGCCGGCGGCAAAGCGCGCGGCCTCGCGCGTGGCGATCCGGTCAAGACGTTCGGGAGCGATCCCGGCGATCAGTTCCTGCGGCATGGTCCCCCCGGCGCGGCTTGGGTCCTTATGCCAAAGAATTTGATCAAATCAAAGGCCGGATGCGATCTTTTTTGTGGGGGGTGTGAGCGGTGGGCTTTTCGCTGTGTCTTGGTGCGGCCCGGGCGGAGAAGGAAACGCACCGCGTTTCCCCGCCCGTGTGGGAACATGTCCGGTAGACCGGTTCCGCCCTCACACCAGAGGCCAGCGCCTGACCTGGCGGGCGCGAAGCGCCTGCCGGGGGAAGGGCAGGCGCTGGCCGAGGGCCTTTGGGGCCCTCGGCCGGGGATGGGCCTGCGGCTCTCATGACCTCGGCCAAAGTCGGGCGGATCAGGAATGGCACTGCCTTTCCCCGCCCGTGTTGAAGCGTGTCCGGTAAACCGGTTCCGCCCACACACCAGAGGCCAGCGCCCGACCCGGAGGGCGTGGAGCGCCCTCCCTGGGGGGGTCGGGCGCTGGCCGAGGTCCTTTGGGGCCCTCGGCCGGGGATGGGGCGAGCGATTACGCATGACCTCGGCGATAGCCTCGGCCATTTCGGGCGG
>JBQTIT010000064.1:0-23150 GCA_052387855.1 Paracoccaceae bacterium
GGTGCCTTTCCTTCTCCGCCCGACTTTGGCCGAGGCTACTGCCGAGGTCATGCGAAGGCCGGTCCACATCCCCGGCCGAGGGCCCCCAAGGCCCTCGGCCAGCGCCCGACCCCCCCAGGGAGGGCGCTCCGCACCCTCCGGGTCGGGCGCTGGCCTCTGGTGTGAGGACGGAACCGGTCACCCGGACACGTTCCCACACGGGCGGGGAAACGCGGTGCGTTTTCCTTTTCGCCCGAATTGGCCGAGGCCATCGCCGAGGTCATGCGATGCCGCCCGCCCTATCCCCCGCCAAGGGCCCCAAAGGCCCTCGGCCGGCGCACGTGCGGAACCGGTCCCGCGCGCCGCGGCTCAGTACAGAAGCTGCTCGTAGAGCGTGCGGGCGCCGGCCCGGGTTGCCAAGAGGTCGGTGTTGCCCCGCGCCCTGGCATAGGCGAGCACGGCCTTGTAGGTCTGCGGCCCAAAGGTGCCGTCGATGGGGCCGTGATAATAGCCAAAGGCCGACAGCGTCGACTGGATGCGCCGCTGGGTGCTGTCGCTGTAGGCGGCGAACTCTGCGGCAGCGGGCGTGGCGGTGATCGACCCGCCCGCCGGGGCATAGACCGGCAAGGGCTGCGCCTTGGGCGGGGCGGGCCTGGTGCTGTCGACGATGATCGCGCCGACCAGAAGCGTGCCCAGCACGCCGGCAAGCAAGCCCTGCTCGCGCGCGCCCCAGGCATGCGAGGGCAGGGCCGCGCCGGCGGCGAGCGAAAACGCGGTCACGGCCGCGATGGTGCTGGTTCTGCGGAAGGAAAGCATGGGATGATCCTCTGGTCCGGCCCGGTGCTTCGGGCGATAGACAGGACATGGATCATCGCCCCCTGACAGGCAAAATCACCGCGCCGCTAGGCGATAGCAGCGGCGCGGCGGGGATCATTTCACGCGAAAGTCGAAATGCTTGCGCACGTCTTCCTCGATCTTCCAGGTGCCCTTGAAGGTCGGCTCGACGACAAAGGCATCGCCCGCCTTGACCGTGACAGGCGTGCCGCCATCGGGGGTGATGGTGATGCGGCCCGTGATCAGCACGACATATTCGTAGGCGGAATAGGTGGCATGATAGCTGCCGACCGTGCATTCCCAGATGCCCGAGACCATGTCGCCGGCGGCCGAGGTGTGCAGCACCCAGGTCTTCATCTGCGGGTTGCCTTCGGTCTTGACCCAGCCGTCAAGGTCGTCGGTCGAGGGGTTGGCGTCGGTCGGGGGAAGCTTGACGATGGTCTGCATGGGGGCACTCCTGTTCCGTGTTCCGCGCCATCCTGCGGATTGAGGCCGCCCCGTCGCTTCCAGCCGCGACACCGCCGCGCCGCCGCGCGACCTTTGCGGCGCCTTCAGCGCGCGGCCAGGCAGGCGGCGAGCCGTTCCAGCCCCTCGTCCAGCCGCACCGCCTCGCCGCCGCCGACGCCCAGGCGGATGTGCCCCGGCAGATCATAGGCGCTGCCGGGCAGAAGGAAGGTGCGCCAGGGCGGGGCCAGCAGGCGGCGGGCAAGGGCCTCGCCCTCTTCGCCCTCAAGCCGGGCCAGACCGATCAGCCCGGCCATCGGCGGCGTCCAGGACAGGCGCGGCTGGCCCTGGATGAATTGGTCCAGCTTGCGCAGATTGGCCAGCCCCTCGGCCCGCGCCCGCGCCAGCGCCGGGGCCAGCCGTTCGGGCCGCAGCGCGATCTCGGCGATATGCTCGCCCAGGATGTTCATGATCTCGGACGAATTCTCGCGCAGGATCACCCCGTCCATGATCAGGCCCGGATCGCGGCAGATCATCCAGCCGGTGCGCAGACCCTGAAGCCCCAGCGCCTTTGACACCGACCCGGTGGTGATGCCGCGTTCGTAGATCCCGGCGATCGAGGGCGCGCGGGGGCCGGACCATTCCAGCCCTGCGTAAACCTCATCCACGATCAGCCATGCGCCGACGCGGGCCGCGATGGCGGCGATGGCCGCAAGGTCGTCCGCCGAAAAAAGCCTGCCGGTCGGGTTGTTCGGGTTGGACAGAAAGATCACCCGCGTCCGGTCCGTGACCGCCCGCGACAGCGCATCCAGGTCCAGCCGCCAGCCCTGATCGGGGTCCAGCGGCACCGTGCGCAGCACCGCCCCGATGGCGCGGGCCATCACGCCAACCTGCGGCCAGTCGGGCGCGGCCGTCACCACCTCGTCGCCCGCCGTCAAGAGCTGGCGCAGGCAGAGGTAATTCGCCTCGGCCGCGCCGGCGGTGATCAGCACGTCATCTGGCGCGCAGACCCCATCGAGCCCGGCCTGCGCGATCACGCGGGCGCGCAGCGACGGCAGGCCCTGAAAGCTGACGCCGTTCCAGTCAAGCGGCAACGCCGGATCAAGATCGGGCAGAAACTCGGCCAGCAGCGGCGAGCGGCTGAGCGACAGGCCCAGAACGCAGTCCGGCGCCTCGGAGGTCGTGGTCAGCAGATAGTCGAACAGCTTGTGGAGCGTGACCTTCACCGCACATCGCGCCCCTGATTGAGGATGATGACGTTGCCGGACGAGACTTCGCCGGCCGCCGAGACCAGAAAGCCGACCCAGTCGGCGATCTGGGCGGGCTGCATGGCGTGGCCATGCGGCATGGCGGCGATGGCGCGGGCAAGCACATCCTCGGTCAGCACGCCAAAGAGCGGTGTCTCGGTCATCGCCGGCGCGATGGAGTTGCAGGCGATCCGGTCGCGCGCGTAGCGGCGGGCAAGGTCCTTGGTCAGCGTGTCCATCGCCGCCTTGGAGGCGCGGTAGTGGGGCGGGTCGAACACATCGAAGTTATAGGCCCCGTTGGATGAGATGTTGACGATCTTTCGCACGCCGGGCCGCCCCGCCATGGCCTTGACCGCCTGCTGGCAGCAGTGAAAGGCCGAGGAAAAGTTGACCGCCATCTGCCGGTCAAGCTCGGCCGCCGGGATGTCGGGAAAGTCGGACATGAAACAGGTGCCGGCGTTGTTGACCAGCACATCGACCCCGCCAAAGCGGGCGCGGATGCGGTCGAAAAGATCGCTGATCGCCTCGGCGTCGGTCAGATCGCAGGGCTCGGGGCGGAAATTGTCCAGATCGGCCGACATGGCCAGAAGCGCGCCGGCGTCGATGTCCACCCCGACCACGAGGAGCCCGTCGCGGATCAGCCGGTCGGTGATCGCCCTGCCCATGCCCCCGGCGGCCCCGGTCACCACGGCGATTTTCTGGTCGGTCATCATCCCCCCCTTCTGTGCAGGACAGCGCGGCGCCTGTGCGATCGCGCAGGTCTTGCGCGCCCCTTGCCCCCTTTCGCCACAAAAGGGGCTTGCTAGACTTTGGTCAAGGGCCGTGCGGCCCGGGGTTCACGAGGAGTGTCGGAATGGCCGAAGAGATCGTCGTCGGAAAGGAAGTGACCGTGCATTTCGATGCCGGCCGCTGCATCCACTCGCGCGGCTGCGTGCTGGGGCATCCGGAGGTGTTCGTGCCCAATGTGCAAGGCGAATGGATCCATCCCGACGCGGCCAGCGCGGCCGAGGTGATGCACACCGCCTTCAACTGCCCCTCGGGTGCGATCCGGGTGACGCGCAACGACGGCAGCGCCACATCGGACACCCCGCCGCGCGTGAACACGGTGCGCATCCGCGAAAACGGCCCCTTGGCCTTTGAGGCCGAACTGTCGATCCGGGGCGCGGCGCAGGCCAGCCCGCGCGCCACGCTCTGCCGCTGCGGGATGTCGGCCAACAAGCCCTATTGCGACGGTGCCCACACCGCCGCCGGCTTTACCGCCACGGGCGAGCCTGCCGCCAAGGAGTTTCAGGCGCTGGAGGCGCGGGGCGGGGTGCTCGAGGTGCAGCCGACGCCGAACGGCTCGCTCAAGGTCACCGGCAATCTGGAGGTGGTCAGCGGCACCGGGCGCACGGTGAACAAGGCCACCACGGTGTTTCTGTGCCGCTGCGGTCAGTCCAAGAACAAGCCCTATTGCGACGGCAGCCACAAGGCGGCGGGTTTCGTGGCGGAGTGATCTGCGGGGCCCTTGGCCACTAGGACCGCGCGCTGCCCGGCGGGTGCAGGGCCTTGCCTGCCGCAGACCGTTCCGCCACACCTGAGCGGTGGGTGCAGGCGATGGAGGCGGGGATGTCCGGCAAGCGAATGGGTGCGGCGCTGGTGACGGGCGGCTGGCGCGGCATCGGAAGGGCCGTGGTCGAGCGGCTGCTGGCCGACGGCTGGCAGGTGGCGGTCAGCCATGTTCCGGGCGGGATCGAACCTTTGGCCGAAATCGAGGCCTGGTGCCGGGCCACGCCGGGGCTTTCGGCCCATCCGCTGGACCTGCGCGAGGGCGCATCGATCCGCGACTGTCTGGGGGCGGTGCGGGGGACATTTGGCGGGCTCGATCTGTTGGTGAACAATGCCGGGGTCGGCACCGCCACCGTGGCGATGTTCAGCGAAGATGCTTCGGAACAGGATGCGCTGATGTTGGCGATCAACGCCGCCGGAACCCTTGCGATGTGCAGGGGCTTTCTGGCCCTGCCCGCCACGCGGCCGGGCGCGCGCAAGCTGATCAACCTCTCCTCGGTCGGGGGCGGGGTCGCGGCTTTTCCCGGGTTCTCGCTGTCCGACGGCATGAGCAAGGCCGCCATCGCCCATCTGACCCGGCAACTGGCCGCCGAGACGGTCCACGCCGGGGTGGATGTCTTTGCCCTCTGCCCCGGGGCGACCGATACCGAGATGTTCCGCCAGTCCACCCTGAACCGGATGACCGAGGCGGATCGCGCCGCCTTTGTCGCAGGACTGCCCAAGGGGCGGCTGATCCGGCCCGAGGAACTGGCCGAGGTCGTGGCCTTTCTCGCCTCTCCCGGCTCGACCGTCCTGCACGGCGCGGTCATCGACGCCTCGATGGGGCTGGGGGTTCGGCCGGGGCTGTTGAGCGAACACAGGCACTGACCCCGCCCAGGGCGGGGCCGGGTTCTAGATGCTCAGGCAGATGTACTTCATCTCCAGGAAATCCTCGACGCCGTGATGGCTGCCCTCGCGGCCAAGGCCGGACTGCTTGACGCCGCCAAAGGGCGCGACCTCGGTCGAGATCAGGCCGGTGTTGACCCCGACCATGCCGTATTCCAGCGCCTCTTGCACCCGGGTGATGCGCCCGATGTCGCGGGCGAAGAAGTAGGAGGCGAGGCCAAAGATGGTGTTGTTGGCCAGATGGATCACCTCTTCTTCGGTCTCGAAGCGGAACAGCGGCGCGACGGGGCCAAAGGTTTCCTCTTGCGCGACCTTCATGTCCGAGGTGACGCCGGTCAGCACGGTCGGCTCGTAGAACGAGCCGCCCAGAGCGTGGCGCTTGCCGCCGGCCAGCACCTTGCCGCCGCCGGCCAGCACGTCGGCCACATGTTCCTGCACCTTGTCCAGCGCGCCGTCGTTGATCAGGGGGCCGGTGGTGACGCCCTCGGTCAGCCCGTCGCCGACGTTCAGCTTGCGCACCGCCGCCGCCAGCTTTTCGGCAAAGGCGTCATAGACACCGGCCTGCACATAGATGCGGTTGGCGCAGACGCAGGTCTGCCCGTTGTTGCGGAACTTGGAGATCATCGCGCCCTCGACCGCCTTGTCGAGATCGGCGTCGTCAAAGACGATGAAGGGCGCGTTGCCGCCCAATTCCATGCTGCATTTCAGCACGTTCTGCGCCGCCTGCTTCAACAGGATGCGCCCTACCTCGGTCGAGCCGGTGAAGGTCAGCTTGCGCACGCGAGGGTTCTCGCAGAACTCCTTGCCGATCTCGGATGAGCGCGAGGAGGTGATGACGCTGAGGACCCCGGCGGGCAGGCCGGCGCGTTCGGCCAGCACCGCCATCGCCAGCGCCGAGAGCGGCGTCTCGGCCGCCGGGCGGGCGACAAAGCCGCAGCCGACGGCCAGCGCCGGGGCGACCTTGCGCGCGATCATGGCATTGGGAAAGTTCCAGGGCGTGATCGAGCAGGCCACGCCGATCGGCTGCTTGAGCACGGTGATGCGCTTGTCGCGCTGGTGGCCGGGAATGGTCTCGCCATAGATGCGCTTGGCCTCTTCGGCGAACCATTCGACAAAGGAGGCGCCGTAAAGCGCCTCGCCCTTGGCCTCGGCAAGCGGCTTGCCCATCTCGGCGGTCAGGATCGCGGCCAGATCGTCGGCATTGGCGACCATCAGGTCGAACCACTTGCGCAGGACGGCGGCGCGTTCCTTGCCGGTGCGGGCGGCCCATTCGTGGCGGGCGGTATCGGCGGCCTCGATGGCGCGGGCGGCATCGGCGCGCGAGAGGTCGGCCACGCGCGCGATCACATCGCCGCGCGCGGGGTTTCTGACCTCAAAGGTCCGGCCATCCTCGGCCATCACCCAGGCGCCGGCGATGAAGGCTTTCTCGGTCAGAAGGCTGGGGTCTTTCAGAAGCGAGCGCAGATCGGTTGCGGTGTCGAGCATGTGGGCCTCCCATTTCGCGGCTGGATATGCAATGCAGGAGGCGGCCCGAAAAGTCCAGTTCCGAGCGCGGGTCTGGACCGAAGTTTTGATCAAATCTGGAGTCACCATGGACCTGAGCCGCGACTATGCCAACGGCGCCTTCATCCCGGGGGCCGAGGCCTTTCCGGCCCGCTGGCTGCGGGCGGCGGCGGCGTTTCGCACGGCCCTGGGGGCGCGGGCCGAGGTGGACCTGGCCTATGGCCCGGCCGAACGGCAGCGGTTCGACCTGTTCCGCCCGGAGGGCGCGGCACGGGGGCTGATGGTTTTTGTCCATGGCGGCTATTGGCTGGCCTTTGGCCGCGAAAGCTGGTCGCATCTGGCGGCGGGGGCGCTGGCGCGGGGCTGGGCGGTGGCGATGCCGTCCTACACCCTGGCGCCGCAAGCCCGGATCGGCGCGATCACGGGCGAGGTGGCGGCGGCGGTGCGGGCGGCGGCGGGGCTGGTGCCGGGGCCTGTGGTGGTGACGGGCCATTCGGCCGGCGGGCATCTGGCGGCGCGGATGGGCTGCGGGGACATCGACCTGCCGAGGGTGGTGCGGGTGGTGCCGATCTCGCCCCTGGCCGATCTGGCGCCGCTGATGCAGACGGGGATGAACGCCGAACTCAAGATCGACGCGGCGGAGGCCGCGGCCGAAAGTCCGGCGCGACTGCCGCTGCGCGCCGGCTGCGCCGCGCATCCTTGGGTCGGCGGGCAGGAGCGCCCGGCCTTTCTGTGGCAGGCGCGGACCCTGTCCGAGGCCTGGGCCTGCCCCTGGACCGTGGCGCCGGGACGGCACCATTTTGACGTGATCGACGATCTGGGCGATCCGGGATCGGGTCTGGTGGCGGCCTGTCTGGACGGGCTCTGACGCCGCTCGCGGGTGGCACCGCCGGCAAGGGCGGGGGTTTCACACCCCCGCGGGCCCTTGGCCCTTCCCCCGTGGGGTATTTGGGCACAGAGGATGGAAGGGGCAGCTCAGGCGGCCCTGGGGCGGCGGATTTTCGGGGCGGCGTCCAGCACCAGCGGCCGCAGGCCCCGCCCGCCCGCGTCGATCACCTCGAAGAGGTGACGGCGCATGCGCGGTTCCCAGAAGTCGTTGATATGGGACGAAAGTTCGGCCACGCCCTGATCGTGCGGCTTTGATTCCATGAACTTGGCGATCTGGTTGGCCATGTAGACCAGTTTGGCATGCGGGTCATCATGCGACATCTGCGGCTTCCTCGGGGGCAATGCGGTGGGGGTGGGTGAAGACCTCGAAGCGGTCCTCGCGGGCAAGGGCGATCAGGGTCAGGCCGGCCTCTTCGGCGGCGCGGACGGCGGCGGCGGTGGGGGCGGAGGCGGCGATGATCATCGGGAAACCGGCGATGGCGGCCTTTTGCACCATGTCGATCGAGGTGCGGCAGGTCAGGACCAGCGCCCCGGCGCAGGCGCCGCGCCGCGCACCGATCAGCTTGTCGAGCGCGTTGTGCCGACCGACATCCTCGCGCAGCGCTTCCATTCCGCCTGCGGGGGTCCAGAGGCCGGCGGCATGGACCGCGTGGGTGATGTCGTGCAGCGGCTGGTGATCGTGCAGGGCGGCCGCGGCGGCCATGATCTGGTGCGGCGTCAGGGTGAACCCGTGGTCGGCGACCCGCGGCGGGGTGCGCAGCGCCTCGGCCAGGCTGTCGAGCCCGCAGAGGCCGCAGCCGACCGGGCCGGCCATGGTCCGGCGCCGTGCCTGTTGCCGCGCCTCGGCCTCGGGGACCAGCCAGATTTGCAGGTCCAGCCCCAGATCGGTGGGGACGATTTCGACCTCGGTGATCTCTGCGGGCTGCGCGATGCCTTCGGTCAGGGAAAATCCGTAAGCGAAATCAAGCAGATCGTCCGGCGTTGCCATCATGACGGCGCGGGTGGAGCCGTTGTAGCTGAGCGCCACGGCCACCTCTTCGGGCAGCTCGCGATGGCCCTGCCCGGCGCGGCCCCGCCCAAAGGCGAGGCGCGGCATGGGCCGGTGCGTTTCCATCGCGCCCTACTCCGCCGCGGCGATGCGCCGCGACCGGCTGGCCATTTCGCTGTACTCTTCCTGCCACTCGGTCGGCCCGTTGGAGGGCGCGACCTGCACCGCCGTCACCTTGTATTCGGGGCAGTTCGTGGCCCAGTCCGAATAGTCGGTCGTGATCACGTTGGCCTGCGTGTCGGGGTGGTGGAAGGTGGTGTAGACCACGCCGGGATTGACGCGGGTGGTGATCGTGGCGCGCAGCGCGGTCTCACCCGCGCGGGAGGCCAGGCGGACCCAGGAGCCTTCCTTGACGCCGCGCATTTCGGCGTCGTGGGGGTGAATCTCCAGCACGTCCTGATCGTGCCAGACCACGTTGGCGGTGCGCCGGGTCTGGGCGCCGACGTTGTACTGCGACAGGATGCGCCCCGTCGTCAGCAGAAGCGGGAAACGCGGGCCGGTGCGCTCGTCCGTGGCGACATATTCGGTGTTGATGAAGCGGCCCTTGCCGCGCACGAAGCCGTCAACATGCATCAGCGGCGTGCCTTCGGGGGCGTTTTCGTTGCAGGGCCACTGGACCGAGCCCTTGACCTCCAGCATCTCGTAATTCACCCCGGCGAACGACGGGGTGGTCATCGCGATTTCATCCATGATCTGCGACGGATGGGTGTAGGTCCAGCTTGCCCCCCCCGTCTTTTCCAGAACGGCGTTGGCCAGCATCTGCGTGACTTCCCAGTCGGCATAGCCGTTGCGCGGCGCCATCACCTTGCGCACGCGGTTGATCCGCCGTTCGGCGTTGGTAAAGGTGCCGTCCTTTTCCAGAAAGGTCGAGCCGGGCAGGAAGACATGGGCGTAGTTCGCAGTCTCGTTCAGGAAAAGGTCGTGAACGATGACGCAGTCCATCGCGGCCAGACCGGCCGAGACGTGCTTGGTGTCCGGATCGGATTGCAGGATATCCTCGCCCTGGCAGTAAAGGCCCTTGAAGGTGCCTTCGACCGCCGCATCCAGCATGTTGGGGATACGCAGGCCGGGTTCATTGTCGATCTTGACGCCCCAGAGGCTTTCAAAGATCTCGCGCACATTGTCGTTCTTGACGTGGCGGTAGCCCGGCAGTTCGTGCGGGAAGGACCCCATGTCGCACGACCCCTGCACGTTGTTCTGCCCGCGCAGCGGGTTCACGCCGACGCCGGGGCGGCCGATGTTGCCGGTCAGCATGGCCAGATTCGCGATGCCGATGACGGTGGTCGAGCCCTGGCTGTGTTCGGTCACGCCCAGGCCGTAGTAGATGGAGCCGTTGCCGCCCAGCGCGTAAAGCCGTGCGGCGGCGCGGACCTCGGCGGCCGGAACGCCGGTCAGCAGTTCCACCGCCTCGGGCGAATGGATGGGGCGGCTGACAAACTCGGCATAGTCCTGAAACTCGTCCCAGTCGCAGCGGGTGCGGATGAAGTCCTCGTTGAAAAGCCCCTCGGTCACGATGACATGCGCCAGTGCGGTGACCACGGCGACGTTGGTGCCGGGGGTCAGCGCCAGGTGGTGCTGGGCCTTGATGTGCGGGCTTTGCACGATGTCGGTGCGGCGCGGGTCGATGACGATCAGCTTGGCGCCCTTGCGCAGCCGCTTTTTCAGGCGGCTGGCAAAGACCGGGTGCCCGTCGGTCGGGTTGGCGCCGATGATGATGACGACATCGGTCTCTTCGACCGAATCAAAGTCCTGGGTGCCGGCAGAGGTGCCAAGCGTCTGGCCCAGCCCGTAGCCGGTGGGCGAATGGCAGACGCGGGCGCAGGTGTCGGTGTTGTTGTTCATGAAGACCGCGCGGGTCAGCTTCTGCACAAGATAGGTTTCCTCGTTGGTGCAGCGCGAGGAGGTGATGACGCCGACCGAATGGCGCCCGTGTTTGGCGATGATGCCCTGCATCCGGGCGGCGGCGAAGTCCATCGCCTCGGCCCAGGATACTTCCTTCCAGGGATCGTTGATCGACTCGCGGATCATCGGGTTCAGGATGCGGTCCTTGTGGCTGGCGTAGCCATAGGCAAAGCGGCCCTTGACGCAGGAATGGCCCCGGTTGGCCTTGCCGTGCTTGTAAGGCGTCATCCGCACCAGCTCGTCGCCGCGCATTTCCGCCTTGAACGAACAGCCGACGCCGCAATAGGCGCAGGTCGTGATCACGGAATGCGAGGGCGTGCCGATCTCGATTACCGACTTTTCCTGCAAGGTGGCGGTCGGGCAGGCGGCGACGCAGGCCCCGCAGGAGACGCAGTCGGAGGTGATGGCGGTGTCGGTCCTGGCGCCAAAGGACACCCGGCTGTCAAAGCCGCGCCCCTCGATCGTCAGCGCAAAGGTGCCCTGCACCTCTTCGCAGGCGCGAACGCAGCGCGAGCAGACGATGCACTTTTGCGGATCGTAGCTGAAATAGGGGTTGCTGTCGTCGCGGGGGATGTAGTTCGGGTTCGCCTCTCCGCTGGTGTTCTTGACGCGGAAATGGGTCTCGACCGCCTCATAACGCACATCGCGCAGGCCGACCGCGCCGGCCATGTCCTGCAACTCGCAGTCGCCATTGGCCGAGCAGGTCAGGCAGTCCAGCGGGTGGTCCGAGATGTAAAGCTCCATCACCCCGCGGCGAAGCTGCTTGAGCTTGCCGGTCTGGGTGTGAACCTTGAGCCCGGGTGCGACCGGCGTGGTGCAAGAGGCCGGCGTGCCGTTGCGCCCCTCGATCTCGACCAGGCAGAGCCGGCAGGAGCCAAAGGCGTCCACGCTGTCGGTGGCGCAAAGTTTTGGCACCTGGATGCCCGCCTCGGCCGCCGCGCGCATGATCGAGGTGCCTTCGGGCACGGTCACGTCAAAGCCGTCGATCGACAGGGTGACCATCTGCTTGGACTTTGCGGCCGGGGTGCCGAAATCGCGGTCAGGGATGATGAAGTCTTTCATTTCAGGCACCTTTCCTTTTCGCAAGCTGATGGGCGACGATAGCGTTGGCATGGCCGTGGCCCATCTTGTGGTGCTCCTTCAGGAAGCTGACGATCTTCATGTGCGGCTCTGCCAGCAGTGGCGCGATGGCGTCGAACCAGTGCTGCATGGGCTGGCCATAGGTCTTTTCGATCGAGGGAAAATAAGAGGCAGGCCCCTGCACCTTTTCGCTCATTCGGCGGCCTCTTTCGCGCGGGCGAAATCGCCTGGGAAATGGGTGACGGCGGACATCACGGGATAGGGCGTAAACCCGCCCAGCGCGCAGAGCGAGCCGAGTTTCATGGTGTTGCAGAGGTCGGTCAGCACCGGCAGGGCGGCGGCGTCGCCCCTGGCGATGCGGTCAAGCGTTTCGACCCCGCGCACGGCGCCGATGCGGCAGGGGGTGCATTTGCCGCAGCTTTCGATGGCGCAGAACTCCATGGCAAAGCGGGCCTGGGCCAGCATGTCGGCGCTGTCGTCAAACACCGTCAGGCCGGCGTGGCCGACCAAGCCGTCCTTGCCGGCGAATTCCTCGTAGCCAAAGGGCGTGTCGAACAGCGCGCGCGGGAAATAGGCGCCCAGCGGGCCGCCGACCTGCACCGCCTTGACCGGCCGGCCCGTGGCGGTGCCGCCGCCGATCTGGTCGACGATCTCGCCCAGGGTCAGGCCAAAGGCGATCTCGTAGAGCCCGCCGTGCCGGACGTTGCCGGCGATCTGCAAGGGGATGGTCCCGCGCGAGCGGCCAAGGCCAAAGCCCTTGTAATGCGCCGCGCCCTTTTCCAGGATCACCGGCACCGAGGCCAGCGAGATGACGTTGTTGACCACGGTGGGCTTGCCCAGGAACCCCTCAAGCGCCGGCAGCGGCGGCTTGGCACGCACGACGCCCCGCTTGCCCTCAAGGCTGTTCAACAGCGAGGTTTCCTCGCCGCAGACATAGGCGCCGGCACCGACGCGGATCTCGATGTCAAAGGCGGGGCCACGGCCAAGCACGCTGGCGCCCAAGAGGCCCTCGGCTCGGGCCAGGTCGACCGCCTTCTGCATCACCGCGATGGCGACGGGGTATTCGGAACGGATGTAGACAAAGCCCTTGGCCGCCCCGGTGGCCAGGCCGGCGATCACCATTCCCTCGATCAGGGTCAGGGGATCGCCCTCCATCAGCATGCGGTCGGCGAAGGTGGCGCTGTCGCCCTCATCGGCGTTGCAGACGATGTACTTGCGGTCGGCCTTGGCCTCGGACACGGTTTTCCACTTGATGCCGGTGGGAAAGCCCGCGCCGCCGCGCCCGCGCAGACCCGAGTCGGTCACCTCGGCCACGATCTGGGCCGGCTGCATGCCCAGCGCCCGCTCAAGCCCCACCAGGCCGCCATGGGCGCGGTAATCGGCCAGCGACAGCGGGTCGATCACGCCGACGCGGGCAAAGGTCAGGCGGGTCTGCGCCTTGAGCCAGGGCAGATCATCGGTCGGGCCCAGCGCCTTGGGGTGGTCCGCCAGATCGCCAAAGAGCGCCGGCACGTCGGCCAGCGTCATCGGGCCAAAGGCCATGCGTCCCTGCGCCGTCTCTACCTCGGCCAGCGGTTCAAGCCAGACCATCCCGCGCGAGCCGTTGCGCACCAGGGCGACCTTGACGCCCCTGGCCTTGGCATGGGTCCGGATGGCCTCGGCGATCTCGTCGGCGCCCAGAGCGACGGCAGCGGAATCGAGGGGAAGGTAGATCTTCATGCCAGGTCCCCCAGGATCGTGTCGAGCCGGTCGGCGTCGACCCTTCCGTGCAGCTTGCCGTCCACGATGGCCGCCGGTCCGCAGGCGCAGAGCCCAAGGCAAAAGACCGGCTCCAGCGTGACCTTGCCGTCGGGCGTGGTGCCGTGCCAGTCGATGCCCAGCCGGTCGCGGGCATGGGCCGCGACCCCGTCGGCGCCCATGGCCTGACAGGCCTCGGCCCGGCACAGCTTGACGACATGCCGGCCTGCGGGGGTCTCGCGAAAGTCGTGGTAGAAACTGACCACGCCATGAACCTCGGCCCGGCTGAGGTTCAGCGCCTTGGCGATGACGGGCAGCGCCGCGTCGGGGACATGGCCGAACTCGGCCTGCACGTCGTGCAGGATCGGCAAAAGCGCGCCCTCGGTGTCCCGGTGCCGGGCGAGAATCTCGTGCATCCGTTCGGAGGTTTGCGCGCTGTCGAGCATGGGGCGACCCTATCGTGGTGATCCCCGCCTCATACGCCATTTGATAGGCGATTCAATATCGAAGTTCCGTCAGTCGATAGAGAAATTCTATCGTTCGGCAGCCTGGCCGGGATTGTTCAGACGTTCAATTGGATCGAAAAACTCCATTAACCGATAGAAAATTTCTATCGTCCACGCCAGAGCGCCAGCCGTTCGGCCTCTTCGATCAGGGCTTGCAACACAGGGGTCTGCGGGTCGCGGCTGGGGGTGATCAGGCCGACCAGATGCTCGGCCTCCGGCTCGACGATGGGGATCGCGACCAGGTTCTGGCCCATGAACAACTCGGCCAGCTTCATCGGCACGATCGAGGACCAGAGCCCAGTCTTTACATGCGAAATCAACGCGATGGTTGAGTTCGACTCCACCATCGCCACGCCATCGGACATCGCCGCGCCCAGGTGCTGGTTGACGATGCGCCGGTTCTGCATGTCCGAGGTCAAAAGACAGAGCGGCTCTTGCGCCACCTCGGCCCAGGTCAGCGTCTTGCGCCCCGCCAGCGGCGAGGAAACGGTGCAGAGAAACCGATAGAACTCGGGGTAGAGCGGCACCTGAAACACGCGGCCCAGCGGCTCGTTGTCCAGATAGGTGATGCCGGCATCGAGGCTGAGGCTTTCGATTCCGTCCAGAATCTCGGACGACGTGCGCGACAGGATGGAGACGCGAACGTTGGGGTGGCGGGTGGTAAAGGGGCCGGTCAGGTCGGCCACCATGGCCAGCGCGGTCGGGATGACGCCGATGCGCAGGTTGCCCGACAGGCCGGTGTGAACGGTGCGCATCTCGTCCCTGAGCGCGCGCACGTCGCCCACGATCCGCCGCGCCCAATCCAGCACGCGCTGGCCCTCGGGCGTCAGTCCCTGAAAGCGCGAGCCGCGAAACACCAGTTGCACGCCAAGGCTGTCTTCAAGCTGGCGGATGGCACTGGACAGGGTGGGCTGGGTGACGCGGCAGGCCTCGGCCGCGCGGCCGAAATGGCGCTCGGCGGCCAGGGCGATGAACATTTCAAGCTTGTCGATCATGGGCGCAGCCTGCTGCGGAACCCGCCCGCGCGCAAGGGGCCAGGGCGATCGCGGCTGGCGTGGCCCCCCCACCCCATCCCTCCCCACGAGGGGGAGGGAGGCGCCATGGTCGGCCACAGGCGTATCCTCTGGAATCTGGTTCGCCTTCCCCCTTGTGGGGAGGGATGGGGTGGGGGGGCTTGGTCAAGCGATGGCCCGCGCGCAAGGGGCCGGGGTCCCTTGCTTATCGGGCTGCACCGACTTACCTCTGGGACATGAAAAGACATATTCCCTTCATCAAGCATCCGCCGCTGGTGCCGGTGATCCGGCTCAGCGGCACGATCACTTCGGGCCCGCGGGGCTTGAGCGATGCGGGACTTGCCGGCCTGATCGAAAAGGCGTTCCGGATGAAGCCGGCCTGCGTTGCGCTGGCGATCAACTCTCCGGGCGGCTCGCCGGTGCAGTCCAGCCTGATCGCCGCGCGCATCCGGCGGCTGGCCACCGAAAGGGGCGTGCCCGTGCATGCCTTTGTCGAGGATGTCGCGGCCTCGGGCGGCTATTGGCTGGCCTGCGCGGGCGATCACATCTGGGTCGACGACAGCTCGATCGTCGGCTCGATCGGGGTGAATTCCGCCTCGTTCGGCTTTTCCGAGCTGATGCAGCGGCAGGGGATCGAGCGGCGGGTGGTGACGGCGGGCAGATCAAAGAGCCTGGCCGACCCGTTCCTGCCGCAAAAGCCCGAGGATGTGAAACGGATCCGCGCCATCCAGACCCCGATCCACCAGGCCTTTATCGCCCATGTCAAGGCGCGCCGGGGCGCGCGGCTGGCCGAGGGCGACCTTTTCAACGCCGACCTCTGGGTCGGCGCGCAGGCGGTTGACACCGGTCTGGTGGACGGCGTCGCGCATCTGGTGCCCAAGATGAAAGAGCTTTACGGCTACAAGGTCGCGCTGGTGCCCTTGGGCCAGCGGCGCAGCCTGATGTCGCGCCTTGGCCTTGGCCTGGGCGAGGCGGTGTGGCAGGCGGCCGAGGATCGGCTGGCCTTTGCAAGGTACGGGCTTTAGATGCTGGTCAAGGCGGTCCTGCTTTTTCTGCTGGTCATGGCGGTGATCGCGATGCTGGGCAACGCGATGTTCCCCGGCGCCATCGGGCGCGGCGTCCGCAGGCGGCTCGGGGCCCGGCGTGCCAGAACCTGCCCGCGCTGCGGGCGCCACCTGATCGGCACCTCCGGCTGCACCTGCGGGGGCAAGTGATGCGGGCGCTGGTCACCGGGGCGGGAAAGCGTCTGGGCCGGGCCATGGCCCTGCATCTGGCGGGCGCGGGGTTTGACGTGGCGGTCCATTATGCCACCTCCGAAGACGAGGCGCGGCAGACGGCGGCCGAGATCGCGGCGCTGGGCCGCCGGGCCGTGCCGATGCGCGCCGATCTTCTGGACGAGGCGCAGACGCAGGGCCTGGTGCCGGCCGCCGCCGCCGCGTTGGACGGGCCGCTGACGGTGCTGGTCAACAACGCCTCGATCTTTGAATACGACAATCTGCGCAGCGCCACCCGCACCGGCTGGGACCGGCACATGGAATCGAACCTGCGCGCGCCCTTCGTGCTGATGCAGGCCTTTGCCGCCCAGTGCCCGCCCGCCCTGAGCGATGCGGCGGGCGAGCCGATCGCCTCGGGTCTGGTGGTCAACATGATCGACCAGCGGGTGTGGAAGCCGACGCCCGAATTCATGACCTATTCGCTGGCCAAGGCGGCGCTCTGGGCGCTGACGCGGACCGCCGCGCAGGCGCTGGCGCCGCAGATCCGCGTCAACGCCATCGGCCCCGGCCCGACCGTGCAAGGCAGCCGCCAGTCGGCCGCGCATTTCGCCCGCCAGCGCGCCGCGACGCCGCTGGCGCGGGGCGCCGGGCCGGCCGATGTCGTGGCGGCGCTTGGGTTTTTCCTGAATTCACCCTCGGTCACCGGGCAGATGATCGCCACCGACGGCGGCCAGCATCTGGCCTGGGCGACCCCCGATGTGCTTGGGGTCGAGTGATCTTGCGGGCGGGAACGCCTGACTTGTCCACTTTTCGCGTTTCGTTCACGGTCTCGTAATAAATTGTCTTTCGATTTCATGTGCTTGTCACAGTATGTTTTTTTACATAGCAAAATCAACATCTTACAGAACTGCCTAAAAATTAGGCAAATCAATGAAAGGCCACGGATTCAAGGGAAATTTCGGCTATCCGAAATCTTTTCCGCACAGTTATCCACAAAAACCGTGGACAGCTTTCCTCTTGCCTTGGCCCCGCTATCATTGCAGCGGAACCGCAGAATCAACGGCCCGACCCCGGCTTGAACGAAAAGGCGCAGCCATGACCGCCCCCGCCCGCACCGGGCACGAGATCATCGCGGAGTACGTCCGCAATCTTGACGGCTCGCCGGGCGTCTACCGGATGCTGAACGCCAGCGCCGAGGTGCTGTACGTCGGCAAGGCGCGGAATCTGAAAAACCGGGTCTCGAACTATGCCCGCCCGGCGGGGCATTCGGCGCGGATCGGGCGGATGATCGCGGAAACCGCCGCGATGATGTTCCTGACGACGCGGACCGAGACCGAGGCGCTGCTTCAGGAACAGAACCTGATCAAGCAGCTCAAGCCGCGCTACAACGTGCTGCTCCGCGACGACAAGTCGTTTCCGAACATCCTGATCAGCACCGAGCATGCCTTTCCGCAGATCAAGAAGCACCGGGGCAAGAAGTCCGAAAAGGGCGCCTATTACGGCCCCTTTGCCAGTGCGGGGGCGGTGAACCGGACGCTGAACCAGTTGCAAAAGGTGTTCCTGCTGCGCAACTGCTCGGACCCGATGTTCGAAAGCCGCACGCGGCCCTGCCTGCAGTTCCAGATCAAGCGCTGCGCCGCGCCCTGCGTGGCCAAGGTGAACCGGGCCGAGTATCTGGACCTTGTGGCCGACGCCCGGCGGTTTCTGGAGGGCAAGACCACCTCGGTCCAGGCCGATCTGGCGGCGGCGATGGCCGAGGCGTCAGAGGCGATGGAGTTCGAGCGCGCGGCGGCCCTGCGAGACCGGATCAAGGCGCTGACCCAGGTCCAGACCGCGCAAGGCATCAACCCGCGCGGCGTGGCCGAGGCCGATGTCGTGGCGCTGCACCTCGATCACGGGCAGGCCTGCGTGCAGGTCTTCTTCATCCGCGCCAACCAGTCCTGGGGCAACCGCGACTTTTATCCCCGGACCGGCTCGGGTGCCGAAGAGCCGGAAATCCTTGAGGCCTTTCTGACCCAGTTCTACGACGACAAGGACCCGCCGCGCCTGATCCTTTTGTCCCATGCCGTGGACAATGCCGATCTGGTCGGCGCGGCGCTGAGCGCGCGCGCGGGCCGCAAGGTGGAACTGGCGGTGCCGCAGCGGGGCGAAAAGGCCGAACTGGTGGAAAACGCGGCGCGCAATGCGCGCGAAAGCCTGGCGCGGCGGATGTCCGAGGCCTCGACCCAGGCGCGGCTGTTGCAGGGTCTGGCCGACGCCTTTGATCTTGACGCCCCGCCGGCCCGGATCGAGGTCTATGACAACGCCCATATCCAGGGCGCCGATGCGGTGGGCGGCATGATCGTGGCCGGGGCCGAGGGCTTTGTCAAAAGCCAGTACCGCAAGTTCAACATCAAGTCGGCGGCCGGGGCCAACAGCGACGATCTGGGCATGATGCGCGAGGTCCTGACGCGGCGGTTCGAGCGGCTCTTGAAAGAGGACCCTGACCGCAGGTCGGATGCCTGGCCGGACCTCTTGCTGATCGACGGCGGGGCGGGGCAGGCGGCAGCGGTGGCGGGCATCCTGGCCGAGCTTGGGGTCGATGACATCGCGATGATCGGCGTGGCCAAGGGCATCGACCGCGATGCCGGCAAGGAAGAGTTCCACCGCCCCGGCCAGCGGCCGATGGCGTTGCAGCGGGGCGATCCGGTGCTGTATTTCGTGCAGCGCCTGCGCGACGAGGCGCACCGCTGGGCCAACGGCGCCCATGTGGCCAAGCGCGCGCGCACGCTGGTCGCGAACCCGCTGGACGAGGTGCCTGGCATCGGCGCGGCGCGCAAGCGGGCGCTTCTGGCCCATTTCGGCAGCGCCAAGGCGGTGGGCCGCGCGGCCCCGCCCGATCTGATGGCGGTGCCGGGCATTTCCGAGGCGATGGCCGAGACCATCTACAATTTCTTTCACCAGGGAAACTGACCCGGGCAGGTCTTTTTCTTTGGTCGCGATTGGGCTAGGACTGGGCACATGAACTGGAACATCCCGAATTTCCTGACGCTGCTCCGGCTTCTGGCC
Source organism: Paracoccaceae bacterium (assembly GCA_052387855.1). Taxonomy (GTDB): domain Bacteria; phylum Pseudomonadota; class Alphaproteobacteria; order Rhodobacterales; family Rhodobacteraceae; genus CAIYZT01. The sequence goes on from JBQTIT010000064.1 coordinate 18,877, forward strand.
GCGCCGGGTGTCGTGGTGATGTTCCTCTATTTCCACCGGCCCTGGGCAGACTGGTTCGCCCTGGCGCTCTTTGTCGTGGCGGCCCTGACCGACTGGTTCGACGGCTACCTCGCCCGGCTCTGGCACCAGGAAACCCGGCTGGGCGCGATGATGGACCCGATCGCGGACAAGGCCATGGTGGCGATCGCGATCATGGTGCTGACGGGGTACAACGGCATGAACCCCTGGCTGATCCTGCCCGCGACGGTGATCCTGTTCCGCGAGGTCTTTGTCTCGGGCCTGCGCGAATATCTCGGGGCCTCGGCGGGGATGCTCAAGGTCACGCGGCTGGCCAAGTGGAAGACCACGGCGCAGATGGTTGCCATCGCGGTGCTGTTCCTGGGCACGGGGTTGGACTATCTCAACGGCGTGGCCATGCAGGGCATGACGCCCGAGGAATATGCCGAAGCGGTCAGCGCCGGCCTGGCCGACCCGGTCCGCGCCTGCGGCAACCGCGACTGTGCCTCGTTCGCCAATATCCTGGGTTTCGTGCTGATCTGGATCGCGGCCGGGCTGACGGCGCTGACCGGCTGGGACTATTTCCGCAAGTCAGCGCCCTTTCTGCGGGACGAGCCATGATCGAGGTGCGCTATTTCGCCTGGCTGCGCGAGCGGACAGGGCTGCGCGGCGAGCGGGTCGAGACCGGGGCGGCCGACGTGGCCGCGCTGATCGCCGAGCTTGTCGCGCGCAGCGAGGGCCATGCGCTGGCCTTTGCCGACCTGACCAGCCTGCGCGTTGCGCTGGATCAGGAAATGGCCGGGTTTGATGCGCCTTTGGCGGGGGTCAGGGAGGTTGCCTTTTTCCCCCCCATGACCGGGGGCTAGAAAGCCAATACTGGCGATCTGGACGCCGTGCTGGGGGTTTTGCACCCCCAGACCCCCGCAGGGTATTTGTGCAGAGAAGAAGGTGCGTCATGCGAATCTCGGTACAGGAAGGGGTCTTTGACGCCGGGGCAGAGGCGAATGTCTTTGCCACCGGCGCCGCCGGGGCGGGGGCGGTGGTGACCTTTACCGGGCTGGTGCGCGATCAGGGCGGCCGTCTGCGGGGGCTGGAGATCGAGCATTATCCGGGCATGACCGAACGCGCGATCACCGCGATGGTCGAAGAGGCTGCGCGTCGGTTCGACCTGGTGGATGCGCTGGTGATTCACCGATTTGGCGCCCTGGCGCCGGCCGAGCCGATCATGATGGTGGCCACGGCGGCGCGGCACCGGGCGGCGGCCTTTGCGGCGGCGGAATTTCTGATGGACTATCTCAAGTCCCGCGCGCCGTTCTGGAAAAAGGAAATCGGCGCCGATGGGGGGACCTGGGTCGCGGCGCGCGATGAGGATGAGGCGGCGCTGGTCCGCTGGGACCAGGGCCGGTCTGGTTCACGCTGAGACCGAGGCATCGAATATCGTGTTCGAGCGCAGGAGAAGCAGTGATTTCGATTCGATACGGACCAGTCCTGCGCTGGTGTTCGCCGCCGGGCACAAGATACCCCAAGGCGGCCTTGCGCCCAAAACGAGCGCAAGAAATGCCGACTACCTCGCAGTTGCCGTATATAAATAGGCACTCTGAGGGACGATCATGTCATCGCCACGCATGAACGCCGAGCAAGATGCGATAATGTCCGCGGCAATCGCATCGACCACGGCCTGACCCGCTTCCAGAACCTTGGGTCCGGCAGGATGGCCAAGGATTTCATTTTTGATACTCGAACGGATATTTGTCATGGTCCGGTCGACGGTGACGCGCTCGACATCGGTGTCCTGAAAGCCCGCTCTTTCCATCATGGTCGGCAGGGTCTCTACATTCCTGTAGCTGAAAGGTGCGAGGTACTTTTCACCTATTCCCGGGTCAACACGGCGTCCAACGGAGTCAGCCATCGCCAGAAAGAAGTCACTCGCTCCGGCCCATACGGAGATGACGAGCCTTGCGTTCATGACCGAGACCCTTCTGATTTCTTTCAGAACCGCAGCTTCATCCGGAAAATATTGCATGCCCTGCTGGCAGAAGGTCACTGAGAACGTGCTGGACGCAAAAGGCAGATCCGCCGCGTTCGCCACATGCCACCTGAATCTTGAAGATTCGCTCTGCGTGATTTCACTGGCCTTGCGGACCATGCCCTCGTTCAGGTCAACGCCAACAATCGGTTGCGCTGGCGTCACCTGCTCGAGAATTGTTCGAGCGACGATACCCGTTCCGCATGCGAGATCGAGAATGGCATCCTTTTCGGTCACCTGAATTTTTGCAAGCGTCGCTCGGGCCAATGGTCCGAACATGGCCTTCACCTTCTGATCTTCGTAGGCTGTGACTGCGCTGTCACTCAGTTGAAACGTCTCTTTCGCCATCAGATAAGTCCTCCGGGAGCTCCTGGCTGCCAATTCATACGCCAGTATCGTCCTCAGCACAAAAGATGTCGCTCGGGGTGGGGGCACACCGGCAAAGCGAACCTGGTTTCCAGGGCGGATCGGGTTCGGTCGGAATTCGAAACTAGGCAGCCGGGGGCCGCGCGGTTGGTTGGCACGACCACCAGGTCCCCAGTTGTCGGACAGGCTCAGGCGCGGCGGTGGAGGGTTGACCAGGCGGGTTGTCGGTCGTCCGGCAGGGGGCTGGCCAGGTAGACCGCGCGGGCGATGGCGCGGGCCAGGCAGCAGGCCGCCGCATGGCCGATCTGAAAGGCGTCGCGCACCGGATCGGTCAGGGGCCGCGCGCCGGTGGCGGCGGCAAAGACCAGATCGCCGTCCAGCAGGCTGTGGGCAGGCACGATGGCGCGGGCCATGCCGTCCTGGGCGGCCAGGGCCATGCGCTGCGCCTGCGGCCGGCTGAGCGCGGCGTCGGTGGCGACAATGGCGATGGTGGTGGCCTCGCCCATCCGTTTCATCGGCAGGGGGTCATCGGCGGGGTCGCGGTGCGGCGCGGGGCCGAGGCCGCCGAACTCGGCGCCCATCTCGAACGGGGCGGCCCAGAATTGCGGCCCCTCACCGACCGTGACCGAGCCAAGCGCGTTGACCGCCACCAGCGCGCCCACGGTGATGCCGCTGTCCAGGACCGCCGAGGCGCTGCCGAGCCCACCCTTGCAGCGCCCCGTCGTCGCGCCATATCCGGCCCCGGCGCTGCCGAGGGCAAAGTCGGGCGCGGCGGCGTGGAAGGCGGCCAGGCCCAGGGCGGGGTAGGGGTTGCGGTCCCAGTCCTTGTCGCCGCCGTTCAGGAGGTCGAACAGGATCGCGCCCGGCACGATGGGCACGCGCCGCGCGCCCACGGCAAAGCCGCGCCCGGCGCGGTGCAGCCCCTCGGTGACGCCCGAGCAGGCGTCAAGGCCAAAGGCCGAGCCGCCCGAAAGGACCAGCGCATCGACCTCTTGCACCAGCGATCCGGGCGCCAGCAGGTCAGTCTCGCGCGTGCCGGGGGCGCCGCCCATGACCGAGACCGCGGCGGTAAAGGGCTGGCCCGCCGTCAGCACCGTCACACCGGAGCGCAGGCGCGCGTCATGGCTCTGTCCGACCAGAAGGCCGGTCACATCGGTGATCAGATTGCGTGGTCCGGGTTTCATCTGGGCCTCTGTGGGCAGACTATGCGCCAGTGGGCCGGGGTGCAATCAGGGTCCGGGGGGGCCGGAAACGCACCGCGTTTCCCCGGCCGTGTGGGGACGGCTCGGCACTCCCGGGTCCGCATGAGGTTGCTGAGGCCAGCGCCCGCCCCGTGGGCGGTCCGGGATGGGGCGGGCGGCATCGCATGACCTCGGCGATGGCCTCGGTCAAAGTCGGGCGATAAGGAAAACGCACTGCGTTTTTCCGCCCGTGTGGGAACATGTCGGGTAAACCGGTTCCGCCTCCCTCCCAGAGGCCAGCGCCCGCCTGGGGGCGGGGCGGGCGCTGGCCGAGGGCCTTTGGGGCCCTCGGCCGGGATGTTGACGGGCCTTCGCATGACCTCGGCGAGTGCCTCGGCCACAGCCGGGCGAAAAGGAAAACGCACTGCGTTTTTCCGCCCGTGTGGGAACGTGTCGGGTAGACCGGTTCCGCCCTCACGACAGAGGCCAGCGCCTGACCTGGCTGGCGCGAAGCGCCTGCCGGGGGAAGGGCAGGCGCAGGCCGAAGGCCTTTGGGGCCTTCGGCCGGGAATGTTGACGGGCCTTCGCATGAACTCGGCGATGGCCTCGGCCAAAGTCGGGCGAAAAGGGAAACGCACTGCGTTTTCCCGCCCGTGTGGGAACGGTGCGGCAGGACCGGTTCAGCATAGATGACAGAGGCCTGC
>JBQTIT010000065.1:0-12299 GCA_052387855.1 Paracoccaceae bacterium
ACCGGGGGGGCTTTGCATTCCCCCCCCTTTTGGCCCAAGGCTCGCGCGGGGCCCATGCGCCCCGCTCCCCCCTTTGGGGCCGGGCACCCCACCCGCCCCCGGCCAGCGCCCGCCCCGCCCCTGGCGGGCGCTCCGCACCCGCCGGGTCGGGCGCTGGCCTCAGCGGTCTCATGCGGAACCGGTTTACCGGACACGTTCCCACACGGGCAGGGAAAGGCAGTGCCTTCCCCGATCCGCCCGATTTGGCCGAGACTGTCCGCAAAAACGGAACCGGTTTTCCTGCCAACCCCTGACCATGCTTCCCCTGGCCCGTGTCGGACTGGCCCTATCGCACCTTCAGCGTGGCCAGTCCGACCATCGCCAGGATCAGGCTGATGATCCAGAACCGGATCACGATCTGCGGCTCGGACCAGCCCTTTTTCTCGAAATGGTGGTGGATCGGCGCCATCAGGAACACCCGCTTGCCGGTGCGCTTGTAGTAAAGCACCTGGATGATCACCGACAGGGTCTCGACCACGAAGAGCCCGCCGACGATGGCCAGCACGATCTCGTGCTTGGTGCAGACCGCGATGGCGCCCAGCGCCCCGCCCAGCGCGAGCGAGCCGGTGTCGCCCATGAACACCGCCGCCGGCGGGGCGTTGTACCACAGGAACCCCAGCCCCGCGCCGAACAGGGCCGAGGAGAACACCAGAATCTCGCCGGTGCCGGGCACGAAATGCACGCCCAGATAATCGGCAAAGTTGAAGTTGCCAACGACATAGGCGATCACGCCCAGCGTCGCGGCGGCGATCATCACCGGCATGATCGCCAGCCCGTCCAGCCCGTCGGTGAAATTTACCGCATTGGCGGCGCCGACGATCACCAGAACCCCGAAGGGCACATAGAACCAACCCAGGTTGACCAGCACGTTCTTGAAGAACGGCACCGCCAACTGGTCCGTCAGCGCGGCCGGATGAAAGCTTGAGGCGGCATAGGCGGCCAGCGTCGCGATCGCCAGGCCCAGCACCATCCGCACCCGCCCCGACACACCGCCGGTGTCCTGGCGGGTGACCTTGGCATAGTCATCGGCAAAGCCGATCATGCCAAAGCCGATGGTGACCAGCAGCACGATCCAGACATAGGCATTGTCGAGCCGCGCCCAGGTCAGTGTCGAGACCACCAGCGCCGACAGGATCAGAAGCCCCCCCATGGTCGGCGTGCCGGCCTTGGCCAGATGGCTTTGCGGCCCATCCTCGCGGATCGGCTGGCCCTTGCCCTGCCGCCGGCGCAAGAGGTCGATCAGCGGGCGGCCGAAGAGAAAGCAAAAGATCAGCGAGGTTCCGAACGCCATGCCGGCGCGAAAGCTGATGTACCTGAAAAGGTTGAAGATCCCGCCACCATCCGAAAGCTCGGTCAGCCAAAACAACATCCGCTTATCCTTTTTCGATTGGCCCGGTCATGTGCGGCCCAGTTTTCTCAGCGCCTCGACCACAAGGCTGACCTTGCTTCCCTTGGAACCCTTGACCAGCACCACGTCGCCCGCATCTATCAGGCTGCGCGCGCCGGCGGCAAGGTCTTGTGCCCGTTCGGTCCAGTGGCCGCGCTGCCTGGCGGGCAGGCAGTCGTAGAGCGCGCGCATGCGCGGGCCGACGCAGTGAATGGTGCCGACAGCCGACAGCACCGGGTGGCTTGCGATGGCGCGGTGCATCTCGGCCTCGCCCGCACCAAGCTCCAGCATGTCGCCCAGGATGGCGATGCGCCGGCCCGTCGCATGCCGCCCCACGCCTTCGGTGACGCTTGCGGAGGCGAGAACCTCCAGCGCCGCCGCCATCGAGGCGGGGTTGGCGTTGAAGGCATCGTCGATGAGATCAAAGCCAAGCTCTTCGACCGGGTCCAGAACGATGGTCTCGCGCTGGCCACGCCCCGGGGGCGGCTCCCACCGGCCAAGGTCGGCCGCCGCGATGGCCGGATCAAGGCCCAGCGCCTCGGCCGCGGCCAGAACCGCCAGACCGTTCATGGCAAAGTGACGGCCGGCGCTGGCGATCTTGTAAAGGATCGGGCGCTGCCCGCTGCGGGCCTGGACCGTGGTCACCCGGTCGCCCAGGCGCGCCTCGATCAGGCGGAAATCGGCCGCCTCGGCGGCGCCGAAGGTGATGGCGCGCAGCCCGCGCGCGGCGGCCTCGGCCAGCGGAATGGCTGCGGTGGGAATGTCGAGCGGCAGGATCGCGGTGCCGCCTGGGCGCAGGCCCTGGAGTATGGCGGACTTTTCGCGCGCGATGTCGTCGACACTGTCAAAGGCCGCCAGATGCGCCGGCGCGATGGTGGTGATGATCGCCAGGTCAAGATCGGCCATGCGCGCCAGGGGCGCGATCTCGCCGGGGTGGTTCATGCCGATCTCGATCACGGCAAAGTCGCAGCCGCGCGTCATCCGCGCCAGCGTGAGCGGCACGCCCCAATGGTTGTTGTAGCTGGCCTCGGCGGCGTGGACCCGGCCCTGCCCGCCCAGGACATGGCGCAGCATCTCCTTGGTCGAGGTCTTGCCGACCGAACCGGTGACGCCGACCAGACGGGCGCGCGTGCGGGCCCGGGCGGCGCGGCCCAGCGCTTCGAGCGCGCGCTGCACGTCGGGCACCAGCAGAAGCGGCGCATCGGGCGAAACACCGTCGGGGATGCGGCTGACCAGGGCGGCGGCGGCGCCCTCGGCCAGCGCCCGGGCAACAAAGTCGTGCCCGTCGCGCGCATCCTTGAGCGCGACGAACAGATCGCCCGGCTCCAGTGTGCGGGTGTCGATCGACACGCCCGAGGCGATCCAGTCCCCGGGGCCGGTGCCGCCCGTGGCCGCGATGGCCTCTTGCGCGGTCCACAGCCCCATCAGATCACCCCATCCAGCGCCGCCACGGCCAGGCTGGCCTGCTCGACATCGTCAAAGGGATAGACCTGGCCGGCAATGGTCTGCCCGCTTTCGTGCCCCTTGCCCGCAATCAGCAAGGCATCGCCCGGCAAGAGCGCGTCGACGCCGCGCAGGATCGCCTCGGCGCGGTCGCCCACTTCGGAGGCCTCGGGGCAGGCGGCCAGGATCTCGGCCCTGATCGCGCCGGGGTCTTCGGAGCGGGGGTTGTCGTCGGTGACGATCAGCACATCGGCATGGGCCGCCGCCGCCGCGCCCATCAGCGGGCGCTTGCCCCGGTCCCGGTCGCCGCCGGCGCCGAAGACGATGACGATCCGGCCCATCACATGCGGGCGCAGCGCGCGCAGGGCGGTGGCGATGGCATCGGGGGTATGGGCGTAATCGACAAAGACCGGCGCGCCGTTCGCCCGCGTCGCGGCCAGTTGCATGCGGCCGCGCACGCCCGTCAGATGGGGCAGCGCCGCCATGACATCGCGCGGCGCCGCGCCCGCCGCGATGACAAGGCCCGCCGCCAGCGCCACATTCTCGGCTTGAAAGCCGCCGATCAGGGCCAGACGGAGCTGAAAGGTCTCGCCACGCCAGGACAGGCGCAGATCCTGTCCCCGCTCGTCGAACCGTTGTGTCAGAAGCCGCAGATCGCAGCCCGGCGCATGGCCGACCGTGATCACCTCTTGCCCCCGCGCGCGGGCGATGGCGGCAATGTCAGCGCCGCGCGGATCGTTCAGATTGACCACCGCCACCCCTTCGGGGGGCAGGACGCGGGCAAAAAGACCGGCCTTGGCGGCAAAGTAGGCCTCGAAAGTCTTGTGATAATCGAGGTGATCCTGCGTGAAATTGGTAAAGCCCGCCGCCCGCAGCCGCACCCCGTCAAGCCGGCGCTGATCCAGCCCGTGGGACGAGGCCTCCATCGCCGCATGGGTCACGCCCTCGCCCGCCGCCAGCGCCAGCATCCGGTGCAGCGTCAGCGCGTCGGGCGTGGTGTGGCTTGACGGCGCGGCCCAGGCCCCCTCGACCCCGGTGGTGCCGATGTTGATGGCGCCGTGACCCAGGTGCATCCAGATCTGTCGGGCAAAGCTCGCGACCGAGGTCTTGCCGTTGGTCCCGGTCACCGCGACCATGGTGGCCGGCTGGGCACCGAACCACAGGGCGGCGGCGCGGGCCAGCGCCTCGCGCGGGTCCTCGGCCACGACCAGCGCCGCGCCGGCCGCCGCCAGAGCCGCAGCCCCGATCCTTGCGCCCGCCGCATCGGTCAGGATGGCCCCGGCCCCCCGCTCCAGCGCGGCGGCGATGAAGTCTGCGCCGTGGCGCGCCGCGCCCGGCAGCGCGGCAAAGAGCTGGCCCTGACCCACTGCGCGGCTGTCAAGCGTCAGGCCGGTGATCTCGGCGTCGCGCCCGCCGCGTGCCGAAAGCCCGATCTGGGACAGTCTCATCCGTGTCATGGTGCCTTCATCGTTCGAGGCGGCCCCGGGGGAGCCGGCGGTTCAGTTGTTGACGGCAGTTACCTCAAGCGCCAGGGGATCTTCAACCGCCGGCCGCATGCCCATCAGCGGCGCCACGCGCTTGATGATCTCGCCGGCCACCGGCACCGCCGTCCAGCCCGCCGTGCGCCGCACCTCGCCGCCCGAGGTGCCCAGCGGCTCGTCCATGGTCACGACCAGCACATATTGCGGGTTGCTGGCGGGAAAGACCGAGGCAAAGGTGTTGATGACCTTGTCCTCGTAATACCCCCCGCCGGGGCGCGGCTTGTCGGCGGTGCCGGTCTTGCCGGCCACCTCATAGCCCGGCACCTCGGCCAGCGTTGCCGTCCCCGAAACGACGACCCGCCGCAGCATCGCCACCGCATCGGCCGAGACCTGTTCGGACACCACGCGCACCCCCTTCATCGGCGACGAGCGCGTCAGCAGCGTCGGCGTCACCTTGATGCCGCCATTGACGATGCTGGCATAGGCGGCGGCAAGGTTGAGCGGCGAGGATGACAATCCGTGCCCGAACGAGGCGGTGACGGTCACGATGTCGGGCCAGCGCACCGGCACCAGCGGCCGCGCGCCCGGCGCCTCGACCAGCTCGACCGCCGAGGGCTCCAGCAGGCCAAGCGCGGCGAAAAAGGCGCGCTGCCGCTCGGCGCCGATCATCAGCGCGATATGGCCCGTGCCGATGTTCGAAGAGACTTCCATGATCTCGGCCACCGACTTGGTGGGGCCAAAGTTCTTGTTGTCGAATTCGGTGATCCGCTTCTTGCCGATCTTCAGCGCGGCGGTGTTGACCTGTGTGTCCGGGGCAACAAGACCCAGCTCCATCGCCTGCGCGGCGGCAAAGATCTTGAAGGTCGAGCCCAGCTCGTAAACCCCCTGCACCGCGCGGTTGAAGAGCGGGCTGTCAGCCGGGTCGGCGCCCTTGGCCACGACCGGGTTTGGCCGGTCGTTGGGGTCGAAATCGGGAAGCGAGGCCATGGCGAGGATCTCGCCGGTCTCGACATGCATCAGGATGCCGGCGGCGCCCCGGGCCTGCATCATCACCATGCCGGCGGAAAGCACCTCTTCCATGGCGGCCTGAAGCGTCAGGTCGATCGACAGCCGCAGCGGCGCGCCGGCCTGGGCCGGGTCGCGCAGGCGCGTATCAAGCGCCTTTTCAATGCCGGCAACCCCGATCAACTCGGCGCTGCTGACCCCCTCGTCACCGAACGAGGCCCCGCCCAGCACATGCGCGGCCAGATGGCCGTTTGGATAAAGCCGCATCTCGCGCGGGCCGAACAACAGCCCCGGATCGCCGATCTCGTGCACCGCCTGCTGCTGCTCGGGGCTGAGCACCTTGCGCACCCACAGAAAGCTGCGCCCGTCGGTAAAGCGGCGCAGCAGGACCTCTGCGTCCAGCTCGGGGAAAAGCGCCGCCAGCGCGCTCGCGACGCGCGGCGGGTCCACCAGATCGGCGGTCTGCACGTAAAGCGAGTTGGTCAGCATGTTGGTGGCCAGGATGCGGCCCTGCCGATCCGTGATGTCGGCGCGCTGGGCCTGGATCGTGGGCGCGCCCACCTCCGAGGTGGGCTCGGTCGGGGTCTGGCTGGACATCATGCCCATGCGCAGGCCGATCGCAGCAAAGACCGTCACGAACCCGAAGGTCAGGACCATAAGCCTAAACCGCGCCCGGCCCTGCGCGTGCTCGCGCATCGTCTCGTGGCGCTGTCGCAGGTTCTCGCGTTCGATCAGGTCGGGGTTTTCGCCCTTGGCGCGGGCATCAAGGATGCGGGCGAGCGGGCGAAGCGGGGCACGGATCATGGCGCCGTGTCCTCGGGGTCGGCGTTCAGCGTGGCCGCCACCGACACCGACTGCGACAGGTCCAGCAGCAGACCCGGCGGCAGCAATTCGTCGGCCGAGGGCATCGGATAGGCCACAGCGTTGGCCGAGCCAAGCTGCGCCGGCTCCATCGGCATCAGCTCCAGCCGGTCAAAGTTCAGGTTGACCAGCTCGCGCAGCCGCTCGGGGCGGCTGAGATAGGCCCATTCGGCCCGCTGGGTCGAGATCGCATCGCGCAGCGCCCCGATTTCGGCCTGCAACTCGGCGATCTGCCGCTCTTGCGCGCGCATGTCGTAATTTTCCGAATAGGCCCAGGCCCCCAAACCGAGGAGCCCCAGAAAGGCCATCACATAGATGAAGCCCCGCATCCTATCCCCTGACCTTTCCCGGCAGTTCCGGCGCGTCCACCTCACTTGCCGTCACCGCTTCGGCCGGCGCCGCCGTGCGCCGGGCCACCCGCAACTTGGCCGAGCGCGCCCGGGGGTTGCGCGCCAGCTCGGCCGCGTCCGGCGCGACAGGCTTGCGCGTGACCAGTTCGAACCGGGCCGAGGTCAGGGCCCGGGCGGGGGCGTAGCGGTTGGCGTTCGGCTCTTCGCCCGAGGCGCGCTGGAAGAAACGCTTGACGATGCGGTCCTCAAGGCTGTGAAAGGTGACGATGGCCAAGAGCCCGCCCGGCCGAAGGGCGCGTTCGGCGGCGGCAAGACCCTGGACCAGCTCGGAAAATTCCTCGTTCACCGCGATGCGCAGGGCCTGAAAGCTGCGCGTGGCCGGGTGGCTTTGCCCCGGTTTGGGGCGCGGCAGGCAGCGCGCGACGATCTCGGCCAGCCGCAGGGTGCCGCCGATCGGCTCGGCGGCGCGGGCCTGCACGATGGCGCGGGCGATCCGGCGGGCGGCGCGCTCTTCGCCATAATGATAAAGAATGTCCGCCAGCCGCTCTTCGGAGGCGGTGTTGACCAGATCGGCGGCGCTTTCGCCGGCCTGGGACATGCGCATGTCCAGGGGGCCGTCCTTGGCAAAGGAAAAGCCGCGCTCGGCCCGGTCAAGCTGCATCGACGAGACGCCAAGGTCCAGCACGACCCCGTCAAGCGGCGCGCCGGTCAGCCGGTCAAGGTCGGAAAAGGTGCCGGCCACAAGGCGCAGGCGGTCGCCGAACTCGGCCAGCATCGGCTGGGCCATCTCCAGCGCCAGGGGGTCGCGGTCGATGCCGATCACGCGCGCGGCCCCGGCCGCCAGCAGCGCCCGCGCATAGCCGCCGGCGCCAAAGGTTCCGTCCGCCCAGAGCCCCCCGATCGGGGCGCAGGCCGCGATGAGCGGGGTCAGAAGAACCGGAACATGAGGGATTTGCGCGGGGGTCTCGTCGCGGATCATCGCATCAGCCGCCCCGCTGGGCCCTGCCGACCAAGGTCAGGGGATCGACGCCATCCTCCTCGTCCATCGCCTGCTCTGCATCGTAGATCTCGCGGCGGTAAAGCCTGAATCGGTTGGTGGTGCCGGCAAAGGCCGCCTCGCCGCCGCCGGCAAGGTCAGCCGGGGCAAAGCCCATCTTCTCGCGCACCTTGGGCGGCAGCACGATGCGGCCGTCCGGCTCGATCTCGGCCATGACCGAGCGCGAGATCAACTCGCGCTCTGCCCGGTCGCGGTCCGGAGAGCCAAGCTCCATCGCCTCGATCCGCGCGGCCAGGGCGTCGGCACCGGACTTGGAGTAGCATTCGACAAAGCGGCGCGACCTGCCGCCATAGACCATGTAGATGCGCGGGCGGGGAAACTCGGGCGAGGATGGGTCCTCGGCCTCCAGGATGCGGCGAAAGGCGGCCGGGATCGAGACCCGCGCCTTGGCATCTACCTTCTGGTAGAACTCGCCTCTGAATGCCTCCGTGCCCATGGGCGCCTGGTCTTTCGTCCTGACTCGGCGCCTCGGGGGGCCGAAAATGAAAACGGCGGACCGGGTTGCTGCCACCACCCGATCCGCCTCTGTCCCATCGCTGGGGCGCCCCGCGTCGCGCCGGCCGGGGGAGATGCCTGCTCGCGCGCGCCGGATCTTCTGTCGTCCGATAAAGGCGGTTGCCTGTATGAGCCTGTCTTTTTCGCCGGTTCGGGGTTCTTGAGCTGCCCCTGCGTTCTTTGACCGTCCTCATCGTCCGTAGGGAAAGGTATGACATGGGATTTAATGGGAAACAATGGAAAAATTCGGGAAAGGGGCGCCATATCTTGTGCCTTGGCGCATGCAAACGCAGCATCTAGGGGTCAAAATTGCCAAGCCGCCCCACCTCTAGCGGGATAAACAGTCACAACCGCTATATGTAGTGAACTTGCAGCGCCGTTCGCTCGGGCGGCTTTTCCCATGTCGGGTTCAAAAATGCCGGCGCCGGACGGCGGCAGGGCCCGTTTGCGGGACATATCCGAGAGTCCCCCGCCAAGGCGGCCGAATCAGCCCCGCGAAAGGGCCTATATCCCGTGAAATCCCATCCTGCGTGATTCGCCGGGCACCCTGCGCCCGATCAGGCCATGCCACCGGCGATCAGCCGCGCCGCCAGACGGGCATAGGCCTCGGATGCCGGGCCCTCGCCGGCGGCAATCGGCCGCCCGGCGTCACCGGCCAGCCGAACCGACAGGTCCAGCGGCAACTCGCCCAGAAACGGCAGGTCCGCCCGCCGCGCCTCTTCGGCCACGCCGCCATGGCCGAAAAGATGCGCCTCGTGGCCGCAGTTGGGGCAGATATAGGTCGACATGTTCTCGATCAGACCCAGCACCGGCGTCTTGAGCTTGCGGAACATGTCCAGCGCCTTGCGCGCATCCATCAGCGCGACGTCCTGCGGGGTCGAGACCACGATGGCCCCGGTCAGGTGGGTTCTTTGGCAGAGCGTGAGCTGCACATCGCCCGTCCCGGGCGGCAGATCGACGATCAGCACATCCAGCTCGCCCCAGCGCACCTGGGTCAAGAGCTGTTGCAGCGCGCCCATCAGCATCGGGCCGCGCCAGATCACCGCCTCGTCCTCGTGCAGCATCAGACCGATCGACATCATCGTCACGCCATGTGCGACCAAGGGCTCGATCGTCTTGCCGTCCGGGCTGGCGGGGCGCTTGGTGACGCCCATCATGCGCGGCTGGCTGGGGCCGTAGATGTCGGCGTCGAGCAGGCCAACCCGCCGCCCCTGTCGGGCGAGCGCCACCGCGAGGTTCGACGAGACGGTCGACTTGCCGACCCCGCCCTTGCCCGATCCGACCGCGATGATCCGGTCGATCCCCGCGATCCGCGCCGGCCCGCCCTGATGCGGGCTCGGATGCTGGCCGATCCTGACCCCGCCGCCCAGATTGGGCGGCGGCGCTGCCGGCTTGGCGGCCGGGCCGTGCGCGGTCAGCACGATCTGGACCGCGCCGACACCCGGCAGCGCCCGCAGGGCCGCCTCAATGCGCGCCTGATCGGCACCCAGCGCCCGCGCCTCGTCGGCCGAGCCGGCCTCGATGATGAACCGCACCGCGCCGCCATCGACGGCAAGGGCACGCACCAGATCGCGCGACACCAGCGTGCCACCCCCTGAAAGCTCGATGCCGGCAAGCACGCCGTTCACGATTTCGCGAGTGACTGTCATCCCGATCATCCAATTTCTGCCCAATCCGCCGCTAAGTTGGGCGCTTTGGTGAAAAGGGCAAGGGTGGCTTTGTCAAATGCTCAAGAATTCGCCGAAGCGCCTGTTAATTATGAATTTTTCATGGCGTCCAGCCATGACGTTGCTGCATAGCGGCATTGTTGCGTTGGTCATTGTGCAGACGCAGCATCTCGCCCATCTTTGATCGAACGACAGCGCTAACGGGTTCATCAGATCCAGAGGCCGGCTGCCACAAGAAAAGAAATGAGGCTACAAATGGCATATGCAAATTCGTCCCGCGCCCTGCGCATCACCCTGGCCGACCGCCTGCAGGGGCTGTTTGCCCACCTGCGCGAGGCCAATGTCCGCCGGGCTCTCTACAACCAGACCCAGCGCGAACTTGCGGCGCTGAGCGACCGCGACCTTTCTGACCTGGGCTTTTCCCGTGCCGACATCGCCGATGTCGCGCGCCGGGCCGCCTACGGACGCTGAACGCCGATTCGCGCCGCCTCCGCTGGGGGGCTGGCGCGATGACCGGGGCCAAGCGCCCCAGCCGAACAAGACTTTGTGCCAGGCCCTTCTCCTCCCTCGAGGCCGGGCACGAAGACTGCGGACGGCGGCACCAACCTCCTCCCTGGTGTCGTCGTCCGCAGCCGTCGGCCCCCCGCGGCCGCTCCCCCCCTTGCAACCGTGCCCCGCCGCGCCGATAGTCGCGCGATGCGGGCCTCGCTTTTTTCCTCAGCCCTGGTGGCTGCCCTGGTCGGCTACGGCTCGACCATCGCGCTGGTGCTGGCCGCCGCCGCCGCGCTGGGCGCCAGCGACGCGCAGGCCGCGAGCTGGGTCTTTGCCATCTGCATCGCCAAGGCCATCGGTTCGGCGCTTCTGAGTTTCCGGACGCGCGTGCCCGTCGTGCTGGCCTGGTCGACGCCGGGTGCGGCGCTGATCGCGGCGAGCAGCGGCATCTCGATGCCCGAGGCGGTCGGGGCCTTTGTCGTCACCGGGCTGGCCGTGGCCGCGACGGGGCTGGTCGGACCGCTCGGGGCGCTGGTGGCGCGCATTCCCGGCACCATCGCCGCCGCCATGCTGGCCGGTGTGCTCTTGCCCTTTTGCCTCAGGGCGGCCGGCGCGGTCGAGGGGGCGCCGGCCGTGGTTCTGCCGATGGTCGCGATCTTTCTGCTGGTGCGGCTGGCCAACCCCGCGCTGGCGGTTCTGGCCGCGCTGGGGCTCGGTCTGGCGCTGGCCTTTCTGACCGGAGCTGCGGCGCTGCCGCCGCTTGGCCTGCCGGCCCCGAGGCTGGAATGGATCGTGCCCGGCTTTCGGGCCGACGTTCTTCTGGGTCTGGCCGGCCCTCTCTACCTTGTGACCATGGCCAGCCAGAACCTGCCCGGCTTTGCCACCCTTCGCGCCGCCGGATATGAGCCGCCCGTGCGCCCGGCGTTGATCGGGACCGGGCTCTTGTCAGCCGCCGCCGGGCTGTTCGGCGCGCACACGATCTCGATGGCGGCGATCACCGCCGCGATCTGCCTGGGGCCGGACACGCATCCCGACCCCGCCCGGCGCTGGAAGGTCGGCATCGCCTATGGGCTGGTCTGGGCCGGCCTGGGGCTGCTCAGCCCGGCGATCCTGGTGCTGCTGGCGGCCCTGCCGGCCGATCTGATGCGGGCGCTGGTGGCGCTGGCGCTGCTGGGGCCGTTGATGGGCGCGCTGGGCGCGGGATTTGCACCGGCCGAGGATCGATTCGTCGCGGCCGTCACACTGACGGTCACCGGCTCGGGCGTGGCCATCCTTGGCGTCGGCGCGGCCTTTTGGGGGCTGGCGGCAGGGCTGGCGGTCTGGGGGCTTGAAGGCGCCGCGCGGCGCTGGCGACGGTGACGAACCCCGGCGAAGGGCGTGCAGCCTCGGTCAGGCCCGGGCGAAAAGGAAAACGCACTGCGTTTTCCCGCCCGAGTGGGAACACGTCCGGGTGACCGGTTCCGCCACACCGACAGAGGCCAGCGCCCGATCCGGCGGGTGCGGAGCGCCCGCCATGGGCGGGTCGGGCGCTGGCGACGGGCCTTTGGGGCCCTCGGCCGGGATTGCGGCATCTGTCCCACATGACCTCGGCGATAGCCTCGGTCAGGCCCGGGCAAAAAGGAAAACGCACTACGCTTTTTTTCCCTTGTGGGAATGGCTCGGCACAACCGGTTCCGCCACACCGACAGAGGCCAGCGCCCGACCCGGCGGGTGCGGAGCGCCCGCCATGGGCGGGTCGGGCGCTGGCCGAGGGGCCTTTGGGGCCCTCGGCCGGGGATGGGGACAGCGGCATCGCGTGACGTCGGCTGGGGCCTCGGTCAATTCGGGCCGGGTGGAAAAGGAAACGCATCGCGTTTCCCCACCCGTGTGGGAACGTGTCCGGGTGACCGGTTCCGCATAGACCAAAAAGGCCAGCGCCCGACCCGGCGGGTGCGGAGCGCCCGCCGGGGGCGGGGCGGGCGCTGGCCGAGGGCCTTTGGGGCCCTCGGCGGGGTTGCGGCACAGGTCCCACATGACCTCGGC
>JBQTIT010000066.1:0-5335 GCA_052387855.1 Paracoccaceae bacterium
CGCCCCGCCCCCAGGCGGGCGCTCCGCACCCGCCGGGTCGGGCGCTGGCCTCTGTCACTGATGCGGAACGGGTTTACCGGACATGTTCCCACACGGGCGGGAAAACGCAGTGCGTTTTCCTTTTCGCCCGACTTTGGCCGAGGCAATGCGAGCCGCCCGCCCCATCCCCGGCCGAGGGCCCCAAAGGCCCTCGGCCAGCGCCTGCCCTTCCCCCGGCAGGCGCTTCGCGCCAGCCAGGTCAGGCGCTGGCCTTTGTGGTGGATGCGGAACCGGTGTACCGGACACGCTTCTACACGGGCGGGGAAACGCGGTGCGATTCCTTTTCCGCCCGGGCCTGACCTGGCTGGCGTTGGCCACTGTCAGGGATGCGGAACCGGTGACCCGGACATGTTCCCACACGGCCAGGGAAAGGCGATGCCTTTCCCTTACCGCCCGAACCGGCCGGTCCGCGTCCCGCGTCAGACGAAGAACTGCCCGCCGTTGGCCGAAATGGTCGAGCCGGTGATGAAGCCGGCATCGTCCGAGGCCAGGAATACCGCGATCCGCGCAATCTCTTCCGGCTCGCCCAGGCGGCCGACGGGGATCTGCGGGATGATGCGCTCTGCCAGCACCTTTTCGTCGATGGCGCGGACCATTTCGGTGCCGATATAGCCCGGGCAGATCGCGTTGACGGTGATGCCGGCGCGCGCGCCCTCTTGCGCCAGCGCCTTGGTGAACCCGAGGTCCCCGGACTTGGCCGCCGAATAGTTCGCCTGCCCCGCCTGGCCCTTCTGCCCGTTGATCGACGAGATGTTGATCACCCGGCCGAACTTGCGGTCACGCATGCCCGACCACAGCGGGTGGGTCATGTTGAAGAGGCCCGTCAGGTTGGTGTCGATGACCTCTTTCCACTGGCCGGGGGTCATCTTGTGGAACATCGCATCGCGGGTGATGCCGGCGTTGTTGACCAGAACCGAGATCGGGCCAAGGTCGGCCTCGACCTTCGCGATGCCGGCGGCGCAGGCGTCATAGTCGGCGACGGACCACTTGTAGGCGGGAATGCCGGTTTCGGCGGTAAAGGCGGCGGCGGCATCGTCATTGCCGGCATAATTCGCGGCGACCGTATAGCCTGCCGCCTTCAAGGCCACCGAAATCGCCGCACCAATGCCGCGCGATCCGCCCGTAACCAACGCCACCTTTGCCATGTAACCCTCCGCTCAACTGTGTGACTGAAATTGTCTTACGCATTCCGCAGCCTGCGCGCAACTTTATTGCGCGCAGGCTGGGCGCTTTTCAGGCCCGCTCAAGGCACATGGCCACGCCCATGCCGCCGCCGATGCAGAGCGTCGCCAGACCCTTGCGGGCGCTGCGGCGGCCCATCTCGTGGATCAGCGTGTTCAGGATGCGCGCGCCCGAGGCGCCGATCGGATGGCCGATGGCGATGGCGCCGCCGTTGACGTTGACGATGGCCGGGTCCCAGCCCATGTCCTTGTTGACCGCGCAGGCCTGGGCGGCAAAAGCCTCGTTCGCCTCGACCAGATCAAGATCGGCAACCTTCCAGCCGGCCTTGTCCAGCGCCTTGCGGCTGGCATAGATCGGCCCCACGCCCATGATCGAGGGGTCAAGCCCGGCCGTCGCATAGGACGCGATGCGCGCCAGCACCCTGAGCCCGCGCCGGGCGGCCTCGGCCTCGGTCATCAGCAGCACCGCCGCCGCGCCGTCGTTCAGCCCCGAGGCGTTGCCGGCGGTGACAGAGCCGTCCTTGGCAAAGGCCGGGCGCAGTTTCTGCATGCTGTCCAGCGTCGCGCCGTGGCGGATGTATTCGTCCTGATCCACCACGATGTCGCCCTTGCGGGTCTTGACGGTGAAAGCGGCAATCTCGGCGGCGAACTTGCCGGCCTTCTGCGCGGCCTCGGCCTTGTTCTGGCTGGCGAGCGCGAATTCGTCCTGCATCTCGCGGCTGATCTGCCACTGGCTGGCCACGTTCTCGGCCGTCTGGCCCATGTGGTAGCCGTTGAAGGCGTCCCACAACCCGTCCTTGATCATCGAATCGGTAAAGGACATGTCGCCCATCTTGGTGCCCGCCCGCAGATGTGCGACATGGGGCGAGAGCGACATGTTTTCCTGCCCCCCCGCGATCACGACCTCGGCATCGCCAAGCTGGATGTGCTGGGCGCCCAGCGCGACGGCCCGCAGGCCCGACCCGCAGACCTGGTTCAGACCCCAGGCGCTGGCCTCTTTCGCAAGGCCGGCCTTGATCGCGGCCTGGCGGGCCGGGTTCTGGCCCTGGCCGGCGGTCAGGACCTGGCCAAGGATGGTCTCGTTCACCTCGGCCTTGTCGATGCCGGCGCGCGCGACGACCGCCTCGATCACGGCGGCGCCAAGGTCATGGGCCGGGGTGTTGGCGAAGGCGCCGTTAAAGCTGCCGACTGCGGTCCGAGCCGCCGAGACGATTACCACATTGGTCAAGATCTGCCCTCCGAAACGGGCATGGCGGGGCTCGCCATGCGCTTGATCCGGCCATAGGCGGGCTTTGCTGCAAATGCAAGAAAAACAGCCGCAAGACGATGCCGCAACCGCGAGATTCAGGCCTGTTTCCGCGCATTCTGGCCCGACCATTCGGGGCGGATGGTCGGGGCGCCGAACAGATAGCCCTGAAGGCAATCGACGCCGATCGAGGCGAGGTGGTTCGCCTCTTCGACGGTCTCGATGGATTCGGCGACGCTGAACATCTGAAACTCACGCGCGAAGCCGTTGATCGCGGCAACCAGCGCCTGACGGTTCGGATCGCTGTCGATGCCGCGAACGAACTGCCCGTCGATCTTGAGAATGTCGAAGAAAAAGTCCTTGAGATGCCGCAGCTCGGTCTGGCCGGCGCCGAAATTGTCCAGGGCAAAGGCGACGCCCCGGGCCTGCATCTCTTCCATGAAGGTCATCACGACCTCGGGCAGGGTCATGGCCGAGCTTTCGGAAATCTCAAGGATCAGCCGTTCCCCGACCGACGGCGACAGATCGAGACCCCGGCGCAGCGTGTCGACCCAGCGGCGGTACCCGATCGAGCGGGCGGACATGTTCAGCGAAAGCCGCAGGCCGGGGTTGACCGCGAGTTCGGCAAGCCCAAGCTCGATGGTGGCGCAGTCAACCTCGCGGCCAAGCTCGGTGTTCTGGATCGCGGCCATGAAACCGCGCGCGGGAATGATGCGGCCGGCCGGGTCGAGGACCCGGATAAGCCCCTCGTGAAAGGCGATCCGGCCGGTGTCCTGCGTGCGCACCACCGGCTGATAGGCCAGGCGCATCCGGCGGCCGGCAACCGCCGCGCGGACCGTGGCAATGGTTGCGCGGTCATTGGCCGCTACCGCCACGTCCAGCGGAGTGGCATCGCGCGCCGCGCCGTCGCGCGGTATTTTCGACCGTCTTCGCAAGTCCACCTGACACCCCCTCGGCAGCGGCCAGACACCGCCAATGACCCCACGGCTTTCCCACGGCACGATGCTTGTCACGATGCCGGAAATCGCGTGAAGATGCGGTAAAGGATGCACCAGGGCGGGGCGGGGGGCGAGGGGGAAGTGCAAGGAATGAAAGTCGAATTTGACGGGATCGGCCGCTGCCCCTGGTGCGGGGACGATCCGCTTTACATCGCCTATCACGATACCGAATGGGGCCGCCCGGTGCGTGACGGCCGCGCGCTGTGGGAATGTCTCATGCTTGAGGCGTTTCAGGCCGGGCTGAGCTGGATCACCATCCTGCGCCGGCGCCCCGGCTTTCGCGCCGCCTTTGCCGGGTTTGACCCGGTCGTGGTGGCAGGCTGGGGCGAGGCCGAGGTGCAGCGCCTTCTGGCTGATCCCGGGATCATCCGCCATCGCGGCAAGATCGAGGCGACGATCGCCGGCGCGCAGGCTTTCCTGCGGATTGAGGCGCAGGGCGGATTTGCGCCCTTTGTCTGGTCCTTTGTCGGCGGGCAGACCCAGCAGGGCGGGCGCCGCACCCTGTCCGACGTGCCCGCCCAGACGCCGCAGGCCGTCGCCCTGTCAAAGGCGCTCAAGGCCGAGGGGTTCAAATTTGTCGGTCCGACCATCGTCTATGCCTTCATGCAGGCCACCGGCATGGTGAACGACCATCTGGTGTCCTGCCCGCAGCACGGCGCCCGATAGCTCTTGCGGCGCGCGGTGGGGCTGATAGACTTGGGGCAGGGTCGGCAGTTCACCCAGGCGTCACCGGGCCATCTGGCCAGCTAGACCTGCTTTCGGATCGGCACATCACCATCCCACCCCCTTGCCCGAACGCAAGAAGCCGGTGACCCTGCGAGACGACCGGGCTTTCGGAGGTCGAGATGAGCCGCGTTCCCCTTCCCTTTCAGGTCGCAGATATTGCGTCCCTTGCCCGCCACCTTGAGCGCCAGATGGCCGAGACCCCGGACAAGCCCGGGCATCTGGCGTTGATGAACATGCTGGCGCGCGGGGCCGGCTTTGCGAATTACCAGGCCTTTCGCGCCTCGGCCCTGGCCGGTGCGCGGGTGGCTGAGCCGGGCCCGATGCCCGACATGACCCGCGTCGCCCAAGCCCGGCGCTATTTCGACCCCCAGGGGCGCCTGGCAAGCTGGCCGTCAAAGACGCAGGTCCAGTACCTGTGCCTCTGGGTGATCTGGGCGCGTTTTCCCAAGGGCGCGGTGATGACCGAGCGGCAGGCGTCCGATCTGATCAACGCCTGGCACCTGTTTGGCGATGCCGCCATCATCCGGCGGACCCTGTGGGAGCGGCGGATGATCTCGCGCACCGAGGACGGGCGTGAATACCGGCGGGTCGAACAGGCGCCCGAGCCCGAAGCGCGGGCGCTGATCCGGGCGGTCCTGGGGGCGGCGCAGGGTTAACGCAGCGCGCGACGTAGATCGGCTGTTTCCGGTGGGCCGGGAACGCGCCGGACCGGTTCCGCCCTCAACCCAGAGGCCAGCGCCTGCCGCGGACTGGGCAGGCAGGCTGAAACGTGCCGCAGGACTTCGGTCAGGCCCGGGCGGAAAAGGAAACGCACTGCGTTTTTCCGCCCGTGTGGGAACGGTGCGGCAGGACCGGTTCCGCCATCATACCAGAGGCCGGCGCCCGACCCGGAGGGCGTGGAGCGCCCTCCCTGCGGGGGTCGGGCGCTGGCCGAGGGCCTTTGGGGCCCTCGGCGGGGGATGGGGCGGGCGGTATCGCATGACCTCGGCGAGTGCCTCGGCCACGTTTGGCCGGGCGAAAAGGAAAACGCACTGCGTTTTCCCGCCCGTGTGGGAACGCATCCGGTAGACCGGTTCCGCATTCGACCGATAGGCCAGCGCCCGACCCGGCGGGAGCGGAGCGCCCGCCAGGGGCGGGGCGGGCGC
>JBQTIT010000067.1:0-7100 GCA_052387855.1 Paracoccaceae bacterium
CAGGCGGGCGCTCCGCACCCGCCCGGGTCGGGCGCTGGCCTTTGTCACTGATGCGGAACCGGTCTTCCCGCCACCGTTCCCACACGGGCGGGGAAACGCGGTGCGTTTCCTTTTCCGCCCGGTCTGGCCCGGGCGCAGCAGTGTCCCGCCCCGCCGACTTATTTCAACAGCAGCTTTTCCAGCGCCTCGGCGCTGCGGCGGGTGTTCTGCTGGATGGCGATGAGCATGTACAGAAAGCCCCCCACCAGGATCACATAGATCCCCCCGGCCACCAGAACCAGCAGACCGGCCAGCACGCCGCCGCCCATGCCGCCCGGCCCCATGTGCCCACCGCCCGAGGTGGCCATGCCGGCCAGGGCCAGCACCCCCAGCCCCATCACCACCACGAAGACCGAAACCAGTCTTTCAAGACCGCCAATGAAGAAATCGCGCATGCCGCACCTCTCTTGCCCGCCGCTTTCCTGCGGCGGATCGCCCGATGCTGGACCCACGCGCCCGGCGCGTCAACGTCAGAGGCTGGCCGCCTCGTAGATCCGGCCCAGATCGCCCTGCCATTCGCCCTGGTAAAGCTCCAGCCAGCGGTCGGCCTGCACCTTGCCGGTCTTCAGGCTCTGCACCAGCGGGCGCAGCCAGACCTCTTCGCCCAGGCCGCGCTCGGCCAGACCGGCATGCGCCAGCCCCACGGCGGCGCGCGCCAGGTCGATCAGCTTGACCCCGCCCGCCTGCCCCGCCAGGGCAGAGACCGAAGCGGCGACGCGCAGGCCCTGGCGCGTCTCCTCATCCAGCCCCTTGACCAGATCCCAGGCGGCATCCAGCGCGGCACCGTTGTACATCAGCCCGACCCAGAAGGCGGGCAGCGCGTTGATATGGGCCTGATCGCCGCAGTCCGCCCCGCGCATCTCGATGAACCTCTTGACCCGCGCCTCGGGGAAAACCGTGGTCATGTGGTCGGCCCAGTCCGACAGGGTCGGCTTCTCGCCCGGCAGGGCGGGCAGCGCGCCACGCAGGAAATCGCGGAACGACTGGCCCAAAGCGTTGATATACTTTCCGTTCCGGTAGACGAAGTACATCGGCACATCCAGAACCCAGTCGACATAGGCCTGAAAGCCCATACCCTCGTCAAAGGCAAAGGGCAGCATGCCGGTGCGGCTGTCGTCCAGACCCCGCCAGATCCGGCTGCGCCAGGAGCGGTGGCCGTTCACCTTGCCGTCAAAGAATGGCGAGGAAGCAAAGAGCGCGGTCGCGACCGGTTGCAGCGCCAGCGCCACGCGCAGCTTCTTCACCATGTCCGCCTCGGAAGAATAGTCGAGGTTCACCTGCACGGTCGAGGTGCGGTACATCATCTGCGTGCCATGGGTGCCGACCCGTCCCATGTAGTCGGTCATCAGCCGGTAGCGGCCCTTGGGCATGACCGGCATGTCCGCCCCGCTCCATTCCGGCGCGGCGCCAATGCCCATGAAGCGCACCCCCATCGGCTCGCAGATGCCCCTGACCTCGTCGAGGTGGGTCTGCAACTCGGCCGCGACCTGCCCCATGTCGGCCAGCGCTGCGCCCGAAAGCTCGAACTGCCCGCCCGGTTCAAGGCTGATGTTGGCGCCGTTCCGCGTCAGGCCGATCACATTCTCGCCCTCGCGCAGCGGAGCCCAGCCATGGCGGGCCTGCAACGCGGCAAAGATCGCCGAGATCGACCGCTCGCCCGCATAGGGCAGCGGGGCGCGGCTGCCCGTGAGCCAGCCGAACTTTTCATGCTCGGTGCCGATGCGCCAGTCCTTTGGCGGCTTGCAGCCGGCTTCCATGTATTCGGCCAGTTGCCCGAAGCTTTCGATCGTGCCGCCGCCGGACTGTGGGATGGACATGGGACCGCCTTCTGATTCCGCTCGCAAGGTGCCAACTCGTGAAGGGGCCATGCGGGACTGTCAAGGGATGGCCTGCCCGCGCGGCCCCGACCGGCTGCGCGGGCGGGATAAACACATCGTTAATTCTGCGTGAATATCTCCGGGCCAGGCTGACATGGGCCCCCGCGCCGTGCGCTCTTGACCGCATTGGAGCAAGTCATTCAAACAAGGAGCGCGGCCAAGGTCGGAGTGGGGCCTTGGCCGTTTTCCCTTGGGCCAGTCCGGCGCAATCAGCGGCCGCTGCCCGTGGGCAGGGCCCGGCCCCCCTCGCGGCGCCAGATCACCTGCATCTGCGGATCGGCGGGCACAAGCGTGCCGCCCCCGGCCGCCGCGCCGCCCGCCGCCGCCGCCACCGCGCGCGACAGGGCGCCCACATCCATTCCGGGCAGGGCGGCAAAGGCATCGAAAAGCTGGCCCGCCCCCTCGGCATCGACGGGCACCAGCATGGCCTGCCCGTCCGCCTGCTTGACGCGCCAGAGCCGGCGGCCCTGAAGGGTGATCAGGCGCAGCTCTACCGCCTCGGCCAGCGAGATGAACCCGCCGGCCTGCGGCCCCATGTAGCCAAGCTGCGCCTCGTCCAGCTCGACCACCCCCGGCGCGCCCACCGCCTGCTGAAAGCTGAGCCGCGCCAGCGCGTGCCGCAATAGGCTGACCCCCAGCGCCGCGACGACCAGACCGGCCGGGACCAGCACCCAGCCGCCCAGCCAGATCAGCCAGAGGCCGGCCAGAAGCACGATACCGGCAAAGCCCGCTTCGCGAAAACGCATCAGGGCAGCGGTTGCGCCGGGACGGACAAAGGTCATGATGGCAGCCTTGGCTTCAGGGGCGTCTGATCGGGGCGGGCGTGGGTCACGCCCAATCCCCCAAGGCCGCCTGCCACAGGGTCAGCGCCGCCACCGCCGCCGTATCGGCGCGCAGGATGCGCGGGCCGAGCGAGACCGGCACCACCTGCGGCATGGCGCGCAGCCTTGCCCTTTCCTCTTCCGAAAAGCCGCCCTCGGGGCCGATCAGGATCGCCCATTTGCCCCCCCTTGACTGCCCGTCCAGCGCCGCGCGGGCCGGGGAAAGGCTTTCGTCGGCCCAGAGGATGCGCCGGTCCTGCGGCCAGCCGGCCAGCAGCCGGTCAAGCGGCACCAGATCGGCCACCTGCGGCACATGGGTCGCCGCGCATTGCTCGGCCGCCTCGACGGCATGGGCCTGCAGGCGGTCGGCGCGGATGCGTTCGGAATTGGTGTGGCGGGTCTGCACCGGCTGGATACGCGCGGCGCCCAGCTCCACCGCCTTTTCCACGATGAAATCGGTCCGCGCCTTCTTGATCGGCGCGAAGAGCAGCCACAGGTCGGGCGGCGCGGTCTGCGGGCGGGTCTGCGCCGTGCAGCGCGCCGCGCCGCCGCGCTTGGCCGCAAGCTCGATCACCGCCTGCCATTCGCCGTCACGGCCGTTGAACAGCGCCACCGCATCCCCCGTGCCCAGCCGCATCACCGCGAAAAGGTAATGTGCCGCCTCGGGGCCGAGCAGAGCGGCTTGCCCCTGACCCAGCGGCTGATCTACATAAAGCCTGACCTTTGGATGCGACATGAAAGCCAATCTATGAGCCATGAGCCGCAACTTCCAGTGGGCGCAGCAGACAAGGTCGCCGATGCCAGCCCCGACAACTGGGTTGACCGCTTTGCCCCCGCCGTCTTGCGGCCCTATCTGCGGCTGAGCCGGGCCGACCGGCCGATCGGCACCTGGCTGTTGTTCATCCCCTGCCTGTGGGGCCTTGCGCTGGCCGCGCTGCCCGGCGGCTACCGCCCCTGGGACCTGTGGCTGGCGCTGTCCTGCGCGGCGGGGGCCTTTCTGATGCGCGGGGCGGGCTGCACCTGGAACGACTTCGCCGACCGCGAGATCGACGCCAGGGTGGCGCGGACACGCTCGCGCCCGATCCCTTCGGGGCAGGTCAGCCCGCGCGCGGCGCTGGTCTGGATGGCGCTACAGGCGGCGGCGGCGGGGCTGGTGCTGCTCAGCTACAACGATCTGGCCATCGGCCTGGGCGCCGCCTCGCTGGCGCTGGTGGCGGTCTATCCCTTTGCCAAGCGGTTCACCTGGTGGCCGCAGGTCTTTCTGGGCCTGGCGTTCAACTGGGGCGCGCTCCTGGCCTTTGCCGCCCATGCCGGACAGATCACCCCCGGCGCGGTGCTGCTTTATGCCGCCGGCATCGTCTGGACTCTGTTCTACGACACGATCTATGCCCATCAGGACATCGAGGATGATGCGCTGATTGGGGTCAAGTCCACCGCACGGCTGTTCGGCACCCGCTCGCGCCAGTGGCTGCTGGGCTTTGCGCTGGCCGCGCCGGCGCTGATGGCGCTGGCCGTGCTCGCAACCCCCCTCGCCCCCGGCGACCGACCCCTGGGCCTGGCGCTGGCGCTGGCTGGAGCCCTGCTTTTTGCCGCGCACATGCTGCGCAGCCTGCGCCGGCTTGATCTGGCCGACCCCGCTGCCTGCCGCTCCGCCTTTCTTGCCGCGCGCGACGGCGGGCTGATCGCTGCGCTGTTTCTTGCCGTGGCGGTGATCGTCTGATTGCAGGCGGCGCGCCGCGCGCCTATCACCATGCCGTCGCGCCGCGGCACCTCGCCCCGACCGGGCCCCTGAACGGAGTTGACCCTGTCCTTGCCGCGCGCCCCTGACGTCCTGAGCCTGCCGTCCTTCGGACTGGCGCCCCGCGTGGCAGCGCGGCTTGTTCCCGCGCTGGTCTTTGCGCTGGCGCTGGTGGTCTTTGTGGTCATGGCCTTTCTGGCCAGCCTGCTGATCGAGCAGCGCTCGGCCGCATCGGTCAGCGCGCGGCTTTTGAACGAGGGCTACGACTGGGCCAGGGTCGAGGTTGACGGGCTTCAGGTGATCCTGTCGGGCACGGCCCCGGACGAGGCCGCGCGGTTTCGCGCCGTGAACCTGGCCGGCGCCGAGGTCGAGGCCGCACGCCTGCGCGACCAGTTCGAGGTGACGCCCACCGCCAGCGCCACGGCGCCGCAGTTCTCGATCGAGATGCTGCGCAATGACGACGGCATCCAGTTGATCGGGCTCTTGCCCGAGGGCCCCGATGCCGAGACGCTGACCGCCGCCGCTGCCGAACTGGTCGCCCCCGCGGCGCTGTCCGAGATGCTCGAAGCCGCGGCCTATCCCGCGCCCGAAGGCTGGGCCCCGGCCTTTGCCTTTGGGCTTGAGGCGCTGCGCGCCCTGCCGCGCGCCAAGATCTCGGTCTCTGCGGGTCGCGCCGCCGTGACCGCCCTTGCCCGGTCGGAAGAGGAAAGGCAGGACCTTGAGGCGACGCTGGCCGCGCTGCGACCGCAGGGCATATCCGTGACCATCGACATCAGCGCGCCGCGCCCGGTCCTGACACCCTTTACCCTGCGCTTTGTCAAGGACGCCGAAGGCGCCCGCTTTGACGCCTGCTCGGCCGACAGCGAAAGGGCCAAGGCCGAGATTCTGGCGGCAGCGGCGGCGGCAGGGGCCGAGGTCGCGCCCGAAACCTGCGTGGTCGGCATCGGCGTGCCAAGCCCGGGCTGGTCGCGCGCGGTCGGCGCCGGCATCCGCGCTGTCGCGGACCTGGGCGATGCGACCATCACCTTTTCGGATGCCGATGTCTCGCTCGAGGCGGGACAGGCGGTCGGGCAGGACGCCTATGACCGGGCGCTTGGCCAGCTTCGGGCAGAGCTGCCCGAGGTCTTTTCGCTGGCCGCGAACCTCGCGCAGGCCACGTCCGCGCGTCCGGCCGGCCCGGTGGAATTCACCGCGGCGCTGGCGCCCGCGACCGGAAAGGTCGAGCTGCGCGGCCGCTTGACGGACGAGCGCGTGCAGCAGGCCACCGAAAGCGTCGCCAAGGCGCTGTTCGGTTCGGGCCAGGTGCATCTGGCCACGCGGCTTGACCCCGACCTGCCCGAGGGCTGGCCGAACCGGGTCATAGCCGGGCTCGAAGCGCTGGCCGAGCTGGAGCATGGAACCCTGCTGGTGCGCCCCGATCTGGTCGAGGTGACCGGCGTGACCGGCTCGCAGCTTGCCAAGGCGCGGGTGGCGCAGATCCTGTCCGACCGTCTGGGCAAGGGGCAGACCTTTCGCGTCGCGGTCAGCTATGACAAGGCGCTGGACCCCATCGCCAGCCTGCCCACCAGCCGCGAGTGCGACGAGGGGGTTCAGGCCGTGCTGGCCGCGAACAAGATCACCTTTCCCCCCGCCTCGACCGAGATCGACGCCGCCGCCGCGCGCGTGATCGCGCAGATCGCCGCCGCGCTGCAAAAATGCGGCCCCATGCGGTACGAGATCGCCGGCCATACCGACGCGCAGGGATCGGACGGGGGGAACCTGTCGCTGTCGCAGGCGCGGGCGGACGCGGTGCTGCTGGCGCTTGAGGGGCGGCAAGTCGACGTCTCGGCCATGCGCGCCAAGGGATACGGCGAGACCGCGCCCATCGCCGACAACGGCGAAGAGGCCGGGCGCGAGGCCAACAGGCGGATCGAGTTCATCTTTGCCGGGGCCGCGCCCGAGGCCGGAAACTCACCGAACGAAGAGGTGGCCCGGGCGGCAACCGCCGCCGCCGCCGCCGCCGGTCAGGGCAAGGCGCAGGCAACCCCGCCCGGCGCCCCCTCGCTGGCGCCGACCGAAAAGACCCCTGCGCCGCGCGCGCGCCCTGCAAAGCAAGAAGGCTGACACGCCCATGAACCGCACCGAATTCATCATCGCGACGGCCATCATCCTGCTCTTTGCCTTTGCGCTGGGATGGTTCGCCTCATGGGCGGTGAGCCGGTTCACCCGGATTGCCGGCGGCGACATGGGCGAGATGGACGATCTGGCCCAGCGCCTGCACGAGGCCGAAGAGCAGCGCGAAGAGGCCATCGCCTATCTTGAGGCGCGCGAGGAAGAGTTGACGAACCAGATCGCGCAGACCGAGGCAGAGCTGCGCGCCGCGATGGAGGGGCTGCGCGATTCCCGGCAAGAGGCCGAAGAGATGCGCGCCTACATCGAAAAGATGCATTCCCGCGCGTGATCGCGCGAGGGCGCAGGCGGCTCGGCGCTAAAAGGGGAAAAGGGTCGCCGCCTCGGCCAAGTCGGGCGAAAAGGAAAACGCACTGCGTTTTCCCGCCCGTATGGGAACGGATGGGGTAGACCGGTCCCGCTACACCACAGAGGCCAGCGCCTTCCCCCGGCAGGCGCGAAGCGCCTGCCGGGGGA
>JBQTIT010000068.1:0-30719 GCA_052387855.1 Paracoccaceae bacterium
CGCGAAGCGCCTGCCGGGGGAAGGGCAGGCGCTGGCCGAGGGCCTTTGGGGCCCGCGGGCGGGAAAGATGACGGGGCGTCGCATGACCGCGGCGCTGGCCTCGGCCACGACTCGCCGGGCGGATCAGGAAACGCACGGCCCCTCGTCCCCTCCGGAGACGGGACGCAAGCCAGACACTTGCCGGGCGCGCCTTTCACGCCCGGCCGGTACCCTGCCCTTACCGGCGCGAGCGGATCATGCCGGTGATTTCGTAGACCTGATCGACGATCGGGCGCGCGATCGCCTCGGCCCGGTCCGCGCCCTGGCCCAGGATGCGGTCGATCTCGGCCGGGTCCTGCATCTGGCGCACCATCTCGGTCGTGATCGGCTCAAGCTTTGCCACCGCCAGATCGGCCAGCGCCGGCTTGAAGGTGCCGAACTGCGCCCCGGCGAAATCTGTGATCACCTGGCCGGGCGAATGGCCGGCAAGGGCCGCATAGATGTTCACCAGATTGCGCGCCTCGGGGCGGTCCTTCAGGCCCTCAAGGCTGTCCGGCAGCGGCTCGGGGTCGGTCTTGGCCTTGCGGATCTTGGCGGCGATCGCATCGGCGCTGTCGGTCAGGTTGATCCGGCTCTGGTCCGACGGGTCGGATTTAGACATCTTCTTTGTCCCGTCGCGCAGGCTCATCACCCGCGTTGCCGCGCCCTCGATCAGCGGCTCCACCACCGGGAAATAGCTGACCCCATAGTCATTGTTGAACTTGATCGCGATGTCGCGCGTCAGCTCCAGATGCTGCTTCTGGTCCTCGCCCACCGGCACCATGGTGGCGTGATAGGCCAGGATGTCGGCGGCCATCAGCGCGGGATAGGCGTAAAGGCCAAGGCTGACGTTTTCGGAATTCTTGCCGGCCTTGTCCTTGAACTGGGTCATCCGGCTCATCCAGCCCATGCGCGCGACGCAGTTGAAGATCCAGCCAAGCTCGGCATGGGCCGAGACCTGGCTCTGGTTGAACAGGATCGAGCGCGCCGGATCGATGCCGGCAGCGATGAAGGCGGCGGCCCCCTCGCGCGTGGCGTGGCGCAGCTTGGCGGGGTCCTGCCAGGTGGTGATCGCGTGCATGTCGACCATGCAGTAGA
This sequence comes from Paracoccaceae bacterium, assembly GCA_052387855.1. Taxonomy (GTDB): domain Bacteria; phylum Pseudomonadota; class Alphaproteobacteria; order Rhodobacterales; family Rhodobacteraceae; genus CAIYZT01. The sequence goes on from JBQTIT010000068.1 coordinate 1,117, forward strand.
TCGTCTCGATCCCCTCGTCCTGCTTTTCGACAAATCGCTTGAGCGCCCCCAGGTAGTTGCCCAGCGTCAGCCCGCCCGAAGGCTGGATGCCGGAAAAGATCCGGGGCTTGAACGCGGCGTTCGGGGTGGTCTGAGGCGTTTGGACCGGCTCGGACATCGAAAGGCTCCATCTGGATATTCGCGCGCTTGTCGCATATCGGTCGGTTCGGCAGGCGTCAACCGATGAGGGTGCGATGGACGAGCGCGACGAGGGGCGGCAAGCGACGGCGCCGCTCAATCCGATCCCCCTGGTGATTTGGGCCCTGGTGCTGCCGATGGTGGCGCTGGAGCTTTACCTGAGCCTTGCCGAGGCCACGGGCCGGCTGGGTCTGCGACAGGACCTGTGGCTGCGCATGGCCTTTTTCCCCGAGGCGCAGCGCGTCTGGTGGGCCGAGGGCTATGTGGCGCCGCGAGAATGGCTGCGCCTGGTCAGCTTTTCCTTCATCCACGGCGGGTTCAGCCACCTGCTCTTTGTCGCCGTGATCCTGCTGGCGCTGGGAAAGTTCGTGGGCGAGGTGTTCCGCTGGTGGGCGGTTCTGGCGGTCTTCACCGTCTCGGCGGCGGCGGGGGCGGGGCTTTCGGCGCTTCTGCCCTTTGTCACGCAGGCGGTGTTTGGCGGCTATGCCGGGGTCTACGGGCTGATCGGCGCCTTTACCTATGTGCTGTGGGTCGGCGCGCGGGTGACGGGGGCGCATCCGGCGCGGGCCTTTTCGCTGATCGCGCTGCTTTTGGGGGCGCAACTGGTCTTTGGCCTGACCTTTGGCGGCGGCACCGGCTGGGTGGCCGAGATCGGCGGCTTTGGCACCGGCCTTGCGCTGTCGGCCCTGGTCAATCCGGCCGGCTGGGCCAGGCTGATGGCGCTGCTGCGCGGGCGCGGCTAGGGGTCTATCGGCCGCGCCGCAGCTTGCGAAGATCCGCAAGCGTGAAGGCGCCGGTCAGCCGTCCGGCGGCGGCGTAGCTGAGCAGGCCGGCCGCGATCAGCCCGGCCAGCGCGGCATAGCGCCAAAGCGGCAGGGCCAGCGCCGGCTCCAGCGGCTGGCGGAGGAGCCACAGCACCCCGCCCATCAGCAGGGCCGAGAGCAGGATGCGCGGCAGGCGCCGCCGCGCGCGATCGTCCAGCCGCGCCACCTCGCCCAGCGCGCGGCTGGCGGACCAGAGCTGCCAGGCCATGACCCAGCCGGCCGCCGTGGTGGCCAGGGCGGCGGCGGCAAAGCCGATCAGCGGCATCAGACCGACCGCGAGCGCGGCGTTCAGCACCATCGAGACCAGCGCAAAGTGGAACGGGCGGCGCGTGTCCTCGCGGGCGTAGAACAGCGGTTGCAGCACCTTGTGCAGCACAAAGGCCGGCAGACCCGCGCCGTAGATCGCCAGGGCCAGCGCCGTCTGGGCCGAATCGGCGGCCGTGAAGGCGCCGCGTTCGTAAAGGACCCGCACCAGCGGCAGGGCGATGACGATCAGCGCCACGGCGGCGGGCAGGGTCAGGGCCAGGGCCAGCTCGGCCCCCCGGTTCAGGCTTTCCCGCCCGCCGGCGCCATCCCCGGCCCGAAGGCGGCGCGACAGGTCGGGCAAGAGGACCGTGCCGATGGCGATGCCGACAACGCCCAGGGGCAACTGGTACAGCCGGTCGGCATAGACCAGCCAGGACACCGCCCCCTCGGTGTAGGAGGCGACCTGGCGGCCGACCAGCAGGTTGATCTGCACCACGCCGCCGGCCAAGAGCGCCGGGCCGGCGATTAGGGCCAGGCGCCGCAGGTCCGGCGTCAGGCGCGGCCAGCGCGGGACCGGCGCAAAGCCGATCCGGCGGGCGGCGATCCAGGTGAACCCCAGTTGCGCAACTCCGGTGACCGGCACGGCCCAGGCCAGCGTCATCCCCATGTCCCAGCCCGCGCCGTCGGCCACCAGCATGGCGGCGATGAAGATCAGGTTCATCAGCACCGGCACGAAGCCCGCCTCGGTGAACCGGCCATGGGCGTTCAGCACGCCCGAGATCAGCGCCACCAGCGAGATGAAGAGGATGTAGCAAAAGGCGATGCGCCCGAAGTCGACCGCCAGGGCGAAGCGGATATCGCCGGAAAAGCCCGAGGCCATGGCCCAGACCAGCCAGGGCATGGCCAGGGTGCCGAGAGCTGCAAAGACGATCAGGACAAGCGTCATGGCGCTGAAGGCGTCGCGGGCAAAGCCCTGCGGATCCTCGCCCGCTTCGAGCTTCTTGGCGAACATCGGCACGAAGGCCATGTTGAAGGCGCCCTCGGCAAAGAAGCGGCGAAACATGTTGGGCAGCGAAAAGGCGATGTTGAAGGCGTCGGCCACCGGCCCCGCGCCAAGGTAGGCCGCCATCATCACGTCGCGCGCCAGCCCCGCGCCCCGGGACAGCAGCGTCCAGGAGCCGACGGTCAGCGCGGAACGAAGAAGGGGGATCGGCTTCATGCGGGGCGCGTGTCCTGAGGCGCCGGGGGGTTTCACACCCCCCGGGCCCCCCGTGGGATACTTGAGCACAGAGGATGAGGCAAGGCGCAAGAGGCCGGGCGGGCCCCGCGGCTCAGGCCGTGGAGACGGCGCGCTGGGCACCTTCGGCGATGGCCTGGCGCAGCTTTTTCTCAAGCGCCTCTTGCCGGTGCCGGGCGTGCAGCTTCAGCCCGAACATGTCCTTGACATAGAAGGTGTCGACGACCTGGGCACCATAGGTCGCGATCACGGCCGAGGCGATCTGGATGTTGTTGCCCGCCAGCGTGCGGGTCAGATCGTAAAGCAGGCCCGGTCGGTCGCGGGTGTCGACCTCGATGATCGTGTAGATTTCCGATCCCTCGTTGTCGATCGCGATATGGGTGGGAAAGCGGAACTCGCGTTCGCGTTTTTTCTGCTTGTCGCGCCCGGCGAGCGCCTCGCGCGGGACCACCTCGCCCTTGAGCGTGCGGTCGATCATCTGGGTCAGGCGGGCCAGGCGGTCGGGGTCATAGGGTTTGCCCTCGGCGTCCTGGATCCAGAAGACGGGCGTGGCGTAGCCGTCCTTGGACGTATAGGTCTTGGCATCGACCACGTTCGCCCCGACCAGTGCCAGGGCCCCCGCAAGGCGGGAAAAGATGCCCGGATGGTCGGCAAGGGCAAAGCAGGCGCGGGTGGCGTCGCGCGCGGGTTCGGGGTGCAGGTCGATGCGGATCACGTCGTTGGGCAGATCGCGCAGCAGGCGGGCAAAGGCCTCTTGGGTGTCGGTGGTCAGGCCCTGCCAATAGGGCGCGTAGTGCCGTGAAAGCTCGTGCTGGACCGCGGGGCCCGGCCAGTCGGCCAGGCGGCCCGCCAGGGCGGCCTTGGCCTCGTCCTCGCGCTTCTCACGCGTGACCGATTCCAGCCCCCCCTCCAGCGCCTCGGTGGTCAGCGCGTGAAGCTGGCGCAGCAGCATGGCCTTCCAGTTGTTCCAGGTGTTCGGCCCGACGCCGCGGATGTCGCAGACCGTGAGCACCGTGAGCAGGTCCAGCCGCTGCCGCGAGGTCACCGCCCGCGCGAAATCGCGCGCGGTGCGCGGATCGCCGATGTCGCGCTTCTGCGCCATGTCGGACATCAGGAGGTGATAGCGCACCAGCCATTCGACGGTTTCGGATTCCTCTTCGTCCAGCCCCAGGCGCGGTGCCACCTTGCGGGCGATCTGCGCGCCCAGGATCGAATGATCCTCGGGGCGGCCCTTGCCGATGTCGTGCAGCAGCAGCGCGACATACAGCACCCGCCGGTTGATGCCCTGCTTCAGGATCGACGAGGACAGCGGCAGATCCTCGACCAGCTCACCCCGTTCAAGCTGCGCGAGGACCGAGATGGTCTGGATGATATGCTCGTCCACCGTATAGGAATGGTAGACGTTGAACTGCATCATCGCGACGATGGGTTCGAATTCCGGGATGAAGGCGGCCAGCACGCCCAGCTCGTTCATCCGCCGCAGCGCGCGCACCGGGTTGCCGTGGCTGAGCATCAGGTCCAGAAAGATGCGCTGCGCCTCGGGGTCCTCGCGCATGCCGTCGTCGATCAGGTGCAGGTTGGCCGCGATCAGGCGCATCACGTTGGGGTGCAGCAGATAGCCGCTGCGCAGGGCCTCTTCGAAGATGCGCAAGAGGTTCAGCTTGTCGGCCAGAAAGCGCGCGGTGTCGGGGGCGTCGATGCGGCCCTGGACCAGCTTGAAGCCGGATTTCAGCCGGGTGCGGCGGAACAGGCCGGCCAGGCGCGCCTCGGGCTTGACGTGGCGCGCCTCAAGCTCGGTCAGAAAGATCCGCGTCAGCTCGCCCACGCGGGTGGCGTGGCGAAAGTAGTCCTGCATGAAATGCTCGACCGCCCGGCGGCCCTGGCCATCGGCATAGCCCATCCGGGCCGCCACCTCGACCTGCATGTCAAAGGTCAACTGGTCCACCGCCCGCCCCGCGATCAGGTGCAGATGGCAGCGCGCCGCCCAGAGGAAATTCTCGGCGCGGGCGAACATCTCGAACTCGTCCGAGGACAGCAGACCGGCCTCGACCAGGCCCGAGGGGTCCTGGACGCGGTGCAGGTACTTGCCGATCCAGTACAGCGTCTGCAGATCGCGCAGGCCGCCCTTGCCCTCCTTGACGTTCGGCTCCAGCACATAGCGCTGCCCGCCCTGCCGCTTGTGGCGCTCGGCGCGCTCGGCCAGCTTGGCCTCGATGAACTCGCGTCCGGTGGAGCGGAAAAGGTCGGACCACAGGACATTTGCCAGCTCCTCTGCCAGCGGCGCGTGGCCGGTGACCAGGCGGTGTTCCAAGAGCGCGGTGCGGATCGTGATGTCCTGGCGGCCGAGGGTCAGGCAGTCCTTCAGGGTGCGGGTGGAATGGCCGACCTTGAGCTTGAGGTCCCACAGCAGGTAAAGCAGGGTTTCGACCAGCCGCTCGGCCGCCGGCGTGATCTTTCGCGGCGTCAGGAACAGCAGGTCGACATCCGACTGGGGCGCCATCTCGGCGCGGCCATAGCCGCCGACGGCCATGATCGCCAGCGGCTCGTCCAGGCTGGCGGCGGCCTCGGTCTCCAGGAATCGGCAGGTGACGGTCCAGGCGGTGGTGACCAAGAGGTCGGTCAGGTCGGATTGCGAATGGATCAGCGCCTCGGCCGCGCGCGGGGCGGCGGCGAAGGCGCGGGCGAGCGCGGCCGCCCCGTCCTGTCGGGCGGCCAGAAGAAGTGCCCCGGCCCTTGCGCGCAGGTCCCGGGCAGCGCTGGCATCGGCCCCGGCCCCGCCCAGAGCGTCCAGGATCGCCTGGGGATCAAAGAAGGTGCCGGGTGGCACCAGCAAGGGGCGCTGCGGCGCCTTTGGGCTCATCTCAGTCATCTGTCGGCGCGGCCGCCCCCGGTGCAGGCGCAGGTTCAGAACCCGGCCCTGCTGAAGGCGCGCGGCGCCGGGCTGACGATCACGGGCGCGGCGTTCTGCACCTCGGCCACGGCCAGGGCGCGCTCGTTCGTGCCGTCCGGCAAGAGGCGGAACATGCCGCTCACGCCGGCAAAGCCCGCGGCCTGGGTCAGGGCGCCCACCGAGAGCCCGCCCTCGCCGCCGGCCTGCATCAGCGCGCCGATGGCCGCGATGCCGTCATAGCCCAGCCCCGCGATCGGATGCGGCGCCTGGCCATAGGCGGCCTCATACCGGGCTTCGAACTGCGCGAAAAGCACCGGATCGGGCAGCGCGAACCAGCCGCCCTGCAGGCCCGGAAAGGACAGCGTCGCCTCCGGAATGTCCCAGCGCGTCAGGCCGATGTATCGCGTTGTGGCCGGATCGAGCCCGCCTTCGGACAGAAGCTGCGAGACCAGCGGCAGCGCGCCGGCAGTGTCGGCGGTCAGAAAGACCGCCTGGGCCCCGGTGTCGCGTGCCGAGGCGACCAGCCCCTGGATGGCGGAAACCACGCCATTCTGCGAGAATTCATAGCTGCCCGTGGCCACGACGCTGGCGCCGGCCAGGGCGGCGCCGCGCGCGATCGCCTGCCGGCCGACCTCTCCCGCCGGGGTCTGGTCGTGCACGATCATGATCCGGCTCAGACCCTGCGCATAGGCATGGACCAAGAGCCGCCGCGCCGTGTTCTGGAACGTGGGCCCGAGGACAAAGACGTTGTTGCCCGCAACGTCGGTGTTGTTGGAAAAGGCCAGCAGGTTGACCCCGCTTCCCGCCACCGCCGCACCGGCGGCCTTGGCCTCTTGCGCGTAGACCGGGCCAAGGATGATCTGCGCACCCCCGGCGACCGCCTGCGCGGCCATGGCCGCCGCCTGGTCGGGCCGCCCGGCCGTGGGATAGACGGTCAGGATGATCCCCTCGCCGCCAAGATCGGCCATGGCCAGCCGCGCGGCATTCTCAAGCCCCAGCGCCAGGACATCGTCCGCCGCCTGCCCCGAGCCAGAGGGCACCAGCAGCGCGACGTTGACCGTCTCGCCCAGACGGCCCCCGCCCGGCCCGGGCCCGCCAGCGGCGCAGGCGCTGATCACGAGCGCGGAAAGGATCAGGGCCACCGCGGTCAGTGACTTGCGGGTCCGGCGCAAAACGGACAACATGGAAACTCCTCAGGACATCAGGTCGGGTCAGGCCAGACCCTAAGCGGATCGCCCGGAAAAGTAAACTTTGCAAGGGGCCCGACGACGATGAGCGACGCCTACAAGTCCCAGCCCCGGGCCATGGCGCCCGGGCTTTACATCGTGTCCACCCCGATCGGCGCGGCCAGGGACATCACGCTGCGGGCGCTCGATGTGCTGGCCGGCGCCGAAGTGCTGGCGGCCGAGGATACCCGGACCCTGCGCCACCTGATGGAGCTGCACGGCATCGCCCTGAATGGCCGGCGCATCGTGCCCTACCATGAGCACAACGGCGCGCGCGCCCTGCCTCGGCTGCTGGCCGACCTGCAGGCCGGCAAGACCGTGGCCTATGCCGCCGAGGCCGGCACGCCGCTGGTGTCGGACCCGGGGTTCGAGCTGACCCGCGCGGCGCGCGAGATGGGCCTGCCCGTCTACGCCGCGCCCGGCGCCAGCGCGGTGCTTGCCGCGCTCGCAGTGGCCGGTCTGCCCACGGACCGGTTCCTGTTCGCCGGCTTTCCACCGGCGGCGCGGACGGCACGCCTGGCCTTTCTGCGCGAGCTGGCGCCGGTGCAGGCCACGGTGGTCCTGTACGAAAGCCCGAACAGGATTAACCAAATCTTGGATGATTTGGCGGAGACTCATGGAAAGGATCGCCTGGCAGCCCTGTGCCGGGAACTCACCAAGCGATTCGAAGAGGTCACGCGCGGCACCATCGCCCAGATCCGGGACGGATGCGCCGGGCGCGACATCAAGGGCGAATGCGTTCTGGTGATCGACCGCGCCGCGGCCGGCGCGGCGGATGCCGAAACGGTTGAGCGGGCGCTCGATCGGGCGCTGGATGAGATGACGGTCAAGGATGCGGCGGCAGCGGTGGCGGAGGCTTTCTCGCTCTCGCGGCGCGAGGTGTATCAGATGGCCCTGAAGCGGGGAAAGACATGAAGACACAAAGGCAGATGCGGGGGGCAATGGCCCATCACGCCGGCTGTGCCGCCGAGAACAGCGTGGCGGGGCGCTATGAGCGGTCCGGACTGGCCATCGTCGCCCGCCGCTGGCGTGGCAAGTCGGGCGAAGTCGACCTGATCGCCCGCGACGGTGACGGCTATGTCTTTGTCGAGGTCAAGAAAAGCGCCAGCCATGCGATGGCCGCGCAGCGCCTGACCGGGCGGCAGATTGCCCGGATCCTTGACGCGGCGACCGAATTCGTCGCGGGGACGGTGCAGGGGCTCGCCGCGCAGATGCGATTTGACGTCGCGCTGGTCGACGGGGCGGGGCGGATCGAGATTCTGGAAAACGCGCTGGCGGCCTGAGGGGTTTTAGGCCGGGTTGCATGGTCCCGGGCGGCAGACACGCGGTGTCGCCGCGGTGGTCAATTGCATCTGGCGCGGGCTTGGGTCATCAAGTGGTCATCCCTTGCCCGGAGCGCAGCATGGCCTTGAAGGTTGCCCTACAGATGGACCCGATCGGGTCGGTCAACATCAACGGCGATTCGACCTTTCGGATCGCGCTGGAGGCTCAGGCGCGGGGGCATGAGCTGTTTTTCTACACTCCTGACCGGCTCGCCTTTGTCGAGGGGCGGGTGCTGGCGCGGGGTTTTCCGATCGAGCTGCGGCGCGAGCAGGGCAACCATGTGAGCTATGGCCCCGAGACCGAGGTGGATCTGGCCGATTTCGATGTGGTCTGGCTGCGCCAGGATCCGCCCTTTGACATGGGCTATATCACCACCACGCATCTGCTGGAAATGATCCACCCGCGCACCCTGGTGGTGAACGATCCCTTCTGGGTGCGCAACAGCCCCGAAAAGCTGCTGGTCCTGCGCTTTGCCGATCTGACCCCGCCCACCGCGATCGCGCGGGACCTGCAGACGATCCGCGACTTCAAGGCGCGCCATGGCGACATCATCCTCAAGCCGCTTTACGGCAACGGCGGCGCCGGGGTGTTCCGGCTTGACCCAAATGACCGCAACCTGGCCAGTCTGCACGAGATGTTCACCGGCATGAACCGCGAGCCGCTGATCGTGCAGAAGTATCTGCCCGCGGTGGCAAAGGGCGACAAGCGGGTGATCCTGGTGGATGGCGAGCCGATCGGAGCGATCAACCGCGTGCCCCAGGCCGGCGAGACGCGGTCCAACATGCATGCCGGCGGGCGGCCGGAGCCGGTGGGCCTGACCGCGCGCGACCTTGAGATCTGCGCCGCCATCGGGCCGGTGCTGCGCGACAAGGGCCAGGTCTTTGTCGGCATCGACGTGATCGGCGACTGGCTGACCGAGATCAACGTGACCTCGCCGACCGGCCTGCAAGAGTTGGAGCGGTTCGACGGCACCAACGGCGCCGAGCGGATCTGGCAGGTGATCGAGGCGAGGCGGGGCGGGTGAGGCGGCAGTTCAGCCGCCCCGCGCGCCGCCAGGCGCTATCCGGTAGCTGATCGCTTCGGCGATGTGCGGCGATCGCAGCCCTGCGCTGCCGTCCAGATCGGCGATGGTGCGCGCCACGCGCAGCACGCGGTGATAGCCGCGCGCGGTCAGCCCGAAACGCTCGGCCGCGCGCAGCAAGAGCGCCCTTCCCTCGGCGTCCGGTGCCGCGATCTCTTCCAGCAGCGCGCCTTCGAGGTCGGCGTTCACCCGCGCCGTGGGGTGAGCCGGCAACCGCGCCGCCGCCACCTCGCGCGCGCGCAGCACCCGGGCCGCCACGATGGCCGAGCTCTCGCCCGTGGCGGGCAGGTCAAGGTCTGCAAAGGCCACCGGGGGCACATCGACGCGCAGATCGAAGCGGTCCATCAGGGGCCCCGAGATGCGCCCCATGTAATCCTCGCCGCACAGGGGCACCCGGGCGCAGGCGCGCGCGGGGTCGGTCATGTAGCCGCATTTGCAGGGGTTGGCCGCCGCCACCAGCAGGAACCGGCAGGGATAGCGGACATGGGCATTGGCCCGCGCGACCACGACCTCGCCGGTCTCGATCGGCTGGCGCAGGGTTTCCAGAACCTGCCTTGAAAACTCGGGAAACTCGTCCATGAACAAAACGCCATTGTGCGCCAGCGAGATCTCTCCCGGCTTGGCCCCGCGCCCGCCGCCCACGATGGCCGCCATCGAGGCGGTGTGGTGCGGCTCCTGAAAGGGCCGCTCGCGCGAGATGCCCGCCTCGCCGAGCAGCCCTGCCAGCGAGTGGATCATCGAGGTCTCCAGCGCCTCGGCCGCCGACAGGGGCGGCAGGATGCCCGGCAGGCGGGCGGCCAGCATGGACTTGCCCGACCCCGGGCTGCCGACCATCAGCATGTGGTGGCGCCCGGCGGCGGCGATTTCCAGCGCCCGCTTGGCCCGCTCCTGCCCCTTCACCTCCGCCAGATCGCGCAGATGGACCGGGCGGGCCACCTCGCCGGCCTCTGACGGAGCGATGGGCGCGCGGCCGGTGAAATGGCGCAGCACCTCGTCCAGAGAGCCCGCCGCGATGACCTGGGTGGCCCCGACCCAGGCCGCCTCGGCCCCGCAGGCACGCGGACACAAGAGGCGCCGGTCCTCTTCGGCGGCGGCCATGGCGGCCGGCAGCGCCCCAAGCACCGGAATCAGCGTGCCGTCCAGCGACAATTCCCCCAGCGCGACGGTCCGCTCGACCTCGTCGGCCGGGATGATCCCCAGCGCGGCCAGCAGGGCCAGGGCGATCGGCAGATCGAAATGGCTGCCCTCTTTCGGCAGGTCGGCCGGCGAGAGGTTGATCGTGATCCGCCGGGCCGGCAGCGCGATGGACATGGCCTGCATCGAGGCGCGCACCCGCTCGCGCGCCTCGGACACGGCCTTGTCCGGCAGGCCGACGATGCTGAACCCCGGCAGACCCGGGGTCAGCGCGCATTGCACCTCGACCATGCGGGCCTCGACCCCTTCGAAGGCCACCGTATAGGCCCTTGCGATCATCGCCCGCTCCCTGCCACCCCTCACAGGGCTAAGCCGGCGTGGTTAGCAAAGGGTTAACGGCTCCGTCCAAGGCGGGCGCGGGTCCGCAATTCTTCTCTGCCCAAATATCCCGGGGGAAACCGCCCCGGCCCCGGCCGGGGCGGTTCGGGGGCCGGCCCCCGTCTGCCCTATCCCATCAACGCCATGAACGCCGGCCAGGCCTCTGGGTCGGCGGCGGTCTTGTCGCGGCAGAAGGCATTGCAAAAGCCGAACCGTCTGCCCGAGATCTCAAGCACATGGGTCACCGGCCCGCCCGAATAGGGGCAGACGGCGTTTTCCGCCGCCGTCCCGTCGGCCGCCCTTGCCGGCAGCGGGGTGGGGCCGGGCCAGGGACGGCGCGGATAGTCGCGGCGGTAAAAGTCCTGATCGGCGCCGTCGACCAGCCCCATCGCCCGCCAGCGGCGGAACGAGGGATGCGCCAGATGCGCCTGAACATAGGCCATGGCGCGGGGCCCGGCGGGCAGGTTGTAGGTGGCGATGCGGCTCGCGACCGGGGCAAAGAAGGCATCGGCCGCGCTGTATTCGCCACACAGCCACACCTCGGCGCCGGTCTGGTCCCGCGCCCAGTCCCAGATCAGCTCAAGTCGCGCCAGGTCGGCCAGCACCGCTTCGGGCGGGGCGCAGTCGGTGTAACTGACGCGCAGGTTCATCGGGCAATGGCTGCGCAGGGCGCCAAAGCCGGCATGCATCTCGGCCGCCAGCACGCGGGCCACGGCCCGGGCCCTGGGGTCGGCCGGCCAGAGGCCCGCCTCCGGATGGCGCGAGGCGAGTTCTTCGGCGATGGCAATGGTTTCGGGCACCACCACGCCGTCCGGGGTGCGCATGGTGGGGGCGGTCCTGGCCGGGGGGTAGGATTTCAGAAGGGTCGGCAATTCGTCGGTATAAAGCCGGGCGCTGTGGGTGCGCACCGGAATGCCGAAGGCGTCGAACAAGAGCCAGCCGCGCAGGCTCCAGGACGAATAGGCGCGGTCGCCGATCACGAGGTCATAGGGCATGGGCGTCTCCTTTTCGGGCAGGAAACCACGGCTGCGAGGACAAGGAAAGCCCGTCTGCCGCAGGCAAGCTCAGGGCAGATGATTGACGCAGAGGACCCCGGGCGCCGCGCCAAGCGTGATCGTGCTGACCGACAGATTGTCGATGCGGTGGGCAAAGGCATCCTTCGCGCTCAGCCGTCCGGCCATCTGGATCGCCGCGAGGATCGGGCCGAAATGGGCCACCACGATCACCTCGGGCAGATGGGAAAGCCGGTCCAGCGCCGCCGCGACGCGGGCGCAAAGCTGGTTCCAGCTTTCGCCTCCGGGCGGGCGCACATCGCCCGGGTCATCCCAGAAGGCGCGGATGTGGTCCGGCGACTCGGCCTCGATCTCGGCAAAGCCGCGCATCTCCCAGGCGCCGAAATGGATCTCGCGCAGGTCCGCATCATGCGGCAGGCGGGGCCGGCCGGTCAGCGCATCGGCGGTGTGGACGGCGCGCGACAGGTCCGAAGAGATCACCGGAGCCAGGGGCAGATGCGCGTTCAGCCGGGCAAGGGCGGCAGGGTCGGACAGATCGACGGCAAGGTCGGTCCAGCCGACCATGGCCCTGGCATGGGTCGGCCCGTGGCGGACCAGCCAGAGGCGGCTCACTCCAGCACCGGCATCTGGCCTTTCAGCACCAGAGGCAGGCCGGCAATGACCGTGACCACAAGCGCCGCCCGCGCCGCAAGAGCCTGGTTCAGCCGCCCCTGTTCATCGCGAAAGCGCCGGGCGAGGGCGTTTTCGGGCACGATGGACCAGCCCAGCTCGTTGGTGACAATGACGACGGGGCCCGCGCGGGCGTCAAGCGCGGCAAGAAGCGCCTCGGTCTCGGCCACGATGTCGGCCTCGGCCAGCACGACATTGGTCAGCCAGAGCGTGGCGCAATCGATCAAGGCGATGCCAGGCGGCGCGGCGGCCAGCGCGCCGGGCAGATCGCGCGGCGCCTCGATGCAGGCCCAGTCCTCACCCCGCCCCTCCCGGTGCGCCGCGACGCGCGCGCGCATCTCGTCATCCCAGGCCTCGGCGGTGGCGATGTAGGTTTTCGGCAGGCCGGCAGCGCGCACAAGCCTCTCGGCCAGCCGCGATTTTCCCGACCGGGCACCGCCGATCACCAGCGTCAGTCGGGGAAAGGTTTGCGGCAAGGCGGGATGATCCATCTGCGGGACTGGCGCGTAGAAACTGCATCGGTGGGCACCAGAACGTCACCGCATGCATCGGAGGTCACATGGCACTGGATGGATATAGCGACCAAACCCTGCCGCGCCAAGCGCGCGCAGCCGAACTTCTGGACGCCGAGACCGAAACCCGCCTCGCCCGGGCCTGGCGTGAGCGCGGCGACGAGGCCGCCCTGCATCGGCTGATCACCGCCTATATGCGGCTGGCGATTTCGGTGGCGGCAAAGTACCGCCGCTATGGCGCGCCGATGAACGATCTGACGCAAGAGGCGGCGCTGGGCCTGATGAAGGCGGCCGAGCGGTTCGACCCCGACCGGGGCGTGCGTTTTTCCACCTATGCGGTGTGGTGGATCAAGGCCTCGGTCCAGGACCATGTGCTGCGCAACTGGTCGCTAGTGCGCACCGGCTCGACCGCCGGGCAGAAGTCGCTGTTCTTCAACCTGGCGCGGGTCAAGGCGCAGGTCACCCGCGAGGCCGCCGACCTGGGCGAGACGCTGGGGCAGGGCGAGGTTCTGCGCCGTGTGGCGGTCTCGCTGGGCGTGTCGGTGCAGGATGTCCTGATGATGGAGGGTCGGCTGGGCGGCATGGACATGTCGCTGAACGCGGTCCAGTCCGGGGACGAGGACGGGCGCGAATGGATCGACATTCTGGCCGACGAAGGCCCGGCGGCCGAAGAGACGGTCGCGCAGGACCACGACGCCGCCAAGGTGCGCGGCTGGCTGGGGCAGGCGCTGGAGGTCTTGTCCGAGCGCGAGCGGCGTATCGTGGCCGCCCGCCGTCTGGTCGACGAGCCCCGCACGCTTGAGGATCTGGGCCGCGAAATGAGCCTGTCCAAGGAACGCATCCGTCAGCTCGAGGCGGGCGCCTATGCCAAGATGAAGCGCGCGCTTCAGGCGCATGCGGGCGAGCTGGAGCTGTTTCTGCGCTAGCTCCGCGCCGGGGGGCTTGAGTTGGCACCGGGCGGGGCCTATCCCTGTTCCGACCTGTATCGGCGGACAAGGGCCCATGCTGAGCACCAAGCGCGTCCTTCTGATCATTGGCGGCGGCATCGCGGCCTACAAGGCGCTGGCGCTGATCCGGCTGATGCGCGGCGCCGGCATGTCGGTGACGCCGGTCCTGACGCGGGCGGGGGCGGAATTTGTCACGCCGCTGTCGGTGGCGGCGCTGGCGGGCGAAAAGGTGCATCAGGCGCTGTTTGACCTGACGGACGAGGCCGAGATGGGCCATATCGAGCTGTCGCGCTCGGCCGATCTGATCGTCGTCGCGCCGGCCACGGCCGATCTGATCGCCAAGGCCGCGGGTGGGCGGGCCGACGATCTGGCCTCGACCCTGCTTCTGGCGACCGACACCCGCGTGCTGATCGCCCCGGCGATGAACGTGCGGATGTGGCTGCACCCCGCGACCCAGCGCAATCTGGCGCAGGTGGCGGCCGACGGGATGCTGCGCGTCGGCCCGGACGAGGGCGAGATGGCCTGCGGCGAGTTCGGCCCGGGCCGCATGGCCGAGCCCGAGGCGATCCTTGCGGCGATCCGCGCCGCGCTGGCCGAGGGGCCGCTGACCGGTCGCCATGTGATCGTGACCTCGGGCCCCACGCACGAGCCGATCGACCCCGTGCGCTATATCGCCAACCGGTCGAGCGGCGCGCAGGGCAGCGCCATCGCGGCGGCGCTGCGCGATCTGGGCGCGCGGGTGACATTTGTCACCGGGCCGGCGCAGGTTGCCGCGCCGGACGGGGTGGCGGTGGTGCGCGTCGAGACGGCCCGGCAGATGGCGGCGGCGGTCGAGGCCGCGCTGCCGGCCGATGTGGCCGTGATGGCGGCGGCGGTGGCCGACTGGCACGTCGCCAACGCGGGCGCCGAGAAGATGAAGAAGGACGGCTCGGGCCGCGCGCCGGCGCTGGAATTCGCCGAAAACCCCGACATCCTGGCCGCCGTCTCGACAGGGCAGCGCCGGCCGGCCCTGGTCGTCGGCTTTGCCGCCGAGACCGAAAGGCTGGTCGAACACGCCACCGCCAAGCGCCTGCGCAAGGGCTGTGACTGGATCGTCGCCAACGATGTCTCGGCCGGGACCGGCATCATGGGCGGGGCCGAGAACGCGGTGGTCCTGATCACCGAGGCGGGGGCCGAGGAATGGCCGCGCATGGGCAAGGCCGAGGTGGCGGCACGGCTGGCCGGGCGGATCGCGGCGGCGCTGCCGGGGCGCTGAGCGGGGTCCGGACGGTGTGCCCGGCCGATGCCGGGGCCTCCGGCGGGGATATTTGGGCAGAGAAGAAGACGGGGGCGCTGGGGTGGTCGAGGTGGCGGTGCAGGTGGTTTTCGAGGACTGGGCGGACCGGGCGGTGGCCCTGCCGGACTATCAGACCGCCGGCGCGGCGGGGGCGGACCTGCGCGCCAACCTGCGCCCCGAGGATCGCGCGGCGGGTCTGCGTATCGCGCCGGGCGAGCGATTGGTCGTGCCGACGGGGCTGCGCGTGGCGATCCCCGAGGGCTACGAGATGCAGATCAGGCCGCGCTCGGGTCTTGCGGTCAAGCACGGGATCACGCTGCCGAATTCCCCCGGCACCATCGACAGCGATTATCGCGGGCCCCTTGGCGTGCCGCTGATCAATCTGGGGGACCAGCCCTTTGTGGTGATGCACGCCGAGCGCATCGCGCAGGCTGTGGTGGCGCCGGTGGTGCGCGCGCGCTTTGCCCTGGCCGAGACGCTGGGGGACACGGCGCGCGGTGCGGGCGGCTTTGGTCACACGGGGCGCGGCTAGATGCTGGTGCTGGCGCTGATGGCGGTGGTCTGGGGCGCGGGCTGGGCCTTTGGCCAGCCGGTTCGGCGGCGTCTGACCGCGATCGGCGCGCTTTGGCTGCTCACGATGGCGCTGCATCTCGTCCTGCCCGAGGGATCGGGGCTGCGCGCCGCGCTGGGCGGCTCGGCGGCGGGCTGGCTGGTGGCGGGGGCGCTGGCTGTTCTTGTCCTTGGCTACCGGGGCGCGCTGGCGCGGCTGAAGGCGCGCGCGGCGCCGGTTCCGCCGGAGGAGGGGCCGTTCAAGGCCGCCGAGTTGGAGCGCTATGCGCGCCACATCCTCTTGCACGAGATCGGCGGGCCGGGGCAGCGGGCGCTCAAGGCGGCTCGGGTGCTGGTGGTGGGGGCCGGGGGGCTTGGCGCGCCGGCGCTGATGTATCTGGCCGCCGCCGGGGTCGGGACCATCGGGGTGATCGACGACGACGAGGTCGAGGTGTCGAACTTGCAGCGGCAGATCATCCACTCCGAGGAGCGGCTGGGCATGGCCAAGGTGTTTTCGGCCGAGGCCGCGATGAAGGCGCTGAACCCCTTTGTCGCGGTGCGCCCCTATCGGCGGCGGCTGGATGCGGCGGTGGCGGCGGAGCTGGTACGCGATTATGATCTGGTGCTGGACGGCACCGACAATTTCGACACGCGCTATCTGGTGAACCGGGTCTGCGCCGAGGCGGGGGTGCCGCTGATCTCGGGCGCGATCACCCAATGGGAGGGGCAGCTTTCGCTTTTTGATCCGGCGCGCGGCGGCCCCTGCTATGAATGCGTCTTTCCCGAGCGGCCCCTGCCCGGCATGGTGCCGACCTGCGCCGAGGCCGGGGTGGCGGCGCCCTTGCCCGGGGTGATCGGCGCGATGATGGCGATGGAGGCGGTCAAGCACATCTGCGGCGCGGGCGAGGGGCTGCGCGGCCGGCTGATGATCCATGACGCGCTTTACGCCGAGACGCGGGTGATCGGCGTCCGGAAGCGGGCGGATTGCCCGGTCTGCGGGCATCCGGGTTCCTGAGGTCGATTTGTCTTTGTGCCGCCGTAGATCGGGGCCAGACTGGCGATGCGGGGACTGCTCCCCGCGCCAATCGGGGGCTCATCATGTTGTCCGACGACCGCATCGCCG
Source organism: Paracoccaceae bacterium (assembly GCA_052387855.1). Classification (GTDB taxonomy): domain Bacteria; phylum Pseudomonadota; class Alphaproteobacteria; order Rhodobacterales; family Rhodobacteraceae; genus CAIYZT01. The sequence goes on from JBQTIT010000068.1 coordinate 17,722, forward strand.
AAATCGCCGCAAGCTACACCGCAGCCTGGAATTCCGGCTCTGCCGCTGCCGTCGCGGAGCACTATGCGCCTGAGGGCGGCATCGTCATCAACCGCGGGGCGCCCTGGGTGGGGCGGGCAGAGGTGCAGAAGATGTCCGAGGGGTTCTTTGCCGACGTGCCCGACCTGTCGCTGACCTGTGACGGGCTGCGGGTCATGGGGGATCATGTGATTTACCTGTGGACCTTTACCGGCCACCATTCGGGCACCAAGAACTCCTTGCGCATCGTCGGGGCCGAGGAATGGGATCTGGACGGCGCGGGCAAGGTGCTGGCCTCGCGCGGCTGGTATGACGCGGCCGAATATGCCCGCCAGGTGGCCGGGGGCTGACGCGGGCGGACCGGACAAGTGTCAATCAGGGGTTGGACGGCGGGCGCCTGCCGGTTTAGGCTTGGTCCATCTGTCGTCTTGTGGAGTGCAGCATGTTTGCAGATGTGAACTGGATCGCCGTCGTCGTCGGCTTCGTGGCTTCCTTCGGGGCCGGTTGGTGGTACTATGGGCCAAAGGGATTTTATCCGGTGTGGAGCAAGTCCGCCGGCATCAGCCACAATCCGGGCGATCCGATGGGGGCCTCGTTCGGTTCGCTGGTTCTGGGGCTGATCCTTTATTCGGTCTTTGTCGGCGTCATGGTCGCGCAGGGGCAGACCGGCCCGCTCCTGCTGGGCATCGTGGCCTTTATCGTCATGGGCTATTCCAACAGCGCCTTCAAGAAACTGGGCGGCGTCAGCCGGGCCGTCGACGCCGGAAGCTGGGCGCTGTCGGGCGCGCTGATGCTGCTGGCGCAGTGGGTGCTTTGACCCCGCTTAGCCCAGCCGGTAGCTGGAGGCGGTGACGCCGCCAAACAGCCCCTGGTCGTGATAGACCATCGTCGCGGCCTCGTCCTCGGCCGCGCCAAGGACGGCCCAGATCGGGGCGAAATGGTCTTCCTGCGCGTGGCAGGTGCGGGCGTAGGGGGCGCTTTCCCAGTCCAAGAGCGCGGCGGTGCGGGCGGCCGGGGCATCGGCCATCACGCCGGCAAGCCAGGCGTCAAACGCCTCGGACGGCACCTTGGCGCCGGGGCCAAAGAGGCGCAGGTTGTGATAGGACAGGCCAGAGCCGACGATCAGCACCCCCTCGTCGCGCAGCGGGGCCAGGGCGCGGCCCAGGGCCAGATGCTCGGCCGGGTCATAGCCATGGCGCAGCGAAATCTGAAAGAGCGGCACCGAGGCGTCGGGATACATGATGTAGGCGGGCACAAAGGTGCCGTGGTCATAGCCCTGCCGGTCATCCAGCCGCACGGGCAGGCCGGCCGCCGCGATCAGGTCGGCGGCACGGCGCGCGATGTCCGGCGCGCCGGGGGACTTGTATTGGATCTGAAAGGTTTCGGGCGGAAAGCCGGAGTAGTCGTAGACCATCGGCGGGTTGGCCGAGGTCATGACGGCAAAGGCGTCCGTCTCCCAATGGCCCGAGATCATCAGGATCGCTTTCGGGCGTTCCGGCAGATCGCGCACCATCTGCACGAAAGAGGCCTCAAGGTTGACGAACATCTTGCGCCAGTCCGGCATCCAGGGCCAGGGGCCGCCGCCGTGCGAGATGAAATAGGTGGGCATGCGGGTCATGGGCAGGATCCTTGTGCTGATGGGGGGAAAATGCGCCCGATGCGCGCGCGGCGCAAGGGTGCCGGGCGCGCGAATACCGCAAGGCGCCCCTGCGCAGGCGCACAGAGTCAAGGGTCGCGGCGGCCGCCCTACAGGCGCTTGCGCATTGGGGCATTCCCTTGGCATAGTCGGCCATCTTTTCGTGACAGGGAGTTCACAAATGAAATTTGCCGTCGCCGCCCTTGCGGGCCTGATGCTGACGACCGCCGCCATCGCGCAGGAGGTTCCTGACCTTGGCGGGCGCGAGATTGTCGTCGTGACCGAGAACGCCTATCCGCCGCTTCAGTTCCTTGACGCTTCGGGCGCGGCCGTGGGCTGGGAATATGATGCCATGGCCGAGATCGCCAAGCGGCTGAACGCGGTTGTCAGCTACCAGAACATCTCGTGGGATGCGATGATCCCGGCGGTGTCCGAGGGGCAGTTCGACATGGGGATGACCGGCATCACCATCCGCGATGACCGCAAGGAGCAGGTCGATTTTTCCGACAGCTACATGACGTCCGAGATGGTGATGATGGTGCGCGGCGACGAGGCGCGCTTTACCGACGCTGCGTCCTTTGCCGCCAACGCCGACCTGCTGATGGCCGCGCAGCCGGGCACCACGCCCTTTTATGTCGGCGTCTACGAGGTGCTGGATGGCGACGAAGCCAACCCGCGCATCAAGCTGTTCGAGACCTTTGGCGCCACGGTCGAGGCGCTGAAGGCGGGCGATGTGGACCTGGTCCTGACCGACGGCACCGCCGGCGCGGGTTATGTCGAGGCGTCTGGCGGCGGGCTCAAGATCATCGGCGACAAGCTGGGGACCGAGGATTTCGGTTTCATCTTTCCCAAGGGCTCTGACCTGGTGGCGCCGATGAACGCGGCCATCGCCGCGATGCGGGCGGATGGCACGATCGACGCGCTCAACACCAAGTGGTTCCTTGACTACAAGATGGGCCAATAAGGCACCCGGCCCCGGGGGCGACCCCGGGGCCATTTCCGGATGCAGCCGAACCCCGCCCCCGATACCGATTTTCCCTGGTGGCTGGTGATCCTTGGGGTCATCGGCGCGCTGCTCTTTTGGCAGGTGCTGGCCTCCGATGTCTATTCGGCCGCCCTGGCCAAGCTGGCCCGGGGCGCGGTGATCACCATTGTGGTGGCGGTGGTGGCCTATCTTATGGCCTGCGCGCTGGGCCTGGGTCTGGCGGTGATGGGCTTGTCGCGCTTTGTGGTGCTGCGCCAGACCGCGCGGCTTTACATCGAGGTGATGCGCGGCGTGCCGATCATCGTGCTGCTGCTCTACGTCGCCTTTGTCCTGGCCCCGGCGTTGATCCATGCGGTCAACTGGGCGACCGGATGGCTGGGGATCGAGCCCTGGAAGACCCGCGACTTTCCCCTGATCGCGCGGGCGACGATCGCGCTGACGCTGGCCTATTCGGCCTTTCTGGCCGAGATCTTTCGCGCCGGCCTGCAAGCGGTGGACAAGGGCCAGATCGAGGCGGCGCAGGCGCTGGGCCTGAACGGCTGGCAGCGGTTCCGCCACATCGTCTTTCCGCAGGCCTTTCGGATGATCCTGCCGCCGCTGGGAAACGACTTTGTCGCGATGGTCAAGGACAGCTCGCTGGTCTCGGTTCTTGGGGTGTCGGACATCACCCAGCTTGCCAAGGTGACGGCCGCCGGCAATTTCCGCTACTTCGAGACATACAATCTGGCCGCGCTGCTGTATCTGACCATGACGATCACCCTGTCGCTCGTGCTGCGGCGGATCGAGCAAGGCTTGCGGCGGCGCGAAAGGTAGAGGGGATCGCCCTTGGCGGGCCGGGGCCTCCGGCGGGGATATTTTTGCACGGGAGATGGGGCGCAGGGGCGCCCTGGAGAGAGGCGGAGGAGATGCGATGAACGTTTTGCTTGCGGACTGGGACGGGCCCTTTGGGTTGCCGCCCTTTGCGGCGATCCGGGACGAGGATTTCGCCCCCGCCTTTGACGCCGCCCTGGCCGAGGCGCGGGCCAATGTCGCGGCCATCGCCGCCGATCCGGAGCCGCCCGGCTTTGCCAACACCATCGCGGCGCTGGAGGTGTCGGAGCGCGCCCTGTCGCGGGTGGCGGGGGTGTTTTTCAACGTGGCCGGTGCAGACAGCAACCCCGCGCGCGAGGCGCTGGAGGCAGAGCTTGCCCCGAAGCTGAGCGCCTTTGCCTCGGAGGTGACCAACAACAAGGCGCTGTTCGCGCGGATCGAGGCGCTTTGGCAGGGCCGCACGGCGTTGGGGCTGGCGGGCGAGGAGGCGCGGGTGCTGGACCTCTACCGGCGCATGTTCGTCCGATCTGGCGCGCAGCTTGACGGCGCGGCGGCGGAACGGCTGACGGCGGTGAAATCGCGGCTGGCGGTGCTGGGCACCCGGTTTGGCCAGAACCTTCTGGCGGACGAGCGCGACTGGCACCTTGACCTTGCGGAAGAGGATCTTGGGGGCCTGCCGGAGTTTGTCATCGCCTCGGCTCGGGCGGCGGGGGCGGAAAAGGGCCTGGGCCCGGTGGTAACGCTGAGCCGCAGCCTGATCGTGCCCTTCTTGCAGTTTTCCCCCAAGCGGGCGCTGCGCCAGCGCGCCTATGAGGCCTGGACCGCGCGCGGGGCCAATGGCGGGGCCAGCGACAACCGGGCCATCGCCGCCGAAATCCTGGCGCTGCGCGCCGAGCGGGCGGGGCTTTTGGGCTATGACAGCTTCGCGGCCTATCGGCTGGAGCCGGAGATGGCCAAGACCCCTGACGCCGTGCGCGGCTTGCTTGAGCGGGTCTGGGCCCCGGCCCGGCGCCGGGCCGAGGCCGATGCGGCCGTGCTTGAGGCGATGCTGCGTGCCGACGGCATTGCCGGCCCGCTTGAGCCCTGGGACTGGCGCTATTATTCCGAAAAGCGCCGGAAGGCCGAGCATGATCTGGATGAGACGCTGCTGAAGCCCTACCTCGGGCTTGAGGCGATGCTGGGGGCGATGTTCGACTGCGCCAGCCGCCTGTTCGGGCTGGAGTTCCGCGAATTTCAGACCGACCTTTACCATCCTGACTGCCGAGCCTGGGAGGTGACGCGGGCTGGCGCGCATGTGGCGGTGTTCATCGGCGACTATTTCGCGCGCGCCTCAAAGCGCTCGGGCGCCTGGTGTTCGGACATCCGTTCGCAGCGGCGGCACGGCGGGGTGCAGGCGCCGGTGGTGGTGAATGTCTGCAACTTTGCCAAGGGCGAGCCGTGCCTTTTGTCCTATGACGACGCGCGCACGCTGTTCCACGAGTTTGGCCATGCGCTGCACCAGATGCTGTCGAATGTGACCTATGGCTTGATCGCGGGCACCAACGTGGCGCTCGATTTCGTGGAACTGCCGAGCCAGCTTTACGAGCACTGGCTTGAGGTGCCCGAAGTGCTGGAAAAGCATGCGCGCCATGTGGAGACCGGCGAGGCGATGCCGGCGGACATGCTGGGGCGGCTGCTGGCGGCGGGGACCTATGACCAGGGCTTTGCCACGGTGGAATATGTCGCCTCGGCCCTGGTGGACCTGGCCTTTCACGAGGGGCCCGCGCCGGCCGATCCGATGCAGAAACAGGCCGAGGTGCTGGAGGCGCTGGGCATGCCGCGTGCGATCCGGATGCGGCACGCGACCCCGCATTTCGCGCATGTGTTTTCGGGCGATCACTATTCCAGCGGTTATTACAGCTACATGTGGTCCGAGGTGATGGACGCTGACGCCTTTGCCGCCTTTGAAGAGGCGGGCGATCCGTTTGACCCCGAGGTGGCGGCGCGGCTGGAGAAGTTCGTGCTGTCGGCGGGCGGCACGGAAGAGGCGGATCAGCTTTACCTGAAGTTCCGGGGCCGGATGCCGGGGGTGGAGCCGCTGCTGAAGGGACGGGGGCTGTTGGAGAATGTCTGAAGCTCCCAAGGCGCGGATGATCACCGATGTCGAGGATTTCTTTACCATCGGCTGCGGGCGCTGCGACCGCTGGAAGACGCCGCAATGCTCGGCCGCGATCTGGCGCGAGGGGCTGCTGGCTCTGCGCCGGATTTGCCGGGACATGGGTCTGGTCGAGACAGTGAAGTGGGCGCATCCCTGCTACATGCATGCGGGGCGCAACATCTGCCTGATCGGCGCCTTGCAGGGCGATTTCCGGCTGAATTTCATGAACCCCGGCCTGATGAAGGACCCGGACGGCATCATGGAACGGCAGGGGCCGAACACCAGGAACCCCGATTCGATCCGTTTCACCAGCGCCGCCCAGGTGGCCGAGCGCGAAGGTTCGATTCGGGCCGCTATCGCCGAGGCGATGGGCTATGCGGAAAAGGGGATCGTGCAGGAGAAGGTGGCGGCGGAGTTCGATCTGCCCGAAGAGCTGATCGAGGCGATGGACGGCGATCCGGAGCTGGCCGAGGCCTTTCACGCCCTGACGCCGGGCCGCCAGCGCAGCTATGTGATCGTGCTGGGTCAGGCCAAGGCGAGCGCCACGCGGGTGGCGCGGATCGAAAAGCTGCGGCCAAAGATCTTGGCGGGCAAGGGCGCGCAGGACTATTGACCGGCGGGGCGGTCAGCGCAGGCTGCTTGGCGCCACGCCGAACCGCGCCCGGAACGCCCGGCTGAGCGTCGAGGGGCTGGAAAACCCGGTGCGCAGGGCCACCTCGGACAGGGTGTGCCGGGTGTCGGTGACCATGCGCCGGGCGGCGGCAAGGCGCAGGTCCAGCGCATAAGCGGCCGGGGTCAGGCCAAGGTTCTGGCGGAACAGCATCTCAAGCCGCCGGGGCGACAGGCCGACGCGGGCGGCCAGCGATGCCACCGGCTCGGGCGCGTCCAGCAGCGCCTCCATCCGCGCGACGGTCTGGGCCACGCGGGGGTCAAGCCGCCGGTCTGGCCTGGCGGCCAGCACCTGCGGCTCTGACCCCTCGCGCGCGGTGGTGATGAAGCTGGCGGCCACCTGCAGGGCGGTCGCGGGGCCGTGGCGGGCGCGGATCAGGTGCAGCATCAGATCGGTGGCCGGTGCCGCGCCGCCGGCGGTGAAGCGGTTGGCATCGACCACAAACCGGTCGGGGACGACATCGACCTGCGGATGGGCGGCGGCGAAATCCTCAAGGTCTTCCCAGTGAACCGTGGCGCGGTGGCCGTTCAAGAGGCCCGAACGCGCCAGAACCCAGGCGCCGGCGTCGATGCCGCCCAGGGCCGCAAAGCGCGGCGACAGGCGCGAAAGCTCGCGGATCAGCGGCTGGGTCGCCACCTCGGACTGCCGGAACCCCGCGATCACCACCAGCGCATCGGCCCCTTCGGCCGCCCCGAGCGGGCCGGAGGACGGCAGCTCGATGCCGCAGGTCAGCGGCACGGGGCCGCCATCGGGCGAGGTGATGCGCCAGCGATAGGCCTCTTGCCCAAGGTGCCGGTTGGCGGCGCGCATCGGGTCGAGCACCGAGGCGACCTCGAGAATCGAGGCCTGCGGCAGGACAAGCGCCGCCAGCGTCAGGGGACGGGGCGAGGGCGCAAAGATTGTTGCGGTTTTTGCCATGCGGATTTCGTAAATCGCCAATCGCCGTGACGCAAGGGCGCTATGCTCGGGCAAAACTGGAGGATGTCATGCCGCTGGCCATGAACCGCGAAGTCTTTATCACCTGTGCCGTCACCGGATCGGGCGGCACGCAGGACCGCAGCCCGCATGTGCCGCGCAGCCCCGCGCAGATCGCGGCCTCGGCCATCGACGCGGCCAAGGCGGGGGCGGCCGTGGTGCATTGCCATGTGCGCGACCCGGAAACCGGCAAGCCCTCGCGCGATCCGCGTCTGTACCGCGAGGTGACAGAGCGCATCCGCGACAGCGGCACGGACGTGGTGCTGAACCTGACCGCCGGCATGGGCGGCGACATGCTGTTCGACGGCACCGAGGCGATGAACCGCATGTCCGCCAAGTCCGACATGGCCGGCGCGACCGAAAGGGTGGCCCATGTGGTCGACTGCCGTCCGGAAATCTGCACGCTCGACTGCGGCACGATGAATTTCAACGAGGCCGACTATGTGATGGTGAACACGCCGGGCCTTTTGCGCGACATGGCCAAGCGGATGGTCGACAGCGGCGCGCGGATCGAGATCGAGGCTTTCGACACCGGCCATCTGTGGCTGGCCAAGCAGCTCGCCAGTGAGGGGATCATCCCCGATCCGGTGCTGGTGCAGCTTTGCATGGGCGTGCCGTGGGGTGCGCCGGACGATCTGAACACCTTCATGGCGATGGTCAACAACGTGCCCTCGCACTGGTTCTGGAGCGCGTTCGCCATTGGCCGCAACCAGATGGCCTATGTCGCCGCCGCCGTGCTGGCCGGGGGCAACGTGCGCGTGGGGCTTGAGGACAACCTCTGGCTCGACAAGGGCGTACTGGCCACCAACGCGCAACTGGTCGAACGGGCGGTCAGCATCATCTCGAATTTGGGCGCGCGGGTGATCACGCCGGCCGAGGTGCGGGCCCGGCTGAAGCTGGAAAAGCGGGCGCCGCTGGCACGGTAGCCCCCCACCCTCTCCCTCCCCCACGAGGGGGGGAGGGAAGCGCGGACATCCGGGGGCAGCCATTGGAACAACGCGGCCCCCTCCCCCTTGTGGGGAGGGATGGGGTGGGGGCGAACCCGCCAGGCCATACCGGCGCAAGGGCGCCAATGTGAGGAGACAAGCGATGGAAACCGTCAAGTTCACCGAAATGAAGCATGGCGATGCCGCCGATTACGCCATGCTGGACAAGCACGAGCGCGACTTTGCGGCCGGAACCGCCGACCGGCTGATGGACGCGATGCACGATCTGGACGCCAGCCTTTCGGGCTACAAGGTCACGCGACTTGGCCACTCGCTCCAGGCCGCCACGCGCGCCTGGCGGGCGGGGGCGGACGACGATTGGGTCGTCTCGGCCCTTCTGCACGACATTGGCGACATCTATGCGCCCTACAACCATGACGAATACGCCGCCGCCATCCTGCGCCCCTTTGTGCGCGAGCAATGCGCCTGGGTGGTGGAAAAGCACGCCGACTTTCAGCGGCTCTATTACGCGCACCATCTGGGCGGCAACCGGGATGCGCGCGACAAGCATCGCGGCCAGCCCTATTTCGACGATTGCGCCGCGTTTTGCGAGATGTGGGACCAAAGCAGCTTTGACCCCGCGTATGACACCCTGCCGCTCGACTTCTTTCGCCCGATGGTGCGCGCGGTCTTTGACCGCAAGGCCTATGATCCGGCCGTCATTCGTGCCGGGACGCGGGCGGCGATGACCGACCCCGACCTTGCCCGGGCCAGAGCGGCGGGCGCGGCATGACCTGGGGGGCACGCTTGCGCCTTCTGGCCTTGGTCGCCGCAGTCGCATTGCCCGGCCTGGCCGGGGCCCAGTCCGTGCGCGACATGACGCGGCCGATGGGCGTGGTCGAAGGCTTCGACAAGTCACGTCTGGTGGGGACATGGGTTCAACTCGCGCGATCCGTCAACCTTCTGGAGGCCGACTGCCACGGCGTGACCATCGACATCGCGGCGCGCGAGGACAGCCGCCTGACGCTGAAACTCGCCTGCCACAAGGGCGCGGTCGACGGGCCGCTGGTGCCGATCGAGGGCGTGATGGCCGAGGTGATCCCGGGGCTATACCATCTGCGTCTGGTGCGCCTGCCCGAGTTTGGCAGTCTGGAAATGGCGGTTCTGTGGGCCGCGCCCGACGACGATCTGGTGGTGATCGGCTCGCGCCTTGGCCAACTCGGCTGGGTGCTGGCCAGATCGCCCGGGGCGGACCCGGCCGCCGGCGTGCAGGTGCTGGTGGACAACGGATATGTGCCGGCGGCGATTGCCCCGGTGGAACAATGAGGGACGACATGACACGGACGGCAACGATCATCGGCGGCGGGGTCATCGGCGGCGGCTGGACCGCGCGCTTTCTGCTGAACGGCTGGAATGTGCAGGTCTTCGACCCCGACCCGCAGGCCGAACGCAAGATTGCCGCCGTGATGCACAACGCCCGGCTGGCGCTGCCGGCGCTGTCGGACGTGCCCATGCCGCCCGAGGGCAGGCTCAGCTTTCACGGCACCATCGGCGAGGCCGTGGAAGGGTCCGAATATGTGCAGGAATCGGTCAGCGAGCGGATCGAGCTGAAGCACAAGGTCTATGCCCAGTTGCAGCAGGCCAATCCGGGTGTGCTGATCGGCTCGTCCACCAGTGGCTTTACCGCGACGGACCTGCAAAAGGGCAGCCCGGCGCCGCAGAACATCATCGTCGCGCATCCGTTCAACCCGGTCTATCTCTTGCCGCTGTCCGAGGTCTCCGGCTCGCCCGCCAACCCCGAGGACACGGTACAGCGCACCGCGCAGATCATGCGCGACATCGGCATGTATCCCCTGATCATCCGCAAGGAAATCGACGCCTTCATCGGCAACCGCTTTCTGGAGGCAGTCTGGCGCGAGGCGCTGTGGATGCTCAAGGACGGGGTCGCGACCACGTCCGAGATCGACGAGGCGATCCGCATGGGTTTCGGCCTGCGCTGGGGGCAGATGGGCCTGTTCGAGACCTACCGCGTCGCGGGCGGCGAGGCCGGCATGCGCCACTTCATGGCCCAGTTCGGCCCGGCGCTGAAATGGCCCTGGACCAAGCTGATGGACGTGCCCGAATTCAACGACGAGCTGGTGGACCTGGTGGCCAACCAGTCCGACGCGCAGTCCGGCGCCTACTCGATCCGCGAGCTTGAGCGCATCCGCGACCAGAACCTCGTCGGCTTTCTGCGCGCGCTGAAAGAGCGCAACTGGGGCGCCGGAAAGGTTCTGCGCGAGCATGACGAGGCCCGCGCGGCGGTGTTCCATGCCAGCCTGGACAAGGGGCCAAAGGCGGCGCCGCTGGTCATGGCGCAGATGCAGGTCCTGCCCGGCTGGATCGACTACAACGGCCACATGACCGAAAGCCGCTATTACTTTGCCAATTCCGAAACGGTCGACGCCTTTTTGCGCCTGATCGGCGCCGGGATGGATTATGTCGCGGCGGGCCAGAGCTATTATTCCGCCGAAACCCATATCCGCCACCTGGGCGAGGCCAAGCTGGGCGACCGTCTGACCGGCACCTTGCAGATCATCTCGGCCGACGAAAAGCGCTTTCGCTCCTTCGTGCGCATCATGAAGGGTGACGATTGCGTCGCCACGATCGAGCAGCTTTGCCTGCATGTGGACATGGCTCAGGGCAAGTCCGTGCCGGCGGCGCCCGAGGTCTGGGCCGCCCTGCGCGCCATCGCCGAGGCCCATGCCGGCCTGCCGCTGCCCGAAGGCGCCGGCCGCGCGGTCGGGCAAAAGAAATGAAGCGCGTCCTGATCACGGCCGGGGCGAACGGCATCGGCCTGGTGATGGCGCGCGCCTTTCAGGACGCGGGCTATCGCGTCTGGGTGACCGATGTCGACCACGGCCCGCTGGCCGATCTGCCGCCGGGGATCAGGGGCAGCCATTGCGACGCGGCCAGCGAGCCCGCGATGGAGTTGCTCTTTGCCGAGATCGCGGCGGAATGGGGCGGGCTGGACGTGCTCTGCGCCAACGCCGGCATCAAGGGCCCGACCGCCGCGATCGAGGACATGCCGCTTGAGGGCTGGCACCAGTGCCTGGGGGTCAACCTGGACGGCGCGATGCTGGCCGCCAAGCACGGCGCGCGGCTGATGAAGCCGGCCGGAAAGGGCGCGATGATCTTCACCTCCTCCACCGCCGGACTGTACGGCGTGCCTTACCGCGCGCCCTATGCGGCGGCGAAATGGGCGGTGATCGGGCTGATGAAGACCGTGGCGATGGAGCTTGGCCCCCACGGCATCCGCGCCAACGCGATCTGCCCGGGTTCGGTGAACGGGCCGCGTATCGACAAGGTGATCGACGCCGAAGCCGCCGCCAAGGGCACCTCGCCAGAGGCCATCCGCGCCGGTTATGCCAGCGGCACGGCGCTGAAGCGGCTCTGCGACCCCAAAGACGTGGCCCATATGGCGCTGTTCCTGGCCTCGGACGGCGCGCGCATGGTCTCGGGCCAGGCGCTGACCGTGGACGGCTTTACCATCAACCCGGACCCATGAGGGCAAGATGCATTTCGGACTGACCGAAGAACAGCAGATGATCGTCGATGCAACCCGCGCCTTTGTGGAGAAAGAGCTTTATCCGCATGAGGCCATGGTCGAACGGACCGGCCATCTGCCGACATCGCTGATCCGCGAGATTCAGCAAAAGGCAATGGCGGCAGGTCTTTACGCCGCCAACATGCCGGCCGAGGTCGGGGGTGCGGGCCTGGATACCCTGTCCTGGCTTCTGTACGAAAAGGAACTTGGCCGGGCCAACTACGCCCTGCACTGGACCTGCGTCGCGCGGCCGTCGAACATCCTCCTGGCCGGCAATGCCGAGCAGCGCGAACGCTACCTGATGCCCTGCATCCGGGGCGAGACCTGGGATTGCCTGGCCATGACGGAACCCGGCGCGGGGTCCGACCTGCGCGGGATGAAGGCCTCGGCGCGGCAGGACGGCGACGACTGGGTGCTGAACGGCACCAAGCATTTCATCTCGCACGCCGATCTGGCGGGCTTTGCCATCTGCTTCATGGCGAGCGGGGAAGAGGACACGCCGCGCGGCCCGAAAAAGAAGATCACCGCGTTTTTCGTCGACAAGGGCACCAAGGGCTTCGCCGTGCGCGAGGGCTACCGCAACGTCTCGCACCGGGGCTATACCAACGGCATCCTGGAATTCGACGACTGCCGCCTGAACAAGCGCCAGATCCTGGGCGAGGTTCACAAGGGGTTCGAGGTGGCCAATTCCTGGCTGGGCGCGACGCGGCTGCAAGTGGCCAGCACCTGCCTTGGCCGGGCCGAAAGGGCGCTGGGACATGCCGTCAGCTATGCGGCCGAGCGCAGGCAGTTCGGCCAGCAGATCGGCAAGTTCCAGGGCATCAGCTTCAAGCTCGCAGACATGGCGATGGAGCTGAAGGCGGCCGAACTCTTGACCCGCGAGGCCGCCTGGAAATACGACCAGGGCACGGTGAGCGAGGGCGACATGGCCATGGCCAAGCTCAAGGCGACCGAGGTCCTGGCGATGATCGCGGATGAGGCGATCCAGATCCACGGCGGCATGGGTCTGATGGACGAATTGCCGCTGGAACGCATCTGGCGCGATGCAAGGGTGGAGCGGATCTGGGAAGGGACCTCCGAGATCCAGCGGCACATCATCAGCCGCGAATTGCTGCGGCCGCATGGGGCCTGAAGTGACAGAAGCGGGGGGGGTGACACCCCCCCCCCCCCCCCCGGGGATTTTATGTGATAAAAATAATAAAACACCGGAGTGGGTTGAACGAGACTAAAACACCACAGGGCCGGCGGGGCAGAC
>JBQTIT010000069.1:0-15203 GCA_052387855.1 Paracoccaceae bacterium
CCCGGGGCCCCGGGTCAAGCCCGGGGCGGGGGTTGGCAGGCGGCCTGTCGCCAGGGCGCGTGCACTCCCGTCGGGTTCGGTCGTCACCGCCTCGCGCCGTGCTCGACCACAAAACATCGCTACCGAACCCCCGGACCGCCCTAATCGGCCCCGCGCAGCACCGCGCCCGGGTTCATGATGCCATGCGGGTCCAGTGCGGCCTTGATCGCGCGCATCGCCGCCAGCTTGCCGGCATCGGCGTACCGCTCCAGATCAGCGGCCTTGTGCCGGCCGATCCCGTGCTCGGCCGAGACCGAGCCGCCCAGGCTGTGGACCAGATCGTGCACGACCTCGGTCACGGCGGGGGCCAGTGGGGCCAGGTCGGCGCGGCTGATGCCGCGGGGCGGAAACGCGTTGTAGTGCAGGTTTCCGTCGCCTAAGTGGCCAAAGGCGTTGATCCGGAGCGGGCCGATGCGCGCCACCGCGGCGGCCGCGCGGGGCAGAAAGCCGGGGATCTCGGACAGCGGCAGGCTGATGTCGTGGCTGGAGACGGCGCCGACCTTGCGGTTCGCCTCGGGGATCGCCTCGCGCAGGGCCCAGAGCGTCGCGGCCTGCGCCGCGCTTGCGGCGATCACCCCGTCCTGCACCAGCCCCCGGTCCTGCCCCTGGACAAAGAGCCCCGACAAAAGGTCGCTCGCCGACAGGCCCGCCGGCAAGTCCACCTCGACCAGCACCATCCAGTCGGGCAGCGGCGACAGCGGGCAGGCCGGCCCAAGCCCGGTTTCCGTCATGAAATCAACGCCCTGCCGGTGGATCAGCTCAAAGGCCGAGATCAGGCCCGGCGCCCGTTCCTGCGCAAGGTTCAAAAGCTCCAGCGCCGCAGCGGGCGAGGTGACGGCCAAAAACGCGGTGCCGGTCTCGCAGGGGCGCGGGTGCAGGCGCAGCGCGGCGGCGGTGATCACGCCCAGCGTGCCCTCGGATCCGATCAGAAGATGCCGCAGGTCATAGCCGGTGTTGTCCTTGCGCAGCCGCTTCAGCCCGTTCAGGACGGTGCCGTCAGGCAGCACCGCCTCAAGCCCCAGAACCTGGTCGCGCGCATTGCCGTAGCGCAGCACCTGCGTCCCGCCGGCGTTGGTGGCAAGGATCCCGCCGATCCGGGCAGAGCCTTCGGAGGCCAGCGACAGGGCAAAGAGCCGGTCCATCGCGGTGGCCGCGGCCTGCACCTCGGACAGGATGGCGCCCGCCTCGGCGATCAGGACGCTTTCCGAAGGATAGCGCGCCCGGATCGCCGTCATGCGCTCGACCGACAGGACCAGCGGCAGGGGGCCCTGGGGCATGACCTGACCTGCCACCAGCCCGGTGCCGCCGGCAAAGGGTACCACCCCGACGCGGGCCGCATGGCAGGCGGCCAGAATGCGCGAGACCTCGGCCACGCCGCCCGGCCGCGCGACCGCCGCCGCCCGGCCCCGCCAGCGGCCGCGCCGCTCTTCCAGATAGCGCGGCTCGGGCGCGATCAGGCTGCCCTCGGGCAGCAGGCCGGCCAGATGGGTCAGAAATTCGGGTGTGGCATCACGAAGCATGGCGCCAGGATAGTCCCTGCCCCGGCCAAGGACCAGCCCCGCAACAATGCGGGCGCCGGGAGGGGCGGTCAAGCGGCATGGGGCCCCACTGCGGGGACAGGACAGCGTCAGGGCGGGCGGACATGGCGACGCCCCCCTACGGCGCGGGGGCCGGGTTCAGCACGATCACCCTGCCCGGCCGTGGCAGGCTATCGCGCGACAGCACCAGGTCCGCGCCCTGCCGAATCTCGGTCTTGTACTCGGGCCCCATGGCGGCCAGAAAGGCCTGCAACCCTTCGGCCGAGAACCAGTGCATCGGCAGCACGACGCCCGGGCGCATCGCCTTGACCACCCCGGCCATCGCCCATGCGTCCATGGTAAAGGCCCCGTCCACCGGCACCATCACCACGTCGACCCTGCCGATCGCGGCCATTTGCGCCGCGTTCGGGATCTGATGCAAATGCGACAGATGCACGATGCAGAGCCCGGCGCTTTCAAACACAAAGACCGAATTGCCGTCCCGCCGCGCCCCCTCGCCAAAGGGGCCGCGCAGATCGGTCGTGACGTTGCGCACCATCAGCGAGCCAAGGTCGATGGAGATCTGCGGCGGCGCGCCCGTCTCGGCCCAGCCGCGCAGGACGTGGGCGATGCGCGGGTCCGGCAGGTCGGTGAAATGGGTGTCGTGGGCGTTGTTCATCGTCACGACGTCGGGCACCGCCGACAGGGTGCCGACCGGGCCGGTGTAGTCGGTCACGGCCAGCAGGCCCTCATCGGTGACGATGGCAAAACTTGCGTGGTCAAGGTAGCGGATCAGCACCGCCCCTGGCGGTGCCTCGGCGGCAAGGGACACGGTTTGAACCCGCGCCTCGCCCCCGGCCAGCGCCACGCAGGATGCCGGGGTCCGGTCCAGGCCCGGCGCGGCGCCGGCGGACAAAAGGATCAGGGGCAGGACCAGAAGGCGCGCAAGCATGACGCCAGCTTAGGCCAAAGCGGGCCGGGGCAAAGGGCACAAGGTCTGATCCTCAGCACCGGGCCAGCGCCCGCAGCGCGCGCGCCGTGTTCCAGTTGCGCGCGGTGTGCGGAACCTTCAGCAGCCTTGGCAGGGCCTGGGCCAGGGCCGAGCGGCCGATGCCGTCCGGCGCATGCAGGTAAAGCGCGCGGTCGTCCAGATGAAGCCGCTCCGTCCCGGCAAGACCCCGCAGCGCCGCCACATCGGCCGGGCTCGGCGCCGCCAGAAAGTAAAGATGCACCGCTGCGCCCTCTTGCGCCGCGGCATCGGCAAAGGGGCAGGCGTCAAGGATGCGGGCAAATTCGGGCGCGGTGTAAAGAAACAGCGCCCGGGTCAGCGCAAAGCGGTCCGCCAGCAGGCGGGCCAGCGCCCCGGCAAGATCGGGCAGGCCCGGGTCGTCAAACACCAGGTTGCCCGACTGGATATGGCTTTGCACATCCCCCAGCCCCAGGCCGGCCAGCGCCGAGCGCAGGTCGGCCATCGGCAGCCTGCCGGTGCCGCCCACATTCACCCCGCGCAGCAAGAGGACCTTGCGCATCGCCTCTCCCCGGGCCTATCCCGCCTCTGTCCGCCCGCGCCGGTCGCCGCGCAGGTTGGAATAGAGCACATGGTTGCGCCAGCGGCCCGCGATCTGAAGGTAGCTCTGCGCGACGCCCTCGTACTTGAAGCCCGACTTTTCCAGCACGCCGCGGCTGGCGACATTCTCGGGCAGGCAGGCGCTTTCGATGCGGCTGAGGTCGAGCGCGCCAAAGGCGTGGGTCACCACCGCCGTGACCGCCTCGCGCATGTAGCCCTGCCGGGCAAAGGGCTGGCCGATCCAGTAGCCCAGCGTTCCGGCCTGCGCCGGGCCGCGGCGGATGTTGTCCAGCGTGACCGCGCCCAAAAGCTGCTGATCCTGCCGGCGGATCAGCAACAGCGGCAGCGCCGTGCCCTGCGCCTCGGCGCGTTCGGCCCAGGCGACGCGGCCGGAAAAGGCCTTGCGCGACAGATGGTCGGGCGACCAGACCGGCTCCCAGGGGGTCAGATGGGCGGCAGACGCCTCGCGCAGCCCGGCCCAGTCCCGCCAGTCGCCACCCTGGGGCAGGCGGAGCGTCAACCTGTCGGTCTGGATCGCGGTGCGGCGCCTGGGCCCGAACATCAGCGGCGGAGCCTGCGCCGGATTGCCTCCAGCGACGGGGCACCCGCCACCGGGCCATAAAGCGCCAGCGAGGCGTCGGCGCCGCAGATCTCGGCGGCGTAGCGGCGCACCTCGGCGGTGGTGACGGCGTCGATGCGCGCCACCGCCTCATGCGCGCCGGGCACGCGGCCCCAGATCGCCAGAAGCCGCGCGATCCGCTCGGCGCGGGACGAGGGGCTTTCCAGCCCCATCAGCATGCCGGCCTTGATCTGGGCCCGGGCGCGGGCCACCTCGGCCTCGGACAGCTCGTCCGCCGCGCGCTTCATCTCGTCGGCCGTCAGATTGACCAGATCGGAGACCTCCTTGGCCGAGGTGCCGGCATAAAGCGTGATCTGCCCGGCATCCTCATAGGCGCCGGACTGGGCAAAGATCGAATAGCACAGGCCCCGCTCTTCGCGGACCTTCTGAAAGAGCCGGCTCGACATGCCGCCGCCCATCGCCATGGCATAGACCTGGGCGATGTAGACATCCGGATGGCGATACCCCGGCGCGTCAAAGGCCATGGCGAAGTGGACCTGCTCCAGATCCTTGACCTCGCGCCGCTCAAGCCCCTGGAACCGCGCCGGCTGGAACGGCCCCTGCCCCTGCGCCCCGAGCCCGCCAAAGATCGCCTCGGCCTGGGTGACGATGGCGTCATGGTCCACCGCGCCCGCCGCCGCCAGGATCATCTGCGCCGGGCCGTAATTCTCGGCCACAAAGGCCCGCAGGTCCTTGGCGCCAAAGCCGGACACCCGCTCGGCCGGGCCAAGGATAGTGCGGCCAAAGCTCTGGTCGGGGTATGAGGCCTCTTGCAGCCAGTCAAAGATGATGTCGTCGGGGGTGTCCAGCGCCTGGCCGATCTCTTGCAGGATCACATGACGCTCGGTCTCGATGTCGGCCTTGCGGAACAAGGGGTTGAGAACGATGTCCCCGATCACGTCCAGCGCCAGCGCCACGTCGTCCTGCAACACCCGCGCATAATAGGCGGTCATCTCGCGGCTGGTATAAGCGTTGATGTAGCCGCCGACATCCTCGATTTCCTCGGCGATGCGCAGGGCGGACCGGCGGCGCGTGCCCTTGAAGGCCATGTGTTCAAGAAAATGCGCGATGCCGTTCTGCTCGGGCCGCTCGTGCCGCCCGCCCGCCATCACCCAGATACCCGCGCTGGCGGATTGCAGGCCCGGCATATGCTCGGTCACGATGCGAAAGCCGTTCGGCAGCGTGGTCAGTCGGGCCTCGGGCGCGGTCATCGGCGGGCGGTCCTTTCAAGGATCAGGGCCTGGATGGCCTTCAGGTCATTGGGCACCCGGGTCAGACGCTCCGGCCGCTCGAAAAGGTCGGCCATGCGCGCCGGCAGGGCCGGGCGGATGCCGGTCGCGGCATGCACCGCATCCGGAAACTTGGCCGGATGGGCGGTGGCCAGCGTGATCATGGGCGCGGCGCCCGGATGCTCGCCCGCGACCTTGACCCCCACGGCCGAGTGCGGGCACAAAAGCTCGCCCGTGTCGGCCAGCGTGGCGGCGATGGTGGACAGGGTTTCCTGTTCGGAGCAGCGGCCCGAGGCGAAGCCGGCTTGCAGCCGTTGCAGCGCGTCCCGGGAAATGGCAAAGCCGCCGCTCTTCATCCCCTCCATCAGGGCGGCCAGCGCGCGGCCGTCGCGGCCATAGGCATCGAACAGCGCCCGCTCGAAATTCGAGGAGACCTGAATGTCCATCGAGGGGCTGATCGAGGGCTTGACGCCGTTGGTGTGGTGATCGCCCGAGCGCAGCGCGCGGTGCAGGATGTCGTTCTGGTTGGTCGCCACCACCAGCCGCTCCACCGGCAGGCCCATGGCGCGTGCGATCGAGCCGGCAAAGATGTCGCCGAAATTCCCGGTCGGCACTGTAAAGCTGACCGCCCGGTGCGGCGCGCCAAGGCTGACCGCCGAGGAAAAGTAATAGACCACCTGCGCCAGCACCCGTGCCCAGTTGATCGAGTTGACACCGGCCAGCCGCACGCCATCGCGAAAGGCGAAGTCGTTGAACATCGCCTTCACATTCGCCTGGCAGTCGTCAAAATCGCCGTCCACGGCGAGGGCGTGGACGTTGGATTCGACCGGTGTCGTCATCTGCCGGCGCTGCACCTCGCTGACGCGGCCATGCGGGTACATGATGAAGACATCGACATTGGAAAGGCCCCGGAACGCCTCCATCGCCGCCGATCCGGTGTCACCACTGGTCGCGCCGACGATGGTGATCCGCTCGCCCGTGCGGGCCAGCGCCGCCTGCATCATCTGCCCGATGAGCTGCATGGCAAAGTCCTTGAAGGCCAGCGTCGGCCCGTGGAACAGCTCCAGCAGAAATTGGTTCGGCGCCAGTTGCACCAGCGGCGCGCGGGCGGCGTGGCCAAAGCCGGCATAGGCGCGGGCGATCAGGCTGCGAAATTCATCGTCGCTGAAAAAGCCGCCCAGAAAGGGGCGCATCACGCGAAAGGCGATCTCTTCATAGGGCAGCCCGGCCAGCGCGACGATCTCCTCCCGGGCCAGGCTGGGCACCGTCTCGGGCACATAAAGCCCGCCGTCGCGCGCCAGACCCGTCATCATCGCCTCACCGAAGCTCAGCGAGGGCGCAGCGCCCCTTGTCGAGATGTACCGCATAAACGCCCCTAAACCGTCCGCCGCCCGATCCGCCACAGCAGATATCCCGTCATCACCGCCCAGACAACGGCCAACAGGAACCAGGTGATGGCATAGCCCCAATGATCGTTCGGTATAGCGGAGCTGTCCACCGGCATCGGCGTGATCGCGTCACCGGTCGGCTCACGCGCGACAATAAGTGTCGGTTCCGTGCCGAGCTTCGCGGCGATGGCCGGCACGTCGCGGGCAAACCACAGCCCGGTCTTGGGGTCGGGCGGTGGGGTGTAGTCGTTGGCGTCGATCGGCCAGTGCAGGTTGCCCACGACGCGGGCCGGCCCGGCGGGGCGGGGCGTGGCGCGCAAGTCATCCTCCAGAAAGCCCCGGTCGACCAGAATGCGCCGGCCGCCGTCAACCGCAAAGGCCTCGATGATGCGCACGCCGGGGGAGGCGTCCTTTTGCCCGGCCAGCACCTCGACGAACACGCCGGTAAAGGCGCCGCTCACCTCGACCGGGCGGTACTTGTCGGCAGCCGGATCGGGGGCGGTCATCAGGGGGACCGGCTCGGCGCCGATCATGGCGTCGATCTCGGCCAGCACGCCGGCCTTCCATCCCATCCGCTGGACCTGCCAGAGGCCAAGGCTGACCAGAACGGCGCAGCCCACGATCCCCATCAGGATCGGAAAGATCATCCGGCGCAGCATCGGGCGGTCTCCTGGAAATGCCAACGCGGGCCCCGGGGGCCCGCGCTGTCGTCAGATGGCAAAGGGTTTACTGGCCCCAGACGTAGACGGCGGCGAAGAGGAACAGCCAGACCACGTCGACAAAGTGCCAGTACCAGGCCGCCGCCTCAAACCCGATGTGCTGCTCGGAGGTAAAGTGCCCCCGCAGCGCGCGGATCAGGCAGACGGTCAGAAAGATCGAGCCGATCAGGACGTGAAAGCCGTGAAACCCCGTCGCCATGAAGAAGGAAGCGCCATAGATGTTGCCGGCAAAGCCAAAGGCGGCGTGGCTGTATTCATAGGCCTGGAAGAAGGTGAACAGCGCGCCCAGGATGACCGCGATGATCAGCCCGTTCACCAGGTCCTTGCGGTTGTTGCCATGCACCAGCGCGTGGTGCGCCCAGGTGGCGGCGCAGCCCGACAAGAGCAGGATCAGCGTGTTGATCAGCGGCAGGTGCCAGGGGTCAAAGGTCTCGATCCCGGCGGGGGGCCAGATGCCGTCGATGGCGGGCGAGCTTGGGCCCATCGGATACATCGCGTGCTTGAAGAAGGTCCAGAACCAGGCCGAAAAGAACATCACTTCGGACATGATGAACATGATGAAGCCATAGCGCAGGCCGATCCGCACCACCGGGGTGTGATCGCCGGTCTGGCCCTCGTGCACCACCTCGGCCCACCAGGCGTACATGGTATAGAGCACCCCCACGAGGCCGATCAGCCCCATCCAGGGGCCCGAGCCGTGCATCCACAGCACCGCGCCGAACAGCATGATAAAGGCGCTTGCCGCGCCGAAAAGCGGCCAGATCGACGGCTGCAGGATGTGGTAGTCGTGGTTCTTGGCGTGGGCCATGGTGGGTTCCCTCGGTTCTTTGGTCTAGTTTACTGCGGGCGGCGCGGCGGCTTCAAGGGCTGCCTGCGCCTCGGGCAGCGGGATTTCGTAGAATGTATAGGACAGCGTGATCTCGGCAATCTCGCGCGCCTCGGGATTGTCCATGATCGCGGGGTCGACGTAGAACGACACCGGCATCTCAACCCGCTCGCCCGGTTGCAGGACCTGCTCGGTAAAGCAAAAGCATTCGACCTTGACGAAATAGCCCCCCGCCTGGTCGGGCGCCACGTTAAAGGCCGCCTGCCCCGCGATGGCGCGGTCCGTGGGGTTGTGGGCTTCATAAAAGGCCAGGGCATTCTCGCCGATCCTGACCTTCATCTCGTCCTGCACCGGGCGGAAGTCCCAGGCGAGGGCGGGGTCCTTGGAGGCGTCGAAACGGATGGTGATCTGGCGGTCCAGCACCTCGTCCGGCGCCGCCTCGGCGGTCTGGGGCGTGCCGCCAAAGCCGGTGACCTGGCAGAACCAGGTGTAGAACGGCACCGCCGCGAAGGACAGCGACAGCATCGCCGCCGCCACCCCGGCCAAGAGCCAGCCCGTGCGCTTTTGCGCCGTCATGACCCGGCCCCCGCCTGAGCGGCCGGCTTGCCGTCGTCGCGGTGCAGCACGTCGCCCTGGGTGACCTTGACCACGGTCAGGGCAAAGACCAGCACCACGAACCCGGCCAGCACCAGCCCCAGCCCCAGATTGCGCGAAAAGCGCTTGCGGTGCATCTCATGCGGCGGGCGAAAGGCCATTACCAGCCCCCCAGCCCGGAGGGTCGCAGCGCCGCCTCGGCCAGAAAGGCGCTGAAATGCACGAAAAGATAGATCAGCGACAACCGGAAAAACGCCTTTTCGACCTTGTAGCCATCCGCCTCGGCCCGCGCCTCGTCCCGGGCGCGGATTGCCCAGGCGCCGCGCAGGAAGGCCAGGTTCATGACCACCGACACCGCCAGATAGACCGGCCCGCCGATGGCGGTCAGCCCCGCGCCAAGGGCAAAGGGCACCAGCGCCACGGTGTACCACCAGACATGGGCGCGCGTCGCCTTGCGGCCGTGGGTGACGGTCAGCATCGGCACGCCGGCATCGGCGTAGTCCGACTTCATGAACAGCGCCAGCGCCCAGAAATGCGGCGGCGTCCACATGAAGATGAGCATGAACATCAGCGCGGCCTCGATCCCGACCTGGCCCGTTGCCGCCGCCCAGCCCACCATCGGCGGAAAGGCCCCGGCCGCGCCGCCGATCACGATGTTCTGCGGCGTCCGCCGTTTCAGCCACATCGAATAGACCACGGCGTAAAAGAAGATGGTGAAGGCCAGCAGCGCCGCCGCCAGAAGGTTGGTGGCCAGCCCCAGCATGACGACCGAAATGCCCGACAGCGCCAGCCCCAGGCCCAGCGCCTCGCCCGGCGCGATCCGCCCCGAGGGGATCGGGCGCCCCGCCGTCCGGCGCATCACCGCATCAATATCGGCGTCCCACCACATGTTGAGCGCGCCCGAGGCCCCTGCCCCCAGCGCGATGAACAGCACGGCGGCGAACACCTCGACCGGGTGCAGCGCGGCGGGCGCCACCAGCACCCCCACCAGCGCGGTGAACACCACCAGCGACATCACGCGCGGCTTCAAAAGCTCGACATAGTCGGCGAACTGCGGCTCGTGCGCGCGGTCGAAAAGGTTGATCTCGGCCATTCTGGGGCCCCGCCCGAAGGATGAAACCGGGGCCCGCCAAGGGCCCCGGACGAAAGTGGCGCCGCCCGGCGAGCCGGTCAGTTCGAGGCAAGCACCACGTTGCCGGCCTTGGCGGCCTCAAGCCATGCGGCATAGGCCTCTTCCGAGACGACCTTGACCGTGATCGGCATGTAGGCATGGGCCTGGCCGCACAGCTCCGAGCACTGGCCAAAGTAGATGCCCTCGCGGTCCGCCTTGAACCAGGTCTGCGCGATCCGCCCCGGCACGGCGTCCTGCATGGAGCCGAAGGCCGGGATCTTCCACGAATGGATCACGTCGGTCGCGGTCACCTGCATCAGGACCACCTTGCCCACGGGAACCACGACGGCGGTGTCGGTCGCCAGAAGGAAATCTTCCTTGGCATAGCCGGCAGCGACAAGCTGCGCCTCGACCTCGGGCGTCATCATGTTCGATCCGCCGGTCGCGGGCGAGCCGATCATGTAGCTGTCAAAGGCCACGTCCTGCCCGACATATTCATAGGACCAGTACCACTGCGCGCCGGTCGCCTTGATGACCACATCCGCCTCGACCTTGGTGAAATCCTGCTGCTTGAAAAGCTGCGGCAGCGAGAACGAGCCGATGAAGATCAGGATCACCACCGGAATAAGCGTCCAGGCGATTTCCAGCGGCGTGTTGTGGGTGAACTTGGCCGGCGTCGGATTGGCGCGGGAGTTGAAGCGGAAGATCACGGTCAACAGCAGGATCGACACAAAGACGCTGATCGCGGTGATGATGTAGAACAGCATCCAGTCCAGGTTGTAGATGCCCGTCATCACCTCGGTCGCCGGCGGCTGGAAATCCATCCCCTGCGGCACCGGCTTGCCAAGCACTTCAAGTGCCTGGGCCAAGGCTGCCCCGCCGGCGAGCGAGGCCACCAGGCCCGCAGCGATTCCGTGAAAAATGCTGTTCAGACGCATGTTCAAATCCCGTGTTGCGACGTCCTTGCGGACACCCTCCTCTGGCCCGGGCATGCCGGGTCAGATTCCCATTGTCTCTTGCCCCCCTGAAACCATATTAGGCAGGTCACGACAAGAGAAACTGTTGCGGCAAAAGGTCATGGCCCGGCCAGCCCCCGTGACAATCGCCAGGAGGCATTCCGATGACCGATGCGCCGTTCCGCCCGTTCGAGACCCACCTCGACGAGGCCGCCGCGCTTGAGCTGCTGCGCGGCGCGACGCGGGGGGCTGACGATGGCGAGCTTTTCCTGGAACGGCGCCGCTCGGAATCGATCGTGCTGGACGACGGGCGCATCCGGAACGCCAGCTACGACGCCTCCGAAGGGTTCGGCCTGCGCGCGGTGCGGGGCGAGGTCGCGGGCTATGCCCATTCGACCGAGATGTCCGAAGCGGCGATCCGGCGGGCCGGGGAAACCACGCGCCTGGCGCTGGGCGATGGCGGCGGCATCCTGGCCGCGCCGCCGCGCGGCACCAACCTGCGCCTCTACTCTGACCGTGACCCCATGGCCGACGCGGGCTTTGCGGTCAAGATCGACCTGCTGAAGGAGATTGACGCCTTTGCCCGGGCGCTCGATCCGCGCGTGGTGCAGGTCTCGGCCACGATCAGCGCCGGGCTGCAAGAGGTCGAGATCCTGCGCCCCGAGGGCCTGCGCTTTGCCGATATCCGCCCGATGGCGCGGATGAACGTGTCGGTCATCGTCGAAGAGAGCGGCCGGCGCGAACAGGGCGGCGCCGGCGGCGGCGGGCGGTTCGGCCTGGCCCGGCTGATGGAGCCCGCCCACTGGCAGCCGCTCTTGCGCGAGGCCTTGCGGATCGCGCTGGTCAACCTGGGCGCCGTGGCGGCGCCGGCGGGGGTGATGGACGTGGTCCTTGGCCCCGGCTGGCCCGGCATCCTGCTGCACGAGGCGATCGGCCACGGGTTGGAGGGCGATTTCAACCGCAAGAAGACCTCGGCCTTTGCCGGGCTCCTGGGCCAGCGCATCGCCGCCCCCGGCGTGACCGTGCTGGACGACGGCACGCTGCCCGACCGGCGCGGATCAATCTCGATCGACGACGAGGGCACGGCCTCGGCGCGCAACGTGCTGATCGAGGACGGGATTCTGGTCGGCTACATGCAGGACCGCCAGAACGCCCGGCTGATGGGCGTGGCCCCCACCGGCAACGGCCGGCGCGAAAGCCATGCCCATATCCCGATGCCGCGCATGACCAACACCTACATGCTGGGCGGCGCCGATGACCCGGCCGGCATCGTCGGCGCGCTCAAGGATGGGCTTTACGCCGTCGGCTTTGGCGGCGGGCAGGTGGACATCACCAGCGGCAAGTTCGTCTTTTCCTGCACCGAGGCCTACCGGGTGCGCGGCGGCGTGATCGGCGAGGCGGTCAAGGGCGCGACCCTGATCGGCGACGGGGCGACGGCGCTGAAGCAGATCCGCGCCATCGGCAACGACATGGCGCTGGACCCCGGCATCGGGACCTGCGGCAAGTCGGGCCAGATGGTGCCGGTCTGCGTCGGTCAGCCGACCTTGATGATCGGCGGGCTGACGGTGGGCGGATCAAAGACCTGAGCGGTCAGGAAAAGGGGGGGATGGTACAGCTTCCCCGGCTCGAACGGGGGACCCCCAGATCCACAATCTGGTGCTCTAACCAACTGAGCTAAAGCTGCACTGAGCGGGCATTTACCCCCGGGCCCGCGCAATTGCAAGAGCGTGTCCTGGGCGCGGCGGGCCTTCAGCGCCGCTGGCGCCACAGAACCCCCATGAACAGCACCAGCGCCAGGCCGATCAGCACGTTCGGGGTCAGGATGTCGACGAGAATCGACAGGTTGGCGATCACGCTGATGACGAAATCGCCGGAATTCTCCCCCAGCAGCAGGTAGACGAGCACGATGAAGCCCACCATTACAAAGCCAAGCTCGGTCAGACGCAGAACGAAAGTCTTGAGCGCCTGAATGCCGGCCATAAGGGTGTCCATGGTGCGTCCTTTGCCGCTGGGGGAAAAATCTTAGCGGTTGTTGATCAGCCAGAGCACGACGCCCAGCGAGATCAGGCCGGCCAGGCCAGCGCTGCCCAGTTGGGTGACAAGGGCGGTGATGTTGCCCACGACGTCGCCCAGGAAGGACATGTTGCCGGCGCCGACGAGCAGCGACGCAACGATGGCCAGCGACAGCAGGGCCATACCGATATCGGTGATGGCGCTGATCGTCTTCTTCGCATTTTCGAACATTCCAAGCCTCCAGTCTCTTGTTGTTTTTTCGTCCGTTGCCCTGTGACAACGTGACCCAATCACATGAGCGAAAATCCGCCCAGTCAACTAGAATTTGTAACCTGCTCAAAATATGGGGGAAATTTTGGCCATCACCGCCGGATGTTGATCACGAAAGAGTCGGTTTCGGGGCCAAACTGGCGGGATTCTACTGATTCGGGGTGATTCGGTGGTGAACTTTCGGGCCCGATTGCAAAACGGGCGGCGTCATAGTAGCCGGATTGCAACGGTGCAGGACAGGCGAGGGTTCGATGGGAATCGACAAGCAAAGCGACGTCGCGGCCAATATCCAGATCGGCCCGACCGAGCTGGGCATGGTGCGCATCTATGTCGAGGCCGAAGGCGGCATCGAACTGCCGCTGGATTATGACCCCGACGAGGCGGACGAGATCGCGGACGAGTTGCGCGCGGCGGCCGAAGCGGCCCGCGCCCTCGCCTCGGGCCGAAAGCCGCCCAAGCGCCGTTGACGGGGGCCAGGACCCTAAGGGGGCGTGACCAGCCCGGCAACGCCGGGGTCGCGCAGCCCGTGCAGGCGACTGGCGGCATGGCGGGCGAACCTTTGCACCATCGCCTTTCGCCGGGCCGGGGCCAGCGGCGTCTCGGGCGCCATGCGGACAATCTCGGCATCGTAGGCGTCTGCCAGGATCAGGCCGCTGTCCTGCGGCAAAAGCTCGGCCGGGAAATCGGCCCCCACCGCCCAAAAGAACCGGTCGGCCCATTCCAAGTAATTGTGCCATTTCTGGTCCGCGGTGAAATCGGCGCGGCTGGACTTGCACTCGATCACCCACAGCTCGCCCCTTGGCCCGAGCGCCAGCAGGTCAACCCGCAGACCCGGCGCCGGCACGAATTCCTCGACCGAAACGAAATCAAGCCGCCGCAGCGCCCGGGCCACCCCGCGCGCCAGCCGCTGGCCGGGCATCGCCGGCAGGGGTGTGGTCTGGATCTGGTCCTGCAAGGCATGGCTCCGCTGCGCCGCGCAATCATGAACGAAAGATGAACATCTGTCCAGTCCCCGGCCCCGGGGCGAATCCGGGACGACGGGGCAAGCTTGACGGCGCCGAACTTTGCCGCCAAATGCCCGCGACCCTGCGGGAGAATGACATGCGTCTGCACGAAAACATGGCCGAGACCGGCACAAGGCTGTTCCGCTGGCGCAGCTATCTGCTGCTGGTGCTTGTACCGCTGCTGGTCTGGGAACTGACCAAAGGACCAGGCATCGCGCAGGCCTATGGGGCGCGGGCCGGGCAGCTTTGGTCGGCCTTCTGCATCCTCTTGGTGGCGCTGGGCGAGGCGGTGCGGATGCTGACCGTCTCCTTCGTCGATCCCCGCACCTCCGGGCGCAATTTCAAGGAGCAGATCGCCTCGGAGCTCAACACCACCGGCCTTTACACGCTGACCCGCAACCCCTTGTATTTCGGCAATTGTCTGATGTACCTCGGCGTCGTTCTCTACAGCCAGAGCCTGATGCTGGGCCTGGTGCTGGCCCTGGCGCTGATCCCCTATTACGAGCGCATCATCGCCGCCGAGGAGCGGTTCCTGGCCGGCAAGTTCGGCGCCGAATTCGAGGCCTGGTGCCGCGCTACCCCGGTTTTCCTGCCCCGCCTGGCGCGCTGGCGGCGGCCGGCGCGTGGCTTTTCGCTGCGCATGCTGATCGGGCGGGAATATACCTCGGTTCTGGGGGCGGTGGTTGCGCTGTACCTGGTCAACCTCGGCCTGGCCCGGCTTGGCCCGGTGCAGGGCACGGTCGCGCCGGCCTGGCATGCCGTTCTGGCCGTGTCGGCCGGGCTGGCGCTGGGCATCTACCTGCTCAAGACCCGCACCTCGGTCCTGCGGCGGCGCTAGACTGGGCCTTGCGGCAGGGCCATGGGGGGCCTATCTGTAAAGGCGGCGGGTGCTGCTCTTCGCGTGTGGGCCAACTTTTCCAGTGGCCGATAAGCAAGCGAACGGGGGCTGGCTCTGGCAGGATCCTGGTCCTGCTACCTGGCGCCCACCTGAGACCTCTGGCTCTCGGGAAAACACACGGTCCCACGGCCGCTGCGGGCCCGCCACCCCTTGCCCCCGTGGAGTTGCCTGCGACGGGCGGGGAAGTCGTTGGGTTTTTCGCCCGGCAAGAAATGGCCGAGGCCATCGCCGAGGTCATGCGGGACGGTTGCCGCAATCCGCCGAGGGCCCCAAAGGCCCTCGGCCCGCGCCTGCCCACCCGGCCCGCCCACGAGGCGGGCGTTCTTCGGGGAAAAGGTCCACTGGACCTTTTCTGATCCCTCATCACCCCCCGGCAGGCGCTTCGCGCCAGCCAGGTCAGGCGCTGGCCTCTGTCAGGGATGCGGTACCGGTTTACCGGTCATGCTTCATCAC
>JBQTIT010000070.1:0-15395 GCA_052387855.1 Paracoccaceae bacterium
GGGCCCCGGGTACACGCCGGGGGGGGGGTGGGGGTACGGGCGGGGCGGGAGGGGGCAGACTTTACCCAGCGAAAGGTCCACAGGCGCGGCTGGCCGCAGCGACAGGCCATCATCCATCCCCGCCCCGGACTTGATCCGGGGCCCCGGGTCAAGCCCGGGGCGGGGGTGGGGTAAGGGCGGGGCGGGAGGGGGCAGATTTTGCCCAACGAAAGGTCCACAGGCGCGGCTGACCGCAGCAACGGGCATCATCTATCCCCGCCCCGGACCCGATCCGGGGCCCCGGGTCAAGCCCGGGGCGGGGTTGGGTGCGGGCGATGCCCGTCCGGGGCCCCGGGTCAAGCCCGGGGCGGGGGTGGGATAAGGGCGATGCGGGTCCAGTCCCCGGCTCAAGCCCGCGTCGGGGCCCTGCAAATGGGTGCGCCCTGCCGGTGAGGGCAGGGCGCGGGGGGTGTTACAGTCAGGTAGGTGTGTGCAAGCAACATCTTCCATCCGGGACTGTCCGGATGCGACTCACCATAGCGGCCCGAAGGTAAAGAAGGCGTTAAGCACAACGGTAACCCGGAAATTGCCACAGGCTACAACCCTTCAAAGGCGCAGAGGCAGTGCACCTCCATGCCCATCGCCTCCAGCTTGCGCCGTCCGCCAAGGTCGGGCAGGTCGACCACAAAGGCGCAGCCGACGACCTGCGCACCCAGCCGCTCGATCAGCTTGATGCCGGCCTCGGCGGTGCCGCACGTGGCCAGCAGGTCATCGACCAGCAGCACCTTTTCCCCCGGCATCATCGCATCGTCATGCACCTCGACCACGGCCTCGCCGTATTCGAGCGTATAGGCCTGCGCGATGGTCTGCCCCGGCAGCTTGCCCTTCTTGCGGATCGGCACAAATCCGGTCGAAAGCTGATGCGCCACCGCGCCGCCAAGGATGAACCCGCGCGCCTCAAGCCCCACCACCTTGTCGATCCTGAGGCCCGCATAGGGCGCGAGCAACTGGTCCACACACATCCGGAACCCGCGCGGATCGGCGAAAAGCGTCGTCACGTCGCGAAAGAGGATGCCTTCATGGGGAAAATCGACGATGGTGCGGATATAGTCCCGGACGGTTTTCGGCATGGCATCCCCCTGTTGTCGGGGATTTTGTACCATCCCCCGCGCGCGCCACAAGGCTGACCGTCAACAGCCGCTCCCTACAGCACCCGGCCCGCGATGGCGTCAAGCCGGTCCATCAGCGCCGGGTCGCGGCGGGCGGGGTCGGTCATCAGCGCATGGGTCAGGGCGTGGTCGCAGCCCTCGGGGCAGGGGGCCCGTTCGGCGGGCAGCAGCGCGGGCAGGGCCGCGACGGTGGCGCGGGCCTTGCCGGCGTTCTCGGTCAGGATGCGCAGCACATCCGTCACCTCCACCGCCGCATGGTCCTGATGCCAGCAGTCGTAGTCGGTCACCATGGCCAGGCCGGCATAGCAGATCTCGGCCTCGCGGGCGAGTTTCGCCTCGGGCATGCCGGTCATGCCGATCACATCGGCGCCCCAAGACCGGTAGAGCCGGCTTTCGGCCAGGGTCGAGAATTGCGGCCCCTCCATCGCCAGATAGGTCGCGCCGTGGTGCAGGGTCACGCCGGCCCCGTTGGAGGCGGCCTGCACGGCTGCGGACAGCCGCGCGCAGGTCGGCCGGGCGAGCGAGACATGCGCCACGCAGCCCTGCCCGAAGAACGACGCCTCGCGCCCCCTGGTGCGGTCGATGTACTGGTCCACCAGCACGAAATCGCCGGGCCGGAAATCGGCGCGCAGCGAGCCGACGGCCGAGACGGCAAGGATTTCGGTCACCCCCAGCCGTTTCAGCGCGTCGATGTTGGCGCGGTAGGGCACCGAGGTGGGGCTGTGCACATGCCCCCTTCCATGGCGCGGCAGAAAGGCGAGGTCCAGCCCGTCGAGCGCGCCCAGCAGCACCTCGTCCGAGGGGGGGCCCCAGGGGGTTTCGACCGCCGTCCAGCGGGCATCGCGCAGCCCCGGAAGCTGGTAAAGCCCCGAGCCGCCGATGATGCCGAGCATGGGTCTGCCATGAGAGCGTTTCATGGGCCGAAGCCTAGGCATCGCCGGGGGGCCTGTCCAGAGTCCGGACAGGCGATTGTGCGGACTTGAAACGCTGTGTTTCCGCTCCAGATTGTGTACATTGTTTTTGTCAGTTCTTGGAGCGTGTGTGATGAAGCCCGTCTTCCTCTCCGCCCTGGCGATGATCTTGCTGCTGATCGGGGAGGTTGCGGCATCCCATCAATCGCGCGTGCTGGTGATCGGCGATTCGCTCCTGGCGGCCAACCGCTCGGTCGGGGGGTCGGTGGCGCAGATTCTGGCGTCGAAATACGGGGCCACGGTGCGCGACCAGTCCACCCCGGGGGCCGGCCATCTCTTTGATCTGCCGCTTCTGGCCGAGGCGGGGCTGCGGATTTCGGCCTAGGTGCGCGAGGGGCCCTGGGACACCGTGGTGATGAGCGGCGGCGGCAACGATCTGTTGCTCGGTTGCGCCTGTGGCGACTGCCGGAATGTGATGGACCGGCTGATCACCGCCGACGGGCGCGGCGGCGCGATCCCTTCGCTGGTCCGGAAACTGCGGGCACAGGGCGCGCGGGTGATCTATGTCGGCTACCTGCGCACGCCGGGGCTGACCTCGCCGGTCGAGGCTTGCGGGCCGCTGGGCGACGAGATGGACCGCCGCCTGACGCGGATGGCCGCGCGCGACCGGGGCGTCAGCTTTGTCCCGCTGAGCGATCTGGTCACGCGCGAGGGCGACCGGTCCTATCACGCGATCGATCTGGTGCACCCCTCGGCCAAGGGCAGCGCGGCGATCGCGGACCGGGTGGCCGACCGGATGGGGCATTGAGTGCGGCGGGTCAATCCTTGTCGCGCTGGATATATCCTGTGGCGGCGGCAAGGCCCAGGCCGGTGACGATGTAGCCCGAAAACTGCACCGCCCAGGTAAAGACCCTGACCGCCGCGCCCCAAAAGGGGGTGGCGGTGGTCTGGGTCCAGGCGGTGTGCTGGCCAAGGTCGATCACCGGCAGAAAGACATCCAGCGCATAGGGGATGGCGTAAAAGGTCTCATAGTGTTTGCCGGCCTGCCCCAACAAGTGCAGCGCCGGCGCCCGGGCGTCCTTGGCGACGGCGGCGGTCCAGTCGGCCGAGGTCAGGATCACGGCAGAGGTCGGCACCATCAGGCCGAAATCCCAGGCGATGGCATAGACGATGGTGGCGAGGGCGCAGATGCCAAGGGACCAGATCATCGCCAGGCCGGGGGCACGGCCGTAGCCGGTGATGGCGCCGGTCATGAAGGACCAGAGCCGCGCGCCCTGCATGCGCAGCCAGATCGGCCCGGCATCGGCGCGCGCGGTCTGGTTTCCGTTCAGTGCTTCGTGTAGTGCGTTACGGTCACGGAGCCTTGCGCTCACTGCCAGGAGCCGCTCACGCTCGCGCAAGACCAGTCGGGATTCTCCTTCTTGTCCCGTATCGCGCAATTCGCGGGCAAATTGGGTATAAAGCAGGGGGTAGAATCGACCTCCGCGATGCGACCCGCGCGATAGCCAGTCCATGCGCTCGGTAAAGGTTTGGCTGTTGCCCCATATACGGTCATAAGTGAAGCCGTTGAGAAAGATCATCTCATCGCCCTTGGGCCAGGAGGCGAAGTCATCCACCAGATCGCCGACATGGGCGGCGTCGAGGTAGACTTGGCCTGTGACGGACTTCAGGCGACGAAAGATGAAACTCGCCGTAACCCTGAGGCGTTCCGCGATCAGCGCAGGCAGTTGGTCGTCGTGATAATCGTTGCCGCCATCCAGCCTAGCGCCCATGCAGTTCATCTGCCCGGCGATCCGGGCGTCAGACACATTTACCGTGCCCATGGCGGTCAGGTGGCGCAGGAACAGGCCTCCACCGACCTCTGCTCCCTGCGCGTTCAGCGCCTCCTGCTTACTACCATTGTCATTCCTGCCGCCATCCAGCGTAGCACCGTCGCAAGCCAAATGCCCGGCGATCCGGGCGGTGTTCAGATCGACCGTGCCCGTGGCGGTCAGGTTGCGCAGGAACAAGCCTCCATCAATCTCTGCCCCCTGCGCGTTCAGCGCACTATTCTGGCTGCCTCGCCCATCCTTGCCGCCGTCCAGCGCGGCGCTCTCGCAGGCCATCGGCCCGGCGATCCGGGCGCCGGCCACATCGACCGTGCCCGTGGCGGTCAGGCCGCGCAGGAACAGGCCGCCAGAAACCCTGATCCCTTGTGCGAAAAGGCCGGGCAGGTGGCTGCCGTCCAGGCTGAGTTGAGCAATTTCCGCCTGGGTTAGGTTCGGCTCTTCGGCAAAGCGGCACATATGCACCACCACGCGGCCCCGGCATATGGTGAATTGTAGGTCCAGCATGCCGGAGATGTAGGCACCGACCAGAATTACCCCCTTGGGATCCAACCTGCACTCCGGCGTGCCGCCGGTGGCGAGCAGGCGCAGCAGGTCCGCGCGGATTTCGCGGGATTTGTCGCCCTCCGCCGGCAACCCGCCCAAAACCAGCGCCCGGCCGTTCTGGCAAGCCGCGATCAGGTCCATCTCCACCTGCGTCGGGGCATATCCCTTCGCTTCGTCCAGAAACTCCGCCACCGACCGGATCATCATTCCCGCCCCCCTTGTGGCGCAGGCTGGCGCATTCCGCCCATGGTTGCAAACGTCACAGCGCCCGCCTCAGCCGGGGCGGGCCAGCGGGATCGGGCGGTCGATCACGGCATAGTCGGTATAGCCCAGCCGCGCCACCGGGCGCACCAGCGCCAGATCGAACCTTCCCTCGCGCAGGAATTCATCGCGGATATGCACGCCCGTCACCGTGCCGATCACCAGAAAATCCTTGCCGCTTTCCAGGGTGACGATCTGGCTCAGCCGGCATTCCAGCGTGGCGGGCGAGGCGGCGACGCGGGGGCAGGCAATGGTGGTGCATTCGGCCTTGTCCAGCCCGGCATGCACGAATTCGTCCGCCCCGCGCGGCAGGCGGGCCGAGGTGGCGTTCATCTGGCGCCAGAGCGGTTCTGAGACGACATTGACCGCAAAGACACCGCTGTCCTGGATATTGGCGATGCTGTCCTTGAGGTCGCCGGCAAAGACCACCTGCGGCGGCGTATAGGCGACGGCGTTGAAAAAGGAATAGGGGGCAAGGTTGTCGCCAAGGGGCCCGCGCGTGGAAATCCAGCCGATGGGCCGGGGCGCGACGATGGCGCTGAAGGGCGAATGCGGCAGGCCGTGGCCGTCTTCGGGGCGGTAGAACATGGCGCGCTGCCTTTGATGGCGGGCGCCGGTCGGGGGGCGCCCCAGAGGGGTTTGATCCTGAACTATCGCCATGTTAGGCGCGTTGCCAGATGATTCCCTTCCCTCGGCAAGAGGATGCGGCGCCCCGTGTACAGGCTGGAAGAAGAGACCGAGGCGGACTGGTGGGAGGTCGAGGCCCTTTACGATCTGTGCTTTTCCCCGGGCCGCACCGCGCTGTCCTCATACCGGCTGCGCGAGGGGGTGCCTACGGTCGCCGCGCTCTGTGCCACCTTGCGCGACGATGACGGCACGCTGGCCGCCGCGATCCGCTACTGGCCGGTCGAGGTGGGGGGGGCGGACGCGCTGCTGCTGGGCCCGGTCGCGGTGCATCCCACGCGGCAGGGCGAGGGGCTGGGGGGCCTCCTGATCACCGAGAGCCTGGCCGAGGCGCGCCGGCTGGGCTGGCAAAGGGTCATGCTGGTGGGGGATGCGCCCTATTACGGCCGCTTCGGGTTCCGCAAGCTTGACGGGGTGCAGATGCCGCCGCCGACCAACCCCGACCGGGTGCTGGGTCTGGCGCTGCGTCAGGGCGCCTGGGACGGGGTGCGGGGCGCGGTCACCCGGGCCCGGGGAACGGGCAGGCCACAGGGTTGAGCCCTTGCCACGGCGGGCATGTGCCCCCACATTCGCGCCATGGACAAGTTGCCCACGCTGCCCGCGCCCGACCTTGATCAGGACATCGCCGCCCTGGCGCGCGCCTATGCCCGCGCGAACGGGCCGGTGATGGCGCTGATCGGCCGCTTGGGCGGCGGGATCGAGGCGCAGCTTGCCGCGCTTCCGCCCCGCCTGCGGGCCGAGGTCGAGCGGCTCAGCGCCCGCGCGCTGGAGGCTGCGCTGGGGCTCGGCGGGCGGGCGCCCGACCTGGGCCCGCGCGGCACCATGGCGGCGGCCATCGCCAGCGGCGCGGCGGGCGGGGCCGGGGGCATCGTGACCGCGCTGGCCGAACTGCCGGTGACCATCGCCGTCATCCTGCGCGCCGTGCAGGACGAGGCGCGGGTGGCGGGCTTTGATCCGGCTGAGCCTGCCATCCGCGCCGCCTGCCTCCAGGTCTTTGCCGCCGGCACGCCGCTGGCGGGCGATGACGGGGCCAACACGGGCTTTCTGTCGGCCCGCCTGACCCTGACCGGCCCGGCCCTGCACAAGCTGATCGCTACCGTCGCGCCAAGACTGGCCGCCGCGATGGGTCAGAAGCTGGCGGCGCAGGCGGTGCCGGTGCTGGGCGCGCTGTCGGGCGCGGCGCTGAACGCCGCCTATCTGGCCTATTACCGCGAGATGGCGCGCATCCGCTTTGCCCTGATGCGCCTGTCGGTGCGCCACGGGGCCGAGACGGTGATCGCGGCCTTTGCCGAAAAGGTCGGCGCGGCAAGGGGGCTGCCGGTGTAGGGACCGGAGAGGGTGAAACAGGTTTACAGCCGCGATCCCACACGAGCGGGAAAAGGCAGTGCCTTTCCTTATCCGCCCGACTTTGGCCGAGGCACTCGCCGAGGTCATGCGGGACGCCCGCCCCATCCCTGGCAGGCGCTGGCCTCTGTCGGTTTGGCGGAACCGGTCTGCCGGACACGCCTCAACACGGGCGGGAAAACGCGGTGCGTTTCCCTCTCCCCCCAAGACCGGCCGAGGCTATTGCATTGCAAAGGCCCGCGTCAGGCGGTGGCGACCGCCCCGCCCTCCACCGGCCGGCTTGCCGAGCCGGCGCCGTACCCCAGCGCGCGGGCGCGCGTGCGGACCTCGGCGCGCAGGCCCACACCGTCGGGGCGCCAGGGCATCGGGCCGTCCAGCCGGGCCGATGCGGCGTCGGGCAGGGCGGCGGCCAGGTCGGCCAGGCTCTGGATGCTGCCGGCCGCATGCGCGCCCATCGGGCCGGGGCCGCAAAAGGCCGACCGCTCGGGCGCCAGCATCGCGCTCAGCGCGGCGCCATCCTCCGGCAGGCCAAGCCTGTGGGCCAGCCCGGCCAGCAGCGGCCCCGGGGCGCGCGCCAGATCCTCGGCCCGAACCGGGATCACCGGCTCATCCGGCCCCAGACCCGCGACAAAATCCGCAATCGCCGTTTCTGCCACCAGCCACAGCTCTTGCGGGTCGGGGGTAGGCGGCTGGGTGCTTTCATCGAAGGATCCGGCCAACTGCATCGCCACCCGCCCGTTCACCGACCCCAGAAGATGCAGGCCATACTGGTAGGGATGCAGGTGCAGGTGCAGATAGCTCGCCCGCGGAAAGGCCGCCCGCAGCCGCCGCAGGCTGGCCTTGTCCAGAACCGAGGCCGTCACCGGCACCACCATGCGCCGGGGCGCGATCCGCGCCGCCAGCTCGCGCGCCACCGCCCCTGTCGAAAGATAGGACCGCCGCGACAGCCAGCGCCCCGCCATCTCGACCGAGGCCGAGGTCTGCTCGCCGGCGTAAAGATGACCGATCGCGCGAAAGAGCCCGTGCAACTGCACCGCGCGGATGCCGATCATCTCGCGCCGCAGCACGTCGATGGTGGTCATCTGCTCAAGGTTCAGCTCTGGCAGGTCATAGGCACCCGGACCCTGCCCCAGCGCCGCCGCAAGCGTCTGTCCGGGCAGGCCCGGCGCCGCCAGAATGAACACCGGGGGCGGGAAATCATCCGCCGAGTTCGCCGCCAATCCGTCCGTCATTCAAATCGCGCCTTGCGGAGCGTCCGGGGCATCCTCCGGACCACGCCACACCTTATGCACCCCGGCAAACCCGCACAAGCCGCCGAACCCGAAAGACTGGACGCAACCGGCGACGCCCCCGCCGACGGCGAAGGTTGCCATCGTGGCGGCGTCCCGATACCTTTCGGCGAACATAACCTTGAAGCGGCGGAAAATTTGCCCTTGCACAGTCAG
Organism: Paracoccaceae bacterium; assembly: GCA_052387855.1. Lineage (GTDB taxonomy): Bacteria > Pseudomonadota > Alphaproteobacteria > Rhodobacterales > Rhodobacteraceae > CAIYZT01. The sequence continues at coordinate 8,166 of JBQTIT010000070.1, forward strand.
AACGCGCCATGAGGGCCCCCCTCTTCATCATCGCGCCGCCCCGGTCCTATACCTCGGTCATCGGCGGCATGCTGGGGCAGCATCCGCAAGCCTATGGCCTGCCCGAGGTGAACCTCAGCCACGGCGAAACCCTTGGCGACATGTGGGATTCGGTCCCGGGTGCGGCGAACTTCGGCACCGCCGGCCTGTTGCGGCTCCTGGCGCAGGTCCACGAGGGCATCCAGACCGAAGACGCCGTGGTGCGGGCCCGCCAGTGGGTGCTGCGCCGGCCGCACTGGACCGGCGCCAAGGTGTTCGCGCACATCCAGCAAGAGATCGGCTCCGATCTGATGATGGTCGAGAAGAGCCCGCGCAACACCATGTTCACCGAAAACATGCAGCGGTTGCGCCGGATGTATCCGCAGGCGAATTTCCTGCACCTGACGCGCCATCCGCGCACCCAGGGAAAGTCGGTCAAGGACCTGATCCGCGACACCACCGGCGGCGAGGGCACCAACGATCCGGAACGTGTCTGGCTGCGGCTTCAGTCCAACATTCTTGAATTCGCGCAGGAAATCCCGGTCGGGCAGTACATGCGCATCAAGGGCGAGATGCTGCTGAAGGATCCAAAGTTCTACCTGCGCCAGATCTGCGAATGGCTCGACATCGACGGCGGCGACGCCGCGATCGAGGCGATGCTGCACCCCGAAAACTCTCCCTTCGCCTCGATGGGCCCGCCCTCGGCGCCGGCGGGGAACGATCCGAATTTCCTGACCAATCCCGAGCTGGACTTCGACCGTCTCGCCCGGATCAAGGAGCCCCCGCTTGACGGCGAGATCGAGTGGAAGCCGGGACACGAATTCATTCCCGTCGTCAAGCGCATGGCGCGCCAGTTCGGGTATGTGTGAAGGCGAAACGATGAGCGACAGGAAGAAAGCCAGACCGGCCGCAACGGGCGCCGCCGCAGAGCCGGCGGCCAAACCGGAGGGCAAGGGCAAGCAGACAAAGCCGGCCCCCAAGACCGCCGGGGGCAAGAGGGCAGCCAGCGCGGCCGGCAAGCCCGCCGGGCCCCGCGCGCCAGAGCCGCCTCATACCCCACCCCTGGAGTCCGGGCGCTACCGTTCGGTCGCGCTTGGCGGGCTGGGGCATTCCACCCTGGTCGAGGCCCGTTCGATGGCTTGGTTCCGTGACCGGCTTTTTGTGGGCACCGCGACCAGCGCGCCCAAGGACCCTGCCGACCGGGCGCGGATCATGGCCCATGACCCTGCGGCCAGCGGACCGGGCCAGTGGCAGACGGTCTACGAAAGCCCGGTCATCAGCCCGGGCGGGCAGGACCTGGCCCGCCTTGCCCGGCTCAACCCGGCGGCCGGCGGTCAGGGACGGCGACTGGTTCAGGCCACGGCAAGCCAGACCGTTGGACGCGATTTCGCGATTTCGGCCATGCAGGTGTTTCAGGGTGCCTCTGACCGCGCGCCCTGCCTGTATTGCGGCACCGCCTCGCTTGGCGGCGGTCTGATCCTGCGCAGCGAGGACGGGGCCGAGTTCGAGGCGGTCACCCTGCCGGGGATCGGTGATGGCAACCAGATGTCCTTTGCCGCGATGGCGGTGTTTGACGGGCGGCTGATCGTGGCGCCGATTGGCACGCTCAGCGCCCATCTTGCCGCGCACCACCGCGCCCCCGCGCCGGTGCTTTACGCCTCGGCCGATCCCGATCTGGGCGACTGGCAGCGCATCGCCCCGCCAGAGTTCGCCACCGGCGCCGCCGCCGAGGCGGCAAGCGGCATCTTTTCGCTCGCGGTGTTTGGCGGGCATCTTTACGCCGGGCTGGGCAACCCGCTGGCCGGTTTTTCGCTGTGGCGAATCGGTGCCGGGGGTCTGGCCGCCGAGGGCGCGCCATGGGAGCTGGTGCTGCAGCGCGGTGCCTGGCGGTTCAACCACAATCCCTTGCCGCTGCGGATGTGCGTCTTTGACGGCGCGCTTTACCTCGGCACCGGGATCCAGGGCCAGGGCCGCGACGAGCAGAACGACGTCGGCCCCTGCGCGGCCGAGCTGATCCGGGTCAATTCCGATGGCAGTTGGGACCTGATCATGGGCGAGCCGCGCTTTACCCCTGACGGGATGAAAGTGCCGCTGTCGGCCAAGGCGCCGGGGTTTTCAGACGGATGCAACGGCGCGATCCTGAGCATGGCCGTGCTGGAGGGGGCGCTGTTTGTCGGCACCGGCAACTGGCGCAGCCTGGCCATGGCCGGCAGCCGCGTCTCGGAGCCGATCCGGGGCGGGTTCGAGCTTTGGGCCAGCACCGACGGCACGAATTGGAGCCGCGTGGTGCAGGGCGGTCGTGGCAAGCCGGCCAGCACCGGGGCGGCCAGCCTCTGCGCCACGCCGGCGGGGCTGTACCTGGGCACCGAAAATCAGGCCGGCGCAATCCTGCAGATGATCCCTGACCATGGCGGGCTTGCCCGCGTGACGGGCGACATGACCGAAGGATTCGAGGTGCTGCTGGCCGGCTGGCAGGCGCCGGGCTGAGCCCGGGCCAAAGCGTATTGCGGTTGATCAGACGCAAACGCAACATGACCGATGTTCGCCCTTTCTTGGATTGGTTTCGATCTGATTCAGATGGAAACCAATCCGCCTTGGGCCGCCGAAGGCAAGGAAAGGGGCCCCGGTCATCAACCGGGGCCCCAAAATCCTGTGAAAGGCAGATCAGCCCTTGGGCTTGGCCTCGGGGCCGCTTTCCTCGACGATCTTGGCATCCTCGACCGAGGCGGCCTTGGCCGCGGCGTCGATTTCGGCAAGCCGGGCCTGCATCTTTTCGATCCGCTCGGTCAAAAAGGCGCGCTGTGCCGCCGGGTCCCCGTTCGGTCCCGGACCGCCCGCGGCAGCGCCGCCGCCGGTGGCCGGTCCGCCACCAAGACCGCCGCCCTGGCCCAGCCGGGCGCGCAGGCCGCCGCCCGCACCGCCGGCAAGCCCGCCGCCCTGGGCGAGCCGGGCGCGCAGACCGCCGCCACCGCCGGGTCCACCGGCCGCGCCGCCCTGACCGCCGCCAAGCCCGCCGCCCTGGGCGAGCCGGGCGCGCAGACCGCCGCCACCGCCGGGACCACCAGCCGCGCCGCCCTGGCCGCCGCCAAGACCGCCGCCCTGGCCAAGACGGGCGCGCAGACCGCCGCCACCCAGACCGCCACCCAGACCACCACCTTGGCCGCCTGCCGCGCCGTCAGCACCGCCAAGCCCGCCGCCCTGAGCGAGCCGCGCGCGCAGGCCACCGCCACCGCCGACACCCCCGCCGCCGCCGCCCTGGCCCAGCCGCGCGCGAAGCCCGCCGCCACCGCCCTGGCCGCCGCCAGCGCCGCCGCCCTGGCCCAGACGGCCACGCAAGCCGCCCTAGCCACCGGCATTCGGGCCCGGCGTGGCTTCGGGCGTCTCGCGCGAGCTGCGCAGGCGCTTCAGCGCTTCGCGGCGCTTTTCTTCGTCGGACTCAGCCATTACTTCCCCCTTTGTCTGCCGGATCGTCCCGCCCGCTGCGTCCGGGGGGTTCCAGCACGTTATGATGTCGCCATCTTCGGGGCCATAGCAGGGGCCCGTCTGATCAATCTATGCTCCGCCATGCGCGTAAAGGGCAAAGAGGGGCTTGGGTCGTCTTTTCCGTCGTTTCGTCTTGTTGCGTCCAAAGAACTCTGCGCCGGACCGGCTGTCAACGTTGCCCTCTGCGGCCCTGAAGCCGCTCGCGGCGCATCTCCGGATTGCCACGCAGCTCGGCGCTGCGATCTGTCGTCCGTGCTTCGAGCGCCTTCTTGAGCGTGGCGGCGAAAACGTCGTCCGGCTCTTCAGAGCCGCCGCTTTTGGCCAGTTCGACAAGCTCGGGGTTGGAGCTGCCCATCTGCTGCGAATTCAGGATCATCGCGCGATAGGTCGAAACCGCGTCGCCATAGCGGTGCATGGCAAAGTAGATGTCGCCAAGCGCCTTTTGCACTGGCGGAATGCGGTTGCCCATGCGGCCGACGCGGCGCAGGATCTCCAGCGCCTCGGTGTGCTGGCCGTTGGCGCTGCGGGACTTCGCGGCGCCGATCATGGCGCGAACGTCGCTCGGCTCAAGCCGCAGCACGTCTTCATAGGCATCGGCGGCCTTGGCATGTTCCTTTTGCGCCGCCAGCGCGGCGGCAAGCGCGCGCAGCAGCTTGGGATTCTCGGGCTCCAGCGTCGTGGCAGCGGTCAGCGCCTCGGTCGCTTCGGCATGCTTCTTGCTGCGCAGCAACGACGCGCCCAGGCCGAAATGGGCAAACCAGGACTTCGGCGCAAGTTCGACCGCGCGGCGATACTCCGCTTCGGCCTCGTCGGCCTTGCCGGCCTGACCCAGCGCGCTGGCAAGCGACAGGTGCAACCCGACGTCATGCGGATTGCGCCGCGTGGCCTCTGACAGGGTGGCGGCAGCGTCCTCGGCGTTGTTGGAGCGCATCAGCAGCTTGGCCTTGCGCGAGGCACTGATTCCCATCGACGGGTCGACCTTGAGCGCGGCGTCGTAGCTGGCCACGGCCTGATCGACATCGCCCAGCTTCTCCCAGGCTTCGCCGCTCAGGAAATGGGCCTGCACCATGTCGGGCTGCAGCAGCAGCGCCCTGTGGGAATGCTCCAGCGCGTCCTCGGGGTTGTTTTCGGTCAGAGACACACGTCCCAGCCCGACATGGGCCGAGGCAAGGTTGGCATCCTCTTCCAGAAGCGCGGTGAAGATCTCGCGTGCGCCCTCAAGGTCGCCTTCCCTCAGGATCGCGAATCCCGCGCGGATGTCTTCACGGCGCTCAGGCTGAGTCTGACCGGCGTTGGTGACTGGTGGCATGGGGCACTCCGGGGTTGTCGACAAAAACAGATTGATATGAACTACATCCTTCGCAAACCTACAACCTGTCCGACCTTTTTGCCAGTAGTCTTGTAGAAACGGATTGAGAATGGTTGCTGCGTTATCCTTGCGAAAGTTGCGGCGCCAGACGGTCAGACTTGCGCTGCGGCAAAGCGCGTTCTGCGTTTGGCTTTGGCAAGCCGCCCGCCTTCGCGTAAGGAATGAGCGCAGTTGATCAGGCAATTGAACCGGACCCACAGATGACGTCGAATTGGCACAGATATTCGCCCGGCACGCGGGCCGGAATTCCTGCGGAGGTGATCGGCTGGATCGCGCTGGAAACCTCGATGACCGCGCGCCTGTCGCAGGTCGCCGGGCAAAGGATCGATGTCGAGGTCCTGCGGCAGGCCGAGGCGCCCCTGCGCCCCGACGAAGAGCCGCTGTTTGGCGATCCCGCGGCCCCGGCGCTGGTGCGTGAGGTCTGCCTTTCGGCCTCAGGGCAGAGCCTGTTGGTGGCGCGCACCGCGCTGACCTCGGTCAAGCTCCAGACCCATCCGACCATCGTCAAGCTGGGGAACACGGCGCTTGGCTCGCTTCTTTTCGCCGGGCCCAGGCCCTGCCCATTCACGGTGCGCGAATATGCGCGTCTGATGCCCGGCGATCCGCTTTACGATCTGGTCCGCAGCCGCCACGCCTCCGGGGCGCCCGACTACTGGGGCCGGCGGACCCTGTTCTGGCTTTTCGACGAGCCGCTTCTGGTGACCGAGATCTTTCTGCCCGAGCTTCTGGCCCTGCCCGCCGCCCAGGGCTGAGGGCCGGGCCCGCGGTGGCGATTCCTTGCCCGCCGCGCCCGCCCTGCCGCGAAAGCGATTGCACAGGCCCGGGCGCAATTGATACTCGGCGTCAAGAGCACCGGATCCACGGTGCCGGCGCTGGACCACCCGACGTTTGCAAAAGATGAGGCATCCGATGTTCGCCCCCCCCCGCTTTGTGACCCGCACCGCGCTGACCACGCTGCTGTCGATCGGCCTAGTCATGACCCTTCTGGCCTGTTCGGGCGACGCGCAGTCGGTCCGCGACCGGCTCAAGGCCCGCATCGCCGAACGCAAGGCGGCGGCCGGCACGCCGGGCGGCGTGCAGACCGTTTCCGTCTCGGTCGGCGGACTTGAGCGGCGCTTTCTGGTCCATGTCCCCGCCACGGTCGAGGCCCGGCCCGGCGCCATCCTGGTGCTGCACGGCGGCCGCGGCACCGGCGAGGGGATCATGGAGACCAGTGCCATGAACGCGGCGGCGGATGAGGGCGGGTTCCTGGCCGTCTATCCCGAAGCGGCCGGCGAGGGCGCGCGCTGGAACAGCGGCACCGCCGTCAGCGCGGGCGGGCCCGATGACATCGCCTATCTGCGGGCGGTGATCGCGGCGCTTGAGGACGGCTACAACCTTGATCCCGCCCGGGTCTTTGCCACGGGCATCTCCAGCGGCGGCAGCATGCTTTACGGCATCGCCTGCCAGGCGCCCGGCCTGGTGGGGGCAATCGCCCCGGTGGCCGCCAACCTGTCCGAAGGCCAGCGCGCCATTTGCGCTCCCGGCGGCGGCACGCCCATCGTGATGTTCAGCGGCACCGCAGACCCCCTGATGACCTTTACCGGCGGCCCGGCGACGCTGAAAATCGGCAAACAGCCCGAGAATGCCGGCACCGACCCGCTGATGTCGGCCCCGGACACGCTGGCCTTCTGGGCCGGGGTCAACGGCTGCGGCCCGGCCACCGAGACCGAATTGCGCGACAGCGCCAACGATGGCACCACGGTGACCGAGATCAGCCATGACTGCGGATCGAACGCCACCACGATGTACCGCATCAACGGCGGCGGTCACGCCTGGCCCGGCTCGACCACCAGCCGAAGGATCACCGGTCCGACGAGCCAGGACATCTCTGCCACGGCGGCCATGGTGCAGTTCTTCGCCGCCTACGGCCTCTGACGCGACCGCCCGGCCGGTTCAGCCGGCTGCGGCCTTGATCGGGGGAAAGAGCTTTGGCAACACACCGGTGCGCATCAACTCGCTCATAATCAGGTGCCCGTGTTCTTCGATTTGGACCAGGCTGACGCCCGGGGCATTCTGAAGGCTCTCGGCAAAGATCTTGTCTCTCTCGACCTGAGGGCTGTAGTAGATGTCGTAGATGGTCTTGCCGTTGCTGTCCGCCATCAGATCGACAAGCAGGTCGCGGCCCCAGGCGCCCGCCGGGGCCATGGACCAGACCTTGTCAACCGCCATCATGTAGCCAAAGAACAGCGCCCCCTGTCCGCCATCAGCGCCCATGGAACAGTTTAGCCTGATTGCGTAGCGGATGGTTTGCGGCTCATCTTGACCCCACGTGGAGGTGGAGATGAGAAAGAACCCCGTGACGACGAAGGCTCCTGCCG
>JBQTIT010000071.1:0-3113 GCA_052387855.1 Paracoccaceae bacterium
GGGTTTTCCGAATGTCCCCGCCGGTCCCCCCCGGGTGGGTACGGGTTCGGGGGCCCGGGTCCCCCCCACCCCCCTGTGGCCAGCGCCCGACCGGGCGGGCGTGGAGCGCCCTCCCGGGGGGGGGCGGGCGCTGGCCGAGGGCCTTTGGGGCCCTCGGCCGGGGATGATGACAGGTTTCAACATGGCCTCGGCGATGGCCTCGGCCAAAGTCGGGCCGGGCGGACAAGGAAAGGCATCGCCTTTCCCCGCCCGTGTGGGAACGCATCCGGGTGACCGGTTCCGCTACACCACAAGAGGCCAGCGCCTGACCTGGCGGGCGCGAAGCGCCTGCCGGGGGAAGGGCTGGCGCTGGCCGAGGGCCTTTGGGGCCCTCGGCGGGATTGCGGAACGGTCCCCGCATGACCTCGGCGATGGCCTCGGCCAAAGTCGGGCGAAAAGGAAGACGCACTGCGTTTTCCCGCCCGTGTGGGAACGACGAAAGTAAACCGGTTCCGCTACGCCGACAGAGGCCTGCGCCCGACCCGGAGGGTGCGGAGCGCCCTCCCTGGGGGGGTCGGGCGCTGGCCGAGGGCCGTTGGTGCCCTCGACCGAGGGGGCGGACAAGCCTTCGCATGACCTCGGCGATAGCCTCGGCCAAGGTCGGGCGGAACAGGAAGCGCACTGCCTTCCCCCGCCCATCCTTCCCCCCCAATGCCCGATTCCTTATGCCGCGATCCTGGGATAGGCTCTGCCAAACCCAACTGCCGAGGCATCGCATGACACCGCACTTCGCCCCCACCGACGCGCCCTCACGCGCGCTTGTCCTTGTCGCGCCCGAGGGGCTTTCGGCCTGGAAGGACGGGCAGGCCGCGCCCGTCCGCCGCTGGCTGGACGAAACCGGGTTCGAGGCCGGCGCCGGCGATCTGCGGCTGATCCCCGGGGCGGATGGCGGCGTGGGCCACGCCGTGGCCGGGCTTGGCACCGCGCAGGCCCGCGCCCGGGGCCGCTTTGCCCTTGCCCGCGCGATCGCGGGGCTTCCGGCAGGCGCCTGGCACCTTGACGGCGACATCTCGGCCGCCGAGCGGACCGAGGCGGCCCTGGCCGCGCTCTTGGGCCAATACCGGTTCGACCGCTACCGGCCCGGGCGCCCCCCCCGCCCGCAGGCCCTGCTCTGCCCGCCGCAGGGCGTGGACGCGCGGCTGCTTCTGGCCCTGGCCGAGGGTGAATTCCTGACCCGCGATCTGATCAACACCCCGGCCGAGGACATGGGCCCCGACCAGCTACAGGCCGAATTCCTGGCCCTTGCCGCGCGGTTCGGCGCGGCGGCGCAGGTCATTCTGGGTGACGATCTGCTCGCGCAGAACTTTCCGATGATCCATGCCGTGGGCCGCGCCAGCCCCCGCGCGCCGCGCCTTTTGGAGATGCGCTGGGGCAGCGCGGGGCCAAGGCTGACGCTGGTGGGCAAGGGGGTGTGCTTTGACACGGGGGGGCTGAACCTCAAACCCTCGGCCGGCATGTCGCTGATGAAAAAGGACATGGGCGGCGCGGCGACGGTGCTGGGCCTGGCGCAGATGATCATGCAGCTTGGCCTGCCGGTGCGGCTGCGCGTGCTGGTGCCGGCGGTGGAAAACGTGATCGCGGGCAATGCGCAGCGGCCCAAGGACATCCTGACCTCGCGCAAGGGGCTGACGGTCGAGGTGAACGATACCGATGCCGAGGGGCGCCTGGTGCTGGGCGATGCGCTGGCCTATGCCACCGAGGAAGAGACCGAGGCCGTCATCTCGATGGCCACGCTGACCGGGGCGGCGCGGGTGGCGGTGGGCCCTGACCTGGCCCCCTATTTCTGCGACGATCCGGCCATGGTCGCCGCGCTTGAGGCCGGGGCGGTGGCCGGGTTCGATCCGGTCTGGCGCCTGCCGTTCCATGACCCCTACGAGACGATGATCGAGCCGGGCATCGCCGATCTTGACAATGCCCCGGGCGGGGGCTTTGCCGGGTCGATCACGGCGGCACTGTTCCTGCGCCGCTTTGTGGGCACGGCGCGCTACATGCATTTCGACATCTACGGCCACAGCCCTTCGGACTTGCCGGCGCGGCCCAGGGGCGGGGTCGGGCAGGGGGCGCGGGCGGTGCTGCTCGGTCTGCCGGACATGCTGGGGATCTAGGCGATGGACCCCAGGCAGCACCCCGCCAGCGGACGGGTGGCGCATGTCTCGCTGGCCGGGCGCACCGCGCTGCCGCTGACCGGGGGAGAGGCGGCGGCGGTGGCCTTGCCGCTGGCGGATCTACTGGACACGCCCCGGGGCACGCGCGAGCGGCAGCTTGCCTTTGGCGAGGCCTTTTGCGTGATCGACCGCGACGGGGGCCATGCCTTTGGCTTTGCCGAAAAGGACGGCTATTGCGGCTGGCTGCCCGAGGCGGCGCTGGGCCCGGCGCAAGAGCCGACCCACTGGGTGGCCAGCACCGGCACGCATCTTTACGTTGGTCCACGGGTGCAGGACCGCGATCTGGCGGCGCTGCCGATGGGCGCGCGGCTGAGGGTTCTGGGCACCAGCGGCGCCTGGGCGCAGGTGGCGGGCGGCTGGTTGCCGCTGGGCCATCTTCTGCCCCTCGGGCAGTGGCTGCGCGATCCGGTCTCGGTGGCCGAGGGGTTTCTGGGCGCGCCCTATCTGTGGGGCGGCAACTCGCGCGCGGGGCTGGACTGTTCGGGTCTTGTGCAGATGGTGCATCTGGCCTGCGGCATCCCCTGTCCCGGCGACAGCGACCTGCAAGAGGCGCTGGGCACCGAACTGGCCGAGGACGAGACGCTGCGGCGCGGCGATCTTTTGTTCTGGGCGGGCCATGTCGCGCTGGCGCTTGACGGCACGCGGCTGATCCACGCCAACGGCCACACGATGACCGTCGCCGTCGAGTCCTTGGCCGATTGCACCGCCCGCATCGCCGCCGCGGGCGGTGGGCCGATCACCCACCGCCGGCGGATATAAGGACGCACCCTGCGCCAGGATGCAGGCCATTCGGCCGGGCCTTGCCTGCCACGGCCCGATCCGCCCGGTTGGGGACGGTTGCCGCAATCCACGGAGGGCCCCAAAGGCCCGTCGCCTGCGCCCGACCCGCGCAGGGTGGGCGCTCCACCC
>JBQTIT010000072.1:0-10371 GCA_052387855.1 Paracoccaceae bacterium
GCCCACTTCGGCGCGGCGCCCTTCGACCCAGTCGTTGAACATCGGCAGGATCAGGCCGCCCTCGTCGCGCAGGATATGCGCCATTTCCGAATACAGGCCCTTGCGCTTGGCCTGATCCAGCTCGCCCCGCGCCGCCACCAGTAGCTCGTCGAACTTGGCGTTGAAAAAGCGGGTATCGTTCCACTCGGCGGTGGACAGATAGGCCGTGGTGTACATCTGGTCCTGCACCGGACGGCCGCCCCAGTAGCTGGCGCAGAAGGGGGCCACGTTCCAGACGTTGGACCAGTACCCGTCATCGGGCTCGACCTTGATGCTCAGCGGGATGCCCGCCGCATTGGCCGTGGCCGCATACAGGTTGGCCGCGTCCACAGCGCCCGGGAAGGCGCCCGGCGCCACCTGCAACACGATGGGCGAGCCGTCGTGGCCGGACTTCTTGTAGAACTCCGCCGCCGCCGCCGCGTCGTATTCGCGCTGCGGAATGCTGTCGTCGAACATCGGATAGGCCGCGTTGATCGGAAAGTCGTTGCCGGCGCTGCCGAAGCCGCCAAGGATCTTTTCCACCAATTCGCCGCGATTGATCGCCATCTTCAGCGCCATGCGCAGATCGTTGTTGTCGAACGGCGCCTTGTCGCAATGCATGATGAAGACATAATGCCCCGGTCCCGCCGCCCGCTCGACCACCACGGACTGATCGCCCGCCAGCAGCGCCACGATCTTGGGATCGACGCGGTCGATCATGTGAACCTGGCCCGACTGGATCGCCGCCGTGCGGGCGGTGTCGTCGTTGATGGTCAGGATCTCGACAGCATCGGCGTGGCCGCGCGAGCTGTCCCAGTAGTTGGCGTTGCGCTCGAAGGTGGCGATGACCCCCGGCTCGTAAGAGGTGACCTTGTAAGCACCGGTGCCGTTGCCCGCCGCCGGATTGTCGACGCCGCCGCCCGGCTGGATGATCAGGTGATAGTCGCCGATCAGGAACGGCAGGTCGGCATTGGCCGAGGCCAGTTTCAGCGTGACCATGTCACCCTCGGCCGACATCTCGGAAATGCCCTGCACGATGCCCAGCGCGCCGGACTGCGAATTCTCGTCGGTGTGGCGCTTCAGCGTCGCCACCACGTCCTCGGCACTCACCGTGCCGCCGCCGTGAAATTCCACGCCGGCGCGGATCTTGAACTTCCATTCGGTCGCATCGGCGTTCGAGGACACCTCCTCGGCCAGGCGCATGTCCAGCGCCCCCGACGGATCGACCGAGACCAGCGTCTCGCCCCAGGTGTTCAGGATCATGTAGGGGTTGGGCGAGGCCGACAGGGCCGGGTCCAGCGTCTGGGTGCTCTCGCCCCCGGTGATGCCAAGACGCAGCACGCCGCCCTTCCTGGGCTCCTCGGCCAGCGCCGCCTTGCTGAACAGCGCCCCGGCAAAGCCGGCCGACAGGCCCATCGCCGTGGTACGGCCAACGAATTCGCGGCGGGTCATCTTTCCCTTGCGAACACGTGCGATCATCAGATCCAGTTGGTCAGTCATGATCCTCTCCCTTTCCGGCGATGGCCGCCGTTTTCTTAACTCGCCAATCAATAAAACCCGATTCTGTCAGGGCACCAAGACAAATCTTTTCGCCCTTACACCCTACACAAATCGCCTCTCGACGCTCTGCGACCACTCCCGCTCAAAGATCAGCGCGTCGCCTTCCCAGGCCTGCAGGCGCGCATTCATCACCAGATCGGTGGCGGTGGCACTCATCTCGGCCCAGGCGCGCGTGCGTACCCGCCAGTCACCGCGCGACAGGCGCTGCTCCCAGACATGCTCGGCCCGGGCACTGGCGGGGTCCTGCGGGTGAATGGACCAGACCTCGCGCATGGTCTCGCCGGTCTCCAGCCCGTGGCTCAGATTGCGAACATCTCCCCCGTCATCCTCGCAGATGAGCGAGACCCGGCCGCTGATCAGGTCGGTCTCGACCCGGCGCGAGGCGCCGCCCTTGCGCAGAACCTCATGCTTCCAGCCCGGCGCCGCCTCGGGCTCGGGCGGGGCCCATTCCGGCGCGCTGCCCCGGTGGACCGGCAGGTCAAGCCGCCCGCCCGTCAGGGTCAGCACGGCCGGCTCGGGCGAGGGCCAGACAAAGGGCCAGTAGGAATTGGACAGTGCCAGGCGCAGCCGGTGCCCGGGCGCCAGCCGATAGGCACAGTCGTCCAGCGCAAGGGTCACCTCGACCTCCTCGCCCGGCACCATCGGGGAAGGGTTTTCCATGCCGCCCCGGTGGCACAGGTTCAAGATGCCATGCGCGATCCTGACCGAGGCGCCATCCGGCGCAACATCGCACAGCCGCGCCACCACAAAGGCCAGCGGCTTGTCCGACGACAGCCGCAACCGCAGCCGCGCCCCGCCCAAAAGCTCCATCGGCTCTGAAAGCGGCGCGGCGTCAAAGCAGACCGACAGCGCATCATCGCCGCGCTGGTCGCCCGGCATCTCGGCGTTCAGACCCATCGGAAAGAACTCGCCCGCCTGCATCCCCAGATGCTGCGGCGTGGCGATGCGCGCCGCAAAGTGGGCTTCTTCTCTGCCCAAATACCCCGGGGTCTGGGGCAGAGCCCCAGCCGCCGACGCCGGCATCGCCAGATGCAGGACCTGCCGCGACACCCGGGCCGATGGCCAGGCCTTCTCGGCCACCCAATGCCCGGGGCGGTGCCCGGCGCTGGCGTCTGGCGGCGCGGAATGCAGCATGTAGGCGCGATAGGCGGGGTCCGCCTCGGCCCCGTTCTGGATCCCCTTCAGCCAGCGGTCCCACCAGCGCAGCGCCAGTTGCAGAAAGCCGATCGCCGGGCCCGGCACGGCGGTGTGCGGATACTGGTGCACCCAGGGGCCGACGATCCCCTTGGCCGGAACGGGCATGTGCTCCACCAGCTCGCCGACGAAATTCATGTAATTGTCGGCCCAGCCGCCAAAGGCCAGCACCGGTGCTGTCATGCGCCCGTAATCTTCGCTGACCGAGCCGTGCTTCCAGTAGGCGCCCTTTTCCTGCAAGGCGGCCCAGCGCGGGGCAAGCCAGGGCTCGGCCTCCAGCCGGGCCAGCCATTCCTCGCGCCAGTCCGCACGCAGCATCGGGTCCGGCGGGCGGCTGGAGTAGGACAGCATCACCACCCCCCAGCCGAAATTCTCGCCCAAGAGGCAGCCGCCGCGAAAATGGATGTCGTTCGCGAACCGGTCGGTCGTCGCGCAGACCGAGATCACCGCTTTCAGCGCCGGCGGCTGCAAGAAGGCGGTCTGCAGGCAATTGAACCCGCCCCAGCTTTTGCCCATCATCCCCACCGCGCCCGTGCACCAGGGCTGGGCGGCCAGCCATTCGATCACCTCGCAGGCATCCGACAGCTCTTGCGCGGTGTATTCGTCGGTCATCAGCCCGTCCGAATCGCCATTTCCGCGCATGTCGACCCTCACGCGGGCATAGCCATGCCCGGCCACATAGGGATGCATCAGCTCATCGCGCGGCAGGGTGCCGTCGCGCTTGCGGTAGGGGATATATTCCAGAACGGCGGGGACGGGATCCGTCCCTGCGTCCTCTGGCATCCAGACCCGGGCCGACAGGCGGCAGCCGTCCGACAGGACGATGCCCATGTCGGGTGTCTCCACGATCCTTCGCGGGAAATCGGTAAGTGTCTTCATGGTCTGCCCCCCACCCCATTCGGCATGTTTGCCCGCCCCGCCCCTGACGCAGAAGCGGCGCTTTGCGGCCAATAGCGACCCCTCGCCCTTTGTCGCCGGTTATTTCGGTGCCCCCGTCGGCGCGCCGCGCGGCCCTTCGGACCACTGGCGCGCGCGCCGGCGGGCGCTATGCTGCCGGCTGAACCCTTTATGCCGGAACACCCATGACCGCGCCAGCAGACAGCCCCCGCCCCAACATCCTGATCCTGATGGTCGACCAGTTGACCGGCACGCTTTTCCCCGATGGCCCGGCGGCGTTTCTGCACGCGCCGAACCTGCGCCGCCTGGCCGCCACGTCCACCCGCTTTGCCAATGCCTACACCGCCTCGCCGCTGTGCGCGCCGGCCCGCGCCGCCTTCATGTCGGGCCAGTTGCCGCGCCGCACCCGCGTCTATGACAACGCGGCCGAATTCACCTCGGACATTCCGACCTATGCCCACCACCTGCGCCGCGCCGGCTATCAGACCGCGCTGTCGGGCAAGATGCATTTCGTCGGTCCCGATCAGCTTCACGGCTTCGAAGAGCGCCTGACCACCGACATCTACCCGGCCGATTTCGGCTGGACCCCCGACTACCGCAAACCGGGCGAGCGCATCGACTGGTGGTATCACAACCTCGGCTCGGTCACCGGGGCGGGGGTGGCCGAGATCACCAACCAGCTTGAATATGACGATGACGTGGCCCATCAGGCGGTGCAAAAGCTGTATGACCTCTCGCGCGGCGCCGATGCGCGGCCCTGGTGCCTGACCGTCAGCTTTACCCACCCGCACGACCCCTTTGTCGCCCGGCGCAAGTACTGGGACCTTTACGAGGGCGCGCCGGAACTGGCGCCGCCCGACCCCATCGCCTACGACGATCAGGACCCCCATTCGCAGCGCCTGCTGGACGCCTGCGACTGGCGCGGGCTTGACGTGCAGCCCCACCACATCACCCGCGCGCGGCAAGGCTATTTCGCCAACATCTCCTACATCGACGACAAGATCGGTGAGATCCTGGACGTGCTGGAGGCGACGCGGCAAGAGGCGATCATCGTCTTTCTGTCCGACCACGGCGAGATGCTGGGCCGCCGCGGCCTGTGGTTCAAGATGAACTTTTTCGAAGGCTCGGCGCGGGTGCCCATGATGATCGCCGCGCCCGGCGTGGCGCCGGCGCGGGTCGAGCCGCCGGTCTCGACCATTGACCTCTTGCCGACGCTCTGCGATCTGGCCGGCGTCTCGATGGACGAGGTCATGCCCTGGACCGACGGGATCAGCCTGGTGCCCCAGATGCTCGGCCAGCCGCGCAGCGCGCCCGTGGCGATGGAATACGCCGCCGAAGGCTCGATCACGCCGCTGGTCTGCCTGCGCGAGGGAGCGTGGAAATACATCCGCTGCGCCGCCGATCCCGAGCAGCTTTACGACCTGGCCCGTGACCCCGAAGAGCGTAAAAACCTGGCCGCCGATCCCGCCGCCGCCGAGGTGCTGGCGCGGTTCCGGAACGCGGCCGATGCCCGCTGGGACCTGGCCGCCTATGACGCCGAGGTCCGCCAAAGCCAGGCCCGCCGCTGGGTGGTCTACGAGGCGCTGCGCAACGGCGCCTATTTCCCCTGGGACTTTCAGCCCCTGCGCGCTGCATCAGAGCGCTACATGCGCAACCACATGGACCTGAACGTGCTGGAGGACAGCAAGCGCTTTCCAAGGGGGGAGTAGGGCCGGCGGACGTGGCGCAGCGGGGGTTTCACACCCCCGCGTTCCCTTGGCGGGGCCAAGGGAACCCCCCGTGGGATAGTTGCGCACGAAGGATGTGAAAAGGCGAGAGAGGGCGATCCGGCCATGACTGCGCGGACCCGGGTCAGCCCCTCCCGCCCGCCAGCACCCGCTCGGCCCCCATCCAGCCCATCAGGATCGAGGGGGCGTTGGTGTTGCCGGCGATCAGGTTCGGGAAGGCCGAGGCATCGCAGACCCGCAGGCCGCCGACCCCGCGCACCCGCAGGTGGCTGTCCAGCACCGAGGTGGCCGCATCCGCCCCCATCCGCGCCGTGCAGGAGGGGTGATAGACCGTGCCCGAGCGCAGGCGGAAGTCATTGATCAGCTCTTCGTCGGTCTGCAGGGCGGGGCCGGGGCGCAGCTCTTCTTTCACCAGCGCGGCAAAGGCGGGCTGGCTGGCGATGGTGCGCAGGTATTTCACCGCCGCCAGCATTTCCTGCACGTCGTGGTCGGTCGAATAGGCGTTGCCGACGATCATCGGATGGGCCAGCGGGTCCGCCGATCTGATCTGCAGATACCCGCGCGAGGTGGGCCGGCAGTTCGACAGGCCGATCGACAGGCCGCTGAACGGGTCCGGCGTCAAGAGCGGCCGCTCACCGCCCCGCGGGATCAGGGTGGAAAACGCCTGAAAGTAAAGCTGCATGTTCGGCCGGTCGAGGTCCGGGCTGGTGCGAAAGAAGCCGCCGCCATGGTTGATCGACTTGGCCAGCGGCCCGCCGCCGGTCAGGAAATACTGCGCCCCGACAAAGAGCTTGCCCCACCAGGGACGCAGGATGTCGTTGTAGGTCGGCACCTTCATCGCCCAGGTATAGTTGATGCCGTGATGATCGCTCAGGTGCTGGCCGACATTGGGATTGTCCACCTGCACGCCGATCCCAAGACCACGCAGCAGCGCCCCCGGCCCGATGCCCGACAGTTGCAGAAGCTGGGGCGAGTTCACCGCCCCGCCGGACAGGATCACCTCGGCGTTGCAGCGCATCTCCAGCCTTTCGCCGCCGGCGAGGTATTCCACCCCCACCGCGCGGCCGCCTTCGATCAGCACGCGGCTCACCTGCGCGCCGGTCAGGACGCGCAGGTTGGCACGCTTTCTGGCCGGCCGCAGAAAGGCCCGCGCGGTCGAATTGCGCCGGCCCTTGCGGATCGTCATCTGGTAGGTGCCCGCGCCCTCTTGCTCGGCGCCGTTGAAATCGGGGTTGTAGGCCAGACCGGCCTGCCCGCAGGCGGCGATGTAATCCTCGACCAGCCAGTGCAGCCCCTTGCGGTTGCGGCTGATGAAGAGCGGCCCGCCCTTGCCGCGCCACTCGTCGGCCCCCGCCTCGTTGTCCTCGATCGCGCGGTAGGCGGCAAGGCATTCATCCCAGCCCCAGCCCGGATTTTCCGCGCCCCATTCGTCATAATCGGCCCTGTGGCCGCGAATCCAGACCATGGCATTGATGCTGGACGAGCCGCCCAGGATCTTGCCGCGCGGCCAGTAGTCGCGGTTGCCGCCAAGGCCGGGGTCCGGCTCGGTCTCGTAGCACCAGTTGACGGCGGGGTCGTAGAACAGCTTGCCATAGCCCAGCGGCAGATGGACAAAGAAGTTGTGCAGGCTCGGCGCGGTATCGCTGCCGCCAGCCTCGATCAGGGTGACGCGGTGCTTGCCGCTTTCGCTCAGCCGGTTGGCCAGCACAGAGCCCGCGCTGCCCGCGCCCACGATGATATAGTCTGTGTCGGCCATGACCGTTCCCCTTGCTGGCCGGACCCTATCGGCCCGGCCCAGCCCGACCTTTGCAATTTGCGACAAATCCCGTCGCGGAAGCGGATCGGCAAGGGCAATCTGCGGCGCTCAGCGCCCCTTCCACACCGGATCGCGCTTTTCGGCAAAGGCCTTTGCCCCTTCAAGCTGGTCCTCGGAAGAGTACAGCCTGTCCACCGTCGGCATCTGCCGCTTTGAAACCTTGTTCAGCGCGTCCTGAAAGCGCATGTTCTCGGCCTCGCGCACCACTTCCTTGATGGCGGCATAGACCAGCGGCGGGCCGGATTCCAGAAGCCGCGCAAGGTCCCAGGCCTTGGTCAACAACTCCTCGGGGGGGCAGATCTCCTTGACGATGCCCCAGCGATGCGCCTCGGTCGCGTCGAACCAGCGCCCGGTGAGCAGCAGGTCCATCGCCACATGATAGGGGATGCGCTTGGGCAGCTTGATGCTGGCCGCATCGGCCACGGTGCCGGACCGGATTTCCGGCAGGGCAAAGTTGGCGTTGGTGGAACAAAGGATCAGGTCGGCCGACAGCGCGAATTCCAGCCCCCCGCCGCAGCAGATGCCCTGAACGGCGGCGATCACCGGCTTGTTGAGGTTGGGCAGTTCCTGCAACCCGGCGAACCCGCCCACGCCATAATCGCCGTCCACCGCATCGCCCTCGGCGGCGGCCTTGAGGTCCCAGCCGGGGCAGAAGAACTTCTCGCCCGCCGCCCGGATGATGCAGACGCGCAGGCTGTCGTCATCGCGAAAATCGCGGAACACCAGCCCCATCACCCGGCTGGTTTTCAGGCTGATCGCGTTGGCCTTGGGCGCGTCCAGCGTCACCTCCAGGATGGCACCCTCGCGGCGGGTCTTGATCGGGCCTTCGGTTCTCATCTGCATCGACATCGTCACACCTTTCGGATCAGGGCATCCACCGCCACCGCGCCCGAGGCGCGCAGAATGACGGGGTTGATTTCAATTTCTTCAAGACTGTCGTCGGTCAACATCAGCGCACCAAGCGTGGTCGCGACGCGTGCCAGTTCGGCAACGTCGGCGCGCGGCCTGCCGCGATAGCCGTCCAGCAGCGGCCAGAGCCGCAGACGGCGCAGAGCCGCCAGCACCTCCTCCGCGGTGGCGGGCAGGACCAGGGTGACGGTATCGGCCAGCACCTCGGCCGTGACGCCGCCGAGCCCGAGGGTCAGCGTCGCGCCATAGACCGGATCGCGGCGCAGACCCAGCAAGACCTCAGCCACCGCGCCGGTCACCATCTCTTCGGCCAGATAACCGCTTGCGCCCGGCATCTCTGCCTGCCCTTCGAGCGTGGCCAACCCCAGCCGCACCGCCCCCGCTTCGGTCTTGTGGGCAAAGCCAAGACCCTTGAGCGCGAAGGGCGCGGTCAGGCCAGAGGTGTCAAGCCCGCCCAGCGTGGCGCTGGTGACCGAACGCGGCACCGTAACCCCGGCCAAAGCCAACAGCGCCTTGCCCTCGGCCTCGGTCAGCATGCGCGCCCCCCGCGCCGGCAGGGCGTCGGCGGGGCGCCAGCCGGGCCGGCCGGCCGGGGTTTGCGCCGCCTTGATCGCCGCCAGCGCCGTTTCCAGCCCCAGAAGCGCGCAGACGCCCTCCTGCATCAGCTCGCCCACCAACGCCTCGCCCAGGTTTTCCGAAATCAGCGCCACCGGAAAGGCAATCTTGTCGGTCGCCCTTTGCGCCGCGACGATGCCGTCAAAGGCGGGCTGATAGCTGGACGGATCGCAGCGGTCCGGGCGCGGGCTGTCGATGATGTAGATGCCCGCGTCATAGGGCTCCAGCATGGCGCTGAAAACCTCGGTGATCTTTGGCCCGTCGCCCCAGATGAAGGTGTGATAGTCCAGCGGGTTCGAAATGGTGGGGATCGAGCCCAGCACTTCAAAGATGCGGTCGTGCGTGGCCTGCGGCACGGGCGGAAAATCAATGCCCAGCGGCGCGGCCAGATCGGCCACCAGACCGGCCTCGCCGCCCGAGCACGAGACGCTGCACAGTCGCGTGCCGATCTGGGCCCCGTGCAGGTGAAAGATCTTGAGCGTCTCGATCAGCTCGGCAGGGCTGGCCACCTCGGCCACCCCGACCTGCCGCAGAAAGGCCGACGAGGCCGCCCCGCCCCCCGCAAGGCTGGCCGTGTGGCTGGCGGCGGCGCTGCGCGACAGGTCCGTCTTGCCGGACTTGATCGCCACCACCCCCTTGCCCGCCGCCCGGGCCCGCTCGGCCAGCGCGGCAAAGGCCGGGGCATCGTCGATCCCCTCGATATACATGCCCAGCGCCGTCACGCGCGGATCGTCGATCAGCGCGCCGGCCAGATCGGCCAGACCGACGACGGCGGCATTTCCCAGACAGGCGACATAGGCCACCGGCAAGCCGCGCTGCTGCATGCCAAGGTTGATCACGATGTTCGACGACTGGCTGACCAGCGCCACTCCCCGGTCGACCCGCACCCCGCCATGCTGATCGGGCCACAGAAGCGCGCCGTCGAGGTAGTTGATCACCCCGTAGCAATTCGGCCCCAGGATGGGCATCTCGCCCGCCGCCGCGATGAGCCTGGCCTGCAACTCCGGCGCACCCGCCTCGGTCCAGCCGGAGGCGAAACAGATCGCCCCGCCCGCGCCCATGGCAGCCAGTTCGGCCACCACCTCCACTGTGGCAAAGCGGTTGACGCCGATAAAGGTCGCATCCGGCACGCCCGGCAGGTCCCTGAGCGAGGGATAGGCCCGCAGGCCCCCGACCTCGGTCCTGGTCGGATGCACAGGCCAGACCGGCCCGTCAAAGCCCATCTTGCGGCACTGCTCGATGACGTTCAGCGCCCAGCCCGCACCGAGAACGGCGATGGACCTGGGGCGGAGGAGGCGGTCAAGGCCTTTCATGGCCGACCTCCGGCCCTGCGGAACGCGCCGGGGGCGCTTCGCCCCCCGGAACCCCCGAGGATATTTTCAGACAGAAAATGACAAGCACCCCGCCCCGAAAATCGGAACGAGGTGCCATTTCCTGTCACGGTCATCGGCGTCCCCGCCTGTACCGTATGCCCAGACTGTCCGGACGTGGTTGAGATTCGGTTAACGCAAGCACGCGAGGTCTTCATTTTCTGTCTCTAAATATCCCACGGGGGTGCGGGGGGTGTGTAAACCCCCCCAAAAGTAAAATAAAGCCCCAAGAGGCCCCAGCAAATAGCGGCAGATGATGTTCCGC
>JBQTIT010000073.1:0-50314 GCA_052387855.1 Paracoccaceae bacterium
CGACCCGGAGGGCGTGGAGCGCCCTCCCTGGGGGGGTCGGGCGCTGGCCGAGGGCCTTTGGGGCCCGCGCCCGGGATTGGCGCCACCGGCCCGCATGGCCGCGGCCAATCAACGCGCATCAGGAAACGCACCGCGTGTCCCCGCCGGCATCTCCCGGCCGAAGCCGCCCGACCCTAGGCCTTGCCCGCCCCGATCCGTGGCTCGGTTCCCTGTCTCAGCCGCGCGATGTTCGCCCGGTGGCGCACCAGAATGAGCCCCGCCAGCGCCAGCACCAGCGCCAGCATCTGCCCCTGCCCGAACACCGCCGCCCAGACCGCTGCGCTGGCCGCCGCGATCAGGGCCGCGAGCGAGGATATGCGGAACAGCGCCGCCGAGGCCGCCCAGGTGGCGCAGGCCGCCAGGCCCACCGGCCAGCACAGCGCCAGGAGCGTGCCCAGAAAGGTCGCCACCCCCTTGCCGCCGCGAAATCCCAGCCAGACCGGGTAGAGATGGCCCAGAAAGCTGGAAAGCGCGGCAAGCTGGGCCGCGTCGGCCTGTCCGGTCATCGCGCGGGCGATCAGCACCGCCACCGCGCCCTTGGCCCCGTCCAGCACCAGCGTTGCCAGCGCCGCCGGCCTGCTTCCGGTGCGCAGCACATTCGTCGCGCCAATGTTGCCCGAACCGATCTGGCGCAGATCGCCCAGACCCATCGCCCGTGTGATCACCACCCCGAAAGGGATCGAGCCGAGCAGATAGGCCAGCGCCATGACCGCAATCAGCGTGCTGGCAGAGCTTTCAAAGGGCGGCATCAGATCATCCGGCTGCAAAGACCTGGGTGCCCGCCACCCAGGTGGCCAGAACCTTACCCTCCATCCGGGCGCCGTCAAAGGGGGTGTTCTTGGACTTGGACAACAGCGAGAAGCGGTCAAGCACAAAGGGCGCGTCGGGGTCGAACAGCACCAGATCGGCCGGCGCCCCCTCGGCCAGACGGCCCTGGGCCAGGCCAAGCCGCCGGGCGGGGTTCAGGGCAAGGGCGCGGAACAGGGTTGGCAGGTCAAGCTGCCCCGCGTGGTAAAGCCGCAGCGCCGCCGGCAACAGGGTTTGCAGCCCCACCGCGCCGCTGGCCGCCTCTTCGAACGGCAGGCGCTTGGATTCCTCGTCGGCCGGGGTGTGAAAGCTGCCGATCACGTCGATCAGCCCCTCGGCCACCGCGCCGACCAGGGCCATGCGGTCCTCCTCGGACCGCAGCGGTGGGGTGAACTTGAAGAAGGTCCGGTAATCGCCAAGGTCCAGCTCGTTCAGCGTCAGATGGTGGACCGAGATGCCCGCCGTCACATCCAGCCCGTTGTCCTTGGCCCGCCGCAGAGCGGGCAGGGCGCGGGCGGTGGTGATCTGGTCGGCGTGATAGCGCGCGCCGGTCATCTCGACCAGGCCCAGGTCGCGGTCCAGCCCGATGCGCTCGGCCAGGGGATGGACCCCGGGCAGGCCCCGCAGGCTGGCGAACTTGCCCGAGGTGGCGGCGGCGCCCGAGGACAGGCCCGGCTCTTGCGGATGGCAGACCACCAGCGCGCCAAGGCCGCGCGCATAGGTCAGGGCGCGGCTGAGGACCTTGGTCCCCTCGACCACGCGCATCCCGTCGGTAAAGGCGATGGCGCCCCGGTCGGACAGAAATCCGATCTCGGTCATCTCGTGCCCCTCGCGCCCCTTGGTCAGGGCGGCCATGTGGCGGATGCGCACGGGACTGGCCTCGGCCGCGCGGGCGGTCACGAATTCCAGCATCTCGGGCGTGTCGATGGCCGGGCTGGTGTCCGGGCGCGCGATGATCGTGGTCACGCCCCCCGCCGCCGCCGCAAGCCCGGCAGAGCGAAAGCTTTCCTTGTGCCGCTCGCCCGGCTCGCCGATCTTGACACCCCAGTCGACGATGCCGGGGGCCAGGCACTGGCCGGCGCAATCCACCTCCATCGCGCCGCCCGGGCGCGGCCCGTTCACCGCCACGATCCGCCCGCCGATCACGGTCAGAGTGCCGGGGGCGTCGCTGCCGGTCTCGGGGTTGATCAGGCGGGCGTTGGTGAAGTGGAGCGTCATGGGTCAGCCTTCGAAAGGGGAAGGGAACAGTCTGCGGCGGCGTTGGACTGGCAAACGCAATCGCGTTTGCCACCCGAGGCGGGACGGGCGCTGCCCTGTGGCATCGGGCGCTGAGTTGGTCTCGGGGCGGGCATATCAACTTGCGCGGGGGCGTGCTTCCACTGGAAGCCCGCTGATCCACGCGCAGCCTGAAGGCCGGTGACCATCCTCAGCTTCCCATCCAGACAAAGACCACGACGAACAGCGCCAGCAGCACCAGCACCACGGTGGCGACCCTGCCGCCGATGCGCATCTCTTCTCGGGTGGGTTTGCGCGGCTCGCTCATGCCATCACCCCCACTGCCTTGCGGCCCCTCTCGGCCCTCAGGTTGCGCGCCAAGAGGTCCATGCAGGCCATGCGCACGGCCACGCCCATCTCCACCTGCTCCTGGATGACGGAGCGGTTGATGTCGTCGGCCAGCTCGCCGTCGATCTCGACCCCGCGGTTCATCGGGCCGGGGTGCATGACGATGGCATCCGGCTTCGCCGCCGACAGCTTTTCGGCGTCCAGCCCGTAGCGGTGATAATATTCCCGCTCTGACGGGATGAACCCGCCGTCCATCCGCTCTTTTTGCAGGCGCAGCATCATGACCACGTCGGCGCCCTCAAGCCCTGCGCGCATGTCGTCGTAAAGCTCGCAGCCAAACTCCCCCACGCCCGAGGGCATCAGCGTTGGCGGTGCGATCAGGCGGATGCGGTTTTCCATCTTGCCCAGAAGGATCAGGTTCGACCGCGCGACGCGGCTGTGCGCGATGTCGCCGCAGATCGCGACCGTCAGGCGCTGGATGCGGCCCTTGGCGCGGCGGATGGTCAGCGCATCAAGCAGCGCCTGCGTCGGGTGCTCGTGCCGCCCGTCGCCCGCGTTCAGCACCGCGCAATTCACCTTGCTGGCCAAGAGGTTGACCGCACCGGACGCCCCGTGCCGCACCACCAGAAGGTCGGGCTGCATCGCGTTCAGCGTCATCGCGGTGTCGATCAGCGTCTCGCCCTTTTTCACGCTCGACAGCGCCACCGACATGTTCATCACATCGGCGCCCAGCCGCTTGCCCGCCAGCTCGAAGCTGGCCTGGGTACGGGTCGACGCCTCGAAGAACATGTTGATCTGCGTCATGCCCGCCAGCACGTCGGACTGCTTGACCGTGCGCCTGTTCAGATCGACATAGCGGTCTGCAAGGTCCAGAACCGTGGTGATGTCCTGCGGGCTCAGATGCTCGATCCCCAGAATATGGCGGGCGCGGAAGGACATCGGGCACCTCATGGGCGGCGGAAATCGGGCGGGGCTGCCCGGCTTATAGAAAGCCGGGGCGGGTCGGGCAAGAAGGTTGTGAGCCGCCCGGTTGCGCCCTAGTTTCAACGCATGGGAATCGCCGCCGAAGAGATCATGACCACCCCGCAGGCCGCGCTGGCGGCGCTGGCCTGGCAGGTCGATCTTGGCGTTGCCGAAGTGGTGCAGGACACCCCACAGAACGCCTTTGACCTGCCCGAGGCCGCCCCCTGGGCCCGCCGCACGGCCGAGCCCCCCGCCCCGGCTGCCCCGCGTGCGTCCGCCCCCCCTGCGGCCCCGGGGCCGGACCCGGTCGCCGCTGCCCATGCCGCCGCCATGGCCTGCGACAGCGTGGATGCGCTCAACGCGGCCATCGCGGCGTTCGATCTGTGCGAGATCAAGCGCGGCGCACGCAACACCGTCTTTGCCGATGGCAACCCCGACGCCCGCGTCATGGTCGTCGGCGAGGCGCCAGGCCGCGACGAAGACCTGGAGGGGCGCCCCTTTGTCGGCCGCGCGGGGCACCTCCTGGATGCGATGTTCGCCGCCATCGGCCTGTCGCGCGCCAGCGCCGAGCCGGCCGGCGCGCTCTACATCACCAATGTCATGCCCTGGCGCCCGCCCGGCAACCGCGACCCCGAGCCGGCCGAGATTGCCATGATGCGCCCCTTCGTGCTGCGCCACATCGAGCTGGCCGCGCCGCAGATCATCGTCACGCTGGGCAACACCCCGCTTGAGGCGCTGACCGGCCAGCGCGGCGTCCTGGCCGCGCGGGGCAAGTGGACCGAGGTGCAGGGCCGGCCGCTGATGCCGATGACACACCCGGCCTATCTCTTGCGCACTCCCGCCGCCAAGCGTGAGGCCTGGGCGGACCTGCTGCACATCAAGGCGAGGCTGACATGACCAAGGAAGACACCCGCCATTTCGTTCCGGTCCGCATCGCGGTGCTGACCGTCTCGGACACCCGCAAGCTGGCCGATGACCGATCCGGCGACACGCTGGTCGAGCGGATCACCGGCGCGGGGCACGTTCTGGCGGCGCGGCACATCTGCCCGGACGACCGTCACGATATCGCCGCCAAGCTGCGCCAGTGGTGCGCCGATCCGACGATCGATGTGGTGATTTCGACCGGCGGCACCGGGCTGACCGGGCGCGATGTGACCATCGAGGCGCACCGCGATGTCTATGAAAAGGAAATCGAGGCCTTTGCGACCCTTTTCACCATGATCTCGGTGCACAAGATCGGCACCTCGGCGGTGCAGAGCCGCGCCACCGGGGGCGTGGCGGGGGGCACCTATCTTTTTGCCCTGCCCGGCAGCCCCAGCGCCTGCCGCGACGGCTGGGACGAGATTCTGGTGCATCAGCTCGACTATCGGCACAAGCCTTGCAACTTTGTCGAGATCATGCCGCGCCTGGACGAGCATCTGCACCGCAAATAGCGGCGGGCTCGGCGTCAGGGTGCCGGGCAGCCCTTGATCTCGACCGAGGTGCCGCCCGAAATCAGCGTCACGGTCACGCCCTGCCGTTCCAGCGCAAAGGGCGCGCCGGACTGGCCGACCAGGTCCGAGATGGCCGTGACCGTGCCGCCGCTGCGGGTCGTGACGGATTGCGAGATCCAGATGCTGGGGTCGGCGGTCTCGAACACGGCGACCTCTTCGGCGGGGCCAAAGCGGGGCAGAGTGATTTCGGCGGTCAGGCGCAATCCGTCGGCGATCGGCAGGGCGGTGCAGGCGGTGCGTGCGACCGCGGCCTCGGCTTTGGTCAGCGGCCGGGCGGCCAGCGCGGCGCGGATCTGCGCATCCTCGGCCCCCGGGCCCGACGCGGTGGCGCTGAGGCGCAGGCTTGCCGGCAGGCAGACATCCTTGCAGATGCCCAGATCGACCGCGAGGTTCAGGCTGACCGGGCGTGCGGGGTCCTGTGGCGTCACCTCGATCGGCAGGACCAGCGCATCGGGGTAGCCGACCGTCTGCATGCCGTTCAGCGTGAACACCTCGGGGCTTGGCCAGTGCAGGCGCACCGCGCCGATGTTGTCCGACCCGGCCCAGTCAAAGCTGGGCGGAATGCCCGCATCGCCCGGCGCGCGCCAATAGGTCTTCCACCCCGGCGAAAGGCGCAGGTCGAGCGCGGTCATGTAGCTGCCGGTCGGCGTGCGCCAGCCGGTCCGGATCGCGGCGCTTTGCAGCCCTTCAAGATCCTGCGCGGCGGCAAGGGCGGGGGGGAGGGTCAGCGCAAGGGCAAGGAAAAGCGGCTTGAGGATCATGGGCGCACCCTATCGGTCCGGCCGGCGAAGGGAAATCACATTCCGGCAACTTTCCGCGACCGCGCCGCTGCGACACCTGCGGGCTTGAGCCGGCGCGGCGTTCGGTCCATCCTGTCCGTGCAGGGGCGGGGGCGCAGATGCAGTTGACCGGAAAATTGCTGGTTGCCATGCCGGGCATGCAGGACCCGCGCTTTGACCATGCGGTGATCCTGGTCTGCGCGCACGGTCCCGAGGGGGCGATGGGGCTGATCCTGAACAAGCCCTTGCAGGAATTGCAGTTTGCCGAGCTTCTGGACCATCTTGAGATCGCGCGCGGTGGCGCGACGCCGGCCTTGCTCTGTCTTTACGGCGGCCCGGTGGAGCGCGGGCGCGGCTTTGTGCTGCACGCGGCGGGCACGGCGCGGCACGAGGGGCAGATCGACGTCGAGGGCCGCTTTGCCGTGACCACGACGCGCGACATCCTGGTCGATCTGGCCGCGGGCAGGGGCCCGGGAGAGGCGATGCTGGCCCTGGGCTATTCGGGCTGGGG
This sequence comes from Paracoccaceae bacterium, assembly GCA_052387855.1. Taxonomy (GTDB): domain Bacteria; phylum Pseudomonadota; class Alphaproteobacteria; order Rhodobacterales; family Rhodobacteraceae; genus CAIYZT01. The sequence continues at coordinate 6,156 of JBQTIT010000073.1, forward strand.
CGCTGGCCAGCTTGAGGCCGAGATCGCCCGCAACGACTGGCTGACGGTGGATGCCGATGCCGCGCTGGTCTTTTCGGGTGCGGCGCAGGCGATGTGGCCCCGGGCGCTGGCGGTGCTGGGGATCGACCCGCTGACCCTTTCCGCGACCGCCGGACGAGCCTAGGTCCGCCAAGCCTCGCCCCGGACCCGATCCGGGCCCTCGGGTCAAGCCCGGGGCGGGGTTTGGGGGGGAGGGCAATGTCAGAGCTGGCCGCACAAGTGGAAGGCCGGGCCGCAGCGATGCACCGTCTGCTCAAGCCCCCGCCCCGGACCCGATCCGGGGCCCCGGGTCAAGCCCGGGGCGGGGCTTGGGGGGAAGGGCGGTGCCGGTCGGGCTGCGCGCGGCGGAAGCTTCCCTCGCCCCGGACCCGATCCGGGGCCCCGGGGCAAGCCCGGGGCGGGGTTTGGGGGGAGCGGGCGGTGCGGGCCGGGATGGTCTTGCGCGGCTAAAGACGCCCCCGCCCCGGACCCGATCCGGGGCCCCGGGGCAAGCCCGGTGCGGGGTCTGGGGGAAGGGCGATGTCAGAGTTGGCCGCACCCGGGGAAGGGCCTGGCCGCAGCGATCCACCGTCTGCTCAATCCCCCGCCCCGGACCCGATCCGGGGCCCCAGGGCAAGCCCGGGGCGGGGTTTGGGGGTCTTGGGGGCAATGGCAACAGGGCAAACGGAGGGGGTCAGAGATCAAATGTGGCAAGCACCGGCACATGGTCTGACGGCTGTTCCCATCCGCGCACCGGGCGCAGGATGCGGCTGGAATGCGCCGCGCCGGCGATGTCGGCCGTTGCCCAGATGTGGTCGAGCCGGCGGCCCCTGTCGCCCGCGTCCCAGTCGGGTGAGCGGTAGGACCACCAGCTGTAAAGCGGCCCCGAGGGGATGTTGGCGCGGGTCACATCGACAAAGCCGCCCGCCGCGCGGGTCTCTTCCAGATGGGCCACCTCGATCGGGGTGTGGCTGACGATCTTCAAGAGCTGCTTGTGGTTCCAGACGTCATCCTCGCGCGGGGCGATGTTGAGATCGCCCACGAGGATCGCCTTGGCGGGGCGGTCATTGCGGAAGGCGCCCTGCATTTCGGTCAGGAAATCCAGCTTCTGGCCGAACTTCTCGTTCTCGGCCCGGTCGGGAATGTCACCGCCGGCGGGCACATAGCAGTTGTGGATCACCACACCGCTTTCCAGTCGCGCCGCAACGTGGCGGGCATGGCCGAGCGCGGCGAAATCGGTGCTGCCGGCATCGGTCAGGGGCAGCCTGGACAGGATCGCGACGCCGTTATAGCCCTTTTGCCCGCGCGCGACCATGTGGGTGTAGCCAAGGGCGCGGAACTGATCGAGCGGGATGTTCTCGACCGGGCTCTTGCATTCCTGAAGGCACAGGATGTCGGGCTGCTGCTCGCGCATCAGGCGCGCGACCAGACCCTCGCGCAGGCGGACCGAGTTGATGTTCCAGGTGGCGAGGGTGAAGGGCATGGGCGCTGGTCCAGATCGGGGCTGCGCCATGGCTAGCGGGGCGGGGCCGGGGATGCAAGCCGGGGCCCGGGCAAAGAGAGGCCCGGCGGAGGGGCCGGGCCAGGTCCAACAGGGAGGACCCCATCTTTACCACGATTGCCCGGGTCAAGGAATCGGGCGCGGCGCAATCGTCACAGCGGTGCAGCATTTGTGCAACGGCTGGGGGCGGGGCGATTGACCTTGGCGGGCCGGCAAGGGCAGGGTGCCGCGATGGCGTCCCGCACCCCCTGGCACAACCGAAACTTCAGGCTGCTGTTTGCGGCCTCGGCCGGGACCAATCTGGCCGACGGGCTGATGGCCGTGGCGCTGCCCTGGCTGGCGACACGGCTGACGGATGATCCCTTTCTGATCGGGCTCGTGGCCGCCGGGCGCAGCCTGCCCTGGTTCCTGCTGGCGCTGCCGGCCGGGGTGATGACCGACCGGCTTGACCACAGGCGCATCCTCTTGGCCGCCGATGCGCTGCGCACGGTGCTGACGCTGGGGCTGGTGCTGCTGGCGCTGACGGCGCCGCCGGGTGCGGGGCCGGTTCTGGTGCTTGCCGGGCTTGCCTTTGCGCTGGGAAGCGCCGAGGTGATCCGCGACAACACCGCGCAGACCTTTCTGCCCACGGTCGTCGCCAAGCCCGAGCTTGAGCGGGCCAATGGCGCGCTCTGGGCGACCGAGCAGCTTGGCGGCCAGCTTTTGGGCCCGCCGCTGGCCGGGTTCCTGATCGGTCTGGCGATGGCGGTTCCCTTTGGGGTCCAGACCGGCATCTTTCTGGCGGCGCTGGGCCTGGTGGGCGCCATCCGCCTGCCGCCGCGCCGGCGCGCAGAGGTGCCGTTGCCGCCGCTGGCAGCACTGAAGGAGGGCATCGCCTGGCTCTGGCACGAAGCACCGCTGCGGCGGCTGGCGCTGGTGCTGGGCGGGTTCAACTTTCTGGGTTACGGCACCTGGGCGGTGATGGTGCTGTATGGCCAGCGGGTGCTGGGTCTGGGCGCCTTTGGCTATGGCGCGCTGCTGGCCGCAGCGGCGCTGGGCGGGCTGGCCGCGACGCTGCTCGGCCCCGCGATCCTGGACCGGCTCAGCCCGACGCGGGCGATCCTGATCGGGATGGCGGTCTTTACCGCCAATTCCGCCGTCTTTGCGCTGGGCGCGCCGGTCTGGATCATCGCGCCGATGATGGTGGTCGACGGCTTTGCCGGGATGCTGTGGAACATTGCGCAGGTCAGCTATCGCCAGCGCCATATCCCCACCGAGATCCTGGGCCGGGTCAACAGCGCCTTTCGGTTCCTGGGCACCGGCCCGGCCGCCTTTGGCGCGATGGCCTTTGGCGGGCTGGTCGCGCTGGGCGAGGGGCCGGGGGCGGTGCTGCTGCCCTATGCCGTGGCGGCGGTCGCCGGGGCGGCGCTGACCGGCTATGCGCTGGTGCGCCTGCGCCTGCCATGAAAAAAAGGGCCGGGAAAACCCGGCCCAGTCCAACAGGGAGGCGCCGGTCAGATCCCCGACCGGCCGGGGGAGGGCAAGGGGCCCCCGGAAACTACTCTACCGGGATCCACACTGCGCGAAGACTTCGGCAGTTTTATGACCCCGGATCTCCGCTCCGTCAGGCCATCAGCTTGTAGCCGCCGCCTTCGGTGACCAGCAGGCGGGCGTTCGAGGGGTCGGATTCGATCTTTTGCCGCAGCCGGTAGATGTGGGTTTCAAGCGTGTGGGTGGTCACGCCGGCGTTGTAGCCCCAGACCTCGTGCAGAAGGGTCTCGCGACCGACCACGGACGACTGGGCGCGGTAGAGGTACTTGAGAATGTTGGTCTCTTTCTCGGTCAGGCGCAGCTTCTTGTCGCGGGCGTCGACCAGCAGTTTTTGCGCCGGCTTGAAGGTGTAGGGGCCAAGCTGAAAGACCGCATCCTCGGATTGTTCGTGCTGGCGCATCTGGGCGCGGATGCGGGCCAGAAGCACCGGAAACTTGAAGGGCTTGGTCACATAGTCGTTGGCGCCCGAATCAAGGCCCAGGATGGTGTCGCTGTCGGTGTCGTGCCCGGTCAGCATCATCACCGGGCATTTGAGCCCGCCCTTGCGCATCCGCCGGCACAGCTCGCGCCCGTCCGTGTCGGGCAGGCCGACATCCAGGATCACCAGATCGTAGAGCCCGGCCTTGACCTTTTCCATGCCCTCGGCGCCGGTGCGGGCCTCGAACACGTCGAAATCCTCGGTCATGACGAGTTGTTCGGACAGCGCTTCGCGCAGGTCGTCGTCGTCGTCCACCAAGAGGATCTTGCGCAGCGTTGCCATCGGGGTTCTCCAACCGGGCGGGCGGCCCTCATGCCTGACCAGATGCGCCTGCGGGGCCCACGCGGCAAGATATGCAACATTTCTTTCACGCGGACGTGTCGGCTGGGCGGGATATGTTTCAATTCGTCCATCGCGCGGCTATCTAGGGGGCATGAGCCTGATGCCCTCGCCCGTCGAAACCCTTGCCCGTGCGCGCAGCGATCTGCGGCTGGGATTGCCGGTGGTCATCGCGGACGGGGCGCAGGGGATGCTGGCGCTGGCGGTCGAATCGCTCAATCCCGAGCGGCTGGCCGATGTGCTGGAGCTGGGCGGCGCAGAGTTGGCACTGACGCAGCGGCGGGCCGAGACGCTCAAGGCGCGGGCCTATGACGGCGATCTGGCGCGCATCGCGGTGCCGGCGGGCACCAGGCTTGACTGGCTGATGGCGCTGGCCGATCCGGTTGACGATCTGGCCGTGCCGATGAAGGGGCCGCTGAAGACCCTGCGCGAGGGCGATGCCCGGTTTCACCGCGCCGCCCTGCAACTGGCCAAGACGGCACAGCTTTTGCCGGCGGCGCTGCTGGCGCCGGTCGCTGACCCTGCCGGCTTTGCGGCGGCGCGCGGGCTGACGCGGCTGTCGCTGGCGGATTGCCTTGACCTGATGCGCCTCGCGCCGCTGGCCCCGGTGGTCAGCGCCCGCCTGCCGATGGCGGCCTCGGCCGCCGGCCGGGTGCATGTGTTCCGCCCCGACGACGGCTCGACCGAGCATTTCGCGATCGAGATCGGCCGCCCCGACCGCGCCTTGCCGGTGCTGGCGCGGCTGCATTCGGCCTGCTTTACCGGCGATGTGCTGGGCTCGCTCAAATGCGACTGCGGCCCGCAGTTGCGCGCGGCTCTGGCGCAGATGGGGCAAGAGGGCGGCGGCGTTCTGCTTTACCTCAACCAAGAGGGGCGGGGGATCGGCCTGGCCAACAAGATGCGGGCCTATGCCTTGCAGGATCAGGGCTTTGACACGGTCGAGGCCAATCACCGTCTGGGGTTCGAGGATGACGAGCGCGATTTTCGCACCGGGGCCGGGATTCTGAAAACCATGGGATTTGGCGCGGTGCGCCTGATGACCAACAACCCGCGCAAGATCGAGATGATGCGCGCCTGCGGGATCACGGTGACCGAGCGCGTGCCGCTGCACGCCGGGCGCACCACGCAGAACGCGGGGTATCTGGCGACCAAGGCCGCGAAATCGGGGCATCTGAGCTAAGGGTGCCCCTCAACCCGCCGCGCGGGCGCCAAAGATTGCCGAGCCGACGCGCACATGGGTGGCGCCATGGGCGATGGCGGTCTCGAAATCGCTGCTCATGCCCATCGAAAGGCCGGCCAGCCCGTGGTCTGCCGCCATGCGGGAAAGGGCGGCGAAGTGCGGAGCGGGGTCTTCGCCTTCGGGGGGGATGCACATCAGGCCGCTGACCGGCAGCGACATCGCCGCACAGTCGCGCAGAAAGCCTGCAAGCGCCTCGGGCAGGACGCCGGCCTTTTGCGGCTCGCGCCCCGTGTTGACCTGAACGAAAAGCTGCGGGCAAGTGCCGCGCGACTGCGCCAGGCTGGCCAGCCTCTGCGCCAGAGAGGGGCGGTCGACGGAATGGATGGCGCTGAAAAGCTCTACCGCCACTTTGGCCTTGTTGCCTTGCAGCGGGCCGATCATGTGCAGATCGAGCGGGCCGAAATCCTCCCGCAGGGCGGGCCATCTGGCGGCGGCCTCTTGCACATAATTCTCGCCAAAGCAGCGGTGGCCCTGTTCCAGCACCGCGCGCACGCGGTCGGCCGGTTGCAGCTTTGACACCGCGATCAGCCGTACCGCGCCGGCGGGGCGGCCCTGGGCGGCTTCGGCGCGGGCGATGCGGGCAAGGATGTCGTTCAGGGGCATTCGGGGCCATCGGGGGTCTGGGGCTTGCGGGCAGATGGCCACAGCCGCGCGGCGAACGAAAGCCCCGGAAATGAAAAAAGCGGGCCGAAGCCCGCTTTTCCCAAGGTCAATCCGGGTTGGATTAGAACGACATCGAGGCGCCGATGAAGGCGTCGTCGGCGGAGTTCATGCCAGCGTCCAGCGACAGGCCGCCACCGAGGTCGTAGCCAGCGGTGATCGCCCAGGCGCTCGCGCTGTCGGTCGAGAAGCCAACCGACATGCCGTCAGCGGCGTAGTCAACCGAGGCGCTCCAGGTGGAGGCGCTGTCGGTGGTCACTTCGACGCTCACAGAGCCAGCGGAGTAGCCGCCGGTGACGTACCAGTCGGAGGTGTCGTCAGCACCGACTTCGACGCTCAGGCTGCCGGTGGTGTAGGTGGCCGAAACGTTGGTCCCACCGCCGGTGGTGGTGTCCATGTGCAGGCCAAGGTCCGACACGTCGGTGTCGACTTCGACGGTGATGTCGCCGGTGACGACGTCAGCGGTCAGGCCGAGGTCGACCGAACCGAACGAGTTGGTGTAGGCCACTTCGTCGCCCGAGAAGGCGATCTTGCCGAACGAGCCCGAGATGTAGACTTCCGGAGCGCCGAAAGCGCCGGTGCCGACAGCGTAGCCATCGTCCAGATTGTACGAGTCGCCCGAGGTCATGCCGAACGAAGCGCCGAACTCGAGGCCGCCATCGGTGGAGCCAGCGAACGCGACGTCAAGGCCAGCGCCGACAAAAGCGTCGAACGCAGCGCCGCCAACCGAGTACACACCAGCCGAAGCCGAGCCGGAGAAGGTGATGTGGCCTTCGGCGGAAGCCAGGCCGGCGGTGCCAGCGAGCAGCGTGGTAGCAAGCAGAATCTTTTTCATAGTGTTCCCTCGTTGTCTTGTAAGGAGCGGCCCAGTTCAGGGGAATCCGAACTGGTATGGGATCGTGTTTCTTACTTTGGCCCCGTGATTGCAATGCGGACCTCCCGGGGCCGGGGAATGAGCGGGATCGTGATGCAGTCTTGCCACAGTGCCCTTTCGGCCCCCAAACCTCGGCGCGCCGGGTCGGCGTGCCGGCGTGTGGGCCCCCGCGCGCCCGCGCCCGAGTGGGGAAAGGCCTTGGCAGGGGAAGGTGGCGTTGATAGACAGATCGGACCAGTCCGGGGGGGGCGAATGCAGTTGCCGCATGTGTCATCGGGTCCGACCCTCGTGAAAGGCACGGGGTTCAAGAACGCGGGCATTGCGGCTCTTTGCGCCCTTTTCGTCGCCGGTTGCGGCGGCGGGGGCAGTGGCAGCGGGCTTGGCAGCCTGTTCGGGGCGGGCGCGCCCGCCCAGCCGCAGACCGAGGCCGAGCTTGCCGCCCAGACCCAGCTTGACGCGCAGGCGGCGGCGGCGGATGCCGCGAGCGGCGGTTCGGGCCGCTCGACCATCTGGGACCTGTTCCGCAACGCCGACGATCCCAACACCACGATCGAGGTGAACAAGTACATCTGGGTCGCGGCGCTGGACGTGCTGGATTTTCTGCCCATCGAATCGGTCGATCCCTTTACCGGCGTCATCGTCACCGGCTACGGCACGCCGCCGGGCGGCGGGCGGGCCTATCGCGCGACGATCTATGTGCAGGATCCCGCGCTGGACGCGCGCAGCCTGCGGCTGTCGCTTCAGACCAAGGCCGGCCCGGTCGACCCCGAGACGCTGCGCGCGGTCGAGGATGCGATCCTGTCCCGCGCGCGCGAGCTTCGCATCGCGGATTCCAACCTCTAGGCGGCGCGGGGGGCGCTGCCCCCCGGCGGGTTTGAAGAAAACCCGCTCCCCCCGGGATATTTTGGCGAAAGAGAAGGGCAAGCTGGCTCTGGACCAAGGCCCCGGCCTGCGTGTATCCCGCAAGGGAACCGGAAAGAGGCTGAAGATGTCGCGATACGATCCCGCCCGCATTGAACCGAAGTGGCAAGGCGCCTGGGACGCTGCGCAGGTCTTTGCCGCCAAGGCCGATCCGGCGCGGCCAAAGTATTATGTGCTGGAGATGTTCCCCTATCCTTCGGGGCGCATCCACATGGGGCATGTGCGCAACTACACCATGGGCGATGTGGTGGCGCGCACCAAGCTGGCGCAGGGCTATTCGGTGCTGCATCCGATGGGCTGGGACGCCTTTGGCATGCCGGCTGAGAACGCCGCGATGGAGCGGGGCGGGCACCCCAGCGACTGGACCTATGGCAACATCGCGGACATGAAGGCGCAGATGAAGCCGCTGGGCCTGTCGATCGACTGGAGCCGCGAGTTCGCGACCTGCGATCCGGAATACTATGGCCAGCAGCAGGCGATGTTCCTGGACATGATGGAAAGGGGGCTGGTCTATCGCAAGGCCGCCGTGGTGAACTGGGACCCGGTCGACATGACCGTGCTGGCCAACGAGCAGGTGATCGACGGGCGGGGCTGGCGGTCGGGCGCGGCGGTGGAGCGGCGCGAGCTGACGCAGTGGTTCTTTCGGATATCGGATTACTCGGAAGAATTGTTGAGCGCGCTCGACGGGCTCAAGGACTGGCCCGAAAAGGTGCGCCTGATGCAGGCCAACTGGATCGGCAAGAGCCGGGGCTTGCAGTTTGCCTTTGAAACGGTCGGCGCGCCGAAAGGGTTCGAGACGCTGGAGGTCTACACCACGCGCCCCGACACGCTGATGGGCGCCTCCTTTGCTGCGATCTCGGCCGACCATCCGCTGGCGAAGGCGCTGGAGGGTGACCCGAAAGTGGCGGCTTTCGTGGCCGAGTGCCGCCGGGGCGGCACCAGCGCCGAAGAGATCGAGACGGCGGAAAAGATCGGGCTCGACACCGGCATAAGGGTCAAGCATCCCCTGAACCCGAGCTGGGAGTTGCCGGTCTGGATCGCCAACTTCATCCTGATGGATTACGGCACCGGCGCGATCTTTGGCTGCCCGGCGCATGACGGGCGGGATTTCGAGTTTGCCACCAAATACGCGCTGCGGATCGAGCCGGTCTTTGTGGCCGAAGGGGCAGAAGCGGCCGCGCTGGCCGAGCCCTTTGTGCCGATGAAATCCGAAAGGGTGCGCTATGTGCGCGGCTTTGCCGGCGCGGCGTTGCAGACCGGGGATGAGGCCGTGGCCGCCGCCATCGCCCATGCCGAGGCGCAGGGCTATGGCCGGGGGGTCACCAAGTACCGCCTGCGCGACTGGGGCATCTCGCGCCAGCGTTATTGGGGGTGCCCCATTCCGGTGGTGCACTGCGCGGTCTGCGGCGTGGTGCCTGAGAGGAAAGAGAACCTGCCGGTCAAGCTGCCCTATGACGTCAGCTTCGATGTTCCCGGAAACCCGCTGGACCGCCACCCGACCTGGCGCGACTGCGCCTGCCCGGCCTGCGGTGCCCCGGCGCGGCGCGAGACCGACACGATGGACACCTTTGTGGATTCGTCCTGGTATTATGCCCGCTTTACCGCCCCGCGCGCCGCGACGCCGACCGTGGCCGAGGATGCCGCGTATTGGATGAATGTGGACCAGTATATCGGCGGCATCGAGCATGCGATCCTGCATCTGCTCTACAGCCGCTTTTTTGCGCGCGCGATGCACGCCACCGGCCATCTGCCGGCTTCGGCGGTCGAGCCCTTCAGCGCGCTCTTCACGCAAGGGATGGTGACGCACGAGATCTACAGGACGACCGAAACGGCCGGCCGGCCGGTCTATCATCTGCCCGAGGACGTGATCCGCTCCGACGCCGGGGCAGTTCTGAAGGACGGTACGGCGGTCGAGGTGATCCCCTCGGCCAAGATGTCGAAGTCCAAGAAGAACGTGGTCGATCCGATGAACATCATCGCCGCCTACGGGGCAGACACCGCGCGCTGGTTCGTGCTGTCCGACAGCCCGCCCGAGAGGGACGTGGAATGGACCGCCTCGGGCGCCGAAGCGGCGCACAAGCATCTGGCGCGGGTCTGGGGGCTTTGCGACCGGATCGGGCAGATGCCGGCGGACCATGCGGGCGAGGGCGACGCCGATCTGGCGCGTGCCACGGCGCGGGCGGTGGCGGATGTCACCAGGGCGATCGAGACCTTTGCCTTCAACAAGGCCATCGCGGCGCTCTACGGCTTTGCCAACACGCTGGCGCGGGCCAATGCCTCCACCGGTCCGATGAAGGAAGCCATCCGCACCCTGGCCAAGCTGATGTCGCCGATGACGCCGCATATCGCGGAATCGATCTGGGCCTATCAGGGCGGCGCGGGGTTCTGCGCCACCGCGCCCTGGCCCAAGGCCGACCCCGCGCTTTTGGTCGAGGACCGGGTCACCCTGCCGATCCAGATCAACGGCAAGCGGCGGGCGGAAATCAGCGTGCCGCGCGACATGGCCACGGGAGAGATTGAAAAGATCGCGCTGGGCGATGAGGATGTGGTGCGGTTCCTGGCCGGGCAGCCGGTCAGAAAGATCATCGTCGTGCCGGGGCGCATCATCAATGTGGTTGTCTGACCGCCGATTCGTGATCCTTGCCCCGCTGGCGTTGGCCGCCTGCGGCTTTGCCCCGCTCTATGGCCCCGGCAGCGCGGCGGAAGCGCTTCAGGGCGCGGTCCGGGCGGCAGAGCCGGCGGACCGCGCGGGCTTTGATCTGGTCGCGCGGATCGAAGAGCGGCTGGGGCGCCCCGGCGTGGCGCGCTTTGATCTGGCCTATGACATCACGCTGGAGCCGGTCGGCGTCGGCGTCACGACTGACGGTGTGACCACGCGCTACACGCTTACCGGTTCGGTTGGCTACAGCCTGACGGGCCAGGCAGGCGGCGCGGTCCTGCACCGGGGCAGCGTTTCGGGCTTTGCCGCCTATTCCGCCACCGGATCGACCGTGGCGGTGCTGGAAGCCGAGGATGACGCTCGCGCGCGGCTGATGGTCATCCTGGCCGACCAGATCGTGGCGCGGCTGCTGGCCAGCGCGGCGGACTGGCTGCCGTGAACCTCAAGGGCGCCGAGGCGAGCCGCTACATCGCGCGGCCCGATCCGGGCCGCGCGGGGCTGCTGCTGGCCGGCGCCGACACGATGCGGGTGGCGATCAGGCGGGCCGAGGCGGTGCTGGCGCTGATCGGCCCCGAGGGCGAGGCCGAGATGCGCCTGACCCGCATCGCCGCAAGCGATCTGCGCAAGTCCGCCGCCCTGCTGGGCGATGCCCTGCGCGAGAGCGGCTTTTTCCCCGGCCCGAGGGTAGTCCTGCTCGAAGAGGCCACCGACGGGCTGACCGGCGCGGTCGAGGCGGCGCTGGCCGACTGGCGCGCGGGTGATGCCAGTCTTGTGGTGACCGCCGGGGCGCTGACCGGGAAATCCACGCTCAAGTCCCTGTTCGACAAGCGGGCCGACTGTGTCTCGGTGATCTTTTACGACGAGCCGCCCAGCCGCGAGGAGATCGAGGCCGAGCTGCGCAAGGCCGGTCTGGCGCGGATCGAGGACGGGGCGATGCACGAGATTGTGGCCTTGTCGCGGGCGCTTGAGCCGGGGGATTTCCGCCAGACGCTGGACAAGATTTCGCTCTACAAGCACGGCGATCCCTCGGCCCTGACCGCAGCAGAGGTGGCCAGCCTGGCCCCGGCCACCACCGAGGCCGAGGTCGAGGCGCTGATCCTGGCCGTTGCCGATGGGCGGGTCGCCGATCTGGGGCCGCTCTTGCAGCGCATCGCGGCGCAGGGCACCTCGCCCGTGACGATCTGCATCGGCGCGCTTGGCCATTTCAAGGCGCTGCACGCCGCAGCCAGCGATCCGGCCGGCCCGGCGGCGGCGCTGAAGTGGGCGCGCGGCGGCTTTCGCCAAAGGGAAGCGATGCAACGGCAGGCGGGCCAGTGGGGCAGCCGGGCGCTGGAGCGCGCGCTGTCGCATCTGGTCGAGACGGACCTGACGCTGCGGTCCACCTCAAAGGCGCCGACCATGGCGGTGATGGAGCGGGCGCTGTTGCGCCTTGCCACCATGAAACGCTGAAGGGAAGGAACCGGCAGCGACCCCTCACTCCAAACCCCGCCCCGGGCCAGACCCGGGGCCCCGGATCAAGTCCGGGGCGGAGCGTTGGAGGGCCGGTCGCTGAGGCCGGCCCGGGTTGAGGTCCATGGGCCGCGCAAGGTCTGTCCACACTGGCACCTCCCCCCTCCCAAACCCCGCCCCGGGGGGCCTGACCCGGGGCCCCGGATCAGGTCCGGGGCGGGGTAAATGCAGATGACCTGTCGCCAGACGGCTCAGGTCGTGGCGCAACCTGAACGCGCGGCCAGGCGGCGCGCGAACGCGAGGTCCGATCCTGACGCCCCCGCGAAAACCTGAACCGCTTTTGGGCCCCGGGGCTTGCCCCCTTGTCCGGCTATAACCCGGCCGGATTCTCGACGTTGCCGCCCATTTCCCGCAGGTCCTGATAGCGGTCGCCGATCCGGTGATGCGGCCTGCCCCCGGTCGCGGCGCCCAGGGCGATGACCATCTCGTCATGCCCCGGCGCGTCGGGAACCGAGAATTGCACGGTCAGATAATGCGACCGGCGGCCGCTGTCGTGCTTGTCCATCAGGGGGATCTGGACCTGCGCATTCGCCGGGCCACGCGCATTGGTAAAGCCCAGATAGGTCTTGGCCCCCACCGCCTCGCGAAAGAAATTGCCAAAGCGCAGGGTGTGGATCAGGGCCGAGCAATGCTCAAGCTCGCAGGAGGTGCCGCAGAGGGCGGCCTTGCCATAGGCCTCGATCGCATCGCCGGAACCGGCAAGGGCGATCAGCCGGTCGGTCAGCACCTTGCCCAGCACCGGGGCCATGCGGCGGATCTCGGGTTGCAGATCCTCGACAAAACCGCGCCCGGCCCAGGGGTTCGTCACCACGGCCGCCACGGCGATCATGCGCAAGGGCGGGCTGCAGGGGCGGCCGCCGTCCGACAGGATCTCTTCGTCGTAGGTGACCAGTTTGCGAAGTTCGGGAAGAGGCATTGCGGGCTCCTGTAGACCTGGGTTCGGCACGGTGATCACGGACGACTGACACAGGAACAGAGCCGCGACAATGGCCTTGCGCCGCAGGCTCCGTCCGGGGCCACAGTTGCAGGGCCGCCGGCTTGCGGTTTTCGTTTTATCGACACGGGCTGACGAATAGTCGCTAGTCACGGGCAATGGATCGGCCCAAGAATGGCCCCGGTGCGGGCTGCGGCGCAAAGGGGGAGGGGTCGGGATGATGGCGGCGGTGGAAGCGGCGGCGCCCGGGACGGTCCGTGAGTTCCGGATGCTGATCGGGGGCGAATGGGTCGGCGCCTCGGACGGGGGGAGTTTCGAGAGCACCTCGCCGATCGACGGGGCGGTCTGGGCGCGCATTCCCGAGGCGACGGCGGCCGATGTCGACCTTGCGGTGCGGGCGGCGGATCGGGCCTTTGCCGGCGGGCCCTGGGCGGCGATGACGCCCACCCAGCGCGGCAAGTGCCTGCGCCGCCTGGGCGATCTTCTGGCCGACCACTCCGAGGACCTGGGCCGGATCGAGACCGTCGACACCGGCAAGATGCTGCAAGAGACGCGCTGGCAGGCGCGCTACATCGCGGAATTCTTTCACTTTTACGCCGGAGCCGCTGACAAGCTGGCCGGCGAGGTTCTGCCGATCGACAAGCCCGACCTTCTGGTCTTTACCAGCCGTGAGCCCCTGGGCGTGGTGGCGGCCGTGGTGCCGTGGAACTCGCAGCTTTTTCTGGCGGCGGTCAAGATCGGCCCGGCGCTGGCGGCGGGCAATACGGTGGTGCTGAAGGCCTCCGAACACGCCTCGGCCGCGATGCTGGCCTTTGGCCGGCTGATCGAAGAGGCGGGTTTTCCGCCCGGGGTGGTGAACATCGTCACCGGCCACGCCGAGGTGGGGCGGGCGCTGACGCGCCATCCGCTGGTGGCGCGGATCGCGTTCACCGGGGGGCCCGAGGCGGCGCGGGCCATCGTGCGGAATTCGGCCGAGAACTTTGCCGAGGTCAGCCTGGAGCTGGGCGGCAAGTCGCCCTTCATCGTCTTTGACGATGCCGACATCGAAAGCGCCGTGAACGGGTCGGTGGCGGGGATCTTTGGCGCGACGGGGCAAAGCTGCGTCGCCGGCTCGCGACTGATCATTCACGAAAGCGTGGCGGATGCGTTCCTCGCGCGGATGGTGGCGCTGGCCAAGGCGATCCGCATCGGTGATCCCCTGGCCGAGGACACGCAGATGGGCCCGCTCTGCACCCCGGGCCAGCTTGCGCATATTCAGGCGCAGGTGGCGCTGGCGCAAGAGCAGGGTGGCCGGGTTCTGGTGGGCGGGCGCCAGCCGCCTGGCCTGGGCGGGACCTATTACGAGCCGACGATCATCGACTGCCCCTCGGCCGACATGACCATTGTGGATACAGAGCTTTTCGGCCCGGTCCTGTCGGTCCTGCGCTTTCGGACCGAGGAAGAGGCGATCGCGCTGGCCAATGCCTCGTCACACGGCCTTGCCGCCGGAATCTTTACCCTGAACGGGGCGCGCCAGATGCGCCTGGCGCGGACGGTGCGGGCTGGCATCGTCTGGGTCAACACCTACCGGGTCGTCTCGCCCATCGCGGCCTTTGGCGGGGTCAAGGGTTCTGGTTATGGCCGCGAGAGCGGGTTCCAGGCGATGCTTGACTACACCCGGCCCAAGACGGTCTGGGTCAACACCTCGCCCACGCCCGTCGCCAACCCCTTTGTCATGCGCTGAAGGAGCGAGCCCGTGAAATTCCAACTAGCGATCAACCTCGAACGGATGGACGACAGCCTGGACATGCGCGAGGTGGCGCGCCACACGCTTGAGATGGTTCAGATGGCCGACGAGGGCGGCTTCAACATCGTCTGGGCGGCCGAGCACCACGCGCTGGAGATGACCATCGCGCCGAACCCCTTTTCGATCCTGACCTGGTGGGCGGGCCACACCAGCCGCATCCGCCTGGGCACGGCGGTGATCGCCGCGCCCTACTGGCACCCGATCAAGGCGGCGGGCGAGGCGGCCTTTGTCGACCTGATCTCGGGCGGGCGGCTGGAGTTCGGCATTGGCTCGGGCGCCTATCAGCGCGAGTTCGACCGCATGCGCCCGGGGCTGAAACAGACCGACGCCTGGCGCTACATGCAGGAAATGCTGCCCGCCGTCCGCGCACTGTGGAAGGGGGATTACGAGCACAGGGGCGAGCTCTGGTCCTTTCCCACCTCAACCTCGTGCCCCAAGCCCTTGCAGGCCGAGGTGCCGGTCTGGGTCGCCGCCCGCGCGCCCATCACCTATGACTATGCCGTCCGCCATGGCTGCAACATCCAGTCCTGGCCCCTGACGCGCGGCATGGACGAGGCCGAAACCTACATGGGCCGGATGGCGCAGGCGCTGGCCGACAACCCCGGCGCGCGCCGCCCGATCATGGCGATGATGCGCCACACCGCTGTTTATGACCGCAAGGAGGACTGGATGATCCCGGTTCGCGCCGCCCAGCGCCAGCTCAGCCAGTTCGAAAACCTGTTCAAGAACCTGGGCGATGTGACCAACGGCTTTCCCAAGGCCATCCCCTTTGACCAGCTTGGAAACCGCGCCGAATACGATCCCGACATGCTGCATCGCAACCTGATGTTCGGAACCCCCGACGAGGTGATCGAAAAGCTCAAACTCTATCAGGCCATCGGCGTCGATGAATTCATCTACTACGCCTCGCTGGGCCTTGGCCTGAAAGAGCAGAAACGGTCGCTCGAACTCTTCTGCAAGAACGTCATCCCGGCCTTTCGCTGACTGCGCTGCGGCCCCGCCCTGCCCGGCCTTCGACAAAGGCGGCCAGCGTGCCGGGCCAGGAGGGGGTGCTGTCCTCGTCCGGCCAGGACTGGCGATAGTCCGACGGGCGGCGGCCAAAGCAGCGGCGGAACGCATAGGCGAAATGCGACAGGGTGTTGAATCCCGACGCGGCCGCGATCTCGCGGACGCTCAGCCGGGTCGAGGTCAACAGCACCCGGGCGTGTTGCAGGCGCAGCAGGGTACCGAACTGCACCACGGTGCAGCCGACGCTGCGGTTGAACTGGCGTTCAAGCTGGCGCTGCGACAGGCCCAGCGCGGCGGCGATCTGCGGCACGGTCATCGGCTCGCTGATGTTGCGCTCGATCAGGGCGATGGCCTTGCCGACCAGCGGCGGAACCGGGTCAGCCCCCGGACCCGCGCCCGGCGCGGCCCCCTTTCCCGGCACGCGCCGCTGCGGGCCATGGCCAGCGCGGATCGTCTCGTGCAGCATCTGGCCGGCCACTTCGGAGGCCATGCGCTCGCCCTGGGCATCGGCAACCAGGCGCAGCATCAGATCGGCTCCCGCGATCCCGCCCGCGCAGGTCAGGACCGGCTCGTCGACCAGGTAAAGCTGCTCGACCCCCTCGATGTCGGGAAAGCGCTCTTGAAAGCCGGGGGCCCAGGACCAGTGCAGCGCCGCCCTGCGCCCCGACAGCAGCCCCGCGCGCGCTGCCAGATAGCTGCCGTTTTCGACCGCGCATATCCGCACGCCGGCGCGCGCCTGCCGGCGAAGCCAGGAAAAGGTCTCGGGGTTGTCGTAGTGTTCCGCTCCCCAACTGGCGAGCACGAAGAGCGTACTGCCCCGCTGCAAGCGCTCGCCCGCCGGCCGGGCCGAGATCGACAGCCCGTTCGAGGCGGCAATCTCGGGCCCGTCCATCGACAGGATTTCCCTGTCGTAAAGCGGCGAAGGGGCAAGGTAATTGGCGATTCGCAGCGGCTCGATCATGGTGATCAGGCTGGCCATGTTGAACCGGGGGACGATCAGAAAGCTCATCCGCGCCGGCGCGGCCCCGGCAGGGGCGGGCGGCAGGGGCGTTGGTCCGGCGGTGGCTTTCAAGACGGTTTGTGAACGTGACATGGCAAAAGGTTAACAGCCTCGGCGCCAGCCGAAAAGCCGCCATGCCGGCCGGGCGCGGGTCCACGGCGGAAAGGGGCTGACCGGGGGGCGGACAGTTCGGGCCGCCGGGGCGAAAAGCCGGTCGATCTTGCCCCCGATTGGCGCCATACTGCCGGTCAGACCCTTGCAAGCCCCAGACCCCGGCCCCTTACATGACCATTCCCCCCGCTTCTGCACTTCCTGCCGCGCTGCGCCCGCTGGCCGCGCTCGCCCAGCGCTACCCCCAGCTTGAGGGCCAGGTGGTCTGGCTGGAAGAGGGTGGCGCCTTTGCCTTTCAGGACGACAGCGATCTGGGCCTTGATCCCGAAGAGTTCGCCTTTTACGCCGAGGGCCTCCTGGCCGAGGGGTTTCATCTGGCCTGGGCGCTTCTGGCCGACGAGGCGGAGGCGCAAGAGCCGCTGATCCTGCAACTGACCTGCGGCGAAGGGGCCCCGCCGCCGCCGCCGCCCCTGCCCGCCGGCTGGTGCCTGGCCCGCGTCGCCGGCGCCAGCGGCCGGGCCGGGCCGTGATGCCCCCCGCCGCCCCCGCCGTCTTTGACCGCCTCTGCGCCGCCGCGATGGGGCAGGGGTGCCTGCTCTTCACCATTACCGCCGCCGATGCCGATCTGACCGTCTTTGACCGCCGCTATACCTCGCATCCGGCGGAATACCCCGTCAGCGGCACCAAGCCGATCGAGCGTGACGCCTGGTATGACCATGTCATCACCCGCCGGCAGAGCTTTGTCGCCAACACGCCGGCCGAGTTCGAAAAGCTGTTCTTTGACCATGCGCTGATCACCTCGATGGGGCTTGGCTCCTGCCTCAACATCCCCCTCATCGCCGGGGGCCGGGTCCGCGGAACGGTCAATTTTCTCGCCGGCGCGCAGCATTTCACCCCGCCGCGCCTTGCCGCCTATCACGCCATGACCAAAGCCGCCGCCGCCGAACTCGCCCGCGAACTGGGCAGCGACTAGGCCCGCGCCGGCGATTTGCTGATCGAACGATCAAAATTCACGCCCCTGACCGAGAAATCCTGTTGCGATTCCGATCGGCAGGTCTACCGTCATCCCATCAACAAGGGGCATCGCCAAAGTTGCATCCAGCATAGGGAGACTGACATGAAGACGTTTGGATTGATGGGCACCTCCGCTCTGGCGCTGCTGATCGGCGTGGCGCCGGTCGCAGCGCAGGTCACCGAGATCGGCGCCGGCGAGGGCGAGGTTTCGATCGTCGCCTGGGCCGGCTACATCGAGCGCGGCGAGACCATGAAGGAATTCGACTGGGTCACCAAGTTCGAGGCCGAGACCGGCTGCATGGTCAAGGTCAAGACCGCCAACACCTCGGACGAGATGGTGGCCCTGATGAACGAGGGCGGCTTTGACCTGGTCACCGCCTCGGGCGACGCCAGCCTGCGCCTGATCGCCGGCGGGCGCGTTCAGCCGGTCAATGTCGATCTTGTCCCCTCTTGGTCCACGGTCGATGACCGGCTCAAGGATGCCCCCTGGCACACCGTGGACGGCGTGCATTACGGCGTGCCCTACATGTGGGGTCCGAACGTGCTGATGTACAACGCCGAGGTCTTCCCCGAGCCGCCGACCTCGTGGAACGTGGTGTTCGAAGAGATGAACCTGCCCGACGGCCAGTCGAACAAGGGGCGCGTGCAGGCCTATGACGGCCCGATCCACATTGCCGACGCCGCCCAGTACCTGATGTTCCACAAGCCCGAACTGGGCATCACCTCGCCCTACGAGCTGAACGAGGACCAGTACAAGGCGGCGCTCGACCTTCTGCGCGTGCAGCGCACGCTGGTCAGCCGCTACTGGCATGACGCCTTCATCCAGATGGACGACTTCAAGAACGAGGGCGTGGTCGCCTCGGGCTCCTGGCCGTTCCAGGTCGGCCTCTTGGCCTCCGAAGGTCTGCCGATCAAGTCCGTGATCCCGCAAGAGGGCGCGACCGGCTGGGCCGACACCACGATGATGCATGTCGATGCCGCCCATCCCAACTGCGCCTACAAGTGGATGGAGCATTCGCTGGCCTCGAACCTTCAGGCCGACCTGTCGGTCTGGTTCGGCGCCAACCCGGCGGTTCCGGCCGCCTGCACCGACGGACGCGGCATGCAGACGGCCGAGGGCTGCACGGCCAATGGCCTCGACAACTTCGAGCAGATCCGGTTCTGGACCACGCCCACCGCGAATTGCGCGCAAGGCGAAGGCGCCTGCGTGCCCTATTACCGCTGGGTGTCCGACTACATCGGCGTGATCGGCGGGCGCTGAGGCCCCCGTTCCCTCCCCCTCCGGGGGGAGGGAGAAGCACGACGCGAACCCTTGCACCCCAGCCCATCCGGGCGCCCCCCCTCCCCCCCGTGGGGAGGGGTTGGGGCTGGGGGGCTTGCCCCTGAACCTGCCTGCGAAAGCACCTCACATGACCGCTGCCGTCGAATTCGCCGCCGTCTCGCGCCACTTCGGCCCCGCCGCCGCGCCGATCAAGGCGGTGGACGGGGTCGACCTGACCATCGCCGAGGGCAGCTTTTTCGCCATGCTCGGCCCTTCCGGCTCGGGCAAGACCACCTGCCTGCGGCTGATCTCGGGCTTTGAATCCCCCACCTCGGGCAGGATCCGCATCTTTGGCGAGGATGTCTCGGCCACCCCGCCGCACCTGCGCAACGTCAACACCGTCTTTCAGGACTACGCGCTTTTTCCGCATATGAACGTGCGCGACAACGTGGCTTACGGGCTGATGGTCAAGGGCATGGCCCGCGCCGCCCGCTATGCCCGCGCCGAAGACATGCTGGCCCTGGTCAAGCTTGACGGCTATGGCGCCCGCAAGCCCGGCCAGCTTTCCGGCGGCCAGCGCCAGCGCGTCGCCCTGGCCCGCGCCCTGGTGAACGAGCCGCGCGTGCTGCTCCTGGACGAGCCGCTCGGCGCGCTCGACCTCAAGCTGCGCGAAGCGATGCAGGACGAACTCAAGGCGCTGCAAAAGCGGCTCGGCATCACCTTTGTCTTTGTCACCCATGACCAGCACGAGGCGCTGTCGATGGCCGACAGCCTGGCGGTGTTCAACCAGGGCCGCATCGCGCAGATCGGCACGCCTGCGCAGATCTACGCCGCCCCGCGCACCCGGTTCGTGGCCGACTTCGTCGGCTCCTCCAACGTCCTGCCGCCCGAGATGACCGCCGCGCTGGGCGGGCCGGCGAAATGGGCCTCCCTGCGCCCCGAATCCACCCGCCTTGCCGCCAGCGGCCCGGTCAGCGGCACCGTCACGGCCCTGCGCTACCTCGGCGCCGGCACCCGCGTCGTGCTGCGCGCGGGGCAGACCGACATCGCGGCCCTCGTCCCCTCGGGCCAACCCCTGCCCGAGGTCGGCGCGCGCCTGGGCTTTGCCTTCGCCCCTGGCGATCTGCACGTGATGGAGGGCGAATGACCCCCCCACGCTTCTTTCCCATTCACTTTGGGCCAAATATCCCCGCCGGAGGCTCCCGCAGCCCGCGCCCGGCGCAGCGGACACAGGCATGGTCCGACCCTTGGGGCCGCAGACCGTGACCGCCCCGGCGATCTTTCCCGCCGCCGGCACCGCCGACCGGCTGACCGCGCTCTTCTGGCGCCGGCCGCGCCTGCTGCTCGCGCTCCTTCTGGCCCCGCCGCTCCTGTGGCTGGGGGTGGTCTACATCGGCTCGCTCGCGGCGCTGCTGCTTCAGAGTTTCTACTCGATCGACGAATTTTCCGGCCTCGTCGTGCCGGAATTCACGCTGAAGACCTATGCCGAGCTTCTGCGCCCCTCGAATTACGACGTGATCCTGCGCACGGTCGTGATGGCGGCGGCGGTGACGCTGGGCTGCGCGGTGATCGCCTTTCCCATCGCCTATTTCGCCGCCCGCTTTGCCAGGGGGCCGTGGAAGGCGGTGTTCTACCTCGGCGTGATGCTGCCGCTCTGGTCGTCCTACCTCGTCAAGGTCTACGCCTGGAAGCTGATCCTGGCCAAGGAGGGCATCGTGACCTGGGCCGCTTCGGCCACCCATACGACGCCCGTGCTGGAGGCGATCCTTGCCCTGCCGGTGATCGGCGGCAACTCGCTGTCCACCTCGTATCTGGGCATGTTCGCGGTCTTTGTCTATGTCTGGATTCCCTACATGATCCTGCCGATGCAGGCCGCGCTGGAGCGCGTGCCCACCTCGATGATCGAGGCTTCGGCCGACCTTGGCGCCAGCCGCGCGCAGAGCTTTCGCACGGTGATCCTGCCGCTGGCGCTGCCGGGCATCGTGGCGGGGTCGATCTTTACCTTCTCGCTGACGATGGGCGACTACATCATTCCGCAGATCGTCGGAAACTCGGCCAATTTCATCGGCATGGCGGTCTACCAGCTCCAGGGCACCGCCGGCAACATCCCGCTTGCCGCCGCCTTTGCAGTGGTGCCCATCGTCATCATGCTGATCTATCTGGCAGTGGCCCGGCGCATGGGGGCCTTCGATGCTCTCTGACCGCCCCTCGGCCCTGCTGCGGATCACGGCCACCTTGGGCCTGTTGTTCCTGCACCTGCCGATCCTCCTGATCTTTCTCTACGCCTTCACCACTGAAGAGCGCACCTATGCCTTTCCGCCGCCGGGGCTGACCACCCAGTGGTTTGCCGTCGCCTGGGCCCGGCCCGACATCTGGCAGGCCCTGTCGCTGTCCCTGCGTGTGGCCGCCGTCGCGACCTTTCTGGCCATGGTCCTTGGCACCCTGGTCTCGGCCGCCATGTCGCGGGCGCGGTTTTTCGGGCGCGAGCAGATCAGCCTCCTGATCCTGCTGCCGATCGCGCTGCCGGGGGTGATCACCGGCATCTCGCTGCGCTCCGCCTTTGGGCTGATGGATATCCCGTTTTCCACCTGGACCATCATCCTCGGCCACGCGACCTTTTGCATCGTCATCGTCTACAACAACGCCGTTGCCCGCTTTCGCCGCCTTTCCGGCGGGGTGATGGAGGCTTCGGCCGACCTGGGCGCCAATGCGTTCCAGACCTTCTGGCACGTCCTCTTGCCCAACCTGGGCACCGCGCTCTTGGCCGGGGGAATGCTGGCCTTTGCCCTGTCGTTCGATGAGGTGATCGTGACCACCTTCACCGCCGGCCAGCAGGCCACCCTGCCGATCTGGATGCTCGAGGAACTGATCCGCCCGCGCCAGCGCCCGGTGACCAACGTGGTGGCGATGGTGGTCTTTGCCGCCACCGTGGTGCCGATCCTGCTGGCCTATCTCTTGACGCGGAACGGAAGCGAGACGGCGGGGGCGGGGAAGTAGCGCGCGCGCGTCACTCAGGGTCGGCTGCGGCCCCCGCCGCCGCCCGTCCCGCCCAGCGCCCGGTCGCGAGGCATGCCGTCAGCAGGTAGCCGCCCGTCGGCGCCTCCCAGTCCAGCATCTCGCCGGCGACAAAGACCCCCGGGCGGGCGCGCAGTTCAAGCCCCCCGGTCACGCTGTCCCAGGCCACCCCACCGGCGACCGAGATCGCCTCGTCCAGCGGTCTTGGCCCGGCGTGGCGCAGCGTCAGGCGCTTGATCGCCTCGGCCAGGGGCTGCCCCTTGCCCCATTCCATCACCAGGGCGGCGGCCACCGCCGACAGCCCCAGCTTGCGCAGGCGGTTGGCCAGGGTCTCGCCCGGTTTCATCCGCGCCAGTCGCGCCTCGACCTCGGCCGGCGCGAGGTCGGGCATCAGGTCAACCCGCAAGTCCGCCCCTTCGCGCACCGCGCGCGCGACGGCATAGATCCCGCCGCCCTCCAGCCCCCGGGCCGAGACGACGAACTCGCCGCGTTCGCGCTGGCTGCCCGCCAGCAGGGCCGCGCCCTTGACCGGGGCGCCGAAATGGCGGGCCATATAGGGTGACCAGGCCACGGCAAGCCCCATGTTCGCCGGTTTCCATGGCGCGACCGTGACCCCCGCCGCCTGCAAGATCAGAACCCAGGCCCCGTCGGACCCCAGCCGCGACCAGCTTGCCCCGCCCAGCGCCAGCACCGTCACGCAAGGGTGCAAGACCTCGCGGCCCTGCGGCGTGTCAAAGGCCAGACCGCCGCCTTCGAACCCGGTCCAGCGCCAGCGGGTGCGCAGTTCGGCCCCCAGCCCCTCCAGCCGGCGCAGCCAGGCGCGGAGCAGCGGAGAGGCCTTGATCGCAATCGGAAACACCCGGCCCGAGGTGCCGGTGAACACCTCTTGCCCCAGCTCCCGGCACCAGAGCTGCACCTCGACCGGGCCAAAGGCATCCAGCATCGGGCGCAGAAGGTCAGGGCAGTCATAATGGCTGGCAAAGCGGTCCGGCGGCTCGTCCTTGGTCACATTCAGCCCCGACTTGCCGGCCATCAGGAACTTGCGCGCCGGGCTGGGCCTGGCCTCGGCCAGGATCACGCGCAGGCCGGCGCGGGCCAGCTCTTCGGCCGCCATCAGCCCTGCCGGCCCGGCACCGATCACCACTGCAAGCTGCCGGTCCTGTGCCATCTGCCCCTTGCCTCTGCGCCGCCAAGCTGTGACCGAGCTTGCCGGCCAAGGCAAGCGGCGGGCGGACAGGGCGGCGCACCGGCCCGGCGACTGGCGATTGTTCGCCCGCACATGTCGATAAGACGTAGACCGCAAGCCTGCCTTGCTGCAACGCTGGCGCCAGCGCGGACAGGGGGAGAACATGAAACCAACCGCAATCGGAGAGCCGCTGGTCATCAACGGCCGGCGCCTGTCGCTCAGCCGTGCCGTCCGGGCCGGCGATACGGTCTATCTGACCGGCCAGGTTCCGATGCTGGACGGCAAGGTCATGACCTGGGGCTCGATCGAAGAGCAGACCCGCGCCGCGCTGGACGAGATCACCCGAACGCTCGCCCTGGCCGGATGCACGCGCCAGGATGTCGTCAAGACCATGGTCTGGCTCAGATCGCGTGAGGATTTTGCCGGCTTCAACGCGGTCTATGGCGAATATTTCCCCGACACGCCCCCGGCCAGGTCCGCGCTGGTTTCCGATTTCCTGGTCGACATCCGCGTGGAAATCGAGGCCATCGCCTGGAAACCGCTGGCGTCGACATGAGGCAAGCCGACACGCCGCCCGCCGCCTATGACCTGTCCGGGCCCGCAGGGGCGCCGGTCGTGGTGCTGGTCCATGGGCTGGGGTTGAACCGGGCGGTCTGGCAATGGATGGTGCCCGCCCTGAACCAGCGCTTCCGGGTGCTCCGCTACGATCTGCTGGGCCATGGCGAAAGCCCGCCGCCGGCGGGTCAGCCGACGCTGCGCGATCTGTCGGGCCAGCTTGCGGCGCTTCTGGACCATCTGCACATCGCGCGCGCCGCCGTGGTCGGGTTTTCGCTGGGGGGCATGGTGGCGCGGCGATTCGCGCAGGACCACCCGGGCCGGGTGCGGGCGCTGGGGCTACTTCACACGGCGCATCGGCGCTCGGCCAGCGCGCAGGCGGCGATCCAGCTTCGCGTGGCCCAGGCCGAGGCGCAGGGCCCCGCCGCCACGGTCGAGCAGGCGCTGGAGCGCTGGTACACCGACGCCTGCCGCCGCACGCGCGCCGACCTGATGGACCTGACGCGCGCCTGGGTGCTTGCCAATGACCCGGGGGTCTATCCGCGCCTCTACCGCATCCTGGCTGACGGGGTGGACGAGCTGGTCGCGCCGAACCCGCCGATTTCCTGCCCCGCTCTGGTCCTGACCGCCGACGAGGATCATGGCAACGGGCTCGAAATGAGCGCCGCCATCGCCGCCGAGATCCCAGGCGCGCGGCTGGTGATCCTGAAAGGCCTGCGTCACATGGCCCTGGCCGAGGATCCCGGCGCCGTGAACCGGCCGGTGGCAGAGTTTCTGGCCGAAGTGATGGAATAGTACCCCCCCTGGCGCCGCGCTCGGCCGGGAATTTGGGAAGTTGGAACGTTCCTATTGACAGGTTGCCCCCCGTGGGTCTACGACTGGAACGATCCAGAATTGCCACACGGCGCCGTCCGGCGGAGGACCAGATGAGCAAACTCGCAACGGCCGCCGATGCGGTGGCGCGCATTTCCGATGGTGCGGTGGTCACGGTGTCGTCCTCGTCCGCACTGGGGTGCCCCGATCTGGTGCTGGCCGCCCTTGGCGCGCGGTTCGACGCCACGGGACATCCGCGCGGGCTGACCACGATCCACCCGATCGCGGCGGGCGACATGTACGGCGTCAAGGGCGTGGACCACATCGCCAAGGACGGGCTTCTGGCGCGCATCCTGGGCGGCTCCTACCCCTCGGGGCCGTCGTCAAAACCGATGCCCGAGATCTGGCGGATGATCACCGAAAACCGGGTCGCGGCCTACAACGTGCCCTCGGGCATCCTGTTCGACATGAACCGCGACGCGGCGGCCCGGCGGCCCGGGGTGCTGACCAAGGTGGGATTGGAGACATTCGTAGACCCGATCCGCGAAGGCTGCGCGATGAATGCGGCGGGGGCGGCGGCGCCCATCGTCGAGCGGGTGGACTTCGGCGGGCAGACCTGGCTGCACTTTCCCAACATCATCCCCGATGTCGCGATCCTGCGCGCCACCACGGCGGATGAACACGGCAATCTGACCTATGAACACGAAGGCGCCACGCTGGGCGGGCTTGAGCAGGCGATCTGCGTCAAGAACCACGGCGGGCTGGTGATCGCGCAGGTCAGCCGGATGACCCGGCGCGGCAGCCTGCGGCCGCATGACGTGCGGGTGCCGGGGCATCTGGTCGATCTGGTGGTGATCGACCCGGGCCAGATGCAGACCTGCCAGACACCCTATGACCCCGCGATCTCAGGCCAGATCATGCGGCCATGGAGCAGTTTCGAGCTGGCCGAGCATGGCGTCGAAAAGGTCATCGCCCGCCGCGCCGCGATGGAATTGCGCCCGGGCATGACAGCGAACCTTGGCTTTGGCATCTCGGCCATGGTGCCGCGCATCCTTCTGGAAGAGGGCCACCCCGAGGCGGTGACCTGGGTGATCGAGCAGGGCGCCGTGGGCGGAATGCCGCTGACCGGCTTTGCCTTTGGCTGCGCGTCCAACGCCGATGCCTTTGTGCCCAGCCCGCAGCAGTTCGTCTATTTCCAGGGCGGTGGCTTTGATGTGTCGTTCCTGTCCTTCATGGAGGTGGACCGCGAGGGCAACGTCAACGTCTCGAAGCTGGGCAAGAAGCCCTACCTGACCGCCGGCTGCGGCGGCTTTGTCGACATCACCTCGGGGGCCAGAAAGATCGTCTTTTCCGGCTGGTTCGAGGCCGGCGCCGAGATCGACCTGACGGCCGAAGGCATCACCGTGAAAACCCCCGGCAAGTTTACCAAGATGGTCGAGGCGGTGGAGCATGTCACCTTTTCCGGCAACCGCGCCCGCGACCTGGGGCAGGATGTGCTCTACATCACCGAGCGCTGCGTGATCCGGCTGACCGGGGCCGGGCTGGTCGCGACCGAGATCATGCCCGGCATCGACCCCGCGCGCGACATCGTCGCGGCCTCGGGCGGACGGGTGCAGATTGCCGCCGATGCCATCACCCTGCCGCTGTCGCTGTTGTCCGACGCACCGATGGGGTGGGGCGCATGAGCGCGGTTCACCTGACCGTCACCGGCAGGCTGGCCGAACTCAGGCTCGACAATCCGGCCAAGCTGAATGCCTTCACCGTGCCGATGCTGGACCAGTTGGCGGCGCATCTGGACCGGATCGACCGCGACCCCGGCATCGGCGCCGTGATGCTGACCGCGACGGGCGAGCGCGCCTTTTGTACCGGGGCCGACATCAACGCCTGGGGCGACCTGGGCCCGGCCGAATTCGCCCGCCACTGGGTGCGCGATGGCCACCGGATCTTTGACCGGCTGGCGCGGCTCGGCAAGCCGACCCTGGCAGTGCTTGACGGCCCTGCCTTTGGCGGCGGACTGGAGCTTGCCGCCGCCTGCGATCTGCGCGTCATGTCGCCGGGCGCCACCCTTGCCCTGCCAGAGGCCGGCGTCGGCATCGTTCCGGGCTGGTCGGGCACGCAGCGCCTGCTGCGTCTGCTGCCAGAGCCGATGGTCAAGGAAATGGCGCTGTTCGGGCAACGCATTTCCGCCGCGCGCGCCCTGGCCTGCGGCTTTGCGGCCGCCGTGGGGGACGATCCCTTTGCGCTGGCGCTGACCATTCTGGACCAGGCCCTGGCCCTGTCGCCCCGCGCGACAGAGATTTCAAAGTCGATGATCCACGCCGCCCAGGGCGAGGACCGCGCCGCCATGGTCGAGGCGCTCGGCAGCGCCGCCATCGGCGCCACGGCAGACCGGGCCGAGGGCGTCGCCTCGTTCCGCGAAAAGCGCAAACCGGACTTTTCGGGAAAGTGACCATGAAAGACCTGCACATAATATCGGACCAGACGGTTGCGCTGCCGGCCACGGCCTATCAGGCGCGCCACTTCATCAATGGCCTGGCGCAGGACAGCGCGGACGGGCGCAAGTCCGACCGCGTTTCCCCCTCGCATGGGATCATCGTCAGCCAGGCCGCGCTTGGCTCGGCGACCGAAACCGAGGCTGCGATCAGGGCCGCCCGCGCCGCCTTTGACGACGGCCGCTGGAGCCGCCTGTCCGGCAAGGCGCGCGCGGCCGTCCTGTTGAAGGTGGCCGACCTGATCGAGGCTGATGTCGAGCGGCTGGCGTTGATCGAGACGCTGGAAAGCGGCAAACCCATCGCCCAGTCGCGCGGCGAATGCGGCGGGGCGGCGGACCTGTGGCGCTATGCCGCCGCGCTGGCCCGCACCAGCCACGGCGACAGCCACAACACCCTGGGCGCCGACATGCTGGCGGTGGTGCTGAAAGAGCCGATCGGCGTGGTCTCGATCATCACGCCCTGGAACTTTCCGTTCTGGATCCTGTCGCAAAAGCTGCCCTTTGCGCTGGCCGCCGGCTGCACCTGCGTCGTCAAGCCGTCCGAGATGACCCCCTCGACCACCGCCATTCTGGGCGAGATTCTGGTTCAGGCCGGCCTGCCGCCCGGGGTCTGCAACATCGTTCTGGGGGCGGGAAATCCGGTCGGCAGCCTGATGAGCACGCATCCGGACGTCGACATGGTGACCTTTACCGGCTCAACCGCCGTGGGCAAGACGATCACCAAAAGCGCCGGCGAGACGCTGAAGAAGGTGGCGCTGGAGCTGGGCGGCAAGAACCCGCAGGTGATCTTTCCGAACTGCGATCTTGAAGGGGCCGCCGACGCGGTGACCTTTGGCATCCATTTCAACGTCGGCCAGTGCTGCAATTCCTCCAGCCGGATCATCGTGCACGAGGATGTGGCCGATGCCCTTCTCGCGCGGGTGGTCGAGATGTCGCGCCGGGTGGCCTTTGGCAATCCGCTGCACGAGGACACGCAGGTTGGCGCCATCGTCACGCCCGAACATCAGGCCAGGATTGACGGGCACGTCCGCGCTGCGGTTGCGGCAGGGGCAGAGGTCTGTCTGGGCGGCGCGGCGCTGGCGGTGCCCGGCCTTGGGGGGCAATTCTATCAGCCGACCGTGGTGCGCGGCGTGACGCCGGGCATGGCCATCGCGCGCGAAGAGGTGTTCGGCCCGGTGCTGGCGGTCATGACCTTTTCCTCGCTGGAAGAGGCCATCGCGCTGACCAACGACGCAACCTATGGCCTTTCGGCCGGGATCTGGTGCGACGATGTCCACACATGCCTTGAATTTTCCCGCCGCGCCCGGGCCGGC
The DNA here is from genome assembly GCA_052387855.1 of Paracoccaceae bacterium. GTDB lineage: Bacteria > Pseudomonadota > Alphaproteobacteria > Rhodobacterales > Rhodobacteraceae > CAIYZT01. Next base: position 34,372 of record JBQTIT010000073.1, read on the forward strand.
ACGGTCTGGACCAACACCTGGATGGACGGCTTCCCCGAGGTCACCTTTGGCGGGATGAAGCAGTCCGGCCAGGGGCGCGAGATCGGCGCCTATGGCTTTGACGAGTTTCTTGAGGTCAAATCGCTGGTGATGCGGATCGGCCGCACGCGCGCGCCCTGGGTCAGGGGCGCCTGAGGGCGGGGGCGCGATGGCAAGGGGATATGATTTCATCATCATCGGCGGCGGCTCTGCCGGCGCGGTGCTGGCGGCGCGGCTGTCCGAGGACCCCTCGGCCGAGGTGCTGCTGCTTGAAGCGGGGGGCAGCGACCGGCATCCCTATTTCCACCTGCCGGCCGGTTTTGCCAAGATGACCAAGGGCATCGGGTCCTGGGGCTGGGACACGGTTCCGCAAAGGCACATGCAGAACAAGGTGTTCCGCTACACCCAGGCCAAGGTGATCGGCGGCGGCTCTGCCATCAACGCGCAGATCTACACGCGCGGCGCGGCGCAGGACTATGACGACTGGCGGCAGGCGGGCTGCACCGGCTGGGGCTATGACGATGTGCTGCCCTATTTCCGCAAGGCCGAGGACAACGAGACCTGGGACAACCACTTCCACGGCAAGGGCGGCCCGCTGGGCGTCAGCGAGCCGCGCGCGCCCCTGCCGATCTGCGAGGCCTATTTCCAGGCTGCCGCCGGCTTGGGCATTCCGCGCAACATGGACATCAACGGCGAACGGCAGGACGGGGTCTGCTACTACCAACTGACCCAGCGCGATGCGCGGCGCTCTTCGGCCGCGATGGCCTACCTCGCGCCGAACCGCCACCGCCGGAACCTGACCCTGCGCCTTGGCGCCGAGGTGCGGCGCCTTGTGGTCGAGGGCGGCCGCGCGCGCGGTGTCGAGCTGTCGGACGGCACAAGCCTGACGGCGACGTCAGAGGTCATCCTGGCCTCGGGCGCCATCGGCTCGCCGCGCCTGTTGCAGCTTTCGGGCATCGGCCCGGCCGATCACCTGGCGGGCCTGGGGATCAAGGTGGTGCAGGACCAGCCGCAGGTCGGCGAGAACTTGCAGGACCATCTGGACCTTTACTGCATCGCAGAGCTGTCCGGCCCGCACAGCTATGACCGCTTTGCCAAGCCGCACATGGCCGCGCTGGCCGGGGTGCAGTACCTGTTCACGCGCAGGGGGCCGGTGGCCTCGTCGCTGTTCGAAACCGGGGGGTTCTGGTACGCCGACCCAGATGCACGCTCGCCCGACATCCAGTTCCACCTTGGCCTTGGCACCGGGATCGAGCATGGCGTGGCCTCGATGCCGCAGGGCGGAATCACGCTGAATTCGTGCCACCTGCGCCCCCGCTCGCGCGGGACGGTGCGCCTGCACAGCGCTGATCCGGCAGCGGCGCCGCTGATCGACCCCAACTATCTGGCCGACCCCACCGACCGGGCGCGCAGCATTCGCGGGCTGAAGTGGACGCAGGAGATTCTGGCCCAGGATGCGCTGAAACCCTTTATCCTCGCGCAGCGCCTGCCGGGGCCCGAGGTGCGCACGGAGGCGGAGTATTTCGATTTCATCTGCCAGCACTCCAAGACCTCGCATCACTGCGCCGGCACCTGCCGGATGGGCGTGGATGCCGGCGCGGTGGTGGACCCGAGGCTGCGCTTCAACGGGATCGACGGGCTCAGGATCGCGGACAACTCGATCATGCCGACGGTGATTTCGTCAAACACCAACGCCGCCGCGATCATGATCGGCGAGAAGGCCGCCGACATGATCAAGGCCGACCACGGGATGGCCCTGACATGATCCGCCACATCGTCCTGATCCGCTTTCTGCCGCAGGTGTCCGAGGCACGGATCGCCGAGCTTTTCGCCGAATTGCACGCGATCGAGGGCAAGGTTGCCGGCCTTCTGGCCATCACCTCTGGCAAAAGCGAAAGCCCCGAGCGGATCGAGCGCGGCTACATGCACGGCTTTGTCGCCGACTTTGCCGGTTGGGACGCGCTGCAGTCCTATCAGGACCACCCCGACCACAAGCGGCTGGGCGCCGGGCTGGTGGCAGCGGCCGAGGGCGGGATTGATGGCATCCTGGTCTTTGACCTGCCGGTGACGGACGGGGGCGCGGCATGAGCGCGGCAGGCGCCGGGCCGCGCCGGGCGACCATCATCGACGTGGCCAAACGCGCGGGCGTGTCGAAATCGACCGTCAGCCTGGTGCTGCAGAACAGCCCTTCGGTGCGCGAGCAGACGCGAGCCGTGGTGCGGCAGGCGATGGCCGAGCTCGGCTATGTCTACAACCGCGCCGCCGCCAACATGCGGATGTCGAACGGCGGGCTGATCGGGCTGGTGATCAACGATCTGCGCAACCCCTTCTTTGCCGAGTTCGCCACCTCCTTGCAGATGGCGCTGGCCGAGCGCGGCTATTCCTGCGTGATCGCCAATACCGATGAGGACCCCGCCTTGCAGGAGCAGGTCGTCGGCGCGATGATCGAGCATGGGGTCTCGGCACTGATCCTGTGTCCGGCCTATGGCGAGACTGGGGCCACCTTTGACGCCATCGCACGCCGGGGCATTCCCGCGATGCAGATGCTGCGCGGGGTCGATCCGCGCCTGGACCTCTTTCCGCTGATCGCGCCGGATTACCTGGCCGGCGGGCGCGCGGCGACGCGGCAGCTCATCGCCGCCGGGGCGCGGCGCATCGCCTTTGTCGGCGGGCTTGACGGCCGCGCGGTGACCGAAGAGCGCAAGGCCGGGTATCTGGAGGCGCTGGCCGAGGCCGGGCTCGCGCCGCTGGTGCTGACCGGCAAGGCGAGCCGCGCCTTTGGCCGCAGCGCCGCCGCGCAGCTTTGCGCCGCCCGCCCGCCCGTCGAGGCGGCGCTGTGTTTCAACGATCTGGTGGCGCTGGGCATGCTGCCCGGCTGCCAGGAGCTTGGGCTGCGCGTGGGCGAGGATTTTCTGGTCAGCGGGTTCGATGACATCGAAGAGGCTGCCCAGGCCTATCCGCCGCTGACCTCGGTGCACTGCGACATCGCGGGGATCGGGGTCTTGGCGGCCAAGACGGTGGCGGACTGGCTGGAAGACGGCACCCCGCCCCCGCCCGAGACGCGCACGGCGGTCACGCTGTCGGCCAGGCAGTCCAGCGAAGGCCGCGACGCGGGGTAGGGCGGAACGGTCTGCCGAAGGGGTCCACGACGGGCGGCGAAAAACGGCGCGCGCCCTGATCCGCCCGGCTTTGGCCGAGGCACCAGCCGAGGTCACGCGGGACGGTTGCTGCAATCCGGCCGAGGGCCCCAAAGGCCCTCGGCCAGCGCCTGCCCTTCCCCCGGCAGGCGCTGTCCTCTGGTTTGAAGGCGGAACCGGTTGTGCCGCTCCGTTCCCACACGGGCGGGAAAACGCAGTGCGTTTTCCTTTTCGCCCGACTTTGACCGAGGCATTCGCCAAGGTCATGCGAGGACAGTTTCCGCCCCCCTTTACAGGGCTGTTGCCGCCCCGGCGCCGTGCTATCCTGCCGGCATGTCCAGCCCAAGGCCCTTGCCCCTGGCGGCTTTCGCCTCCGCCGCGCTTGCACCGCTCGCGCTTTTCGCCCTCGGCGCCACTTTGGGCGGGCTGTGGGCGCTTGCGGGGCTGATTTACATGACCGCGCTGGCCGCCTGCCTTGACCAGATCCGGGCGCCCTTCATGGGGGATGCGCCCGAGGGGGCCGAGTTTCCCGCCGCCGATGCGCTTCTGGTTTCGCTTGCCCTTGGCCATCTGGCGGCGCTGCCGCTCGTGACCCTTGCCGTCGCCGGGCCCTCCGGGCTTGCCGTTCATGAGCGCGCGGCGCTGTTTCTGGGGGCGGGGCTATGGCTTGGTCAGGTGTCGAACCCCGTGGCGCATGAGTTGATCCACCGGGGCCAACGCCGCCTCTTTGGCCTGGGCGTGCTGGTCTACGGCACGCTGCTGTTCGGCCACCATGCCTCGGCCCACCGGCTGGTGCATCACGTCCTGGCCGCCAGCGCCGAGGATCCGAACACCGCCCGCGCCGGCGAGGGGTTCTACCGCTTTTTCCTGCGCGCCTGGGCGGGCAGCTTTGCCCGGGGTCTGCGGGCCGAGAACGCGCGGCGGGCCCGGGCAAGGCAGGGGATGCACCCCTTTCTTGCCTATGGCCTGCTCGCCCTGGGCAGCCTGGCCCTGGCCGGGGCGCTGGCGGGCCCGCCGGGGCTGGCGGTCTGGGCCGGGCTGGCGCTGCACGCCCAGGTGCAACTGATGCTGTCCGACTATGTCCAGCACTATGGCCTCAGCCGCGCCCGCCGGGCCGATGGCGGGCTGGAGCCGATGGACACGCGGCATTCCTGGAACGCGCCCTTCTGGTTTTCGGCGGCGCTGATGCTGAACGCGCCGCGCCATTCGGACCATCATGCCCACCCCGCGCGGCCCTATCCGGCGCTGCGGCTTCCCCCGCCGCACGAGGCCCCGACCCTGCCCTGGCCGCTGCCGGTGGCCTGCACCCTGGCGCTGGCCCCCCCGCTGTGGCGCCGCGCGATCCGCCCGCACCTGGCGCGCTGGCGCGCCGCGCCGGGCCCGCGTGCGAGCGACGCGGCGGGGCGCTGAAGGGGCGGGCGAAGCCGACAGCCGAAACCACCCCGGGCGGTTCGGAAAACCCGGCGCGCATCCGGCGCGGCGCGATCTTTGGCAGGGGTCGGATTTGCTGCCCCTCGCCTGCCCACGACCGCGCGTTTCGGCGGCCCGGTTTCAACGCGAACCAGACAGGCCTTAAACCCCCAGCAGACCCGGAAGGTCGGCCATGTCGGTGAACAGACGCGCGCCCTCGGCCGCCAGTGCCGCGCCGCCGGTCGGGGCGTAGCCGTAACAGCGCATGCCGGCGGCGCGGGCGGCGCGGGCGCCGGTGGCGCTGTCCTCGACCACGACGGCGCGGGCGGGCTCGACCCCCAGAATCGCCGCCGCATGCAGGTACAGGTCCGGCGCCGGTTTGGGCCGGCCAAGGGCCTGCCCGGAATAAAGATGGCCACCGAATCGCGCCAGCACCGCGGGGTGCTGGCCAAGCGTGATCTGCATCTTTTCGGCCGAGCCGTTCGAGCCGATGGCCACCGGCACGCCGGCAGCGGCAAGCCGGTCCAGCACGGCGCCGATCCCCGGCACCAACGGCACGCCCATCCGCAGCCGGGCATAGAGCCGCTCATAGAACCCCCCCACCCAGCCCGGCGGCAGATCGGCCCCCAGCCCGCGCGCCTTGTGAAAGAGATCGGCCACCGTCGCGCCCAGAAAGTGGCGCTCCATCGCCGTGTGGTCCAGGACCAGACCGGCCCCGGCCAATTCGCACCGCAAGAGGTCAAAGGCGATGGCTTCGCTGTCCACCACCACCCCGTCGCAATCGAACAGCACCGCCGAGGGGATCATCCCGGCGCCCGCAGCAGGGTGACATGGGTATCGCCATAGCGGCGCTGATCCAGCCAGTCAAAGCCGGGCGGCGGCAGGGGCGGCGCGCCCTCTTCCCAGACCACCATCGCCCCCGGCAGGAGCCAGCCCCCGGCAAGGGCCGAGGCCAGCGCCGCCTCGCCCAGCCCCTTGCCATAGGGCGGGTCCAGAAAGACCAGCGCGTGCGGCGCGCCCGGGTTGGCCGGCAGCCGCGCGGCATCAAGGCGCAAGAGCGCGGCCTGCCCCTCGGCCCGCATCAGGGCGATGTTGCGCCGGATCAGCGCCCGCGCCGCCGCGCCGTCATCGACCAGCGTGCACTCTGCCGCCCCGCGCGACAGCGCCTCGAGGCCCAGCGCGCCGGTGCCGGCGAAAAGGTCAAGCACCCGCGCCCCGGCCAGCGGGTTGCCATAACCGCCGTTGAGCAGCAGGTTAAAGATCGCCTCGCGCACCCGGTCCGAGGTGGGCCGCAGATGCGCCTCGGCGTCCCCTGCCCCCACGGGGGCCAGCGTCAGCCCGCGCGCGCGGCCGCCAATGATTCTCATGCCTTCAAGAGGTCCTTGAGCACGGTGGCCGGATCGGAAAGCGCCGCCTTTGACGGCGACCTTCCCGCTTCGATCAGCCGCTTGCCCACCATGTAGCCGCGCGAATCGTTCATTGCGTCCACCGCCAAAAGCTGATCGCCCCGGAAGTACCAGAAGGAAACCGCCTCGCCCTCGGGCCCGCGCGTGACGATGGTGTCATACCCGCTGTTCAGCCCGGCGATCTGCAACTTGCAGTCGTACTGGTCCGACCAGAACCAGGGCCGCGCCACATAGTCCGTGCCCGCGCCAAGGATGTTGTCGGCCACATTCTCGGCCATGTCGATGGCGTTGCCGACCGATTCCAGCCGCAGCCGGCCGCCCTGATGGGGAAAGCTGGCGCAGTCGCCCGCCGCCCAGACATGCGGATTCGAGGTGCGGCCCTGCGCGTCGGTGCGGATGCCGTTCTCGATCGCCAGCCCCGCCGCCTCGGCCAGCGCGGTCGCGGGGACGATCCCGACCCCGGCGATCACGAAATCGGCCGGCAACTCGCGCCCGTCCTGAAGGCGCAGGCCCGTCACCCGCTCGCCCCCGAGGATGCGGTCAAGCCCGGTGCTTTCCAGAATGGTCACGCCATGCGCGCCGTGCAGCGCGCGGAAGTGGTCCGAGGTTTCCGGCGCCGCGACGCGTTGCAGGATGCGCGGCGCCATTTCGATCACCGTCACCTCAAGCCCCATCTTGCGCGCCACCGCCGCCGCCTCCAGCCCGATATAGCCGCCGCCGACGATCACCAGCCGGCGGCCGGCCACGAACTCGGCCCGCATCGCGTCGACATCGGCCAGCGTGCGCACGGTAAAGACCCCGGGCAGCGCCCCGCCGATGGCGGCCGGCAGGCTGCGCGGAACCGAGCCCGTGGTCAGCGCCAGATCGGTGTAGTGCAAGACTTCGCCGCCAACCGTGACGGTCCGCGCGGCCGGGTCGATGGCGGTCACCTTCTGGCCCATGCGCAGGGTGATGTTCTGCTCGGCATAGAACTCGGCCGAGCGCAGCCAGAGACGCTCTTGGCCCATCTCGCCCAAGAGATAGGCCTTGGAAAGGGGCGGGCGCTGATAGGGGGGGGCCGGCTCTTCGCCGATCAGGGTGATCTGACCGTCAAAGCCGCCCGACCGTAGCCTGGCCACCAGCGAGGCGCCCGCCTGCCCCGCCCCGATCACCACCACATGGCCCATTCTGCGCAATCCCTCTGGTCGATACCTTCGCGGCACCCTATATCCCGCACTCGGAATTTCGCAAACTCCCGGGGGACGAAAAATGACGATTGCCGTAGGCTCGACGCTGCCCGACGCCACCTTGCTGATCAAGGATGCCGAGGGGGTCACGCAACCGGTGCGGATGAGCGAGCGGCTGCGCGGCCGCAAGGTGGTGCTTTTCGGCTTGCCGGGGGCCTTTACCAGCACCTGCTCGGCCGCGCATGTTCCCAGCTTCATGCGCGTCGCAGACCGCCTGCGCGCCAAGGGCGTGGACGAGATCATCTGCCTGTCGGTCAACGATCCGGCGGTGATGCAGGCCTGGGGCAGGATCACCGGCGCGGCCGACAAGGGCATCACCATGCTGGCCGATGCCGATGCCAGCTTTACCAAGGCGGTCGGGCTGAACTTTACCCATGCCGCCAGCGGCTTTTTCGACCGCTCCAGCCGCTATGCGCTTTACGCCGAGGATGGCGTGGTCAAGGTGCTGAACATGGGCAAGGAAACCGGCGCCTGCGAGATTTCCGGCGGCGAGGCGATGCTGGACGCGATTCCGGGCTGAGCCCGCGCTCAGGCGCGCGGACGCATTTCGCACAGGCAGGCGATGGGCTCGGAATGATCGCGCGCCACCTCGGCGCTGCCGGCAAGCTGGTCCATCCGGCGCGCCAGCGTCAGGTCAAGGTCCGACAGGCCGGCGCAGTCATGGGTGATGAGCGTCACATCCACCACGTTGAACCGGTTGGTCCATTCGGGGTGGTGGTTCAGCTTTTCCGCGCTGAGCGCCGCGCGCGACATGAAGCCCCAGGCTTCGGAAAAATTCCTGAACTTCCAGATCTTGCGAATGGCGTCGCGGCCCGGAACCGCGCCCCAGCCGGTCTCGCCAAGGGCGGGCAGATGGGCGGCGCGGTCCGCATCGGTCAGGGGGGTGGCGGGCATGATGTCGTTACTCCTGGTCTGTCTGGCTGGACTTGCGAAACGGGCCGTAGGCGGTCAGCACCTCGATCTCTTCGCCCACCGCGCGGCGTTCCTGATCAAGATAGCGCGCGATCGCGGTCCGCAAACCGGGATCGGCGATGTAGTGCAGCGAATGCACCTGGGCCGGCAGATAGCCGCGCGCCAGCTTGTGTTCGCCCTGCGCCCCGGCCTCGACCCGCAGGCCGCGCGCGATGGCCTGTTCGATGGCCTGATAATAGCACAGCTCGAAATGCAGGCACGGATATTCGGCCAGGCAGCCCCAATAGCGGCCATATAGCGTGTGCCGGCCGATGAAGTTCAGCGCCCCGGCGACCGGGCGGGCGCCGTCGAAGGCCAGGACCAGCAGCACATCGTCGCGCAGGCTGTCGTGCATCGCATCGAAAAAGGCCCGCGTCAGATAGGGCCGGCCCCATTTGCGCCCGCCGGTGTCCTGGTAGAAATCCCACATCGCCGCCCAATGCGCGGGCGTGATCGCATCCCCCGTCAGCGCGCGAATGGTCAGGCCATGGCCCTGCGCGGTGGCGCGCTCCTTGCGGATCATCTTGCGCTTGCGGCTGGACAGGGCCGCCAGGAAATCGTCAAAGCTGCCGTAGCCGGGGTTTTCCCAATGATACTGCTGGGTTACCCGGTACAGGGTGCCGCCCTGGCCGGTCAGGTCGGCCGCCTCGTCCGCGGTGCAGAAGGTGACGTGCAGGCCGGACAACCCGTTGCCGTTGGTCAGCCCGATGGCCGCGTCCAGCAGCGCGGCGCGGTGCTCGGGCGGGCCGAGGAACCTGCGACCGGTGACGGGCGTAAAGGGCACCGCCGCCTGAAGCTTGGGGTAATAGCGCCCGCCGGCCTGCTCATAGGCCTGGGCCCAGTTGTGATCAAAGATGTATTCGCCCTGTGAATGGGTCTTGGCGTAAAGCGGCATCGCGGCAACGGCGCGGCCGCCCTGCCGCAGGACCAGGGCCAGCGCCTGCCAGCCGGTGCCCGGGCCGGTGGAGCCGGACCGCTCCAGCGCCGACAGGAAGCGGTGGGTGGTGAAGGGGTCCACGGGGCGCCCGCTGGCGGCCTCGGGGCAGGCGAGCGCGTCCCAGTCCTGCGCCGGGATCTCGTCCATGCTTTTCAGCACTGAGAGGGTGGTTTGTGTCATCGGCCCCCGGGGGTTTCACACCCCCGGACCCCCGTGGGATATTTCCGCACAGAGGATGGGGTGAAGGCGGGGGAGGTCAAGCCGGAATGACCGCGGGGTAACCCTCGAAGGTGATGTTCTGCGCGATGCGGCGGGCCTCGGCCTCTTGCGCGGGCGATTTGATCGTCCAGCACAGGATGGCGGCGCCCTGGGATTTCAACTCGGCCACGCGCGGGCGGGCGAGGTCGGAGGCCTGGTGCGAGATGAAGCTGGCCCCGGTGCGGTCGTAGTCGGGGATCGCGCGCAGATGGGCGCAGATATCGGGCGGGATCGGGGCGTTCAGGGCGGGGTCATAGGCCTCGGTCGTCAGGCCGCGCGGGACGGCGGGGGCCAGGCGGGCCATATGGGCCACGCAATGCGGGTTGAAGGCCATGACCGCGACCGGACCCGCGTAGCCCTTGAGCAGGTCGGCGACGCCCTGTTCAAGGATGCCGTCGGTATCCTCCATCCGGTTCCAGTTTTCCTTGATCTCGATCAGCAGCGGCACCCGGCCCGCAACCAGGGCCAGCACCTGCGCCAGGGTCGGGATCGTGTCGGTGCTGCCGGCGAGGCGGATGCGGGCAAGCTCGGCGGCGGTGCGGGCGCGAAAGTCGCCGCTGTGGCCCGTCAGGCGGTCAAGGTCGTCGTCGTGGAACACCACCGGCACATCATCGGCGCTGCGCTGCACGTCCAGCTCGATCCCGTAGCCGGCCGCGATGGCGGCGCGAAAGGCGGAGGCCGAGTTTTCGATGATGCCGGCGGCGTGGTCGTGATAGCCGCGATGGCAGAGCGGCAGGGTCAGGAAACTGTCCGGCAGGGGCACGCGCATCATTCGATCTCGAAGATGCCTTCGATCTCGACCGCGACGCCCAGCGGCAGCGAGACCGCCGATACGGCCGAGCGGGCATGGCGCCCCGCATCGCCCAGGACGGCGACCATGAAGTCGGTCGCGCCGTTGATCACCTTGGGCTGGTCGGTGAAATCGGCGGTGGAGTTGACAAAGCCGGTCAGCTTGACCACCCGCCTCAGCCGCGACAGATCGCCGCCGCAGGCCTTTTTCACCTGCGCCAACAGCGAGATGGCGCAGGCGCGGGCGGCCTCGGCGCCCTGGGGGATGTCCATCGTCTCGCCCAGGCGGCCGCGGATCAGGCCGGCGGCGTTCTGCGAGAGCTGGCCCGAGACGTGCAAGAGGTTTCCGGCGGCGACAAAGGGCACATAGTTGGCCACCGGCGCCGGCGCTTCGGGCAAGGTCACGCCCAGTTCGGCAAGGCGGGTTTCGATGTCTGACATGGGCGGGCCTTTCGCTGATTGCGCGCCAAGCTAAAGCATGTCCGGTTCGAATTGAATCGAAATTCGCGGCCTCTCGCTTGCGCTTGAACGCGAATTTCGATGGCCTGGTTTCAATGTGAACCGGACAGGATGTTACCGGGTTGTCCGGCCCCGGCAAGACGCGCGGGCGGGCGCATGTGGCGGGGCCCCCCACCCCTGCCCCTCCCCACGAGGGGGAGGGCGTGCAAGGTTCCAAAAGACACCGCCCTTGGCCGACCAAGAAACCACCCTCCCCCTGGTGGGGGAGGGATGGGGAGGGGGGCCCTGTGGTCACGGGCGATTCCCGGGGGCTCAGGTTTCCCGAAAGGCGGCGCGGAAATAATCGGTGAAGGGTTTGATCAGATAGCTCATCGGGCTGCGCGCGTCGGTCTGGATCAGCGTCTGCACCGGCATGCCGGGCAAGAGCACCTGCTCGCCGAGCTTGTCACGCTCGCCGCTGTCAAGCGCCACCTCGGCGCGGAAAAAGGACAGGCCGGTCTGGGCATCCTGCAGCGCATCGGCCGAGATCGAGACCAGCCTTCCGGTCAGGGTCGGGGTGGTGCGGGCGGAAAAGGCGCCAAAGGTCACATTCACCGCCTGGCCGACAAAGACCTCGTCCACGTTCAGGGGCGAGACCTTGGCCACGATCACCAGCGGGCGGTCCTGCGGGATCAGGTACAGCACCGGATCGGCCGGGCGCAGAACGGCGCGCGGGGTGGTCACCTGAAGGCCCAGCACGATGCCCGAGACGGGGGCGCGGATTTCAAGCCGCTGGATCCGTTCCAAGAGCGCGCGGCGGCGTTCGGCCAGTTCCAGGATCATCGGGCCAAGATCGCGCAGCGCCGTGTTGGCCTCTTCGCGCCGCGCCGCGCCCAGGCGCAGGATTTCCAGATCGACCTCGGTCGCGCGGCCCTCGGCCACGGCGCGGTTGGCGGAAAGCTCGCCGAGCGTGCCTTCGAGCCCCGCGATGCGGCGTTGCAGGTCCGAGACCGTCACCGCCTGGGTCAGGCCCTTGGCCAAGAGCGCCTGCTTGTCGGCCAGTTCGGCGGCCAGCAGGGCAAGCTGGGTTTCCTGCGCCCGGATCTGGGCCCCGATCCCGGTCACCTGCGCCGCGATCTGCTCCAGCCGGCGGCCGAGCTGTTCGAACTGGCGGTCCTGGGTGTCGGCGCGGGCAGCGAAGAGCCGGCTCTGCCCGTCGATCTGCGCGGCGACGGTGGGCCGCTCGGCCGCGAGCGCCAGCAGATCGTCCGGATAGCGGGGCTGGCCCGTGCCGTCACGCTCGGCCTCAAGCCGCGCCTGGCGGGCCAGCGCCTCGTAAAGCTGATCCTCGACGATGGAGAGTTCGGAGGTCAGGAGCGCGCCGTCGAGGGTGATCAGCAGATCGCCCGCCGCGACCGCCTGCGCCTCGCTCACCGAGATCGAGGCGACGACGCCGCCATCGGGGTGCTGCACGACCTGGCGGTTCTGCTCGACCTCGACCAGACCCGGCGCCACGATGGCGCCGGCGATCTCGGTTCCCAGCGACCAGGTGCCAAAACCCAGCACCAGCGCGGCCAGCGCGGCAAAGCCCAGCGTCATCGGACCGCGCGCGCCAAGGCCCTTGACGGGCGGGGCGGGGCGGGGGGTCATGTCATGCCCCCGGGGCCGCTGGACTGCACGATCTGGGTGTGGTTCTTGACCATCTCGCGCAGGACGGCATCGCGCGGGCCAAAGGCGCGGCGCTGGCCCTCTTCCAGCACCAAGAGCAGATCGCATTCCTGGATCGCCGCCGGCCGGTGCGCCATGATCAGCACCGCGCGGCCCTTGTCCTTCATCGCGAGGATGGCAAGGTTCAGCGCGACCGAGCCGTCGTTGTCCAGGTTCGAGTTCGGTTCGTCCAGGACCAGCAGCACCGGATCGCCGTAAAGCGCCCGCGCCAGGCCGATGCGCTGGATCTGCCCGCCCGACAGCCGCCCGCCGATGGCCGAGACGCGCGTGTCATAGCCGCCCGGCAGGCGCAGGATCATCTCATGCGCCGCCGCCATCTGCGCGGCGGCGACGATGGCCGCGTCGTCCCGCGATGGGGCCAGGCGCGAGATGTTCTCGGCGATGGTGCCCTCGAACAGGGTGATGCGCTGCGGCAGATAGCCGATCAGGCCGCCCAGGACATCCGGATCGTACTGGTCCAGCGTCGCCCCATCCAGCCGGACCGTGCCCTGCGCCGGCGGCCAGGCGCCGATCAGCGCCCGGGCCAGGGTGGACTTGCCCGCCCCCGAGGGGCCGATCACGCCCAGCGCCTTGCCCGGCTCCAGCCGAAAGGTGATGCCGCGCAGCACCGGCAGGCTTTCGCCCGGGGGCACGACGGACAGGCCTTGCACCTCCAGCATGGCGCGGGGGCGCGGCAGGGCGGTGCGCTCGGGCTCGGGCGGTATGCGCGAGAGCAGGTCCGACAGGCGCCGGCTGGCCTCTTGCGCGCGGGTGACCAGCGACCATTGGCCGATGGCCTGCTCGATCGGCGACAGCGCCCGGCCCAGCAGGATCGAGGCCGCGATCATCGCGCCGCCCGTCAGGGCATCCTGCAGCACCAGATACGCCCCCAGCCCCAGCATGGCCGATTGCAGGAACAGACGGAACGTGCGGGTGGCGGCCGCAAAGGTGCCGGCGCGGTCGCTGGCGTCGATCCCCAGCGCCAGCGCGGCGTGCCGGGCGCGTTGCCAGCGGCCAAAGACGGCGCCGGTCATGCCCAGCGCCTGCACCGCCTCGGCCTCGGCCTTGATCTGGTCGGACATGAGGTCTGCCTGAAGCGCTGCCGAATTGGCGCGGTTGACCGGCCCCCGCGTCATCGACTGGTTCAGCAGGGTCACGCCGACCAGCACCAGCGCCCCCACCACGGCCGCCCAGCCCAGGACCGGATGAAAGGTGAAGATCGCGGCGACAAAGACCAGCGCCCAGGGAATGTCGAAGATGGCGATCAGCACGTTCGACGCCCAGAGCCGCTGCACCGCCTCAAGATCGCGCTGCGCGACGACGGCGGCGGCATCGCCCGGCGCCAGCCCGATGCGCCGCAGGGCCGCGGCAAAGACGCGCAGGTCAAGCGCATCCTGAAAGCGCGCGCCGACCCGCGCCATCAGCCGCGCGCGGGCCAGATCGAGCATGCCCATCACCAGGAACAGGAACACGATCAGCAGCGTCAGCGCCATGAGCGTGGCCTCGGACCGGCTGCCAAGCACCCGGTCATAGATCTGGAGCATGTAAAGCGGGCCGGTCAGCAGCAGAAGGTTGGCAAAGACCGAGAATACAAAGACCGCCCACAGCAGGCGCCGCTGCGCCCCGAGCGCCGCGCGCAGTTCGCCCTGACCGAGGTTGCTCCGTGGTGGTGCCATGCTCTCCTCGTCCGCGCGCCGGCGGAATTGCCCGCTTTGGCCCCGCTCGCCGCCGGTTGCCCGTTGTCTTGGTCTGCGGGCCAGCATATGCCTTGTGTGCGAAATGCAAAAGCCCAGCCGTCGCGTTCTGACTTGAGGCCATGATGATGTTTAAGTTCAGGTTAAATCTGGCCCGGGGCAGGCGTTTCGGCGCGGGTCTGGCGGTTCTGGCGGTTCTGGCCGCCTGCGCCCCCGCCCCCGCGCCGCTGGATCTGAACGATCCGGACGAGGCAAGGAACCGCGAGATCCACGCCTTCAACCGCGCCCTGGACACCGCCTTTCTGCGCCCGGCCGGGATCGGCCTGACCGAGGCGCTGCCCAAGCCGGTGCTGCGGGGGGTGTCGAACTTTGCCGCGAACCTTGATCTGCCGGGCACTGTCCTGAACGATGTGCTGCAACTGCGCCTGGGCCGCGCGGTGGAAAACACCCTGCGTTTCGCGATCAACACCACCGTCGGGATCGGCGGGCTGTTGGACCCGGCCTCGGCGCTGGGGGTTCTTGGTGATGAGACCGATTTCGGCGAGACGCTGCATGTCTGGGGCATGGCCGAGGGGGCCTATGGCGAGCTGCCGGTCCTGGGGCCGTCGACCGATCGCGACACGCTGGGCACATTGGTCGATCTGGCGCTGAACCCGCTGCGCCTGATCGTCCCGCAGGACCTGGACTGGGTGCCGCTGACGGCCGAGGCGCTTTCGCTGATCGCCGATCGCGGGCGCTATTCCGCCACCTTCGATTCGATCCTATATGACAGCGCAGACAGCTATGCCCAGGCCCGGCTCCTGTATCTGCAGAACCGCCGGTTCGAACTGGGCATCGCCGCGGCCGAAGCCTATGATGACCCCTATGAGGACCCCTATGCCCAGTGACAGCCAAGCCCTTTCCCGCCGCGCCTTTGGTGCCGGCCTGGCCGCGGGCACCGGATTTCTGGCCTTTGCCGTGCCGGTCCGCGCCCTGACCACGGATCAGGCGCGGGGGCTGATCGACACCGCGATCTCTGAAATCAACGCGGTGATCAACTCCGGCAAGACCGAATCGGCGATGTTCAAGGAATTTGAACGTATCTTCGCGACCTATGCCGATGTACCGATCATCGCGCGCACCGCGCTGGGGGTGGATGGCAAGCGGGCAAGCCCGGCCCAGATGGCCTCCTTCATCAAGGCCTTTCAGGGTTACATCAGCCGCAAGTACGGCCGCCGTTTCCGCGAGTTCGTCGGCGGGCGCATCGAGGTGACCGATGCCCAGCCGATGAAGAGCTGGTTCGAGGTGGTCTCGATCGCCCATCTTCAGGGCGAGGCGCCGTTCGACCTGCGCTGGTGGGTTTCGGACAAGTCGGGAAAGAACCTGTTCTTCAACATCCTCATCGAGGGCGTCAACATGCGCGCCTCCGAAGCGGTCGAGATTCGCGCCCTGCTGGACCGCAACGGCGGCGATCTGGACGCGCTGATTGCCGAGATGAACACGCTCTGACGGCGACAGGGCGGGGCTATCGCAACTGGCGAGGCCCCCCACCCCATCCCTCCCCACAAGGGGGAGGGAGCGCCAAATTCCGGACCAAAAAGTCCTTGACCGACCCTGGAGCCTCCCTCCCCCGTGGGGAAGGGATGGGGTGGGGGGGGCCGCGCCCAAGCCGGCGGATCAGTTCCGGGTGCCGAAAAGGCGCTTGAAGAGGCTTGTCACCGGGTCCTGGCGGCTCGTGCCGGGGGTGCCGAATAGCGGCGTGTTGTCGTCGTGGGAGGGCGGGCTATCGCATCTGGCCAGGCCCCCCACCCCTGCCCCTCCCCACGAGGGGGAGGGGGGGCATTTTCCGGAAGAAGCCGCCCTTGACCGTAAGCGGCGGCCACGCCCCATTGGATTGATGAGTTCCTGATGCGCGCCGCGCCTGCGAGAAGGTCTGCTTGAGCAGATGGAGGTTGCGCATGGCGGACGGTGGCGATGGTTTCATGGGGCGGTG
>JBQTIT010000074.1:0-3770 GCA_052387855.1 Paracoccaceae bacterium
TCTGGCCGCAGCGATGTGTCGTCTGCGACCCCCCCGCCCCGGACGTGATCCGGGGCCCCGGGTCAGGCCCGGGGCGGGGCTGGGGTGACGGGGCGGGGCTGCTTGAAATATTCACGGAATTGGATAGGTTTCCGGCAGCACATGCAGGAAAGCCTTGTGCCCCCCATCGGATTTCAATTATGCATTTGAATTATTGCAGGAAGAGCCCATGGTCGAATCCCGTCGTCCCTATCGCCGCGAGCCTGAAGACGTCCGGCGCGAGGCGCTGATCGCCGCCGCGCTGGAACTGATCGCCGAGGGCGGACCGGCCGCCGCCACGGTGCGCGCCATCGCCGACCGGGCGGGGGTCACGCCGGGTCTGATCCGGCACTACTTTTCCAGCAAGGACGAGCTTGTGCTGGAAAGCTACCGCCAGACGATGGAGCGCATGACGGCCGACAACGCCGCCGTGCTGGCCAGGGAGCCGGCCGATCCCTTGGGAAACCTGGCCGATTTCGTGGTGGCGGCCCTGACGCCGCCGGTGGCCGATCCGGCGCGGGCGGGGCTTTGGGCCGGGTTCCTGTACGGGGTGCAGAACGATCCCCGGTTCAAGCAGATCCACATCCAAAACTATCTGGCCTACCGCGACCTCTTGAATTCGCTGATCGCGCAGCTTCCGCGCGCCGTCTCGGACGAGAGGTGCCGGGATGATGCGATTGCCTGCAATGGGGTGATCGACGGGCTCTGGCTGGAAGCCTCGTCCGTGCCGGAGATCTTTGTTCCCGGGCAGATCGCGAAGATCGGCCTGTCGGCGGTGGGCGCCATTCTGGGGGTGGACCTGCTTGGCGCCTGGAACGACGACCGGGCGACGGGGATCTGATGCGCTACGCTTCGCTGACAGGGCGCTTGCAGGATCTGGGCGGGGACCGCTGGGCGGTTCATGCCCTTGCCCGCCGGATGAAGGCCGAGGGGCAGCGGGTGATCGAGCTGACCGTGGGCGAGCCGGACGTGCCGGTGCCCGAGGCGCTGCGCGCGGCGGCGCGGGCCGGCATCGACGCCGGCCGGCTTGGCTATTCGAACGGGCGGGGCGAGCCGGCCCTGCTGGCGGCCCTGGCGGCACGGTACAGCCGGCGCTCGGGGCGCGTCATCGGGCCGGCGAACCTGATCGCCCTTCCCGGCACGCAGACGGCGCTTTACGCGGTGATGCAGGCGCTCCTGGATCCCGGCGACGAGGTGGTCGTCGGGGATCCGATGTATGCCACCTATGCCGGGGTCATCGCCGCAACCGGGGCGCGGCTGGTGCCGGTGGCGCTGCGGCCGGAAAACGGCTTTCGGCTGGCGGCGGCGGATGTGGCGGCGGCGATCGGGCCGCGCACGCGGGTGCTGTTCCTGAATTCGCCGCATAACCCGACCGGGGCGGTGCTGCGCCCGCGCGAGGTGCAGGAGCTTGGCGCGCTGGCCCGGGCGCATGATCTGTGGATCGTCTCGGACGAGGTTTATGAAGAGCTGGTCTTTCCCGGCGCGACCTTTGCCTCGCCTTTCGACCGGCCCGATCTGGCCGAGCGGGTCATCGTCACCTCGTCGATCTCGAAATCCCACGCGGCGCCGGGGTTCCGCTCGGGCTGGGTGGTGGGGCCGGCCGAGTTCTGCGCGCGGCTCTTGCCGCTGGCCGAGGCGATGCTGTTCGGCAACCAGCCCTTCATCGCCGACATGACGGCGCTGGCGGTGGCGGCGCCCTCGCCGGTCGCGCCCGAAATGGCCCGGCGCTTTGCCCGCCGGGCCGCGCTGATCGCCCGGCACCTTGACGGCGTGCTGGGCCTGCGCGTGCCGATGCCCGAGGCGGGCATGTTCGCCATGCTGGACCTGCGCGCGCTGGGACTGTCCGGCGACGAATTCGCCGGGCGCCTTTTGCGCGAAAGGCTCGTCGCGGTCATGCCGGGCGAAAGCTTTGGCGCGGGGCTGGCCGGCTGGGTCAGGGTGAGCCTGACCCAGAGCGATGATCTGATCGAAGAGGCCTGCCGGCGCATCCTTGCGCTGGCAGGGGAAATCAAGGGGAGCGCCACATGAGAACCGTCGGGGAACGTCTGGTCGAGGGTCTGGCCGCGCGCGGGGTCGAGGTGATCTTTGGCATTCCGGGCGTCCATACGGTCGAGATGTATCGCGGCCTGTCGGGCAGCCCCATCCGCCATGTCACCGCGCGGCACGAGCAGGGCTGCGCCTTCATGGCCGATGGCTATGCGCGGGCCAGCGGCAAGCCGGGGGTAGCGCTGGTCATCACCGGGCCCGGCCTGACAAACGCGCTGACCGCGATGGCGCAGAGCCGGCAGGATTCGGTGCCGGTGCTGGTGATCTCGGGCGTCAACCGGCGCGATTCGCTGGGCAAGGGGCTGGGGCGCCTGCACGAATTGCCCGACCAGCAGGCCATGGTGGCCACGCTTTGTCCCAGCCGGCGGATCATGGACCCCGCCGAGGTGGGGGCGGCGCTGGACTGGGCCTTTGCCACGATGGCGACGGGCCGTCCCGGGCCGGTGCACATCGAGGTGCCGACCGATGTGATGCCGATGCCCTGCCCGCCCCTGCCCGCCCCGGCGCCGCTGCCCGCTCCGCGCCAGCCCGCTGCGGTCGAGGTGCGGCAGGCCGCCGCGCTGTTGAACGCCGCCGCGCGGCCGGTGATCCTGACCGGCGGGGGCGCGCGCGGGCTGGACGGGCCGCTGCGCGCGCTGGCCGAGCGGCTGGATGCCCCCGTGGTCCAGACCGTCAACGCGCGCGGCATGCTGCATGGCCATCCGCTGTGCGTGCCGGCCTCGCCCTCGCTGGAGCCGGTGCGCGCGCTGGTCGCGGCGTCGGACCGGGTGCTGGTGATCGGATCGGAACTCGGCATGACGGACTATGACATGTATGCCGTCGGCGGCCTGCCCGACCTGTCCGGCATGATCCGGGTGGACCTGTGCCCGGATCAGCTTGCCCGCCATCCCGCGCGGCTGCCAATTGCCGCCGACGCCGGGGCCTTCGTCACGGCGCTCTTGCCGCTTCTGTCGCCCAAGGCCGCATCCGGCGCGGCCCGGGCCGGCGCCACGCGGGCCACCGCCCATGCCGGGCTGGGCGCGATCTACGCCCCCATGCCCGGGCATCTGCAGATGGTCGAGGCGATCCGGGGCGCGGTGCCGGGCGCTGTCATCGTCGGGGACAGCACGCAGCCGGTCTATGCCGGCAACCTTTACTATGACCACGACCGCCCCGGCGGCTGGTTCAACGCCGCCACCGGCTATGGCGCGCTGGGCTTTGGCCCCGGCGCCGCCGTCGGCGTGGCGCTTGCGCTGCCCGGGGTGCCGGTGGTTTGCCTGATCGGCGATGGCGGGTTGCAGTTCAGCCCTGGCGAGCTGCGCACCGCCGTGGACGAGGCCCTGCCGATCACCTTTGTCGTCTGGAACAACGCCGCCTTTCTAGAGATCGCCGAGGGGATGCGCGGCGCCAATACCGAGGTGATCGGCTGCTTTCCCTCGCCGCTGAAGCTGGAGCCCTTTGCCGCCGCCTGCGATCTGCCCTTTGCCTCGGTCCCCGAAGAGCCCGAGATGCTGGCCTGGGCGCTGTCGCAGCCCAGCGCCGGCCCGCGCCTGATCGAGGTCCGCGCCGGCTGACGGGGGCGGGCGGGGCGTTTGCGGGTCCGCCCGAAATGGCCGAGGCTATCGCCGAGGTCATGCGTAATCGCTCGCCCCATCCCCGGCCGAGGGCCCCAAAGGACCTCGGCCAGCGCCCGACCCCCCCAGGGAGGGCGCTCCACGCCCTCCGGG
>JBQTIT010000075.1:0-28748 GCA_052387855.1 Paracoccaceae bacterium
GGTCGGGCGCTGGCCTCAGCGGTCTCATGCGGAACCGGTTTACCGGACATGTTTCCACACGGGCGGGAAAACGCAGTGCGTTTTCCTTTTCGCCCGACTTAGGCCGAGGCCCTCGGCCAGCGCCCGCCCCGCCCATAGCGGGCGCTCCACGCCCGCCGGGTCGGGCGCCGGCCTCTGTAGTGTAGCGGAACCGCACATGCCGATCCGTTGCCACACGGGCCAAGGTCATGCCCCTCCCTTTCCCCTCTTTCCACCTCATGGCTCTGGCCAAAGCCCGCGCGGCTTGGCATGACGGGGGCATGTCCGCCCTGCCCCGCCCCGACCTGCCCATCACCGACGCCCTGCCGGTCCTGCGTGCCGCCGTCGCGGGGGGCGGGCTGGCTGTCCTGCAGGCCCCGCCGGGCGCCGGCAAGACCACGCTCGTCCCGCTCGATCTGCTTGATAGCGGCCTGATCGCGGGGCGCATCGTCATGCTCGAACCCCGGCGGCTCGCGGCCCGTGCGGCGGCCGAGCGCATGGCCGAGACGCTGGGCGAGGCGCCGGGCGGCCGCGTCGGCTACCGCATCCGGGGCGAGGCGCGCGTCTCGGCCGCGACCCGCATCGAGGTGGTGACCGAGGGCATCCTGACCCGCATGATCCAGTCAGACCCCGAACTGGCCGGCGTCGGCTGCCTGATCTTCGACGAGTTCCACGAGCGCAGCCTGAACGCCGATCTGGGGCTCGCCCTGGCGCTTGAACTGCGCGGCGCGCTGCGGCCTGACCTTGTGCTGGTCGTGATGTCGGCCACGCTTGATGCCGCCCCCGTGGCGGCGCTCATGGACGGCGCGCCGCTGATCACCTCTGCGGGCCGCGCCTTTGCGGTCGAGACGCGCTGGCTTTCGCGGCCCGCCGACCCCGGGCTGCGGTTCGAAACCGCGCTGGCCGGGCTGGTGGCCCAGGCGGCCGAAGAGACGGCCGAGGGCGGCATCCTGGTCTTTCTGCCGGGCGAGCCCGAAATCCGCCGCGTCGAGGCGGCGCTGCGCGGCCGGCTGGGGCCGGGTTTTTCCATTCGGCCGCTCTTTGGCGCCATGGATTTCGCCGCCCAGCGCGCCGCCCTGGCCCCCGCCCCGGGGCGCAAGGTGGTCCTGGCCACCTCGATCGCCGAAACCTCGCTGACCCTGCCCGACATCCGCTGCGTCGTAGACGGCGGGCTGGCCCGGCGCGCCCGGTTCGACCCCGGATCGGGCATGTCGCGGCTGGTGACCGGGCGGGTGACGCGCGCCGAGGCCGAGCAGCGGCGCGGCCGCGCCGGCCGCGTGGCGCCGGGGATCTGCTACCGGATGTGGTCGCGCGGCGAAGAGGGCGGCCTGGCCCCCTTTCCCCCCGCCGAGATCGAAAGCGGCGATCTGACCGGGCTGGCGCTGGAGCTGGCGCTCTGTGGCGCGCCGTCGCTGCCGTTTCTGACCCCGCCGCCCGCCCCCGCCCTGGCCGAGGCGCGCAGCCTTCTCGAAGCGCTGGGCGCCATCGCGGCGGGCCGCATCACCGCCCATGGCCGCCGGCTGGCGGCGCTGCCGCTGCACCCGCGCCTGGGGCACATGCTGGCGCTGGCTGGCCCTGCCGCCGCCCCGCTCGCCGCGCTGATGGCCGAGCGTGACCCCCTGCGCGGCGCCGGGCCCGACCTGGCCCTGCGCCTGCGCTGCCTTGTGGACCCGGCCGGGTTCGAGGCTGACACCGGCCATGCAGCCCATCGCGCCACCATCGAGCGCATTCGCGCCGAGGCGCGGCGGCTGGAGCGGGCCGTCCCGCGCGAGGGCGCGCTGGGCGATCTGTCGCCCGCGCAGATGGCGGCTCTGGCCTATCCCGACCGGATCGGCCTGCGCCGCAGGGGCGAGGCGCCGCGCTGGCTCCTGTCGGGAGGCAAGGGCGCGGCGATGGCGCCGGGCCTGTCGCTCTCGGGCGCGCGGCTGATCGTGGCGCTGGACCTTGACGGCGACCGGCAGGAGGCCGAGGTGCGCCTTGCGGCCGAGATCGGCGAGGACGAGCTGCGCGCGGTGCATGGCGCGGGGATCGCCTGGCACGAGGCCTGCGCCTGGTCGCGGCGCGAGGGCCGGGTGCTGGCCCGCCGGCAAGAGCGGCTGGGCGCGCTGGTGCTGGACGAGCGGCCCTGGCCCGAGGCCCCGCCCGAGGCGCTGGCCCGCGCCGCGCTAGAGGGGTATCGGCTGCTTGGCCCCTGCCTGAACCCAGCCGCGACGCGCCTGGCCGCCCGGATCGAACTGGCCCGGGCGGGCGGCGCCGGCTGGCCGGACAGCTCGGCCCCTGGTCTGATGGCCAGCGCCGGGGACTGGGCGCTGCCCTGGCTTGCCCATGTGCGCAGCGCCGCCGACCTCAGGGCGCTGGACCTGACCCCCGCCCTGCTGGCGCGGCTCGGCCCCGGGCAGCGGGCCGAGCTTGACCGGCTGGTACCGGCCCAGTTCACCACCCCGCTTGGCCGTGCGGTGCCGATCGACTACGACGGCGATGTCCCCTCGATCGAGCTGCGCCTGCAAGAGATGTTTGGCGTGACCACCCACCCGGTGGTGGGCGCCGCGCGTCTGCCCTTGCGCATCACGCTGATGTCGCCCGGGATGCGCCCCATTCAGGTCACGCGCGATCTGCCGGGGTTCTGGGCCAGCTCTTACGCCGAGGTGCGCAAGGACATGCGCGGCCGCTACCCGCGCCACCCCTGGCCCGAAGACCCCGCCGCCGCCCCGCCGACGCTGCGCGCCAAGCCGCGCGGCACCTGAGCCCTCCTTGCGCAGAACCCCCAAGGCGCCGTTTGCCCCCGCGGGGGATTTGCGCAAAGATGGCGGGCGGCACGGCATTGGGGGGGCGCGATGCAAGAATTCCTGGGCAGCGAGATCCGGCGGATCGCCAATACCTTTGTCTGGTCCTGGCAGGGCTGGCGGGCGGCCTGGGCCAGCGAAAAGACCCTGCGGCAGTGGAGCATCGTCAACCTCTTGTCAGCCGCCCTGGCCTTTTCGGTCGACCTGACCCCCGGAGAGCGGGCGCTGATCCTGGCGCTGGGGCTGCTGATCCTGGCAGCGGAGCTTGGCAACACCGCGCTGGAGGTGGCGATCGACTACATCTCGACCGAGCAGCATCCGCTGGCGAAAAAGGCCAAGGACTGCGGCTCGGCCTGCGTGGCGCTGACCGCGCTTGCCGGCGGGGTGGCCTGGGTGGTCCTGCTGGTCGGCTA
Organism: Paracoccaceae bacterium; assembly: GCA_052387855.1. Classification (GTDB taxonomy): domain Bacteria; phylum Pseudomonadota; class Alphaproteobacteria; order Rhodobacterales; family Rhodobacteraceae; genus CAIYZT01. The sequence continues at coordinate 3,215 of JBQTIT010000075.1, forward strand.
GGGCGGATCGAGCCCGGCCAAGACCAGCGCCGAAGCCGACGACGCGGGGAAAAGGGTCGGCGCAGGGACCCGGGCGGGAACATGGGCGGGCGAGCAGTTCCGCCCTCATCAGATGGGCCAGCGCCCTTGGCGGACTGCCGAGGTGCCCCCTCATGACCCCGGCGACTGCCTCGGCCAAGGCGGGGCCGGGCAGGGAAACGGTGAAGGCAGACCGGTTCCGCATCAGTGACTGAGGCCAGCGCCCGCCTGGGGGTGGGTCGGGCGCTGGCCGAGGGCCTTTGGGGCCCTCGGCCGGGATGAAGCAGGCGGTATCGCATGACTTCGGCGATAGCCTCAGCCAAATCGGAAGGAGAAGGAAACGCACCGCGTTTCCCCGACCGTGTTGAAGCCTGTCCGGTAAACCGGTTCCGCTACACCGACAGAGGCCAGCGCCTGACCTGGCTGGCGCGAAGCGCCTGCCGGGGGAAGGGCAGGCGCGGGCCGAGGGCCTTTGGGGCCCTCGGCCGGGGATAGGGTGGGCCTTCGCATGACCTCGGCGAGTGCCTCGGCCAAAGCCGGCCAGGCAGAAAGGGAACGGCACCGCCTCTCCCTACCCGTGGGAAAGCCTGTCCGGATGACCGGGACCGCCGTCACCGCAAAGGCCGCCTCGGGCGGACCGGCAAACGCTCCGCCGGCCCAATGCCCCGGGCCGCTATCCGCGCGCGGCGCGCAGGCGGATGATCACATCGACCCGCGCCACCTGCATGCCGGCCGGCGCGCTGGGCAGGGTCGCGATGCTTAGATCCTCGGCCGGGGCGTCGGTCAGCGCGTGGCTGTCCTCCCAGTAGAAATGCGGATGATCGTCAAGCCGGGTGTCAAAATAGCTGCCCGCGCCGTCGACCACGATCTCGTTGACCAGACCGGCGGCGCAAAAGGCGCGCAGGGTGTTGTAGACCGTCGCCAGACTGACCCTCTCGCCCGCGGCGACCGCGGCGGCATAAAGCCCCTCGGCCGTCTCGTGGCGGCCCAGCCCGTCACCGACCAGAAGCGCGGCCAGCGCAAGCCGCTGCCGCGTCGGGCGCAGGTTGCCGCCGGAAAGCCAGGTCGAGGGGCTGGGTTGGGTCAAGCGCGGGTCTCATGCCAGATGCATCCCCCGCAGCATACAGGCGCCCCGCCCCCCGGTTCAAACGGAATCGTCGCGTCGGCACGGCGCCGGACCCGCCCTTGCCTCGGGCCGCCCTGCTCTGGTACGAGGGGGAAAGCGACAGCAGGGATCATCGGCGCATGGGCAATTTTCCGTCTTCCTTTGGCAAGGACGAACTCTTGAAATGCGCGAGGGGAGAGCTTTTCGGCCCCGGCAACGCGCAGCTTCCCGCCCCGCCGATGCTGATGATGGACCGCATCACCGAAATCTCCGAGGACGGCGGGCTGCACGGCAAGGGCCATGTGCTGGCCGAATTCGACATCACCCCCGACCTGTGGTTCTTTGACTGCCATTTTCCCGGCAACCCGATCATGCCCGGCTGCCTTGGCCTTGACGGTCTGTGGCAACTGACCGGCTTCAACCTCGGCTGGCGCGGCTGGCAGGGGCGCGGCTACGCGCTGGGCGTGGGCGAGGTCAAGCTGACCGGCATGGTGCGCCCCGACCGCAAGTTGCTGACCTACAAAGTGGATTTCACCAAGGCCATCCAGACCCGCCGTCTGACCATGGGCGTGGCCGACGGGATCGTCGAGGCCGACGGCGAGGTCATCTACATCGTCAAGGACATGAAGGTTGCCCTTTCGGCAAACTGACAACACACGAAAGGATTTCCCATGCGCCGCGTCGTCATCACCGGGATCGGCATCATCTCGTCCATCGGCAACAACGCGGCCGAGGTCGAGGCCTCGCTGCGCGCCGGGCGCTCGGGCATCGTCTTTGCCCCCGACTACGCCGAGCACGGCTTTCGCAGCCAGGTCCACGGCATGCCCCAGATCAAGCTTGAGGATCACATCGACAAGCGCGACATGCGGTTCATGGGGCCGGGAGCGGCCTACAACTTTTTGGCCATGAAGCAGGCCATCGCGGATTCGGGGCTGGAAGAGGGCGACATTTCAAACGAGCGTACTGGCCTCGTGATGGGCTCGGGCGGCCCGTCCACCTCAAACTTCTTTGTGGCCTTCGATGCGGTGCTGAACAAGGGCGCGCCGAAGAAGATGGGCCCCTTCATGGTCACGCGCTGCATGTCCAGCACCAACTCGGCCTGCCTGGCGACGCCGTTCAGGATCAAGGGCGTGAACTATTCCATCACCTCGGCCTGCTCGACATCCGCCCATTGCATCGGCAACGGGGTGGAGCAGATCCAGATGGGCAAGCAGGACATCGTCTTTGCCGGCGGCGGCGAGGAGCTGGACTGGACCCTGTCCTGCCTGTTCGACGCCATGGGCGCGATGAGCAGCAAGTACAACGACACCCCGGCCAGCGCCTCGCGCGCCTATGACGCCACGCGTGACGGCTTCGTGATCGCCGGCGGCGGCGGGGTCGTGGTGCTCGAAGAGCTGTCGCACGCCCTGGCGCGCGGGGCAAAGATCTATGGCGAGGTCACGGGCTACGGCGCCACCTCGGACGGACACGACATGGTTGCCCCCTCGGGCGAGGGGGGCGAGCGGTCGATGCGCGTCGCGCTGGCCAGCCTGCCCCTGGGGCGCCGGATTGACTACATCAACAGCCACGGCACCTCGACCGTGGTGGGCGATGTGACCGAGATGGAGGCGATCCGCCGCGTCTTTGGCCGGGGGCAGACGCCGCCCGTCTCGTCGACCAAATCGCTGACCGGCCACTCGCTGGGCGCGACCGGGGTACATGAGGCGATCTACAGCCTCTTAATGATGCAGGGCAATTTCATCACCGCCTCGGCCAATGTCACCACGCTTGACCCCGCGCTGGACGCCGCTGAAATCGTCACAACCCTGCGCGAGAATGTCAGCCTGGACAGCGTTCTGTCCAATTCCTTCGGCTTTGGCGGCACCAACGCCACCCTGGTCATGAGCAGATATCAAGGATAACCGACATGGCCGAACTTATGCGTGGCAAGCGCGGGCTGGTGATGGGCGTGGCCAACGAGCGGTCGATCGCCTGGGGCATCGCGTCGGCCCTGGCGGCCGAGGGGGCGGAACTGGCCTTTTCCTATCAGGGCGAGGCCTTTGGCAAAAGGGTGGAGCCGCTGGCGGCCTCGGTCGGGTCGGATTTCCTGCTCGATGTCGATGTCGGCAATGACGCCAGCCTGGAGGCCTGCTTTGCCGCGCTCAAAGACCGCTGGGGAACGATCGACTTTCTGATCCACGCCATCGCCTTTTCCGACAAGAACGAGTTGACGGGCCGCTTCATCAACACCAGCCGGGGCAATTTCAGCAATTCTCTGGCGATCTCGTGCTTTTCCTTCATCGACGTGGCGCGCCGCGCGTCAGAACTGATGCCGACCGGCGGCAGCCTGATCACGCTGACCTATGGCGGATCGAACCGGGTGACGCCGAATTACAACGTCATGGGCGTGGCCAAGGCGGCGCTGGAATCGGCCACACGCTACCTTGCCAACGATCTTGGCCCGCAGCAGATCCGCGTCAACGCCATCTCGCCCGGCCCGATGAAGACCTTGGCCGGCGCGGCCATCGGCGGGGCGCGGGCAACCTTTCGCCATACCGAGGCCAACGCGCCGATGCGCTCGAACGCGACGCTTGAGGCGATCGGCGGCACGGCGGTCTGGCTGTGCAGCGACTACGGCAACTGCACCACAGGCGAGATCGTGCATGTCGATTGCGGCTTTCACGTTCTGGGCATGCCGCAGCAGGACAATCTTTAACCAGTAAACCGGGACCACGACCATGCCGCAGATGATTTTCGTGAACCTGCCGATCACCGACGTCAAGCGCTCGCGCCGGTTCTACGAGGCGCTGGGATACCGGATCAACGAGCAGTTTTCGGACGAGACGACCGCCTGCGTCGTCGTCTCGGACACGATCTATTTCATGATCCTGGAGCAGGAGCGGTTCAAGAGCTTCCTGACCGGCCCGATGGGCGATCCGGCCAAGGCGACCGCCGTTCTGATGGCGCTGAGCCAGGACAGCCGCGACGCGGTCGATGCCTTTGCCGCCACCGCCCTGTCGCATGGCGGGTCCGAGCCCAAGGCGCCCACCGACATGGGATTCATGTACAACCGCACGATCTGCGATCCGGACGGCAATACGTTCGAGCCGTTCTGGATGGACCCCGCGGCGGCGGCGGGCGGCTGATCTGACGAAAGCGGCTGGAGCGGGCGACGGGAATCGAACCCGTGTCTTTAGCTTGGAAGGCTAAGGTCTTACCATTACACAACGCCCGCGCTGGGCCGCTCAATAGCACCGGGCGGCGGCAGGCTCAAGGGTGATCAGGCCGCAACGGGCGCGATCAGGTGCGCCCCCGTGGCGCGGTTCGAGTTCACCTCGACCCCCACCCGGTGCATCCGCAGCACCCTTGGCGGCGTGGGCCGCATCAGGCGGGCAGCGCCATGCCCCGCCTCGCCCAGCCACAGGGGCCAGTCGGCGGGATCCAGAATGACCGGCTCGCGGTCGTGGATGCCGGCCATGCCCGGGCCCGCCTCGGTGCTGACGACGGCGCAGGTGACCTGATCGCCCCAGCGCTGCCAGATCGCGGCCAGCGCCATCGGCGCGCCGTCGGCGCGGGTGATGTAATAGGGCAGCCGCGTCTTGTCCGGCCCCGCGGTCCATTCGTAAAAGCCGCTGGCCGGAACGATGCAGCGCCGCGCCCGCACCGCCTCGCGAAAGGCGGGCTTGTCGGCCACGGTATCCGACCGCGCGTTGATGATCAGCGGGCCGTCGGTGGGGGCCTTGTACCACGACGGGATGAACCCCCAGCGCATCGCCTGCAACCGCCGCATCCCGCCGTCCGAGGTGACAACCGCCACCGGCTGGGTGGGGCAGATGTTGTGGCGCGGGCCGGGCGGAAGGTCGTTGCCCGGCGTCGCCCCGAACAGCGCCGCCAGCGCCTCGTTCGGGTGGGTGATGGTGAAGCGGCCGCACATGGGGCAAATCTGCCGCGCGGGCGGACAAAGGTCCAGCCCCCCCGGGGCATTGACCCCACCGCCCATTCGCGGCATGAACCCCGCATGCTGATCTACAAGATCTTTCGCCGCGCCGAATGGGACGCGCTGAAGGCGGCGGGCGAGAGCCTGGGCGCCCCCATCGACCTGACCGACGGCTACATCCACTTTTCCACCTCCACCCAGGTGGCCGAAACGGCGGCGAAGCATTTCGCCGGCCAGGCCGATCTGGTCCTGGTGGCCTGCGACGAGGCGCGGTTCGGCCCGGCGCTGATATGGGAACCCTCGCGCGGGGGGGCGCTTTTTCCCCATCTTTTCCGCGCCCTTACGCTGGCCGACGTGGTCTGGGACAAATCCTTGCCGCTGGGGGCCGCGGGCCATATCTTTCCCGAGGGCGTGATTTGACCGCTGTCGAACGTCTGGGCCTGTGGGCCCTGCACCGGCTTGACCCCGAGCGCGCGCATGGCCTGTCGCTGCAAGCGCTGCGTCTGGGGCTGGTTCCGCTGCCGGGGCTGGTCACATCGCCCCGCCTGGCCGGTCCGCTGGCGGGCATGGGGCTGGCCAATCCGGTCGGGCTGGCGGCCGGCTATGACAAGAACGCGGTCGCCGTGGCCGCTCTGTCGCGCGCCGGCTTCGGCTTTGTCGAGGTCGGGGCGGCCACCCCGCGCCCGCAGCCGGGCAACCCCACGCCGCGCCTGTTCCGGCTGACCGAGGATCGCGCGGTGATCAACCGCTTTGGCTTCAACAACGACGGCGCCGAGGCCATCGGCGCGCGTCTGGCCGCGCGGCCGGCCGGGCCGGTGCCGGTGGGGCTGAACCTGGGCGCCAACAAGGACAGCGCCGACCGCGCCGCCGACTTTGCCCGCGTTCTGGCGATCTGCGGGCCGCATGTGGATTTCGCCACGGTCAACGTCAGCAGCCCCAACACCGAACGCCTGCGCGAGTTGCAGGGCCGCGCCGCGCTGGGCGCGCTTCTGTCCGGCGTGATGGAAACCCGCGCCGCGCTGGCCCGCCCGATCCCGATCTTTCTCAAGATCGCCCCCGATCTGGCCGGCGAAGAGATCGAAGAGATCGCCGAGGTGGCCCTTGCCGCCGGCATCGCCGGGATCATCGCCACCAACACCACGCTTTCGCGCGAAGGTTTGAAAAGTGCAAATTCGGGCGAGAAAGGCGGGCTCTCCGGCGCGCCGTTGTTCGAAAAGTCCACACGAGTCCTTGCCCGCCTCTCGGTCGCGACCGGCGGCCGCCTGCCGCTGATCGGGGTTGGCGGCATCGGGTCGGCCGACCAGGCCTATGAAAAGCTGCGCGCCGGCGCCTCAGCGGTGCAGCTATATTCGGCCATGGTCTATCAGGGCATCTCGCTGGTCGCGCGCGTGGCGCATGGCATCGACGCGCGACTTGCGCGCGAGGGCGCCGCGCAGGTGGCGCAGATCGTCGGCACCGGGCGCGGCGACTGGCTGTGATCAGAACGCCTTGAAGGTCATCGTGGTCAGCGTGCGCGAAATATGCGGCACGTCAAACAGCCGCTCGTTCAGATAATGGCCGACATCCTGATCGTCAGGGATATAGACCTTGGCGATCAGATCGTATTCGCCGCTGGTCGAGTAAAGCTCGCTCACCACCTCGCGGTCATAGATCGCCTCGGCGGCCTCATAGGTCTTGCCGGGGGTGCAGCGGAACTGGACGAAAACGCAGCGCATGGGGGCCTCCTTGGACTGGGGGCAGACTAGCCCGGCCGGCCCGGCATCTCAACCCGGATCAGGGCCGGGCATCGTCAGGGCCAGCGCCGCGGCCTGGCCTTGCAGATCCGCGACCGACAGCGGCGCGCGGGGCAGGCCAAGCCGGTTGCGCACCACCCAGTAAAGCCGCCTCTCCGCCCGCGTGATCGCCACATAGGCCAGCCTCTTCCACAGCGGCAGGCCGGCCTCGGTCCGCCCGGTCTGCGCGGCGGCGAAGAGGTCGGGGGCAAAGACCTGCACCTCTTCCCATTGCGAGCCTTGGGCCTTGTGGATCGTCACCGCCGCCCCGTGCAGAAAGGCGGCGCCCATATGCGCGGCCGAGGGGATGAAGGGCTCGTCCTCGCCCACCCTTTCGATCTTGATGATCGAGGCGGCCGAAACCTGCGGATCCTCGGCGCCGACCACATGCAGGCGGGCAAAACCGTCTTTCGATCCGGGGCCAAGGTAGATCACCTGCGCCCCCTTGATCAGGCCCCGCGCCTCAAGATCAATGCGTTTCTTGCGGTGCTTGAGCGGCAATTCGATCCCGTCGCAGATCAGCGGCTCGCCGGGCAAGAGCGCGTTGTCCGGCGCGCCAAAGGCGCCGCGAAAGGCGCCGATCAGGCGGATGCGCGTGACATTGCGCCAGACCAGCACCGGCGAGCGCGCCATCAGACCGGCATCCACCCGCTCGGCCCAGACCACGCGGTCATCGCGGGCGGCGGCATCGCGGATCATCGCTTCGAAATCCTCGAACCCCAACCGGTCGTCGGCCAGGGCATGGGCCAGATCCAGGATCGGGTTGCCGGCGGCCTGCCGGTGGATCCGGCTGAGCGTCAGGATCTGCGGGGCGTCAAAGCTTTCGAACACCATCTTGCCGGACTGGCCCACGGGGGCGAGTTGCGCCGGATCGCCGAACAGCACGAGCGCGGGGAAAATTTCGCGCAGGTCTTCAAGCTGGCGTTCGTCCAGCATCGAGGATTCGTCGACAAAGCCCACGTCCAGCGGCTCTTCGCGCCGCTTCCAGCCCTTGATGAAATCGCTGCCGCGCAGGCCCGCCGCCGCCAGCGCCCCGGGGATCGAGGGGACCTGGGCGTAGAACCCATGGGCGCGGTCCAGCGCAAAGTCGGTCAGCCCCTCGACCACCGGGCGCGGGCCCTGACCGGCCAGCCATTCGGCGATGCGTTCGTACTGCGGATCGTAGACTGGGGTGTAAAGGATGCGGTGGATCGTGGTCGCCGGCACCCCGCGCAGGCGCAGCACCGAGGCCGCCTTGTTGGTCGGCGCCAGAATGGCCAGCGTGCGCCGGTCGCGCCGCCGCTTTGCCTCGTAATCGCCCGAGACGATCTCGACCCCGCCGGCCTTCATCGCCTTGTAAAGGCTGGCCAGCAGCATGGTCTTGCCCGAGCCCGCCTTGCCCACGACCGCAAGGACGCTGCCCTTGCCCTCGGCCATCGGCGCGCATTGGGCATTTTCAAGATCGATGCCCATGCGCAGCATTTCGGCCGCGACCCGGTCAAAGGCTTCGGCCTGATCGTCGGAAAATGTCACAAGCTCGGCCGTCATCGGCGCCTTATAGGTCAGCGCGTCCGCAAGGGCCAGAGCGGCCCGGCACCCGGGTCACTCCTCGCCGGCCTCAAGCCTGTCGCGAGCTTCCTTTTCAGCGATCTCGGCGCGCGCGACGCCTTCGGCCTCTGCCGCCTTGGTCGCCAGCCGGGGCAATCCGTTTGCCCTGGCATAGTCGCGCAGATCCGACAGCACCTCGAATATCCACGAGTGTCGCATGATGCCCCCCAGCATTGCCGCCCCCCTCAGGGATAGCAAAAGCCGGACGGCGACATAATCAGCTAACCCTTCAACAGCGCCCCGGGTCTTTTGCCGAAACCTGACCAATTAACCATGGTCCCGGGCGAGAGCGCAGGCGCCCGTCACGGGTTCATGCGCGCCGCCCTGCCTCCAGCGCATCCTCAAAGGTCCGCAAGCCGGCGCGGGGGGCCTGCACCAGGACGGCCATGTTGCCGGGCTTGTGCTGGTTCGTGCGCATCAGCATGTGGGCCGCCGGAATGTCGGCCCAGGCAAAGACCTCGGACATGCAGGGGTCCAGGCGCCGGGCCACCATCAGCGCGTTGGCCGCCGCCGCCTGTTTGAGATGGGCAAAGTGGCTGCCTTGCAGGCGCTTCTGGTGCATCCACAGATAGCGCACGTCAAAGGTGCAGTTGAAGCCGCTGGTGCCGGCGCAGATCACCACCATGCCGCCCTTCTTGCACACCAGCGTCGAGACCGGAAAGGTCGCCTCGCCCGGATGTTCAAAGACGATGTCCACGCTCACACCCTTGCCGGTGATGTCCCAGATCGCCTTGCCAAATCGCCGCGCCTCCTTGGCCCAGGCGTTGTAGGCGTCGCTGCCGACCTTGGGCATCTGGCCCCAGCAGTTGAATTCATTGCGGTTGATCACGCCGCGTGCGCCGAGGCCCATCACGAAATCGCGCTTGCTCTCGTCCGAGATGACGCCGATCGCGTTGCCCCCGGCGGTGTTGATGAGCTGGATCGCATAGGACCCAAGCCCCCCCGAAGCGCCCCAGACCAGCACGTTCTGCCCCGGCTTCAGATCGTTCGGCTCGTGGCCAAAGAGCATCCGAAAGGCGGTGGCCAGCGTCAGGGTATAGCAGGCGCTTTCCTCCCAGGTCAGATGGCGCGGGCGCGGCATGAGCTGCTGGGCCTGCACGCGGGTGAACTGCGCGAAAGAGCCGTCGGGGGTCTCGTAGCCCCAGATGCGCTGGCTGGGCGAGAACATCGGGTCGCCCCCGTTGCATTCCTCGTCGTCGCCGTCGTCCTGGTTGCAGTGGATGACCACCTCGTCGCCGACCTTCCAGCGCTTGACTTTGTCGCCCACCGCCCAGACGATGCCCGAAGCGTCCGAGCCGGCGATGTGAAAGCTCTCCTTGTGGCCGTCAAAGGGGCTGATCGGCTGGCCCAGCGCGGCCCAGACGCCGTTGTAGTTGACCCCGGCCGCCATCACCAGGACCAGCACCTCGTTGCTGTCGATCTTCCAGGTGTCCACCACCTCAAGCTGCATCGCGGTGGCCGGCTCGCCATGACGCTCGCGGCGGATGGTCCAGGCGTGCATCCGGGCCGGCACATGGCCCAGGGGCGGCATCTCGCCGATGTCGTAAAGGTCCTTGACCGGCGCCTCATAGGGGGCGATCGCGGTAGAGGTGTCCAGAGCCATGGGCGTCTCCTGAGCCGATGCCGCAATGCAGAATCGCGCGGCGCAAGACCAAGGGGTAAAATTCCTCGCGCAACTTTGCAATAGGTTTGGGTCAGTATTTTGAAATTTTATGTCTGCTGCGTTGCGGCGGCCTCGATGGCCTCCAGCCGCTGGCGGACCGGGGCGGCGTAGAACTCCAAGAGCGCCACAGCCCCCGGAGCCGGGCGCAGGTCCTCGCCGATCAGACCACGGGCGCGCAGGGGGGCCAGCCCCTCCTTCAGGCTCGCCTCCAGGCCCTGCGGGTGCAGGCGCAGGACGGCGCGGCCATCGGACAGCCGGGCAAGGATCGCCTCGACCCGGGCAGCGACGGCCGCCTCGTCGCCCGCCGCGCCTTCGACTGCGCCGGCCTGCATCAGCGCCGCGGCCACCAGCGGCACCGGCAGCACCGGCACCGCCGCCTCGATCCGCGCCATCAAAAGCGCGCCAAGCGCCTCGGGGCTGGCGCCGGGATGCGCGGCAAGATGTTCCCGCAGCGAGACCGGCTGGCCAAAGCCGGCGGCGGCGGTGCCAAAGCCCTTGAACCGGCCGCGCAGCCGGCGCCACAGATGGCCCAGCGCCGCGCCCAGCGCCGCGCGCACCGGCACGCGGAACCGCCGCACGCCCAGCGCGGCGGCGCGGGTCAGCACCCGGTCCTCCAGCACCCGGTCATAGGCAAGGCCGACCGGCACAAAGACCACATCGCGTCCGTCCGGGACATAGCCCTCCATGACATAGCTCAGAAGCCCCAGCTTGGCCGCCCCGACCCGCCCATTCAGGCTGAGCCCGCCCTCGGGAAAGATGGCCTGCGTCGTGCCCTCGGCCGTGGTCATCTGCACATAGCGCGCCAGCACCCGCCGATAGAGCGTATTGCGCGAACCTCGGCGGATGAAATAGGCGCCCGTCGCGCGGATCAACCGGCTGAGCGGCCAGATCCGCGCCCATTCCCCCACGGCAAAGGACAACGCCGCCCGGCCCGACACCAGCCAGGCAACGATCAGATAATCCGCGTTGGATCGGTGGTTGATCACAAAGATCACCGTCGCCCTGGGGTCGATCTGGTCCAGTTCGGCCGCCAGCTTGCCGATCCGCACCCGGTAAAGCCCGCGCGTCACCCAGCGCGTCAGCCGCACCGCCACGCCGAAATAAAGCGTGGCGGAAAAGCCCGGCACGATCTCGCGCGCATAACCTCGGGCCTCTTCAAAGGCGACGGCACCGGGAACGCCGGTCTCGGCGGCATGTTCGGTCACCGCCTCAAGCACCTTGGGGTCATAGGTCAGGCGCACGATCATGTCCTGCCGCCGCGCCAGGCGGAACAGCTCGATCGGCCGGTCAAGGCGCGCGTTGATCCGCGCCAGCGCCCGCTCTGCCCGCGCGCGAAAGAACCAGCGCACCGAGGGGAACAGGAAATGCGAGGCAAAGGTGACGCCGGCAAAGGCCAGGATCAGGACAAGCAGCCAAAGCGGAAGCTGGACCGTGCGGAACATGGGCGCAAGCTGTCAGGAAAGCGGCGCGGGGTAAAGCGGCTCAGTCGAAAGTCATGACGGCAGTCAGCACGACCAGCGCCAACAGCGCCGAGCCCGTCCCGGCCAGCAGCGGCATGCGCGCCGCCGCCGCCGCGTTTCCGGCCCGCGCGGCACGGGCGTTGAAGATGTTGAACACCGCCAGCGCCGCCAGCACCGCCACAAGGCCAAGCTTGAGGTCGAACCAGCCGCTCAGCGTTCCGGTCCCGCCATATTTCGACCATACGAGCGTGCCTCCGGACAGGATCAGCAGCACCAGCGCCATCCGTGCCAGCGCGGCAAGCCTGCCGATGACCTGGCCAAAGACCGGGCGTTGCGCCGGCTCGGCCCGGCGCATCAGGCCCAGAACCGCCGGTATGGCAAAGGCCGCGCAGCCGGCCAGCGCCACCGACATCAGATGCAGCCACAACAGAAGCGTGTTCAAAAGGTCCATCACAGCGATCCTTGTTGTCAGGGCCGGCAGGAACGGGCGCCGGGCCCGCCCATGTTAGCACCGAAATCCGGGCGGGCGCATCCACCAGATTTTCGCCGCGTTGCAGCGATTGACACCGACGCAATCTGTCGAATATCTGTAGATTTGCGAAATAAAATTACCAAAGCGATTCACGAGGCCGGACGATGCACCCGCAGAAGGAAACCCCCTGGCTGTTCCGCACCTATGCCGGGCATTCCACCGCCGCCGCCTCGAACGCGCTCTACCGGTCGAACCTGGCCAAGGGGCAGACGGGACTTTCGGTCGCCTTCGACCTGCCGACCCAGACCGGCTATGACAGCGACCATATCCTGGCGCGCGGCGAGGTCGGCAAGGTCGGCGTGCCGATCGCGCATCTGGGCGACATGCGGGCGCTGTTCGACGGGATTCCGCTGGCCCGGATGAACACGTCGATGACGATCAACAGCGCCGCGCCCTGGCTGATGGCGCTGTACATCGCGGCGGCCGAAGAGCAGGGCGCCGACATCGCGGCGCTGCAAGGCACGGTGCAGAACGACGTGATCAAGGAGTACCTGTCGCGTGGGACCTACATCTGCCCGCCGGCACCCAGCCTTGCCATGATGACCGATGTCGCCGCCTACACCCAAGCACATCTGCCGAAGTGGAACCCGATGAACATCTGTTCCTACCATCTGCAAGAGGCCGGCGCCACGCCCGAGCAGGAGCTGGCCTTTGCCCTGGCCACCGCCTGCGCCGTGCTGGACGATCTTCGTGCCAAGGTGCCGGCGGGCGAGTTTCCGGCCATGGTGGGGCGGATTTCGTTCTTTGTGAACGCCGGCATCCGCTTTGTCACCGAGATGTGCAAGATGCGCGCCTTCACCGACCTGTGGGACGAGATCTGCGCGCTCCGTTACGGTATCGAGGATCCGAAATACCGCCGCTTTCGCTATGGCGTGCAGGTCAACTCGCTGGGCCTGACCGAACAGCAACCCGAAAACAACGTCCCGCGCATCCTGATCGAGATGCTGGCGGTCACCCTGTCAAAGGGCGCCCGTGCCCGTGCCGTGCAACTGCCCGCCTGGAACGAGGCGCTGGGCCTGCCGCGCCCCTGGGATCAGCAATGGTCGCTGCGGATGCAGCAGATCCTGGCCTATGAGACCGACCTGCTGGAATATGATGACCTGTTCGACGGCAATCCGGCGGTGGCGCGCAAGGTCGAGGCGCTGAAGGCCGGCGCGTGGGCCGAATTGGCGCAGATCGACGCCATGGGCGGCGCGGTGGCGGCCATCGGCTACATGAAGGGCCGTCTGGTCGAGGCGAATGCCGAACGGATCGGCCGGATCGAAAGCGGCGAGACGGTCGTGGTCGGCGTCAACCGCTGGACCGAGGGCGCGCCCTCGCCGCTGGGCACCGGGGCCGATGCGATCATGCAGGCAGACCCCCTGGCCGAGGCCGACCAGATCGCGCGCCTGCACGCCTGGCGCGCCGCGCGCGATCCGGGCCTGGTGGCGGCCGCGCTTGCGGCGCTGCGCCAGGCAGCGGCGCGCGGGGAAAACATCATGACCGCCTCCATCGCGGCGGCGCGCGCCGGGGTGACAACCGGCGAATGGGGCGAGGTGCTGCGGGCGGTACATGGCGAATACCGCGCGCCGACCGGCGTCGCGGCCGCCCCGTCAAACCGCACCGAGGGGCTGGACGCGGTGCGCGAGGCGGTCGGGGACCTGTCGCAGCGCCTGGGGCGGCGGCCGAGGTTCATGGTCGGCAAGCCGGGACTGGACGGCCATTCCAACGGCGCCGAGCAGATCGCCGCCCGCGCCCGCGACTGCGGCATGGACATCCGCTATCAGGGCATCCGCCTGACCCCGGCCGAAATCGTCCGCGCCGCCGCCGAGCAAGAGGCGGATGTGGTCGGCCTGTCGATCCTGTCGGGCAGCCATCTGCCGCTGGTCGCCGAGGTGCAGGCGCTCTTGCACGGCGCCGGCCTGTCGCATGTGCCGCTGATCGTTGGCGGCATCATCCCCGAAGAGGACGCCGCCCACCTGCGCGCGGCCGGCGTCGCGGCCGTCTACACCCCCAAGGATTTCCAGATGAACCGCATCATGATGGACATCGTGGGTCTGGTCGGCGGGGCGCAGACGGCGGCGGACGGGACCGCTCAGGGCGCCAGCCGCGCCGTCGCCACCTCGATCACCGCCTCGGCCACGATGTCGGTGGCCGAGAACCCCGCCCGAAGGGTATAGCGCCCGCCATCCACCACCCATTGCCGCGCCGGTACGTCCCAGCGGGCGAAATCGCGCGGCGTCAGGGCAAAGCTCAGCGCGCGCGCTTCGCCCGGCTCCAGCCGGTGTTTGCCAAAGGCCTTCAGCTCCTTGTCGGGCCGCTCGCGGGTGCCTTCGGGCGGGCTGACGTAGAGCTGCACCACCGCCGTGCCAGCCTTTTCGCCGGTGTTCTGCAACACCGCCCGCACAGTGCCCGCGTCATCGGCCGCAAGGCCGCTCAGCGCGAACCGGCCCGCGCTCAGCCCGTGGCCAAAGGCGAACAGCGGCGCGATGGCCTGCCGGTCATAGTGCCGGTAGCCGATGAACAGCCCTTCTTCGTAGCGCACATGACCGTTCAGGCCGGGATAGACCTCGGCATCCTGGCTGTGGGTGGGGTTGTCCTGCCAGCGGCGCGGCCAGCTTTGCGCCAGCCGGCCCGTGGGCTCTGCCCGGCCCAAAAGCACGTCGGCAATCGCATTGCCGGCCTCTTGGCCCGGATACCAGGCTTGCAGCACCGCCGGGGCGCGGTCGATCCAGGGCAGGTCCACCGGTCCGCCGGTTTGCAGCACGACCACGGTGTTCGGATTGGCCCGCAGCACCGCCGCGACGAGATCATCCTGCCGGCCGGGAAGGCGGATGTCTTCGAGGTCCCAGCCTTCGGTGTCCCATTCGCCGCTGCGCCCGACAAAGACGACCGCCCGGTCGGCCGCCGCCGCCGTCGCCGCCGCCGCCGCGATCTCGTCATCGCCCATCGGGCGGCCGATGCCGATGCGAAAGGCCGAAAACGCCAGATTGTCCGAGGGGCGGTTGCAGAATTCGACCGTCACCTCGGCCACCTGCCCCGCGGCCAGCGTCACCTCGCCCACAACCTCGTCGCAGCCTTCCTCGAAAAAGGTGCGGCCCTTTTTCCAGTAGTCCCAGGCGTTTGCGACCAGCTTGCCATCGACATAGACCTTGGCATAGCCGGCCACAGCCACCCCGACCCGATGCGGCCCGCTTGCCTTGGCCGTAAAGCTGGCGCGCATCCGGGCCGAGAAATTGCCGGGGTCCGCCTTGCCGCCCGCCAGCGGCGGCACCCAGAAGCCGACGGCGCTGTCCATCACCTCGCGCGCCAGCGGCGGGCCTTGCAGGGCGCGGCCGGCAAAGAAATCCACCTCGATCGGGCCCATCAGCAGGGGCTCCCAGCGGTGATTGGTGCAGCCCGGGGCATGGCGCAGCGCCCCCTCGCCCAGCGCGGCGGCCAGCCCATCCCAGGGCGAGACGGCGTAATGCGGGTTCAGTTGCGCCGACCCGCCCCCCATGATCTGCGCCACATGGGCATTGGGGCCGATCACGGCAAGGCTGCCCCCCGGCGCCAGCGGCAAGAGCCCGCCTTCGTTTTTCAGCAGAACCGCCCCCTCGGCCCCCGCGCGGCGGATCAGCGCGGCATGGTCGAGGCGCTGATCCGCGCGCTCGGCAAAGGGGCGGTGATCGTCCAGCGCCCCGGTGCGCGCCATCAGGCGCAGCATCGCGCGGGCCCGCGCGCGCACCGTCTCGGCCGGCACTTCGCCGGCGGCCACCGCATCCACCAGCTTCTGCCCCCGGTCGCGCGTCGGCCCCGGCATTTCCAGATCAAGCCCCGCGTTCACCGTGGGCGCGGTGCTGCGCGAGCCGAACCAGTCGGACATGACGATGCCGTCATAGCCCCAGTCGCCGCGCAGGACCTCGGTCAAGAGCCAATGGTTTTCAGCGGCATAGGTGCCGTTGATCCTGTTGTAGGACGACATGATCGCCCAGGTCCCGGCCCGCTTGACCGCCGCCTCGAAGGGCACAAGGTAGACCTCGCGCAGGCTGCGCTCGTCGATGTCGGACGAGATCGTCGTGCGCTCGATCTCGCTTTCGTTGCCGACGAAATGCTTGATCGTGGCGGCGATGCCCTGCCCCTGCAGCCCGCAGATATAGGCCACGGCCAGTTCGGCCGTCAGCACCGGGTCCTCGGAATAGCATTCGAAATTCCGCCCGTTGGTGACCGAGCGCTGGATGTTCACCGTCGGCGCCAGGAGCACATGGGCGTTCTTGGACTTCACCTCTTCGGCGAGCGCGGCGCCGATCTCTTGCAGCAGCGCCGGGTTCCAGCTTGACCCCAGCGCGATGCCGACCGGAAAGGCGGCCGCGCGCACCCCGCCCACCAGATTGCCGCCGCCGCGCGCGCCGTTCGGCCCGTCGGTGACGCGCAATTTGCCGATCCGCAGATGCGCCAGCGCCGGAACCGACCAGAAATCCTCGCCCGAGAGCAGGCTGACCTGATCGGCAAGCGTCATGGCGTTCAAAAGCTCTTCGATCCGCGATTCGATCATGGCATCCCTCCGGGTTACTGTCTTTTAGGAAGAAAACGGCGAAAAGCACAATCTATAACGTTATAGATGCCGGCCCTTTCCCGTCCTCGCCGCTTCCCTTAACCTCGCCTCCAAACAGGAGTGACCCATGACCTTTCACATCGGCGCCAAGCCCGGCGACATCGCGGAAACCGTTCTCTTGCCCGGCGATCCCTATCGTGCGCGCTGGGCGGCGCAGAAATTCCTCAAGGACCCCGTGCTGGTGAACGAGGTGCGCGGCATGCTGGGCTTTACCGGCACCTGGAATGGCCACCGCGTCACCATCCACGGCTCGGGCATGGGCATGCCTTCGCTGTCGATCTATGCCAACGAGCTGATCCGCGACTACCGTGCGCAGACCCTGATCCGCATCGGTTCGGCCGGCGCGCTGCAACACGCCATCAAGGTGCGCGACGTGGTGCTGGCCCAGACCGCCAGCAGCTATGGCAACCCCTCGCGGTCGATCTTCCGCGATCTGAACTTTGCCCCCTGCGCCGATTTCGGCCTGCTGACGGCCGCGCACAAGGCCGCGCTGCGCATCGGGGTGCCGGTGCATGTCGGCGGGATCTATTCGTCGGACACCTTTTATGACGAGCGGGCAGACCTGTCAGAGCAGCTTCAGCGCCACGGCACGCTCTGCGTCGAGATGGAGGCGGCAGAGCTTTACCATCTGGCCGCCCGCTATGGCCGGCGCGCGCTGGCGGTGCTGACCATTTCCGACCATATCCTGACGCACGAGGCCCTGCCCGCCGACCAGCGCGAGACCAGCTTTGGCGCCATGGTCGAGGTGGCGCTTGAGGCCGCGTTTGCCTGAAGCCCCCCGGGCCGGGGTCTAACCCAGCCCGTGGCTGCGGTCATAGGCGCCTCGCCCCGGCCCGGTCCAGCCGGCGGGCGGGGCGGAGGGGCGGAACACCTCGACCAGAAGCGGGTGGCAGGCGGCCCCGTCCGAGGAATGCTCGGCCGAGCAGTCACCCCCCGGGCAGGCCGACAGGGCGCCCAAAAGGTCAATCTCGGCAAAGAATTCGATGAAGTCGCCGGGCCGGACCGGGCTGGCCTTCATGAAATATTGCCCGGTGTCGCGGGTGAACCCGGTGCACATGAACACGTTCAGCACGTCATGAACATGCGACTCGGCCTCGCCCAGAGGCAGGGCGCGCGCCTCGGCCAGGGCGCGGGTCAGGTTGGAATGGCAGCAGTGGTGATACTGCCCGCCGCCAGACAAGAGCGCATGGGTATAGGGATCGCAGCGCGTGCCGATCACGTCATGGACTGCGCCGCCAAAGGCGTCAAAGCCGTACCAGTCAAGCGTGTCCTCGGTGATGGTGGCCATGGGGCGCAGATGCGGCAGGCAGGACCACATCCTGTCGCCGGCGGACAGATGCGTGCCGTGCAGCGCCCGCGTCTTGCCGGAAAAGAACCGCTCGCCCAGGTCGGCGGCGTTCCACAGGTTCAGATCGCCCACCTGCGGCCCCTCGACCGAGGTGATGCGAAAGAAATGCCCGGCCGGAACGTCAAAGGCGCGGGCCTGACGTGGGGGGGCGGTGATTTCAGCGATGCGCTGCCAGCCCGCCCGCGCGGCGCGATAGGGCGACAGGTCAGGGCGCGGCAGCCCCTCGACCGGGTAGCAGACGACCGGAGCGATGGCCTTGCGCGCGGCGGCATCGGCGGGGGCGGGATGGTCCGGGCGGTCAGGCTTCACGGCGCGGCCTTTGCGACAGAGGGGCGGGGCTTACTTTTTCGAACGTTTCGGGCACTCACGGTCCGACCATAGGCCCAAAAATTGCACTTTTACAACATCCACCCGCGCGGGGGGTCAGACCACCCGATCCACCATCATCTTTTTGATATCCGCGATCGCCTTGGCCGGGTTCAGCCCCTTGGGGCAGGTCTTGGTGCAGTTCATGATCGTGTGGCAGCGGTACAGCTTGAAGGGATCCTCCAGCGCGTCCAGCCGCTCGCCCGTGGCCTCGTCCCGCGAATCGATGATCCAGCGATAGGCGTGCAAGAGCGCCGCCGGGCCAAGGTACCTGTCGCCATTCCACCAGTAGGACGGGCAAGAGGTGCTGCACGAGGCGCACATGACGCATTCATAAAGCCCGTCCAGCTTTTTGCGGTCCTCGATCGACTGTCGCCATTCCTTGGCAGGGCGGTTGGTCTTTGTCTCCAGCCAAGGCATGATCGAGGCGTGCTGGGCGTAGAAATGCGTCAGGTCGGGGATCAGGTCCTTGATCACAGGCATATGCGGCAGGGGATAGATCCTGACATCGCCCTTGACCTCATCAAGGCCATAGATGCAGGCCAGCGTGTTGATCCCGTCGATGTTCATCGCGCAGGATCCGCAGATCCCCTCGCGGCAGGAACGGCGAAAGGTCAGCGTCGGGTCGATCTCGTTCTTGATCTTGATCAGCGCGTCCAGAACCATCGGCCCGCAACTGTCCATGTCGACGAAATAGGTGTCGACGCGCGGGTTTTCGCCGTCCTCCTGATTCCAGCGGTAGATCTGGAACTTGCGGACATTCTTGCCCTCGGGGCGCGGCCAGGTCTTGCCGGTGCGGATCTTGGAATTCTTGGGCAGGGTAAACTGGACCATGGTCAGACCTTTGTGGCTTCAGCCGGGCAGAGAGTAGTAGGGCCGCGAGGGGAGCTGCCCCGCGCGCTGCCAGACGCATTGATCATAGACCTGCGAGGGGTCCTTGCCCTGCAGGGTATCGGAGGAAATCGTGACCTCTGCCCCGGCATATGGGCCCTCGGTCGACAGGCCAAAGGTGATCTTTCCGCGCGGCGCTTCGGCCAGGCGGGCGCGTTCCAGGCATTCGGCCTCGGCCTGGGCCAGGGGAACGGGGCCGCAGGCGACCAGCGCCAAAAGCGTCATGAGGGCGGTCAGGCGTCCCGCGGCGCCTCGACCAGGATGTCTGGGGTCCGCCGCCCGTGCCATCAGAACTTGCGCTCCGCCGGCGCGATCTTTTTCAGCGCGATACCGCCCTCGGCCTCGGGCGTCAGCGGCGCGGTGTGGACCGGGCGATAGTCCAGTCGCACGCTTGCCCCTTCGACCCAGGCCAGCGAGTGCTTGCGCCATGCGGCATCGTCGCGCGCGGGGTGATCCTCATGCGCATGGGCGCCGCGGCTTTCGGTGCGCGCATGGGCGCCGTGAATCGTCGCCAGCGCATTCGGCATCAGGTTGGTCAGCTCAAGCGTTTCCATCAGGTCCGAATTCCACACCAAGCTGCGGTCGGTCACGCGGATGTCAGACATCCGGCCGGCCAGCGCGGTCATCTTTTTCTCGCCCTCGGCCAGGGTCTTTTCGGTGCGGAACACGGCGGCGTCCGACTGCATGGTCTTTTGCATCTCAAGCCGCAGATCGGCGGTCGGCACCGCGCCGGTGGCGTGGCGCAGCCCGTCGAAACGGTCCAGCGCGCGGTCAACCTCGGCCTTGTTGACCTCGGCAAAGCGTTCCTTGGGGTCCACGATCTGCCCGGCGCGGATCGCGGCGGCGCGGCCGAACACCACCAGATCGATCAACGAGTTCGACCCCAGCCGGTTCGCGCCATGGACCGAGGCGCAGCCCGCCTCGCCCACCGCCATCAGGCCGGGGAACACCGCATCCGGCGCGTCCGGCGTTGGGTTCAGCACCTCGCCCCAGTAGTTGGTCGGAATGCCGCCCATGTTGTAATGCACCGTCGGCAGCACCGGGATCGGCTCGCGCGTCAGATCGACGCCGGCAAAGATGCGGGCGCTTTCCGAAATGCCGGGCAGACGCAGGTCAAGCGTTTCCTTCGGCAGGTGGTTCAGGTGCAGGTGGATATGATCGCCCTCGGCGCCGACGCCGCGCCCCTCGCGGATCTCCAGCGTCATGCAGCGGCTGACATAGTCGCGCGGGGCGAGATCCTTGTAGTGGGGGGCATAACGCTCCATGAACCGCTCGCCATTGGCGTTGGTCAGATAGCCACCTTCGCCGCGCGCGCCTTCGGTGATCAGGCAGCCCGAGCCATAGATGCC
The DNA here is from genome assembly GCA_052387855.1 of Paracoccaceae bacterium. GTDB lineage: Bacteria > Pseudomonadota > Alphaproteobacteria > Rhodobacterales > Rhodobacteraceae > CAIYZT01. The sequence continues at coordinate 23,795 of JBQTIT010000075.1, forward strand.
CGTGGGGTGAAACTGCACAAACTCCATGTCTTGCAGCGGCAGGCCGGCCCGCGCCACCATGCCGCCGCCGTCGCCGGTGCAGGTGTGGGCCGAGGTGGCGCTGAAATAGGCGCGCCCATAGCCCCCGGTCGCCAGCACCACCATCTTGGCGTTGAAGACATGGATGGTGCCGTCGTCCAACTTCCACGCCACGATGCCGGTGCAGCGGCCGCCCGAGATGATCAGGTCCAGCGCGAAATATTCGATGAAGAATTCGGCGTTGTTCTTGAGGCTCTGGCCATAGAGCGTGTGCAGGATGGCATGACCCGTGCGGTCGGCGGCGGCGCAGGTGCGCTGCACCGGTGGGCCCTCGCCATATTCGGTGGTGTGGCCGCCAAAGGGGCGCTGATAGATCTTGCCCTCTTCGGTGCGCGAAAAGGGCACGCCGTAGTGGTCAAGCTCATAGACCGCCTTGGGCGCCTCGCGCGCCAGGTACTCCATCGCGTCGGTGTCGCCCAGCCAGTCCGACCCCTTGACGGTATCGTACATGTGCCATTGCCATGAATCGGGGCCCATGTTGCCAAGGCTGGCCGCGATGCCTCCCTGCGCCGCGACCGTGTGGCTGCGGGTCGGAAAGACCTTGGTCACGCAGGCGGTGCGCAGGCCGGCCTCGGCCATGCCCAGCGTCGCGCGCAGCCCCGCGCCGCCGGCGCCCACGACGACCACGTCATAGTCATGCACTTCATAAGGGTAGGCCTTGGTCATCATGGATCCTCAGAGCGCAAGCTTGACAAGGGCGAAAAGCCCGGTCGCGGCGATGACAGCGGCAAGCGAGGTGGCAAAGATCACCAGCATCTTGCGCGTGGTGCCGCGGGTGTAATCCTCGATCATCATCTGCGCGCCCATGGCGAAGTGGCGCATGCCCACCACCAGCACAAGGGCGGTCAGAATGGCGGGAAAGGGGCGGGCAAAGGTGGCGCGAACCGCCTCCAGCGGCTGGCCCAGCGCCGAGCCGAAGACAAAGATCCAGGCCGGCAGCAAAAAGGCCAGGGCCACCGCGCTGACGGTCATGCGCCAGTGATGATGCGTTCCGGCATGGGCGGCGCCCTTGCCGATCGCGCGTTTGCGGGGTGTCAGATAGCGCATGGTGCCCCCTCAGACGATCAGGATGGTCAGCAGGGTCAGCCCGAGCGACCCAAGGACGATGCCCCAGCCCAGCCGCTCGGCCGAGGTGATGTCAAGCCCGCGCCCCGAATCGAACCACAGATGCCGCAGGCCGGCAAGGTAGTGATACCACAGCGCCCAGGCCGAAAGCGTCAGGACCAGATCGCCGAACCAGCTTGTCAGCACCGCGTCGGCCGTGGCAAAAGCCCCTGCCCCGGTGGCGGCGGCTGTCAGCCACCAGACCGCCAGCACCGCACCGGCGATCAGCCCGTTGCCGGTGATCCGCGTCAGGATCGAGGTGATCGCGGTCAGTTGCGGGCGGTAGATCTGCAAATGGGGGGAGAGCGGGCGTTCGACGCGCTTGACCTCGGCCATGATCCGTCCTTTCCGTCTGCGCCCGAGAAGCGCCGCGCGCATCCTGAGCCTTGGTCATCAATAGCGCGTGAATTCGGCCTGTCACGCGGGCAGAGAGACGAGAGGCGCCCGGATTGCGCGAAAATCGCGTTTTTTCGATTTTGTGATCACAGTTTTTCTGGCTGTGATCACACATTTTCGCCACCCTCGCCCCCTACAGCGGCATCAGCGCCCAGTAGTCGAGATCCAGAAGAATCCCGGGCAGGTACTTGCCGCCCGCGTCCTTCAGCCCCTGACCCGGCGCCTTGGTCGCCACGGTGCGCAGCCGGATCGCGCCCACGCCCGGTGCGGCGGTTTCGGCCTTGTCCAGCACCTCGCTCCAGGCCCGCACCGTGTCGCCGGCAAAGCAGGGATTGGCATGGGCGCCCCCGTTCAGGCCGACGACCATCTGCGCGTTGGCCAGCCCGTTGAACGACAGCGCCCGCGCCAGGCTGATGACATGCCCGCCATAGATCAGCCGCCGGCCGTCCTCGCGCTGGGTGGCGTCGAAATGCACGCGGGCGGTGTTCTGCCACAGGCGGGTGGCCAGCATATGCTCGGCCTCTTCGATGGTGACGGCATCGACATGGTCGATCCGCTCGCCGATGGTGTAATCGCTCAGCCGGTGCGGCTCGCCGGCAAGGGCAAAGTCGTAGCGGGAGAAATCGAGCCCCTCAGGCACCACCAACTGCCCCGCCGTCAGCGCCCCGGCCAGCGCCGGCACCGCCGGCGCGGCGCCGCGCGCGCGGCGGGCGCGGACCATGACCCAGCGGACATAGCTCAGCACCTCTGTCCCGTGCTGGTTGATCCCGCGCGTGCGCACCCAGACCACGCCCGTCGTGCCCGAGGAGTTTTCCCTGAGCCCGATCACCGTGCTTTCGGCGCGCAATGTGTCGCCGGGCCAGACCGGCGCCAGCCAGCGCCCCTCGGCATAGCCCAGGTTGGCCACGGCGTTCAGGCTGATGTCGGGCACCGTCTTGCCAAAGACGGTGTGAAACGCGATCAAATCATCCATCGGGCTTTGTGCCAGCCCGCAGGCCCGGGCGAATTCGTCGCTGGAATAAAGCGCCCCGCGCGCGGGATAAAGCGCGTGGTACAGCGCCCGCTCGCCGCCCGACAGCGTGCGCGGGGCGGCGTGGATGATCACCTCGCCCAGCGCGTAATCCTCGAAAAAGCGGCCCTGCGCGGTCTTCATTGCTCGGCCAGCCTCAGGTCCGGCGCATAGCTGCCCGGCACCTCCTTGACCACGGCCTGACCGCAGCGCATCACCCCGCGCGCGGCGTCAAAGGCATAGGTCGGGCTGCCGTGCAGCTCCCATCCCTTTGACAGCGCAAGCGAAACCTTGTGGCAAAAGGCCGAGGTGTCGTCCTCGGACAGAAAGCGGTAAAGCCTCATCTCACCCCCCCAGCACCGGCACGCCAAGCCAGCCATGCAGCCATCCGATCCCGGCGAACAGCACGGCAGACATCGCGATGTGCAGGGCGTCGTTGCGCACCGGGCCGGGCTGCGGGCGCTGCCAGGCCGGCTCCATCCGGTTGATCAGGATCACGTCCAGAACCGCCCAGGCCAGCAGCCCGCCGAACAGGACGACCGAGGCCAGATCGCCGTTGACCAGCAGATGCGCCAGCGCCCAGACCTTGACCGAGGTAAGCATCGGATGGCGCAGGCGGCTGCGCAGGGCGCCGCGCGAATAGCCCAGCGTCACAAGCACCACCGCCACCAGCATCAGCAGGATGCTGAGCGGGCGCAGAAAGGCGGGCGGCTCCCACAGGGTGATGACCTCGGCCCCCCTGTAGCTCGTGATCATCAGCGCCAGCGCGGCAAAGGTCAGCACCGTTACCACCAGCTTGCCGGTATTGTCCCCTAGCCCGGCGCGAAAGCCGGGGGTCACCCGTTTCATCAGGTGCGAGTAGGACCACAACAGCACCCCAAGGATCAGCCAGACCATCTCAATCTCTCCCTCCGCTCATCGCCTTGATATGCGCCGCCTTGTCCAGCGTCGCCCGTGCCGTCACGATATGCAAGTTCTCGACGATCTTTCCATCCACCACCGCCACCGCCTGCCCCTGCGCCAGCGAGGCGTCGAAAGCCGCGATCTGCCGGCGGGCCAGGTCGATCTCGTCCGCATCCGGCGCAAAGACGGTGTTGGCGATCTCGATCTGCGCGGGATGGATCAGCGTCTTGCCGTCAAAGCCCATGTCGCGGCCCTGGGCGCATTCGGCGGCAAGCCCCGCCTCGTCGCGAAAGGCGTTGAAGACGCCGTCGACGATCACCCGGCCGTGCGCCCGCGCCGCCAGCAGGCACAGGCCCAGCCCGGACATCAGCGCCAGGCGGTCAGGGCGATGCCGGCTGCCCAGGTCCTTGGCCAGATCGTTGGTGCCCATGACCATTCCGGTCAGCCGCGGATGGGCCGCGATGGCGCCGGCGTTCAGCATGGCCAGCGGCGTCTCCATCATCGCCCAGAGGTCGGCGCCCGGCAGCGCCGCCGCCACCGCGTCCAGATCCCCGGGCGCGGCGACCTTGGGGACCAGCACGGCATCGACCCTTGCACCCTGCGCGATGACCGCGCCGATTGCCGCCAGGTCCTGCCGGCCCCATTCGGTGCCAATCCCGTTGATCCGCACGATCCGCGCCCGCAGGCCAAAGTCGGCCCCGGCCAGCACCCGCGCCAGAAGCGCCCGCGCCGGCGCCTTTTCGTCAGGGGCCACGGCGTCTTCGAGATCGAAGATGATCGCATCGCAGGCCAGCGTCCGCGCCTTCTCCATCGCCCTCTCACGCGCGGCGGGAATGTAGAGGACCGACCGATAGGGACGCATCGCGAATCTCCGCCAAGCAACAATCTTGCGCCGAGGAAAGCGATTCCGGCATTTTCCGCAAGAGGAAATTTCTGCGCTGCGGCGAAGCCCGGGGGCCTTGGGCGTTGGCCGAGGAAGCGGCATCGCATGACCTCGGCCGGCGCTTCGGCCAAAGTCGGGCGGAGAAGGAAACGCACCGCATTTCCCCGCCCGTGTGGGAACGTTGGCGGGGTGACCGGTTCCGCCATGACACCTGAGGCCAGCGCCCGACCCGGCGGGTGCGGAGCATGACCTCGGTGAGTGCCTCGGCCACATCTGGCCCGGGCGGAAAAGGAAACGCACCGCGTTTCCCCGCCCGTGTGGGAACGTGTCCGGTAAACCGGTTCCGCATGAGACCGCTGAGGCCAGCGCCCGACCCGGAGGGCGTGGAGCGCCCTCCCTGGGGGGGTCGGGCGCTGGCCGAGGGCCTGTGGGGCCCTCGGCCGGGGATGGGGTAAGCGTTCCCGCATGACCTCGGCGAGTGCCTCGGCCAAAGTCGGGCGAAACGGAAACGCACTGCGTTGCCCCGCCCGTGTGGGAACCCGTCCGGTAAACCGGTTCCGCATGAGACCGCTGAGGCCAGC
>JBQTIT010000076.1:0-26641 GCA_052387855.1 Paracoccaceae bacterium
GGCGCCTCTCGTTTGGGCCCCGGGTTTGGGCCGGGCCCCCAGCCGCGGTTACGCGCCGACTTGACCTTCCCCCCGGCGGAGGCCCCCCACCCCCCGGGCCAAGCGCCCGCCCCGCCCCCTGGCGGGCGCTGGCCTCTGGTGTGATGGCGGAACCGGTCCTGCCGCACCGTTTCCACACGGGCGGAAAAACGCGGTGCGTTTTCCTTTTTGCCCGACTTTGGCCGAGGCCATGCAAGCCGCCCGCCCCATCCCCGGCCGAGGGCCCCAAAGGCCCTCGGCCAGCGCCCGACCCCCGCAGGGAGGGCGCTGGCCTCAGCGGTCTCATGCGGAACCGGTCTACCCTCACCGTTCCCACACGGGCGGGAAAACGCAGTGCGTTTTCCTTTTCGCCCGACTTTGGCCGAGGCCATGCAAGCCGCAAGCCCCATCCCTGGCCGAGGGCCCCAAAGGCCCTCGGCCAGCGCCTGCCCTTCCCCCGGCAGGCGCTGGCCTCTGGTGTGAGGACGGGACCGGTCACCCGGACAGGTTTCCACACGGGCGGAAAAACGCAGTGCGTTTTCCTTTTCGCCCGACTTTGGCCGAGGCCAATCGGGAACGGCTTGCCCATCCCCTGCCCAACGGGGCAGAGCCGCCCCCCTAGGGCAGCAAAAGCGAGCTGTCGCCGTAGCTGTAGAACCGATAGCCCTCGCGGATCGCATGGGCATAGATCCGGTCGATCCGGTCCTGGCCCATCAGGGCGGCCACCAGCATCAGCAGCGTCGACTTCGGCAGGTGGAAATTGGTCATCAGCCCCGAGGCGATGCGGAACTCGAACCCGGGGGTGATGAAGATGTCGGTCGGCCCGCGCCAGGGCTCGACCCGGCCCGACCGGCCGGCCGCCTCGATCAGACGCAGCGCGGTGGTGCCGACCGGGATCACCCGCCCGCCCGCCGCCCGCGTGGCGTTGATCTCGGCGGCGGCGCTTTCGCTGACCTCTCCCCATTCGGCGTGCATCCTGTGCTGGCTGAGATCGTCGACCTTGACCGGCAGAAAGGTGCCGGCCCCCACATGCAGCGTCACCTCGGTAAGGCCGACCCCTCGCGCGGCCAACGCTTCCAGCAGGGGCGCGTCGAAATGCAGGCTGGCGGTCGGGGCGGCGACGGCGCCGGCGTGGCGGGCAAAGACGGTCTGGTAGTCGGTGCGGTCCTGCGCGTCGGGCGCGCGCCGCGCGGCGATGTAGGGCGGCAGCGGCGGCGCGCCGCAAGCGGCAAGCGCGGCGTCGAAATCCGCGCCCGACAGGTTGAAGCCCAGCGTCAGATCAAGCGCCGAGCGCGCCAGAACCCGGGCCGAAAGCCCGTCGGAAAAGCGGATCTCGTCGCCCGGCGCCGCCTTGCGCAGCGGCTTGGCCAGCGCCCGCCAGCCGGCCGGCACAGGCTCCATCAGGGTGATCTCGATCCTGGCCTCGGCCTCGCCGCGCCGGCGCGTGCCGACCAGCCGCGCCGGGATCACCCTGGTGTTGTTCAGCACCAGCCGGTCCGTCGGGCGCAGGATGCCGGTCAGGTCGCTGACAAGGCGGTCGGCGATGCGGTCGCCCTCGGCCAGCAGCAGGCGCGCCGCGCTGCGCGGCCGGGCGGGGCGCGTGGCGATCAGCCGCTCGGGCAGGTCGAAATCGAAATCCGACAGCTTCACGGCGCCTCCCCCCCGGTCTTGGGCGCCGGCGTGCGGAAGATGTCGCGGAACATGCCCGGCGTCAGGATCGACAGCGGGTTGACCGACACCTGCGGCGCGTCGGCCGTGCCCCCCAGCCGATAGGTAAAGCCAAACAGCCCCTCGCCCGGGCGGGTCAGAAAGGCGCCGATCCCGTTCAACAGATAGATGGGCGAGATCACCCCCCCCATGGCCAGCGCGCCGCTGCCGGTCGCGTAGGTCCCCTCCATCGACACCCCCATCGACGCCCCCACTGCCGACGAGCGCTCGATCTCGACCAGCCCGGGCCGCAGCAGAAAGTCCGCCTCGGCCCGGGCAAAGACGATGCCCTCGCCATTGAGCTGCTCCAGAAGGCCGATCACCGAGACGGCATTCAACAGATCGGCCAGAACGTTGCCGCCGATCACGCGCGGATCGGCCAGCTCGGCCCGCCCGTCATAGTGCCCCGGCTCGGCGCGCGGCGTCAGCGTCAGGTCAAGGCTGCCGCCCCGCGCGGTTTCAAAGATGCCCGCCGCCTTCAGCGCGGCGCCCGCGTTGTCGGCCTGCGCCCGCACCGCCGTGCCGTGCTGCGAGGGCGCGGTGGCGCCGGTGACCCGCACCCCCTCGCCCATGCGGGCACCAAAGCTGCCCTGGACGCCGTCGCGCCGCAGCGTGAAATCCCCCTGAAAGTCCGACAGGCGAATTCCGTCCGAGACGCGGAACTCGTCCAGCCGCAGCGACAGGGGCGCCCCGGCCGACGCGCCGCCTGCCGCAGCGCGGCGCTGCCCGGCGCCGGGAAAATGGCGAAAGTCGATGGCGCCCGAGGTGACGGCAAAGGACAGCGGGCTGCCGCCCTCGATCTCGACCGCGCCGTCCAGCCAGCGGCCCATCGTCACCCGTTCAAACACCGCCCGGTCCAGCGCGCCGTCCGCGCGCAGGGTGATCCGCCCCCGCGCGGCCAGGTCCGGCGCGTCAAGCTGCAAGCGGTCCACGCGCGGGGGCGAGGACAGTTCGGCCTCGACCTCAAGACCGGCGCGCTCGGCGGCGGGTTTGGACCATCCCAGCTCCGGGATCGCCAGCGCCGTTCCGCGCAGGTCAGAGCGCAGCGTCAGCCGCGGCGCCTGACCGCGCGCCAACACGACTTCGACCCTTGCGCTGGATGCCCCGCGCACCATCCCCTCGGGCAGCCCAAGGTCAAAGGCCGCGACCGCGCGTTCCGACAGCTCGGCGCGGCCGACGATGCGGGCCGGAGCGGGCTGCGGGCCAAAGGGCAGCCGGTAGAAACCGTCAAAGGGCACCCCGTCCAGCGTGCCCGCGCCGCTGGCGGTCATGCCCGAGCGGTCGGCTCGGATCGTCAGGGCCGGCACCTCCAGCCGCCGCCCCGCGATCAGCACCTCCGAGGCAAAATCCGTCACGCTGGCGCTGGCGGTGAATTCCGCATCCTTCGGCGGCCCGCCGGGCACCAGGGGAGCGCGGATCTCGGCCCGCACGACCGCCGCGCCGCTGCCCAGCGCCACCGGCCGGCCGGCCTTGGTCAGGAATTCAAAGGGCTTCTGGTCCAGCGCCGAAAGCATCGCCTCCGCCGGTCCCGAGGCGCGCAGCGAAATCTCGGCGATGGCGGGTTTGGCATAGATGTCGGCCACCCGCATCGACGAGCCGGCAAGGTCCAGCACCCCGCCCTGCGGCGGCGCCAGGCTGCCGTTGGTCAGCACGATGGTGTTGACCGTGCCGTCGATCACCGAATAGCCGCTGCCCCCCCGGATCGGCGGCATCTGCGGCAGAAACCGGATGTCGGTGCCGGAAAAGTCATAGCCAAGATGCACCTTTGGCTCGGCCCCCGGCACCAGGCGCACGCCGCCATTGACATCGGTCAGATCGCCCGTCAGCAGGTTGCGCGCCACCCAGGCGCGGGTGCGCGGCACCAGTTGCAGCGGCCAGAGCTGCACCAGCCGCTTGACCGAGACCGCGTTCATAGAAACGTCCAGCGCCGCTTCCCAGCCGCCCTCGGCGGCGCTGGCGACCCCCGACAGCGACAGCCGTTGCCCCCCCTCGGCCAGCACGAACTGGCCGATCTCGACCACAAAGGGATCGGGGGTCAGGCGCAGGTCCAGCGCGCCGTGGCTGAACTGCACCGCCGAGTCGAACTGCCCCTCGGGGTCGATCGCCAGATCGTTGATGCTGAGCTGGCCGACAAAGGCCGACGGGCTGCGGCCCGAAAGCACCCCGGTCCGGATCTGGCCGTTCTCGTCCAGCAGGAAAAGCTGGCCGCTGCCGCTGGCGCGCAGGGTCCGGCTTTCGACCGACAGGCCGTTCAGACGCAGCCGCCCCTCGGCCGGATCGTAGAACAGGCTCAGCCCGGCGCCGGTAAAGGCGATGGGCGTGGTGTCCGGTCCGGGTTGCAGCGCCCCGGCGCCCAGCGACAGCCGCCCCTCCAGCGCCGTGACCCCGACCCGGTCCAGCCGGACCGCGATCTCGCCCGAGATCGGCGCCTGCACCGCCTGCATCCAGGACAGCACCGGATGCTGCGCCGCCAGTTCGGTCGCCGGAATTTCGCTGACCACGGCGCGCAGGCGGGCGCTGCCGCTGCCCTTTTCCGAGACCACCGTCATCCGCGCCCCGGCGCCGGGCCGCTCCAGCAGCGACAGCGACAATTCCGCCGCCAGCTCCTGCGGCCGGTTCTCGATCACAAGGCGCCCGTCGCCCAGATGCCAGGTCCGCCCCAGCCGCTCGTCGCGCAGCGACAGGCCAAGCGCGTCCAGCTCGATCGCTTGCAGCGCCGCAAGCTCGGGCAGGCGCAGCATCAGATCGAGCCCGTCGAACACCTCGGCGAGGTGCTGGATCTGCGGCGTCGCCCCCTGCCCCAGCACCAGGTCAAGCCGGCCCTCAAGATCGCGCCGCAGGTCGATCTGCGCCCCCGAGATGCGCAGATGGCGCGGCAGGATGCGGCCGCGCAGCAGGGCGGTCGCGTCCAGCGTCATCTCGGCCTCGGGCAGGGCCAGGAAACTGCCGGTGCCGGCGCCCGCGATCAGGCGCAGGTCCTGAAGCCGAAAGACCGGCGCCCAGGATCGGTCCAGCATCAGCTCGATCCCCCCCAGCGACAGCCGCGCCGAGGGCAGGACCGGGCCCGACATCCCGTTCAGCCGCTCTTCGACCTCGGCCACGACGGGCACCGGCAGGGCAAGCGGGCGGACCCGCAACGAAAAGCCGACCGCGATGACCGAAAAGACCAGGAGCACCAGGAACAACCGAAAGCCAAGCGCCCGGTCGCGCACGGCCCGCCGGCCCGCCGCGCGGCGGCGCCGCTTGGGCGCAGGGGCGGGCGCCGGGGCCTCGGTCCCGGCCGGATCGGGCCCTTCGGGGGCCTGCGCCGCTGCGGAGGACGGCCCGGCCCCGTCCGGCGGGACCGGCGGGCGCTGCGCCTGCTCCTGTGGTCCTGCCTCGTCCTGCGCGCCGCTCATTGCCGCCCCGTGTTCATCCTGTTCCGCGTCTTGCCTTTATTGACGCCAGTTGGCAACCAGAACCACAAGGACCGCATCCCAACCGGAGACCCCAGATGCTCGGCACCGGCCAGACTGCCCCCGACTTTACCCTTCCCGCCTGCCCGGAGGGCCCCTTTACCCTCTCGGCGCAGCGGCCGGCGCCGGTGGTGCTGTTCTTTTACGGCAAGGACGGCACCCCGACCTGCACCGCCGAGGCGATGGAGTTCGCCGCGCTCCTGCCCGAATTTTCCGCCCTTGGCGCCAGGGTGATCGGCATTTCAAAGGACAGCCTGGCCGCCCATGCGCGCTTTGCCGCCCGGTCCGGGATCGGCTATACCCTTGGTTCGGACCAGGGCGGGCGGATGATGGAAGATTGGGGCGCCTTTGGCGAAAAACTGTTCTTTGGCAAGCAAGTGCAGGGCGTCCTTCGCCGGACCTACCTGATCGACGGCAGCGGGGAAATCGCCGGGGCCTGGGTGGTGGAGCGGGTCAAGGGCCACGCGGCCGAGGTCCTTGCCGCCCTGCGGCGGCTGTAGCGGCGCGCGCATGGGGGACGACATGGCAAGCCTTTCGGACCTTGCGCTTGAGGTGCTCCTTTGCCCCGACGGGCGCGCCAAGGCCGCGCTCAGCGCCCGCCACGCCGCCGCCTGGACCGCCTCGCGCGAGGCGGGCGCGCCGCTGCCGCTTGGCCGTGCCGCCCCGCCCGATCACCCCGCCCGGCCCGCGCTGCCCCGCCTCTTGGACCCCCGCGAGGTGCCCCGCCGCCGCGGCGGCACGGCGCAGGGCCGCCTGGCGCTTTTGCATGCGCTGGCCCATATCGAGCTGAACGCGGTCGATCTGCACTGGGACATCATCGCGCGCTTTTCGGACCAGCCGATGCCCTTGGGCTTTTACGACGACTGGACCGGCGCCGCGGCCGAAGAGGCGAACCATTTCAACCTTTTGTGTGACTGCCTTGAGGCAGCAGGCAGCCACTATGGCGCCTTTGACGCCCATGCCGGGCTCTGGCGGGCCGCCGCCGACACCGCCCATGACCTCAAGGGCCGCCTTGCCGTGGTGCCCATGGTGCTCGAGGCGCGGGGGCTGGATGTCTCGCCACAGATGATCGAGTTGTTCGAGCGGACGGGCGAGACGCTGGCCCTTGCCGCCCTGAAGGTGATCTATGCCGAGGAAGTGGCCCATGTCTCCTATGGCTCCAAATGGTTCAACTGGCTGTGCGGCCGCGACGGCGACGACCCCAAGGAGCGGTTTCACCATCTGGTGCGCACCTATTTCCACAGCCCGCTGAAGCCCCCCTTCAACACCGAAAAGCGCGCCGAGGCCGGCCTGCCGCCAGACTTCTACTGGCCGCTGACCGACCCGCAGGGGCCCGCAGGCTGAATTTTCGGCGGAAAGGTGCCGATCCGGCGGCCGGAATCGCGGTGCCGTGGCGCCCGCCGGCCCTTGCGCTTGCCCTGGGGCCCGGCAGTTTGGTATCAGACCGGGTGCTTCGTAGGCGGTTCGCGACCTTGCCCTTTCAGAAAGACCGGAACCGGACCCTTGATCAGCCGCCTGAACCATCGGATCAATGCCGCGCTTGAGGCCTACCTGCCCGAGCAGCGGCTGTTCCTGAAATCGGAACAGGAAACCCGCTTTGTCCTCTTGCGTCCGCTGACCCAGGCCGCCGGAATCGCGGTCAGCTCGCTGCTTCTGGGCTGGACGATCTTTGCCACGGCGCTGATCCTGATCGATTCGATCTCGGCCGGCCCCTCGCGGCTTCAGACCCAGCGCCAGCAGACCCTTTACGAAGAGCGGTTGGGCGCGCTGTCGGCCGACCGCGACCTGCGCGCCGAAGAGGCGGCTTCGACCCAGGCGCGGTTCAACGCGGCGCTGGGGCAGGTCTCGGTCATGCAGGCGCGGCTCCTGGCCTCCGAAGATCGCCGGCACGAGCTGGAATTCGGCATCGACGTGATCCAGAACACCCTGCGCCGCACCATCAAGGAGCGGGACGAGGCGCGCCTTGCCCTTGCCGCGCTTGAAAACCGCCCCGCCGCCGGGGGCAGCGAGGCCGGGCGCGCGGCCGACACCGCGCTGACGCTTGATCTGGTGACCGCCATGCTGGACACCACCTCGCGCGAGCGTGACCAGGCGCTGGGCTCGGCCGAGCGGGCGGCCAAGCGCACCGAAGAGGTCCAGCGCCAGAAACGCGAGCTTGAGGCGCGCAACGACCGCATCTTCATGCAGCTTGAAGAGGCGCTGACCGTCTCTGTCGAGCCGATGGAGCGGATGTTCCTGGATGCCGGCCTGTCGCCCGAGGCTCTGCTGCGCGCGGTGCGTTCGGGCTATTCCGGCCAGGGCGGCCCGCTGACGCCGATCATGCTGTCTGCGGCCGGTCATGCCCCCTACCCCGAGGAAAGCCGTGCCAACGCCATCCTCGAAGGGCTTGACCGGATGAACCTGTACCGGCTGGCCGCCTTCAAGGCGCCCTTTGACATGCCGGTCAAGGACCGCTTTCGCTGGACCTCGGGCTTTGGCGGCCGGCAGGACCCGGCGGGCTGGGGAACGCGGATGCACGAGGGCGCCGACATGGCCGGCGCCTATGGCACGCCGATCTATTCCACCGCCGACGGCGTGGTGGCCTTTGCCGGCTGGCAAAGCGGTTACGGCCGTCTGATCCGCATCCGCCACGCCAACGGAATCGAGACCCGCTATGCCCATCTTGCGCAGATCCGCGTCGACGTGGGACAAAGGGTATCGCGCGGCGAGCGGATCGGTGATATGGGAAATTCAGGCCGGTCCACCGGAACCCACCTTCACTACGAGATCCGGATCGACGGCCGGGCCGTCAATCCGATGACCTTCATAAAGGCAGCGAAAAATGTTTTCTAAAAGCCGCATCAACGAACCCGGCCCCGCAAAATCCGAAACGGAGAAGACCAGAGTGCCCGAACAATCCGCCGCCAAGGCTTCGATGGATTTTGCCCCCGCCGCCCCCAAGGGCAAGGTTTCCGCCTCGGTCCTGTCGGCCGACCTGACCGTGGTCGGCAACCTGCGCACCACCGGCGACATCCAGGTCGAGGGCACCGTCGAGGGCGACATCCGCGCCCATCTGCTGACCGTCGGCGAAAGCGCCACCGTGCGCGGCGAGATCGTGGCCGATGACATCGTCGTCAACGGCCGGGTCGTGGGCCGCGTGCGCGGGCTCAAGGTGCGCCTGACCTCGACCGCGCGGGTCGAGGGCGACATCATCCACAAGACCATCGCCATCGAATCCGGGGCGCATTTCGAGGGCTCGGTCCAGCGCCAGGACGACCCCCTGAACAACGGCCGCAGCCCCGTGCCGCAGCCCCAGCCGCAGAGCCGGGCCGAGCCCTTGGCCGACGCCGACTGACCGGCGCGCCCGCGCGTCCTGCCAGGCGGGCCCGGAAACGGCGCCCGCCTTATGCTTGGTCCTCGGCCCAGCCGATCGCCCGCCGGTAAAGGTGCCACGAGGCATGGCCCAGCACCGGCAGGGTGACCAGCAGCCCGGCAAAGCCGGGCAGCATCGAGACGAAAAGCACAAGGCCGATCAGCAGGCCCCAGCCCAGCATCACCACCGGACTTTCGCGCACCACCGCGATCGAGGTCAGCGAGGCTGTGACGAAATCCACCTCGCGCTGCATCAGCATCGGCAGGCTGACCACCGACATCGCATAGAGCAGCGTCGCGATGCCCGCCCCCAGGACCGCGCCAAAGCCCAGCATCGCCAGCCCCTCGGCCGAGCCCAGCACGCCCATGGACGCGCTGACATCGGTCATCCTGGCATTGCCCAGGAACAGCGCAAAGATCAGATGCGCCAGCGCGTTCCAGAACAGGAAGAACACCATCAGGACCGCCGCCATGGTGGGGATCTGGGTCGACCTTTGCGCCAGGACGGCCCGCCAGACGCCGGCCCAGGACAGGCTCTCGCCCGCTTCAAGCCGGCGCGAGACCTCGTAGAGCGCGACGCCGGCAAAGGGGGCGATCAGGGGAAAACCGGCGCCGGCGGGCAGGATCCACCACAGTTGCCCGCGCGCGGCCACCGCCCAGAGCAAGAGCCAGCCGCCGCCGATCAGGCCCAGGGCGACCGCAAGGCCGAACAGCGGCGCGCGGCGGAAATCCCGCCAGCCCGCCGCCAGCGCCTCGCGAAGGTCGCTCGCCTCGACGATCATGACTTCCGGCACATCCGCCCGCCGCATCGCCCCCGCACCCCGCGCCGCCCATCCGCAGCCAGCTTAGGCGCAGATTGCACGCCGGCAAACGGATAGGATGTCGCGGCCCGGGACACCGGCGGCAGCGCAAAAGGCCGGGCCCGGGCGGAATAGGAAACGCATCGCGTTTCACCGCAGGTGTTGAAGCGTGTCCGGTAAACCGGTTCCGCCCTCACCACAGAGGCCAGCGCATGACCTCGGCGAGTGCCTCGGCCAGTTCGGGCGGACAAGGCAACGCACCGCGTTTTCCCGCCCGTGCGGGAACGGTGAAGGTACACCGGTTCCGAAAGAGACCGATGAGGCCAGCGCCCGACCCGGAGGGCGCTGAGCGCCCTCCCTGGGGGGGTCGGGCGCTGGCCGAGGGCCTTTGGGGCCCACGGCGGAGTGCGGCAGCCGTCTCGCATGACCTCGGCGATTGCCGCTGCCAGAGCGCGCTGGGAAGGGAAATCTGTCAGGTTTCCCGCGCAAAGCCCCAGCAAAAAATGCCTTTCCCCCCGCGTGCCCCTATTTCCGCCCCGTCAGCCAGTTGCCGAAAGCCGCAAATTTGGACGGGCCGATGCCCAGCCGCGCCTCGCGTGCATCTCCGATGCGCAAAAGCTGGTACATCAGATGCACCCCCAGCCAGCGCAGCGGCTCGATCTCCCAGGTCCTGACCTTGCGGTTCACCCATGGCAGCCGCGTCAGCGCCGTCTCGCGGCCAAGTGCCAGATCGGCCAGCGTCTGCCCGGCCAGGTTCGAGGTCGACACCCCGACCCCGACATAGCCCCCGGCCCAGCCAAGCCCGCTGTCCCGGTCCAGCCCCACCGTCGCGCACCAGTCGCGCGGCACGCCCAGGACGCCGCACCAGGCATGCTCGATGGGGTAGTCGGCGGCGGCGGGAAAGTGCTGGCGCAGCACCGCCGTCAGCCGACGGATCGTCTCGGGGTCCGGCGCGCCGTTTCTGTCCATGCGCGAGCCGAAAAGGTAGGGCACGCCCCGCGCGCCGACGGTGATGCGCCCCTCGCGCGTGCGCTGGCAGTAGCAATAGCTGCTGTTCATGTCCTCGAACAGCTCGTGCCCCTGCCAGCCGATCCTGTCCCAGACCTCGGGCGGCAGCGGCGCGGTGGCGATCTGGGCCGAATTGAGCGGCAGCCAGTCGCGCTTGTGACCCCTGAGCGTGGCGGTAAAGCCCTCGGTGCAGCGCAGGATGATCGGGGCGCGCAGGGTGCCGCGCGCCGTGACCACCTGGCCGCCGGCATAGGACAGGACCGCGGTCTCCTCATGGATCACCGCGCCGGCGCGTTCCACCGCTTCGGCCAGACCCCGCACCAGCTTGGCCGGCTGGACCCGCGACATCCCCGAAATGGCGAGCCCGCCAAGCACGCCGGGAACACGGATGCGCGCGGCCACCTCGGCGGGGGAAAGCTCGGTCAGGCGGTGCGCGCCGCCCCAACGCCGCAGATGCTCGGCCGCCGATCGCAGGCGCTGGACCTGCGCGGGGTTGGTCGCCACCAGCAACTCATCCGTCGGCAGGATGTCGGCGTCGATCGCCTCGGCGGCGCAGACCGCCGAGATTTCCGCCACGGTGGTTTCCAGCGCGCGCACCATGTCCAGAACCGCCTGACGCGAGGTGGCCCTGGCGTAGCGCTCATGATCCCATGCCAGCGTGCCCGTGCACCAGCCGCCGTTGCGCCCCGACGCGCCGAAGCCGGCGAATTCCTTTTCCAGCACCACGACCCTGAGGTGTGGCGCGGCTTTCATCAGGTACCAGGCGGTCCAGAGCCCGGTAAAGCCGGCGCCGATGATGGCGATGTCGGCCTGGGCGTCGCCCGCCAAGGCGGCACGGCGGGCTTGCGGCAGGCCGATGTCGGCATACCAGAAGGATACGTCTCCGATCTTCACGCGGCGGCTCCTTGAGGGGATCGGCGCCATGGTGGCGCGCGGGGGCCGGCGGCGCAAGGGGGGCGCTGCCCCCCGCCCGCCTGCGGCGGTTCCCCCCGGGATATTTGGGCACAAGGGATGGGGGGTCAGGCCAGTTCGGATTCCAGCCAGCGGCGGAAAGAGGCCAGCGGCGCGCGCGGCGCAGCGGCGGCGGGGTGGGTCAGGTAATAGGCGCCGCTGGCCGGGACGGGCGGGCCGAAGGCGGCAAGAAGCGCGCCCTCGGCCAGGTCCCGCTCCAGCAGGAAGGTCGGCACCAGCGCGGCGCCCAGGCCGTGGCGGGCGGCCTGGATCATGGTGGCGAACTGGTCGAACAGCATGGCGGGCGGGCGCCGCGCGGGCTCGCCGTGGTGGGCCAGCCAGCGGGACCAGTCGCCGGGGCGGCTTTCCAATTGAAGGAGCGGCAGGGCAAGGACCCCCTCGGCGCTGGCCAGCGGATGGGGCAGCAGGGCGGGGGCGGCAACGGCCAGCAGCTCTTCGTCCATCAGCTTGAGATAGGCGGCGCCGGGCCAGTCCTGCCGGCCGTAATGGATGGCCGCGTCAAAGTTCGTGGCGGCAAAGTCAAAGGGTTTGAGCCGGGTCGAGAGGTTGACCGTCACCTCCGGATGGGCCCGGGCAAAGCGCGCCAGGCGCGGGGCCAGCCAGTGCATGCCAAAGGCCGGCAGGATGGCAAGGTTCAGCGCGCCGCCGCCGGGATTGGCCCGCAGGCCCAGCGAGGCAGTAGACAGGGTGGCCAGCGCGCGCCGCGCCTCGGCCACGAAATCCTGCGCGGCGGGGGTCAGGCGCAGCCGGCCACGCTCGCGCAGCGCAAGGGTCACGCCAAGCTGGCCCTCGAGCACCTGCAACTGGCGCGAAACGGCGCCCTGGGTCAGGTTCAACTCTTCGGCCGCGGCCGAAGCGCTGCCGAGCCGCGCCACTGCCTCCAGCGCCAGAAGCGAGGGGATGGAGGGCAGGTAGCGTCGAGCATACATATGAGGTTTTCTCATGGTCTGATGAGGCGGTTTCGCGTGCAATCTGCCCAAAAGCCCGGCATAAGGCGAGCAGAATATGAGCTTTCCTGCGGAGGAACCCCGATATGGCCGAAAAGCCCAAGCTGAAGCCCAAGGATGCGCCCGATCTGGGGCGCTTTGACTGGCAGGACCCCTTTCGGCTGGACGACCAGTTGACCGAGGAAGAGCGCATGCTGCGGGACGGCGCCCGCGCCTATGCGCAGGAAAAGCTGCAACCGCGCGTCATCGCGGCCTATCGCGAGGAGGCCACCGACCCCGCGATCTTTCGCGAGATGGGCGCGATGGGTCTTTTGGGCACCACGATCCCCGAGGAATACGGCGGGCTGGGCGCATCCTATGTCGCCTATGGCCTGATCGCGCGCGAGGTCGAGCGGGTGGACAGCGGCTATCGCTCGATGATGTCGGTGCAGTCCAGCCTGGTGATGTATCCGATCTATGCCTATGGCACCGAGGCGCAGCGGCAGAAGTACTTGCCAAAGCTGGCCTCGGGCGAATGGATCGGCTGCTTCGGGCTGACCGAGCCGGATGCGGGCTCCGACCCCGCCGGCATGAAGACCACGGCGAAAAAGACCGCGAACGGCTATCTGCTGAACGGCGCCAAGATGTGGATTTCGAACGCCCCCATCGCCGATGTCTTTGTGGTCTGGGCCAAGTCCGATGCCCATGGCGGCAAGATTCGCGGCTTTGTGCTGGACAAGGGGACCAAGGGGCTGAGCGCGCCCAAGGTCGGGGGCAAGCTTTCCTTGCGCGCCTCGATCACCGGCGAGATCGTGATGAAGGATGTCGAGGTCGGCGAAGAGGCGCTCTTGCCCTTTGTCGAGGGGCTCAAGGGCCCGTTCGGCTGCCTGAACCGGGCGCGCTATGGCATCTCCTGGGGCGTGCTGGGCGCGGCGGAGTTCTGCATGCAGGCCGCGCGGCAGTACGGGCTGGACCGCAAGCAGTTCGGCAAGCCCCTGGCGGGCATGCAGCTTTACCAGCTCAAGCTGGCCAACATGATGACCGAGATCAGCCTGGGCCTGCAAGCGTCCCTGCGCGTCGGGCGTCTGATGGACGAGGCCAATGCCGCGCCCGAGATGATCTCGATCATCAAGCGCAACAACTGCGGCAAGGCGCTGGAGGCGGCGCGGCTGTCGCGGGACATGCATGGCGGCAACGGCATTCAGGAAGATTTCCAGATCATGCGCCACATGGTGAACCTTGAGACGGTCAACACCTATGAGGGCACGCATGACGTGCATGCGCTGATCCTGGGTCGGGCGATCACCGGGGTGCAGGCGTTTTTCTAGACCTGCGGCGCCCCCGGGTTTGACTTTGCCGGCGCCGGGCGGGAAGCTGTCCTGAGGGGGGACAGGTCGCGATGCACCTGAAGCTGCGGCTGGAGTTTGATGGCGGGCTCGTCATGGGCCCCGGCAAGGCCGCGCTGCTGGAAGCGATCGGGCGCGAAGGCTCGATCGCGGCGGCGGCGCGGGCGCTGGGAATGAGCTACAAGCGGGCCTGGAGCCTGGTCGAAGAGATGAACGACGGGTTCAGCGCGCCGCTGGTGCTGGCGGCGCGCGGCGGGCAAAAGGGCGGCGGGGCAGGGATCAGCGTGGCGGGGACCGAGGTGTTGACCCGTTTCCGCGCGCTTGAGGCGCGGCTGCTGGCGGATGAGCAGGGCGATCTGCGGGTGCTCGGCGATATGGTCCGGCAGAAATAGCGGTTGCCAGCGGCGGGCGGCGGGCGATATGTCTGGCTGAACATATGGAAGCCGCCCCGTGATGAGAACCCTGTTTCTGGCCGCCCTGATCGCGGCAGGACCGTTTGCGGCCTGTGCCGACGGGATCACGGTCTTTGCCGCCTCCAGCCTCAAGGGCGCGCTCGACCGGATCGCGGCGGACTGGACGGATGACACCGGCGTGGCGGTGGCGCTGAACTATGACGGCTCGGGCCGTCTGGCCGGTCAGATCCTGCAAGGCGCGCCGGCCGACCTCTTCATCTCGGCCGCGCCCGAATGGATGGATGCGGCGATGCCGGCGATGGCGGCAGAGAGCCGGCGGAATATTCTGGCGGGCGGTCTGGTGCTGATCGCCCACGGCCAGGTGCCGCAGCAGGCGATCGGGCCGCAGACGGATCTGGCGGGGCTGCTGGGCGGCGGCAGGCTGGCCATCGGGCAGGTTGATGCCGTGCCGGCGGGCCAGTACGCGCGGCAGGCGCTGCAAGACCTCGGGCTCTGGGACCAGGTTTCGGGCCGCCTGGCGCAGACCGACAGTGCCGGCGCCGCGCTCGATCTGGTCGCGCGGGGAGAGGCGCCCCTGGGCGTCGTCTTTGGCTCGGATCTGGTCGCGGGGCTGGCGGCGGGGCTGGACATCTCGCTGGTCGGGCGCTTTGCCGAAGCCAGCCACGCGCCGATCCGCTATCCGGCGGCGCTGGTGGCGGGGGCCGCGCCGGAGGCGGCGGCGTTTCTGGAGCATCTGTCCGGCCCCAAGGCGCGCGCGGTGTTCCTGCGGCTGGGCTTTGCCGAGGTGCCGCCATGACCCTCTGGCTGCCGGCAGAGGATTGGCAGGCGCTGTGGCTGACGCTCTGGGTCGCGGTCTGGACCGTGGCGCTGGGCGCGCCGTTGGCGCTGGGGGTGGCCTTTGCCCTGGCGCGGCGGCGATTTGCCGGCCGGGGTCTTCTCAACCTCCTGGTGCATCTGCCGCTGGTCCTGCCGCCGGTGGTGACGGGCTATGCGCTGCTCGTGGCTTTCGGGCAAAGGGGCGTCGTGGGCGGGTTTCTTGAGCAAAGCCTGGGCCTTGTCCTGTCCTTTCGCTGGACCGGGGCGGTGCTGGCGGCCGTGGTCATGGCCTTTCCGCTGATGGTGCGCCCGATGCGCCAGGCGCTGGAGGCGGTCAATCCGCGGATCGAGGAAATGGCCACCAGCCTTGGCGCCGGCCCCTGGGTGGTCTGGCGCACGGTCACGCTGCCGCTGATCCTGCCGGGCATCGTGATCGGCGCGGTGATGGGCTTTGCCAAGGCGCTGGGCGAATTTGGCGCCACCATCACCTTTGTCGCCGCAATCCCGGGCCAGACCCGCACCATCGCCAGCGCGGTCAACGCCTATCTGGCGGTTCCGGGGCAGGAGGCGGCCGTGCTGCGGCTGGTGGCCCTGTCGCTGGCGCTGTCGGTGCTTGCCCTGGCCCTGGCCGAGGGTCTGGGGCGCTGGGCGGCGCGGCGCATCGCGGGGCAGGGGGCCTGAGGCGCGCGGTGCTGATCCCCTTGGACTTGCCCGCGAAACGCCCTATCCTGGGCCCGGAATTGGGCGAGAGGGCCAGCATGAATTTCGAATACAAGGTCGTTCCCGCGCCGCGCCGGGGGGTCAAGGCGCGCGGTGTCAAGACCAGCGAAGACCGATTTGCCCTGGCGCTGGCGCAGGCCCTGAACGACGAGGCCGCCGAAGGCTGGGAATTTGTGCGGGCCGAGGCCCTGCCGCTGGACGAACGCTCGGGCCTGACCGGCACCAAGACCAGCATGCAGAACCTTCTTGTGTTCCGCCGTGCGCTGGGCTCGGATCATGCCGTGCCGGGTCCGGGTCCCGAAGCCGAGGCTGCCGCGCCCCGCCTTGGCGCCGCGACCGAGGTTGCGCCGGGCGCGGCGCCGGCACTTGGCCCGGCGCGCGGTCCATCTGCCCTCTGATCACAGCGACGCGAGTGCAGCGGGCAGGGCGGTCTCAAGGGCCGCCAGCGCCGGCTCGTCGCCCAGGCTGACGCGGATGCAGCGGTCCAGGGGCGGGGCGCCGGGCATGCGCACAAAGATGCCCCGGTCCAGAAGCGCCGCCAGCAGCGCGCGGGCATGGGTTCCGTCGCGGCCGCAGTCCAGCGTCACGAAATTGGTGGCCGAGGGCAGGGGAACGAGCCCGTTCGCCCGCGCGATGGCGCCAAGGCGCGCGCGGGCCGCTTCTGCCAGTTGCCGGACATGGTCCAGATGCCGGGTGTCCGCCAGCGCCGCCAGCGCCCCGGCCTGCGCGATGCGCCCGACCGCGAAATGGTTGCGCACCCGGTCAAAGGCGGCGGCCAGGCCGGGCTCGGCCAGGGCATAGCCGATCCGCGCGCCGGCCATACCATGGGCCTTGGAAAAGGTGCGAAACCGGATGACGCGCGGATCGTCCGGCGCCACCCGCGCCGCAGTGCCGGGCGGGGCGAGGTCGACATAGGCCTCGTCCAGCACCAGCAGCGCCTGGTCCGGCATCGCGCCGATCATCTCCTCGACCCGCGCGCCGGGGTGGTGCGAGCCCATGGGGTTGTCGGGATTGGCCAGGTAGACCAGCCGCGAGCCCGTGGCGCGGGCCAGGTCCAAAAGCGCGTCCGGATCCTCGTGCCAGCCCCGGTAGGGCGCGCGGTGCAGCACCCCGCCATGGCCGGTGACGTGAAAGTTGAAGGTCGGATAGGCCCCGGCCGAGGTGGTTACCGGCGTTCCCGCCTGAACCGTCAGGCGCACCAGATAGCCCAGGAGCGCGTCGATCCCCTCGCCCACCACCACATGGGCCGGGCTGACCCCGTGCAGGGCGGCGATGGCGGCCCTGAGGTCGTGGTTTTCCGGATCGCCATACATCCAGACCCCCGCCGCCGCCGCCTTCATGGCCCGCAGCGCCTGCGGGGAGGGGCCGAACAGCGATTCATTGGCGCCGAGCCGCGCGTCAAAGGGGCGCCCGCGCGCGCGTTCCTGCGCCTCGGGCCCGACAAAGGGGACGGTGGCGGGCAGGGCGGCGGCATGGGGGGTCAGAAAACGCGACATGGGGCCAAGGTGCCAGCGCAGGTGCCCCCGCGCAAGGGGGGGCGGGGCGGTCAGCCGCTCAGGAACTTGCGCCGCGCCTCGGCGGCGATGGCGCGGCGCATCTCGATGTCGGCGAGCACGGCCATCGCGGCACGGCGCTCGGCCGCATCCGTCAGGGTGGCCAGATGCGCGCGCTGCGCCTCGGCCGCCTTGGCCAGGGTGATCTCTTCGGGCAGGGCCCCGGCCCCGGCCATGATGTGAAAGCCGATGGCATCGGAGGCGGAGACAAAGGCATTGGCGCTCTGCTCGGGCAGGGGCTTGCCCTCGCCCTCCAGGCCCTGCAACTTGCCCTCGGCGCGCGCAAGGGCGATTTGGCGTTCGGCAAGCTTGTTCAGCCAGGACATCGGTCGGGCTCCTTTCAGGGCCAATATGGGACCTGAGGCGGAAAAGCGAAAGGGGGGCTGCGCGCCCCCCTCTGCCCTGCGGGCATTCACCCCGGCGGGATATTTTCGGACAGAAAATATCAGCCGATCTCGGCCAGCCTTGCCAGCGCGGCCCTGATCCCTGCCGCCTCTTCCTCGCGCAGGGCGAGGTTGGCGCGGGCCTCGTCGACCACCTCTTCGGGGGCGGAGGCGGCGAAATTGGGGTTGTTCAGGCGCCCCTTGAGCCCGCCGATCTCTTTGGCCAGCTTGTCCATGGCCTTCGACAGCCGCGCCTTTTCCTCGGCGATGTCGATGATCCCGGCCAGCGGGATCGCAAAACTTGCCCCCGGCGCCGTCAGGCTGATCGACCCCTTCGGGGCGGGCCCCTCGGACAGGGTTTCGATCCGGGCGAGCCGGCGAATCAGCGCCGCGTTCCGCTCCCATGCCGCCCGCGCCTCGGGCGCCATCGCGGTCGCCACGATGTCGATCTTGAGCCCCACCGGCACGCGCACCTGCGCCCGGGCCGAGCGGACCTCGTCGATCAGCGTGGTGACCCAGCCCATCTCGGCCTCGGCCTGCGCCGTGATCAGAGCTGCCCCGTAGGTCGGCCAGTCCTGATGCACCAGCAGATTGGCGCGGGTGCCCGTGGTGGCCCACAACTCTTCGGTGATGAAGGGCATGAAGGGGTGCAGCAGGATCATGCACTGGTCCAGCACCCAGGCCATGGTGGCCCGCGTCTCGGCGGCCTGCGGGCCGTCAAACAGCGGCTTGGCGAACTCGACATACCAGTCGCAGACCTTGCCCCAGACGAATTTGTAAAGCGCATCCGCCGCCTGATCAAAGCGGTAGGCGGTCAGCGCGGCGTTCACCTCGGCCAGGGTCTTGGCGGTCTCGCCGATGATCCACTGGTTCGCGGTGGCACTGGCCTGAGGTGCCCCGGTGCGGGTGACATGCCCCTGCCAGACGCCGTTCATCTCGGCAAAGCGGCAGGCGTTCCACAGCTTGGTGCCGAAATTGCGGTAGCCGGCGATGCGGGCGGGGTCGTATTTCAACACCCCGCCCATCGAGGCCATGGCGGCATTGGTGAAGCGCAGCGCATCGGCACCGAATTCATTGATCGCATCGAGCGGGTCGACCACGTTGCCGAGCGATTTCGACATCTTCTTGCCCTTGGCGTCGCGCACCAGGCCGTGCAGATAGACGTCCTTGAAGGGCACCTGCCCGACCACGGCAAGCTGCATCATCATCATCCGCGCGACCCAGAAAAAGATGATGTCCGAGCCGGTGATGAGCGTGGAGGTGGGGAAATAGGTTTTCAGTTCGGGGGTCTGGTCGGGCCAGCCGAGCGTGCCGATGGGCCAGAGGCCGGAGGAGAACCAGGTGTCGAGGACGTCGGGGTCGCGCGTCAGGTCCCTGCCGCCGGCCAGCTTGCGGGCCTCGCCCTCGCTGGGCGCGCAGTAATGGTTGCCTTGCGCATCATACCACACCGGAATCTGATGCCCCCACCAAAGCTGGCGGCTGATGCACCAGGGCTCGATGTTCTCCAGCCAGTGGAAATAGGTCTTCTCGCCGCTTTCGGGCATGATCCGGGTCGCGCCGGTCCGCACCGCTTCCAGCGCCGGGCCGACGATCTTTGAGGTGTCCACGAACCACTGGTCGGTCAGCATCGGCTCGATCACCACCTTTGATCGGTCGCCAAAGGGCTGCATGATCTTTTTCGCCTCGACCACCGGCTCCAGCCGCAGATGCTCGGAGCCGGTTTCGGGGTCGATCTCCTTGACCAGAACCGTCACCGCCAGCCCGGCGGCGCCGATGTCGGCCACCACCGCCTTGCGCGCCTCGAACCGGTCCATTCCGCGATATTTTTCCGGCACCAGGTTCAGCGCGTCCACCTCTGCCTCAGAGGTCGCGCTGCCCGCCGCGATCTCGCGGGCCCGGGCAACCGCCTGCGTATAGGGCGCCCCGTCGGCCCGCATCGCGCCGCGCGTGTCCATCAGCCGGTAGCAGGGCAGGCCGGCGCGCCTGGCCACGGCATAGTCGTTGAAATCATGCGCGCCGGTGATCTTGACCGCGCCCGAGCCGAAATCCGGGTCGGGGTATTCATCCGTGATGATCGGGATCAGACGGTCGCACAAGGGCAGATGCACCATCTTGCCCACGATCGGCGCATAGCGCGCGTCCGAGGGGTGCACCGCGACCGCGCCATCGCCCAGCATCGTCTCGGGCCGCGTCGTGGCGATGGAGATGTAGTCGCGCCGCTCGCGCAGGGTCACGTTCCCCTCGGCATCACGCTCGATGTATTCATAGCTTTCCCCGCCCGCGAGCCGGTACTTGAAATGCCACATGTGGCCGGCAACCTCGGTATTCTCGACCTCCAGATCGGAAATCGCCGTCTCGAAATGCGGGTCCCAGTTGACCAGACGCTTGCCGCGATAGATCAGGCCCTTGTTGTACATCTCGACAAAGACCTTGGTCACCGCGTCCGGGAAATTGCCCGACATGGTGAATGCCTCGCGGTCCCAGTCGCAGGAGGCGCCCAGCCGCTTGAGCTGGTTGATGATCGTGCCGCCGGACTGCTCCTTCCACTCCCAGACGCGGGCCAGAAACGCCTCCCGGCCCATCTCTCGGCGGGGGGGCTCTTGGCGCAGGGCCAACTCGCGCTCCACCACCATTTGCGTCGCGATGCCGGCATGGTCGGTACCGACCTGCCACAGCACATCATCCCCCATCATCCGGTGCCACCGCACCAGGATGTCCTGCAAGGTGTTGTTGAAGGCGTGGCCCATGTGCAGGCTGCCGGTCACGTTCGGCGGCGGGATCATGATGGAAAAGGGCTTGCCGCCCGGCTTCTTGTTCGCCCCGGCGCGGCCGACCTTCTGCCGCTCCCACAGGGCGGAAATGCGCGCCTCGGCCTCGGCCGGATCAAAGGTCTTTTCCATCGGCATGTCGGTCATCCTCTCGCTGCTGCCCGAATAGACAATGACATGCGGATTTCCAAGCCGTCCCGGGGCGCGAAGTGCCCCACCCGGTCTTCTTCTCTGCCCAAATATCCCCGCCGGAGGCGCAGGCCGGCCCGGGGCGCGGCGGCGGCAGGGCGCTCAGACCGCCCGGTCGATCCGGGTCGACAGATGAATCAGGCTTTCCGAGGATTTGACTCCCGTCAGCCCGCCGATCTGGTCCAGCACCGAATCAAGCACCTGCGTGTTCGAGGCAGCGATCTGGAGCAAGAGATCAAAGCGCCCCGAGGTGGTAAAGACGCGCTCGATCTCGGGCAGGGCTTTCAGCCGTTGCAGGATCGCGGCCTGCGCGCGCGGCTCGATCGTCAAGAGGACCGAGGCGCGCAGCCGCCCCTGACGGGCCGCCTCGCCCAGTTTCAGCGTGTAGCCGGCGATGACCCCGGTGGTCTCAAGCCGCTCCAGCCGCGCCTGGATGGTCGAGCGCGCCACCTTCAGCTTGCGCGCCAGCGTCGCCACCGACATCCGCGCGTCGGCACCCAAAAGCGTCAATATGTTCCGGTCGAGATCATCCATGCAACATGTCCAGAGATTTCGTCATTATGACGATGATTCACGTCGTTTATATAGTTTTGTTCGGTGAAGTTGTAGCCCATATGCGGCATTCTCAGTTGCAGGAAAAGGGCGGCTCATACGCACCTGGCCTGGTTGGAAAAACCACGCGGGTCCCGGGCCGTTCATACCATTCATGGTGTGGCGACAGAGGAGGACACGCATCTTGTTGGCAGAAAGGATCACGCCGATGGGACTGTCCAAATCGATCTGGACCAATCCGACCGAATTCCTGACCTCGCAGCAGCCGGAAAATCCTGTGCTGTTCTTTGCGCCTTCGGTGCTTCAGGCCACGGCACAGCGGTTCATGTCCGGGTTTCCGGGTCTGGTGACCTATGCCGTCAAGTCCAACCCCGGCGAAGAGGTCATCGAGAACCTGGTCGCGGCCGGGATGCGCGGTTTTGACTGCGCCTCGCCCTTCGAGATCGACCTGATCCGCCGGCTCGCCCCCGAGGCGGCCATCCATTACAACAACCCGGTCCGCTCGCGCGCCGAGATCGCCCTTGCGGTCGAGCGCGGCGTCAAATCCTGGTCGGTCGACAGCCATACCGAGCTGGCCAAGCTGATCGAGCTTGTCCCGGCCCAGGGCTGCGAAATTTCGGTGCGCTTCAAGCTGCCGGTCGCGGGCGCCGCCTACAACTTCGGCGCCAAGTTCGGCGCCACCGAAGAGGTCGCGGCAGAGCTGTTGCGCAAGGTGGCGGCGGCGGGCTTTGTGCCCTCGATCACCTTCCACGCCGGCACCCAGTGCACCGACCCCGAGGCCTGGGCCGCCTATATCCGCGAGGCGGCGGTGATCGCGCAGAAGGCCGACGTCACGATTGCCCGCCTGAACGTGGGCGGCGGCTTTCCCAGCCACCGCGCCACCGGGATCCTGCCGCAGCTTGAGGCGATCTTTGAAACCATCGACCGCGTTGCGACCGAGGCCTTTGGCGCCAAGCGGCCGGCGCTGGTCTGCGAGCCGGGCCGCGGCCTGTGCGGCGATGCCTTTGTGCTGGCCGCAAGGGTCAAGGCGGTGCGCGACGGCACGCATGTCTTTCTGAACGACGGGATCTATGGCTCGCTGTTCGAGCTTGGCCAGATTGGCATCATCGACCGGATCGAGGTGCTCGACCCGGCCGGCAACCGGCGCCGGGGCAAGACCATGGGGCGCATCTGCTTTGGCCCGACCTGCGATTCGGTCGACCGGCTGCCGGGCGATGTGCCCTTTCCCTCGGACATCGCCGAGGGCGATTTTGCCGTGGTCCACGGCATGGGCGCCTATTCGACCGTCACCAACAGCCGCTTCAACGGCTTTGGCGAGTTGGCGCGGGTGACGGTGCTGTCGGCCAAGCTGTGAAATCCGCGCGATCCCGGGCTTTCAACCGAAAGTGTTAAGGTCCGGCTGACGGCGCGGTGCTAGACTCACCGGGTCGCCCGCTGCGGCGGTCTTCCTTCGGGTCAGGTGATGTGATGTCGCTGCTCGCCAAACTTCGCCGATGGTGGCAGGGTCGCCCCGTTGTCACCGCCGAACCTGCCGCCCCGCCGCTGCTCGGGGCCAAGCGCGGGCGCGTGGACCACGTCATCATTCTGGACGGTACGCTTTCGATGCTGGACGAGGGGTTTGAAACCAACGCCGGCCTGCTGTTCAAACTCCTGTCCGAGGGTCGGCTCCGGGCCGACCGCACGGTGTATTACGAGCCCGGGCTCCAGTGGCAGGGCTGGGGTCGCCTGCACGACATCGCGCGCGGCAAGGGGGTGAACCGGCAGATCCGGCGCGCCTATGGCTGGCTTGCCTCGCACTACCGCGAAGGGGACGGGATCTATCTTTTCGGCTTTTCGCGCGGCGCTTTCGCCGTGCGCTCGCTGGCCGGGGTGATCGACCGGGTGGGCCTGGTGCGGCGTGAGGCGGCGACCGAAAGGGCGGTGTCGCAGGCCTATCGGCACTACCGCACCGATCCGGACAGCCCCGCCGCCCGCGCCTTTGCCGCCGCCCATTGCCACGCCGCTTGTGCGATCGACTGCGTCGGTGTCTGGGACACGGTCAAGGCGCTGGGGGTCAGGCTGCCGCTGCTCTGGATGCTGACCGAGGGGCGCAACCGGTTCCACAACCACCACCTGGGCGCCAGCGTCCGTCACGGGTTTCACGCCCTGGCCCTGCACGAAACCCGCGTCGCCTTTGAGCCGGTGATGTGGACCACGCCCCCCGGCCATGCCGGCAACGTCGAGCAGGTCTGGTTTCGCGGTGCCCATGGCGACGTCGGCGGTCATATCGGGCACGATCCGCGCTCGCGCCCGCTGTCCAACATCCCCCTGGTCTGGATGATCGAGCGGGCCGAGGCGGTGGGCCTTGCCGCGCCCGAGGGCTGGCGCGACAGGTTTCCCTGCGATGCCAACGCTCCGATGGTGGGAACACTGCGCGGCTGGGGGGCGCTGTTCCTGCTGCGCCGGGCAAGGGTGGTGGGACGTGACCCGTCAGAGCGGCTTCATCCCAGCGCGTCGGGCCAGCGCCCCTTCAGTTGGGTGCCCTGGCCGCTGACGCGACTCTATTGATTTTGCCGGCGCCGGCGGGGCAAATGGGGCGAGCCCAACCGGAGCCTGCCCATGCGATCCCTGACCGTTGCCGCGACGCAGTTTGCCTGCACCTGGGACCTTCCGGCCAATGCTGACCGGGCCGAGGCGCTGGTGCGCCGCGCCGCCGCACAGGGGGCCGGGCTGGTGCTGGTGCAAGAGCTGTTCGCCGCGCCCTATTTCTGCATCGAGCAGCGCGCCGAATACTTTGCCCTTGCCCAGCCGATGCAGGGCCATCCACTGATCGCGCGCTTTGCCGATCTTGCGCGCGAACTGGGCGTCGTGCTGCCCTGCTCGTATTTCGAGCGTGCCGGCCAGGCCTTTTTCAACTCGGTCGCAATGATCGACGCCGATGGCAGGGTGCTGGGCAATTACCGCAAGACCCATATCCCCCAGGGTCCGGGCTATGAGGAGAAGTACTATTTTTCCCCCGGCGACACCGGCTATCGGGTCTGGCAGACGGCGGCGGGGGCCGTGTCGGTCTGGGCATCTGCTGGGACCAGTGGTTTCCCGAATGTGCCCGCGCAATGGCGCTGATGGGCGCCGAGGTGCTGCTTTACCCCACCGCCATCGGCTCCGAGCCGCCGGCGCCGGGCTATGACAGCCAGCCGCACTGGCAGACGGTGATGCGCGGCCACGCCGGCGCCAACATCATGCCGCTGGTGGCCGCGAACCGGATCGGGCGCGAGGTGGCGCCGGGCGGCCGCGAGGTGACCTTTTACGGGTCAAGCTTCATTGCCGACCACATCGGGGCTGTGGTGGCCGAGGCGCCGCGCAGCACAGAGGCGGTGCTGGTGCAAAGCTTCGATCTGCAAGCGATCGCAGATCTGCGCGCCACCTGGGGCATCTTTCGCGACCGGCGACCACAGACCTATGGCGCGCTCGGCGGGCTGGACGGCGCGGCGGGTTAGGGCGGAGTGCATTCTGTCTGAATCAGACAGAATGCACTCCAAGACAGGCCGAACGCCGGTCATGGTGCGTTTGCGCCGCCTCAGGCCCCGGTGACCCGCCAGATCACGTCGCCAACATCGTCGGCCACCAAGAGCGCGCCATCCTTGATCGCAACGCCCACCGGCCGGCCGTAGGAATATCTTTCATCCTCCGACAGGAAGCCCGACAGGATCGTGCGCGCCTCTCCCATGGGCTTGCCGTTCTCGAAGGGCACGAAGATCACCTTGTAGCCCGACAGCTTGGAGCGGTTCCACGACCCGTGCTGACCGATCACCATGCCACCAGGAAAGCCGGGCAGGGTGCCGGCGGGCATCCAGCACAGGCCAAGGCTGGCGGTGTGCCCGCCCAGGGCATAGTCGGGCTGGATCGCGCGGGCGACCAGGGCGGCGTCCTGCGGCACCCGGTCATCGACGATGCGGCCCCAGTAGCAATAGGGCCAGCCGTAAAAGCCGCCGTCCTGCACCGAGGTCAGATAATCGGGAGGGGTTTCATCGCCCAGACCGTCACGCTCGTTCACCACGGTAAAGAGCGTCCCGCTGCCCGGCTCCCAGGCCATGCCGACCGGGTTGCGCAGGCCGCTGGCAAAGGGCCGGGTGGTGCCGGCCGCGATGTCATGCACCTGGATCATGGCGCGGCCCTCTTCGGCCGCCAGCCCGTCATCGCCGATGTTCGACAGCGAGCCGACGCCGATGTAGATCCTGGTTCGGTCGGGCGAAAGGATCAGGCTGCGCGTCCAATGCCCGCCGGGCTTGAAATCGGCCAGCTTGCGGCCCGGCCCGCTGAGTTTCGTCTGCCCGTCCGCATAGGGAAAGGCCAGCAGGGCATCGGTATTGCCCAGATAGATCGTGCCATCCAGATGCGCCAGACCAAAGGGCTGGTTCTGCCCGTCCAGAAAGACCTCGCGCGCCTCGGCCACGCCGTCGCCGTCGGCGTCGCGCAGCAGGATCACGCGGTTGGGGCTGTCGCCCACCGCCGCCGCGCGCTTCATCGTGACATGGATGGCATAGTCGAACGGCGTGCGGATGCCGCCCGGCACGAACATCGCCTCGGCCGTCAGCACATCGCCGTTGGGCAGAACCTCAAGGCTGCGGGGATGGTTCAGCCCGGTGGCAAAGGCGTTGACCTTCAGCCCCGGCGCGCAGGTCGGCAAATGGCCCGGCGCCCAGCCGCGCGCGGTGGGCATCTTGAGCGTCGGAATGCCCTGGGCCCGCGCCGCCGGGATGGCGGGGGCCAGCCCGATGGCCGGGGTGGCCGGCGGCGCGCCGAAGCGGCGCATCAAGATCATGGTGGCCCCCACCATGGCCACGCCCCGGGCGACGAATTGCGCAAATCCCATCATCGATTCTCCTTCTTTGGGCGCACCATACTCTTGTCGGGCGCGGGGGAAAGGGGCTCAGCCCAAACGGGTCCAGGTCCAGATCAGCGCCAGCAGGACGGGCTGATGGACGAGGTAGAGGATCAAGGAGTGGCGGCCGGGCCAGGCCAGTGCCGTCAGCGCCCGGCTTTCGCGCCAGACCAGGCGCGGCCAGAGCGGGGCCAGCGCGCGCCCGGCGCCCAGCCCGATCAGGATCAGCCCGAACCAGGGAAAGAGCGGCTCCAGATCGGCGCTGGCGGTGCCGATATCCTGCAGACCAAGCCAGCGCAGGGCCGGGTGGTTCCAACGCAGCACCCCCGGCAGGACCTGCGCCGCGCCGATCACCAGGGCGCCGGCGCCCAGGGTCAGCGCGGCGGGCAGGCGCAGAAAGGGCAGGGCCAGGACCGAGCCGAGCGCGATGGAATGCAGGATGCCGAAAAAGATCCAGGCCGAGGGCAGGACGAGATAAGTCGCGCCCGAGACCAGCGCCGCCGCCGCGACCAGGCGCCCCTCGCGCCGCCAGAAGGCACGCCGGTCAAGTCCCCCGCCATGCGCCAGCCACAGCGAAAGCCCCGCCAGCACCATGAAGCTGCCGGCCACGATGCGGGCATGCCAGTAGAAAAGGGGCGATGCGGCGATCGCCGGGTCGGCCAGGCCGAACAGCACCAGATCGAAGCGGATGTGAAAGGCCAGCATGCCGGCAAGCGCCAGGCTGCGCGCGATGTCGATCAGGACGAGCCGGTTGCGGGCGGTTGGCGGCATGGGGCCTTGGAGGGGGCAAGGGGCGGAGACGT
>JBQTIT010000077.1:0-3829 GCA_052387855.1 Paracoccaceae bacterium
GTCTCGGGTCCGGGGCGGGGAGTTTTGGAGGCGGCGAGCCCCCCCCCGCTGCGACCCATCCGCCCCGACCCGCAAAGCCCCCACCCCGGCCCCTCCCCACGAGGGGGAGGGAGTGCCAATTCCCGAAAGATGGCGCCCTTGGCCGACCAGGGCGCCTCCCTCCCCCCTCGTGGGGGAGGGATGGGGTGGGGGGCCCCGGACCAAGGCGATGGCTCTGCCCCCTACTCCGGCAAACCGACCTTGAACTCCTGCAAGGTATTCCCCCCGTCCACCGTGATCAGTTGCCCCGTCAGATAGCTCGCCTCCTCCGAGGCCAGAAACACCGCGACATGGCCGATCTCTTCGGGCCGCCCGGCCCGGCCGACGGGGGTGTATCGCCCCGCCGTCACCTCTTCGGGCGAGGAGGAACCGGTGTGGATCCACCCCGGACCGATGCAGTTGACCGTCACGCCGTGGGGCCCGCACTCGATGGCCTGCACCCGCGCCATGCCCAAGAGGCCGGCCTTGGCGGCGGCATAGGGGCCCGATCCGGCGATGCCGACCAGCGGGCCGGTGACCGACGAGACGTGCACGATCCGCCCGAACCCCCGCGCCATCATCGCCGGCAGCACGGCGCGGCTGACCATGAAGGCCGATTTCAGGCTGATGGCGATCTGAAAGTCAAAGGCCTCGTCCGTCACCTCGGCCAGGGTCCTGCGTGGAAAGGAGACGCCGCTTTGCGACATGCCGGCGTTGTTGACCAGGATGTCGATCGGGCCAAGCGCGCGGCTGGCGGCCTCGACCAGCCCCGCCACCTGCGCGGGGTCGGTCAGATCGGCGGTGGCGGCAAAACTGCCTTCGGGCCCAAGCTCTTGCAGCCGTGTAAAAACCCTGTCCGTGGTCGCGCTGATCGCCACCCGCGCGCCTGCCGCCTTGAGCAGCCGCGCGGTGGCAAAGCCGATGCCGTCCGCCGCCCCCGCGCCCGTCACCAGCGCCACCCTGCCCGCAACTCCGCTCATGCCCTCGCCCCCTGTTGAAACCTGTCGATGCCGGTGCCGGCCAATGCCGCCGTGCCGCGCCCCAATATCCCGTCCGCCAGAGCCTCGCCCGCCAGGGCTGCCAGCGTCACGCCCGAATGCATCACCGCGACGGAAAGCCCCGGCAGCGCCGGCCCGATCACCGGCAAGCCATCGCCCGGCACCGGCCGGTGGCCCAGCAGCATTTGCGCCGGCTCGACCCCCCCCGCCCAGCAACGCCCGCAGCCGGGTCAGCGTGGCCTCGCTCGCCGCGCCCTCGTCCGGCACGCGGTCGGCGCTGTCGGACTGGTGCCCGGCGGCGCAGGGCGCGATCAGGCTGCCGTCCGGCAGTTGGCGCACCTCCAGGGTCGGGGCAACCAGGATGCGGGACAGACCAAACCCCACCGGCGCCGTGCGCAGGATCAGCCCCGGACGCGGCAGCATGGGCAGCGCAAGGCCCAGGGGCGCCAGCAGCGCCGGGCTGCCGGTGCCGGCGGCGATGACGACATGATCGGCCGGCAGGGGCCCCATCGGGGTCCGCGCCCCGATGACACGCCCGCCCGTCTCGATCAGCCCGCGCGCCGGGGTGCCGGCCAGAACCCGCGCGCCGCTGGCCGCCAGAAGGGCGCGCGTGGCCTCGGCGGCATCGAGCGCGCCCTCGTCCGGAAAGAGCAGCGCCTGGGCCGGCGGCGCGCGCAGGCCCGGCTCTGCCGCGCTGACCGCCGCCGCCCCCGCGAGCCGCCGCACCGGATAGCCAAGCCGCCGCAGGCGCTGGTGCATCGCCGCCAGCTCCGCCCCGGCGCTTTCGAACCACAGCGCCCCGGTCCAGGCCGGCGCTGCCGCCGGAACCGCCGCCGCCAGCCGGCGCCAGGCCCGCAGCCCCTCGGCCCGCAGGCGAAAATGGTCATCGTTCAGGAAGAACGAGGCATTGATCCAGCCAAAGCTGCGCCCCGAGGCGCCTGCGGCCGGGCGCTCTGCCTCCAGCACCGTCACCTCGGCCCCGCCGCGCGCCAGGTGCCAAGCGATGCTGGCCCCGACGATTCCTGCCCCGACGATCAGAACCTTCATGGCGTTCCCCCCGGTTTCATGCTGACATGCTCGCCCGCAAGTTCAAGAGAGGTTGCATGAGCGCCGATGAGATCATCGCCAGGCTTGGCCTGGCGCCCCACCCCGAAGGCGGCTGGTACCGGCAGACCTGGGCCGGCCCGCTGCGCGAGGGGCGCGCCAGCGGCACCGCGATCCTGTTTCTGTTGCGGGCGGGCGAGCGCAGCCACTGGCACCGGGTCGATGCCGACGAGATCTGGCTGTTTCACGCCGGCGCGCCGCTGATCCTGTCGGTCGGGCTCGCGGCGGCGCGCGAGGTGCGTCTGGGCCCCGAAGTGCTGGCCGGCGATGCCGCGCAGGTCCTGGTGCCGGCCGGCCACTGGCAGGCCGCGCGGTCCACGGGCGCCTGGACGCTGGTCAGTTGCACCGTCAGCCCGGGATTCGACTTTGCCGGGTTCGAGCTTGCCCCGCCCGGGTTCGACCTGCCGAGGATGGAATGAACCCGCCGGCGGACCACAGGGCCTTTGTCGCCGTGCTGGACGGTGCCGAGAGGGCGAGGCTGACCGAGCTTTCGGACCGTGCGGGCCTGATGCATCTTGCCGGGCACCTTGCCCTGATCGTCACGCTTGGCGGGCTGATCGGGTCTGGCGTGCCGGGATGGTGGGCGCTCTTGCCCGTTCAGGGCGTGGCCATCGTCTTTCTTTTCACGCTTGAGCATGAGTGCACCCACCGCACGCCCTTTGCCAGGCCCTGGATCAGCGATGCCGTGGGGGCGGTCTGCGGCTTTCTGCTGCTGCTGCCCTTCGAGTGGTTCCGCTATTTCCACCTGGCCCATCACCGCTGGACCAACCTGCCCGGGCAGGACCCGGAACTGGACAGCGAAAAGCCGGGCACCTGGCTTGCTTTCGCGCAGGTGGTGTCGGGGCTGCCCTATTGGGGGGGGCATGCTGCGCCAGACGCTTGCCCTTGCCCGCGGACGGGGCGATGCGCCCTATCTGCCGGCCCCCGCCCTGCCCCGCATCCGCCGGCAGGCACGGTGGATGCTGATGGGCTATGCGCTGGTCGGGCTGAGCCTTGGCGCCGGCCCGCTGCTGTTCTGGGTCTGGCTCTTGCCCGTGCTGCTGGGCCAGCCCTTTTTGCGGGTGTATCTTTTGGCCGAGCATGGCGACTGCCCGCGCGTGGCCGACATGTTTCAGAACACCCGCACCACCTATACCACTTTGCTGGTGCGGTTCCTGGCCTGGAACATGCCCTATCACGTCGAGCATCACGTCCTGCCCGCCGTGCCCTTTCATCACCTTCCCGCGCTGCACCGGCTGATGGCGGACCGGCTCAGGGTGACCTCTGACGGCTACGCGGCCTTTGCCCGCGAATATCTTGCGCGGCGCAGGTAGGGGGGCTGGTCGCATGTGCCTGCGTTGCGGGCGGGGAAAGGCGGGGCATGTCGGGATCCGCCGGGATTTGGCCGAGGCGCCAGCCGAGGTCATGCGAAGGCTTGTCCGTCCCCTCGGCCGAGGGCCTTTGGGGCCCTCGGCGGGGATGGGGCGGACGGCACCGCATGGCCTCGGCGATAGCCTCGGCCACTTCGGGCGGAGAAGGAAAGGCATTGCCGTTCCCCGACCGTGTGGGAACGGCGAGGGTAGACCGGTTCTGCTACACCGACAGAGGCCAGCGCCCGACCCGGCGGGTGCGGAGCGCCCGCCATGGGGTGATGAGGGATCAGAAAAGGTCCAGTGGACCTTTTCCCCGAAGAACGCCCGCCCCGTGGGCGGGCCGGGAGGGCGGGCGCT